>NZ_AONQ01000057.1 GCF_000342045.1 Paramagnetospirillum caucaseum | reverse complement strand
GGTTCTTTTCTCATTCGGTGAAGACGTGGTGGCCTATCGGGATATCGCCGACGGCATCATCTCGACCCTGTTGGCGGCGGGCGCGACCCGGGATCAGGTTTTCTTCGAACGCCTCGACCTCGTCCGCTTCGGCACGCCGGAATACAAGGAACAGCTGGCGGCCTTGATTGACGGAAAGTTCAGCAGGAAGAACATTTCATTAATTCTCACCATCCACCGTCCCGCGCTGGACTTCGTCCTGGAGGACGGGCGGGGCACGCTTTCCAAGAAGCCGGTCATCGCGGCGATGCTCCGACCGGAAGAGGCCCGGCAGATCACCTCCCCCCGGGTCACGCACCTGCCTTATCAGGTGGATTATCGCGGCACCCTGGAGCTTGGGCTGCAATTGCTGCCGCAGACCCGGCGCGTGGTCATGGTCACCGGAGCCAGCCCGGCCGACAAGTCCCTGGAAGTGGAGGCCCGGGCCGCCTTCGAGCCGTGGAAGGACAAACTGGATTTCGAGTTCACCTCGGAATTGTCGTTGCCGGAGATCATGGGCAGGGTCGCCGCCCTGCCGCCACGGACCATGGTCCTCGCCTCGACGGTCTATGCCGACAGCACCGGAACGTCCCGTTCCCCCGTCAACGTCGTCCATCAGGTCGCCGCCCGGGCCAACGCCCCCGTCTTCACCATGTGGGACAGCGTCATGGCCAGGGGAATCGTCGGCGGCCGAACGGTCGGGTTCCAGAGCATCGGCCAGCATCTTGCCAAGCTGGCGCTCGACCGCCTCGCGGGGGGGAGCCTTCCGGCCGGGGCGCCGCCGCTCCTTGCCCCCCCGAGCCGCACGAGACTCGACTGGCGGGAAATCATCCGCTGGGAGATCGACACCAGACACCTGCCGCCGGATGCCGTCCTGGAGAACCGTCCTCCTTCATTATGGGACGAGCATCGCCAGGCGGTGATCTTCACCGCCACGGCGTTCATGACCCTGGCGACCATGGCCTTTGCCCTGCTGGTCATGAACCGCAACCTGAAGCAGGCCAAAGCCGAGGCCGGGGCCAGCGAGGAGCGCTTCCGCGATCTGGTGACCACCACGCCCGACCTCATCTCCCGCGTCGATGCGGAGGGAACCATTCTCTACGTCAACCACGCCATCCACAGCGTGTTCGGCTTTGCCCCCGAGCAGTGCGTCGGGCGATCGGCCTTTGACTTCGTTCACCCGGACGACCGCGGAAAAACCCAGGCGGCATTCGAGGATTGGAACGTTTCAGGCGCCGTTTCTGTCGCCTTCGAAAACCGCATGCTCGACGCCGACGGCGGATCGCACCACATGTCCTGGAACATCTGCCTGCGCCGGGACGAATTGGGCGAAATCATCGACATCACATCCGTCGCCCGCGACGTGAGCGAGCGCAAACGGGTCGAGGAGGAACTGCTCCGGCACAAGAATCATCTGGAAGAGCTGGTGCAGGAGCAAATGCAATCGGTGATGCTCCTCTTGCGCAAGGCCGAGGAAGCCAACAGCGCCAAGAGCACCTTCCTCGCCAACATGAGCCACGAGTTGCGTACGCCTCTGACCTCGGTGATCGGTTTCTCCCAGCTGATGGCGGAGGACATGACCCTGACGGAGGGCCAGAGGCGAAAACTGTCCACCATCAACCGCTCGGGCAACCATCTGCTGACCCTGATCAACGACGTTCTGGAATTATCGAAGATCGAGGCCGGCGGCATGCATCTGGAGGTGCGGCCCACCAATATCGGCGATCTGATCGAGTCCGTGGTCGAGATGATGCGCCCCCGCGCCGAGCACAAGGGACTTCAGCTGACGGTGCGGACCTCCGACCTGCCCGCCGGCATTGCCGCCGACGCCACCAAACTGCGCCAGGTGCTGCTCAATCTGCTGTCCAACGCCGTCAAGTTCACGGAACGCGGCCGGATCGGGCTGGAGGTCGCGGCAACCGATGCCGATCCGGGCAAGGTCCGTCTGGACGTGGCCGTATCGGACAGCGGCATAGGCATTTCCGGGGAGGATCAGGCCAGGATCTTCGAGCCCTTCGTTCAGGCCGGGGCCGCCAACAGCCATGCGGGGACCGGCCTTGGCCTCGGCATCTCCCGGCAATATGTGCGGATGATGGGAGGCGACCTGGCCGTGGAATCCTGGCCCAAGCTGGGCTCCCTGTTCCGGTTCAGCCTGGTGTTCGAGACCTGCGCCGTCCCGGCGGAGGCCTGCACGCCCGCGGGCAAGGTGGTTGGACTTGAAGCCGGGGCGGACGCTCCGCGCATCCTGGTGGCCGAGGACAATGCGGATATCCGCGTTCTGCTCAAGACCCTGCTGGTTCCGCTCGGCTTCACCGTCATGGAGGCGCCGGATGGCGCCGAGGCCGTGGCGGCGGTCCAGAGCGATTCTCCCGACCTGATCATCATGGACTGGCGCATGCCGGTCATGGACGGCGTCGAGGCGACTCGGCGGATCCGGGCGCTTACCGGTATCCGCCAGCCGCGCATCGTCATCCTGACCGCCAGCGCCTTCGAGGAACAGCGGCTGATCACCCTTGCGGCCGGGGCCGACGACTTCCTGCGCAAGCCGTTCGAACCGGACGATCTTCTGGCGCTTCTCGAGCGTCAGCTGGCGGTCCGCTTCCGCCGGAAAGAGAGCGTCTGGACGCCGCCGCAAGCCGCCGCCGCCCTGACCCCCGCGGACGTCGCGGCGCTGTCGGCGCCGGTTCGCGGCGCGCTCGCCGCGGCGGTTCAGGAACTGAGCCAGGCCAAGCTGGCCGAGGCCCTGGCGTCCGTGGCGCTCGAACATCCCGACATCGCCAGCCGCGTCAAGGGGCTGATGGATGGCGCCAAGTTCCGCGAATTGTGGAGCATGCTGGAAGGAGGCTCCCAATGACCCCTCCCCTCCCCCAGGCCGAGAGCAAGGGCGAAATCCTGATCGTCGAGGATACCCCGGCCTCCCTGGAACTGCTGTCGGAGTTGCTGACCGGCGCAGGCTATGCCGTGCGTCAGGCCCCCGATGGGGAACTGGCCCTGTGGACGGCGCGGTTGCGGCCGCCGGAACTGATCCTGCTGGATATCCGCATGCCGGGACTGGACGGGTTCGAGGTCTGCCGGCGGCTGAAGGCCGATCCGACCAATGCGGCAACCCCGGTGATCTTCCTGTCCGCGCTCGATGCCATCGAGGACAAGGTGCAAGGCCTCAGCCTCGGGGCGGCCGATTACATCACCAAACCCTACCAGCCCGAAGAGGTTCTGGCCCGGGTCAACACCCACATCACCCTGGCCCGCCTGCACAAGGCATTGGATGAGGAAAGGGAATTGCTGGAACAGCGGGTCCGGGAGAGAACCGCCACCCTGGAGGCGGAACGCCGGGAGATGTCGCGGGTGCTGACCGCCCTCGACATGGCTGGCGACGGCATCGCCATCCTTTCCCAGGACAACCGCATCACCTATGCCAACCAGGCGATGGTCGGAACCATCGGTCTGGGACGCCTGGAGGAACTTCTCGGCCATACCTCGGAAGACATCGTCATCGGCGGCACGCCCATCTTCGACGCCGCCGAGATCAGGCTTGCCCGCGACGCGGTCCATCGCCTCGGATGGTGGAGCGGCGAATTGACGCTTCACCTTCCCTCCCAAAACCGGCCACACCGGATACTCGCCCACCTCAGGGCGCTCCCCGATGGCGGCCGGGTTGCGGTGCTGACCGACGTCACCGAAGCCCGCCAGCGCGAAGACGAGAAGCGGCGTCTGGAATCGCAACTGGAACAGGCCCGCAAGCTCGAGGCGTTGGGCCAGCTGACCGCCGGCGTCGCCCATGATTTCAACAATCTTCTGGGAGCAATTCTCGGCTTTGCCCAGTTCATCGTCGAGGATACCGCCGAGGACAGTCCGCTGCACCGTTATGGAACCCGCATCGTCAAGGCCGGGCAGCAGGCCAAATCCCTGATCGGCCAGATTCTCGCCTTCTCCAATCGCCGCGATGCCGCGTTCGAAGTGTTCGACCTCTGCGCCCTGATCGACGAGAACATGAATATCCTGCGGGCCATCGTCCCCCCGACCACCACGCTCGACGTTCGCACCGAGGTGGAGGAGCCGGCCATCGCGGGCCACCGCAGCCAGATCACCCAGGTCCTGGTCAACCTTACCGTCAACGCGAGTGAGGCCCTGCAAGGCGGGCCGGGAACGGTGACCATTGAGGTCGGCGACGCAGACCTTGCAGCCCCTTCGTTCCAGCAACTGAGATCCGCGTTGGCGGGGGAAACCTCCCTCCAATCGCCCATCCAGTCATGGACAGGCATGGAGGGGCGTATCCATGCGGGGTTCGGTCATTTGCAGCCCGAGATGCGCTATCTGCGCCTCACTGTCAGCGACACGGGCGAGGGCATGGATGCCGACACTGTTTCCCGCGTCTTCGATCCCTTCTTCACCACCAAGGGCAAAACCGGGGGAACCGGCCTTGGGCTGGCCGTGGTCCATGGCGCCGTTGCCAGCCATGGAGGGGCGGTGCTGCTTACCTCCGTGCCTGGGCGGGGAAGCCGCTTCGACATCCTGCTCCCCATGGCCGACGGCCTTGGACAGGGGGACGCGCGGTCATCGTCGCCTTTGCCGGTAGCCCACAAAGGCTCGATCCTGCTGGTCGAGGACAGTTCCGAATTCGGCGACATGCTGATGACCGCCCTGTTCCGCCTGGGCTACGAGATTTCGGTCTGCGACAACCCCGTCGACGCCCTCGGATATGTACGGGAAGATCCCGCCGCCTGGGATATGGTCATCACCGACCAGGCGATGCCGGCCATGACAGGCGCCGAACTGGTCTCAGGCATCAAGACGATCCGGCCCGATCTGCCCTGCATTATTTGCACCGCCTTCCCGGACGATATCGCTCAAGAGAAGGCCTACCAGGCCGGCGCCAACGGATTCGCAACCAAGCCCCTGGATATCGGCCATTTCTCGGTGATGGTGAGGGACCTGATATGCGGTGATCCGCCGGTCGATCCTGGATGATCCGGCAATCAGCTGCGCAGCCCGGGGGCTTCATGCCCGGTGCGCGCAACATATTCCATATAGCCGCCGCTGTACTGGTGGACGCCTTCCGGCGTCAACTCCAACACCCGGTTGGAAAGCGCCGCCAGGAAATGCCGGTCGTGCGACACGAACAGCATGGTGCCCTCGTAAGCCGCCAGCGCCATGATCAACATTTGCTTGGTATCGAGATCGAGATGGTTGGTGGGCTCGTCGAGCACCAGGAAATTCGGCGGATTGAAGAGCATGAGCGCCATCACCAGCCGGGCTTTTTCTCCCCCCGACAGGACGCGGCATTTCTTTTCCACATCATCGCCGGAGAAGCCGAAACAGCCGGCAAGCGCCCGCAGCGATCCCTGGTTCGCCTGGGGAAACGAATCTTCCAGGGACTCGAACACGGTCCGCTCGCCATCCAGCAGTTCCATGGCGTGCTGGGAGAAGTAACCCATCCTGACGCTGGCGCCGACGGCCACGGTCCCGGCATCCGGTTCGGTCGCGCGCGCCACCAGCTTCAAGAGGGTCGACTTGCCCGCGCCGTTGACCCCCATGACGCACCAGCGCTCCTTGCGGCGGATGATGAGGTCGAGGCCCTGATAGATGGCCCGCTGACCATAGCCCTTGTGCACGTTCTTCAGGACCGCCACATCCTCGCCCGAGCGCGGGGCCGGCGGGAAGTCGAAGGATACGATCTGGCGGCGCCTTGGCGGCTCGAAGCGCTCGATCTTGTCCAGCTTCTTCACCCGGCTTTGGACCTGGGCCGCGTGGGAGGCCCGGGCCTTGAAGCGCTCGATGAACTTCAGCTCCTTGGCCAGCATGGCTTGCTGCCGTTCGAACTGCGCCTGCTGCTGCTTCTCGTTCAACGCCCGCTGCCGCTCGTAGAATGCGTAATCACCGGAATAAGTGGTCAGCGATCCGCCGTCGATCTCGACGATCTTGGTGACGATCCGGTTGAGGAACTCGCGGTCATGGGAGGTCATCAGGAGAGCGCCTTCGTAGCCCTTCAGGAATTCCTCCAGCCAGATCAGGCTTTCGATGTCCAGGTGGTTGCTGGGTTCGTCCAGGAGCATGGCGTCGGGCCGCATGAGCAGGATGCGGCCGAGCGCCACGCGCATCTTCCAGCCGCCCGACAGCGCCCCCACGTCGGCTTCCATCATTTCCTGACTGAAACTGAGCCCGGCCAGCACTTCCCGCGCGCGGCCCTCCAGTTCGTAGCCTCCCAACTCCTCGAAGCGCGCCTGAACCTCGCCATAGCGCTCGATGATCGCGTCCATGTCGTCGGCGCGGTCGGGATCGCACATGGCCGCTTCAAGGCTGGCCAATTCCGCCGCCACGGTGCTGACCGGCCCGGCCCCGTCCATCACTTCCGCGACCGCGCTGCGCCCGGACATCTCGCCGACATCTTGATTGAAATAGCCGATCGAGACCTGCTTCTCGATGGCCACCTGGCCCGTGTCCGGCGATTCCTCGCCCGTGATCATACGGAACAGCGTCGTCTTGCCGGTGCCATTGGGACCGACTAGGCCGACTTTTTCCCCCCGGTTGAGCGCTGCGGACGTCTCGAGAAAGAGGATCCGGTGACTGTTCTGCTTGCTGATGTTTTCGAAACGGATCATGTGCGCCTGGGTTCCCGTGCCGTGGTTGGCCCCCTTATGCCACAGGATGCGCGACGCGATAGAGTCCTGATCGATGCGATGCCCTCCCCCGGCCGAAGACCGGCATCCGGCCGGCGCATGGCGCCCCGTTGGCTTGGCGGGAAGACGGTTCCGGCTTCACCCCTTCTAACGATAGGGTTAAGCTATGCCGTTCACGGTTCATGACTCTGTCCCGCAGACCTCTTTGAGGTTGCCAAAGGAGAGTGCGGTGGCGTCCTCATCGGCCTCACACAGATTCAGGGGCGTGCTGGTCAGCGGCATTGCATTTACGACACTGTATCTATTGGCTCACTTCGGAATAACGACGGAACGCGGACGGCAGGAGCAGGAACTGCGGACCGATGTCAGCCAAGCGGCGCTGGCGCGCCTGTCGCGGCTGGAAGCCGAATTGAACGCCAACGTCTTTCTGGCCAACGGCATGGTCGCCCACATCGTGGCGCAGAACGGCATCGTGGGCGACGGCGCGGACCGCGCGCTTCAGGCGCTCCATCAGTATGGACGCCATATCAGGAATATCGGCATCGCTCCCGATAACCGGATATCCAAAGTCTATCCCCCCGAGGGAAACCAGGCCGCCATCGGGTTGTATTATCCCGACGTTCCCTCCCAGTGGCCGAGCGTCAAGCTTGCCATCGAGACACGATCGACGGTCATGGCCGGGCCGCTGACCCTGCGGCAGGGAGGCGCCGGCGTCATCAGCCGGACCCCGGTGTTCTTTGCCGATGGCCGCTATTGGGGCGTCATCAGTATCGTGCTCGACCTCGATAGCGTGCTGCGCTCCGCCGGACTGGTGACCGAGGAGCAGGGAATAAGCTTCGCCCTGCGCGGCGTGGACGGCAAGGGCGCCGATGGGGCGGCCTTCTTCGGTGATGACCGCCTGTTCGGAAAGGGCGCCCTGTTTTTTGATGCCCGCGTCCCCGGTGGGACGTGGCAATTGGCGGCGATGCCCTCGGCGGGATGGCGTGGCGACGATACCTATCTCCATGCCCTGGAGGGTGGGGCGATTGCGGTGTCGCTGGCGCTGTCCTTTGCCCTGTTCGGCTACCTGCGGAGCCGGCAGCGGCTGGCGGAAAGCGAGATGCGGACCGCGGCGCTGATCAACGCGTCCCTGGATGCCGCATGTTTGCTGACGACGGAGGGCGTCGTCCTGGCCGCCAACCAGGCCTTGGCGGCCCGCTTTCAGGTGGCCCGGGACGACCTGATCGGCAAATGCATCTATGACCTCATGCCCGAGCCTGTCCGGCAGAATCGCCGGGATGCGGTGGCAGCCGTCGTTGCCACTCGGCGGCCGAGGCACTTCCCCGATCAGAGGGACGGGTTGTTTCTCGACAACTCGATCCATCCGGTCGACGACGGGCACGGCGCGACCGCGTTCATAGCGGTGTATTCCCGCGACGTTACCGGCCATGTCACGCTCCAGCAGCGCTACTTCGACAAGATGCAGCAACTGGATGCCATTCTGGCCTGCTCCAGCATCGGCATCGCCCTGGTCAAGAAACGCGAACAGATTTGGTGCAACCAGGCGATGGCCGACATCTTCGGCTATGCCGCCGGAGAAATGAACGGCCAGAGCACCCGCATGCTCTACCCCAGCGACGGGGATTACGAGCTTCTGGGCCGGACGGCCTACGACACCCTCCTTCGGGGCGAACGGTTCGGCATCGAGCGGCAGATGCGGCACAAGGACGGACACCTTCTCTGGGCGCGGATGTGGGGAAAGCTGCTTTCGCCCGACGACCCCGAGGCGGGGAGCATCTGGACGTTCGAGGATGTCAGCGAGCGCAAGGAGGCCGAGGCTCAAAGCGCTCTGGCCGCCAGCGTGTTTCACGAAACGTCGCAGGGCATCATCGTAACCGATCCCGAAGGCCATATCCTGTCGGTCAATGAGGCGTTCACCCGCATCACGGGCTATAGCCGTGAAGAGGCCGTGGGACAGACGCCGAGGCTGATGAAATCGAACCACCAAGACCGGGGGTTCTACGAGAATTTCTGGCGCAAACTGACCGAGGAGGGCCGGTTCGAGGGGGAATTATGGAACCGGCGCAAGGACGGGGAGGCCTTCCTGGTTTGGCAGACGGTTTCCGCCATTCTCGACTCGGCCGGGAAGACGCTGCGCTATGTGGCGCTGTTCAGCGACGTCACCGATGTTCGCCGGGATGACCAGCGCATTCGCCATATCGCCTTCCATGATGCCCTGACCGACCTGCCCAACCGAATTCTGCTTCGCGACCGTCTGGAACATGCGCTGGCGACGGCGGGACGTTCGCATTCGACGGTGGCGCTGATGTTCCTGGACCTCGACGGCTTCAAGGCGGTCAACGACACCCTGGGTCACGACGTGGGCGATTACGTCCTGAAGGAGGTGGCGGCCCGCCTTGTCGACGTGGTGCGTACCACCGACACGGTATCGCGCCTGGGCGGCGACGAATTCGTGGTGCTGTTGGAAAATCCCAACGGTCGCGACGAAATCATCGAAATCGCGAACCGCATAATCACCGGCATCAACCGCCCCATGGTGTTCGGCCAGAAAACGGCGCAGGTGGGAACGTCCATCGGCATCGGCATATTTCCCGATGACGGCGACAATGCCGAAGCGCTCCTCGGCAACGCGGATACGGCCATGTACTCCGCAAAGAAGGCTGGAAAGAACGGCTACCGCTTCTTTGGCCTGGCGTGACCCCTCCTTCCATGACCGCCATCCCGGACCGTGATCCGGTTGAGCGCCAGCCACCCTTGCGCCCAGCCCATCCTGCGCCGTTTCGGTGCGGAGGCTACGGCGCGGCCATCACTGAGTTCTGGATGCCATGGTGGATACGCTGGGGCGCTTCCGCTCGGGTCTGGGGATATAGCGGCGAGAACCCGTGCGGGCAAGATGCCCGCGCCCCAAGGAGAGGACCTCGTCTTGGAGCACGGCCGTCCCGGCCGCATCACCGGAAAACCACCTCAAATATCGTACATCAGCACCGATTCGACGCGGACATTGCTGACCCGCATGTCGGCCAGCGAGGTGTTGTCGAGAATGGCGGCGATAGCGTCGCGGACATCCTGCATGACGGCGCGCACCGTGCAAGCCGTCTCGTCGACGCAATCCTCGCAGGGGCGGTAGGCGGTGCGCGATACGCAAGGGATCGGGGCCAGTGGACCGTCCAGAATGCGCACGATGTCGCCGACCATGATGCGCTCGGCCGGGCGGGCCAGCACGTAGCCGCCGCCCTTGCCCTTCTTCGACGACAGCAGCCCCTGGTTCTTCATTTCCAGCAGGATGGCGTCCAGAAACTTCTTGGGAATGCGTTCGGCCTCGGCCACGTCGGCGATCAGGCTGGGGCCCTGCCCCTCGCGCCGGGCCAGATGAACCATGGCCTTCAGGCCGTATTTCGCTTTGCTCGAGAGCATAACCCGATCCAATCAATAGACTGACAGGAAAGACCAGCTTTCCACCCCCGTCAAGCCGCCAGTTCGCGCCGCAAGTGATTGAGCTGATCCATGCGGGCCACCAGGCCGAAAAGGCGCGCGCACCCACCACCACCACCATCCGGTTTCCCATGGCGTGATCAGGCCGCCAGGGTCACAACCTTGCAAAGGCGGCGCCCAAGGCGCGAGCGCGCCTCCAGCATCAGCGGCCAGACCTCGTCGGGAATCAGGCCGTCCCGCTCCATCACGGCAAGGACAATGGGGTCTTCCATCACATCGACCAACCGGGGCTCGCCGTGACACCAGGGATCGTGGGGGCGCAGGAAATGGGTCATGACGCGTCACCTCGCCGCATGGGGTGAGCCCCACATTAAGCAGCCGCAATCGCGAAATAAATCTTATCTCTACTATTTTTATATATTTTTACTGACCAAAAGTCTCGGAGCCCCATGCGGCGCCGCCCTCCGCTTGAGGGCGGCGCCGAGCGGAACCCATCAACGCAATCCAAGGATCAGCGACGCTTGTCGAACACCACCACCTCGCCCTCGCGCCCCATGTTCAACATGATGCGGGCCCGTTCTTCCAGCATGTCGGGGTCCAGGTGGTCGGGACGCAGGAGTTGCACCCGGTGCTCCATCTCGGCACGCTCGGACGCCACCTTGGACAGGTGCATCTCGGCGTCGAGAATCTCGGCCTGCAGACGGAAATAGGCCAGCACGCCGCGATTACCTTCCACGGTGTGGTAGGTAAAATAGGCCACCGCGCCAAGCCCGATCATCGGTCCAACGACGCGACGGCAGCGGCTGAGAAGTTCCTGCAACATAAAGCGGATGGGATCACACGCGAATTCACGCCGTCAACACATGCATTCACACAGTGTTCACTTTTTCACGCAGCGAGTCACAGGTGTTGCAGAAATGACTCACTTTCCGAAGCCTCCGTGAAGACAGTCACAGTTCACTCCGCGAGTCGCAGTCACTCCGCGCCATCGCCCATTTCGGATATCCACATATGGCACTAGACCAATGGTATGTGATTAACTGAACGAATGCTCGTGGCCAAGGGAGAAGACCATGGGGGAGCCGCACCAGCACCTGACGGACGTCGCCACGGCAGGCTTCACGCCCGGGACCGCCAAACCGGGTCCCGACCGGATGCCGCGCAGCTTCCTGTCGGAATTCGAGCGCGCCCAGGTCCAGAGAATCGCCGAGGAAGGCGGGGCGCTGGCCGCCGCCGTGGTTCGCTGGCATCGCGAGCAGAACGCTGCCAACCACGGCAACCTGGAACAGCACCTCTCCCATGGGCTGGGCGTGGCGGCGCTTGGCGCCCTGGTCATGCAGCTTCTCGCCTGGACCCGGCTGGTTGAGCCGGCCGGGGCGCCACCCGCCACCCTGCGGGCGGCACGGGAGATCATCGACGCCGCCGATCCCGAGGCGGAACCGGCGGCGCTGGACACCCAGGCCCGCAGCCTGCTGATCCATGCCATGGAGATCAAGGCCAAGGCGCGGCGCATCTCACGCCTTTGGTAGCAGCCCCTCGGCCTCGCATCCCGCCGTTCCGTCGCAGACCACCTTCTGCCCCAGCGACACCACCAGCAGCAGATTCTCGCAGCGGCTGATCCGTTCGCGCACGGTGCGCATCCGCCCGGCCGCCGCGCGGCGCTCGGCCTCGCTCTCCGCTCTGGACAGGTCCCGAGCCGCCTCGGTCAGCAAACGGTAGGCCTGCTCCAGCCCCACGCAGAGAGGTCCGTAACCAGGGTCGCCCATACCCGCCACCTCTTGACATTTGTCATAGCATACCGATTACAGCACTCCGATCCGCATAATCAAGGCCACAGGCGGATAATGGATACTATGTTTCTACTACTGAACACTAACTTTCCATATCCCCACCCCACCCGCTCCCTGGACGCGTTCGACAATCGGGCGCGGACCGCCATGCCACCTTGATTACGGTATCCACCCGACCCCGCGCCCCCACCCGTTGGAGTTGGCACGGCATTTGCGGTGACTGCATCGCACAACCGAGAACAAGAAGATCGGGGGCGTCGGGGAGGCAGAACGGCCGGGGCATGACCCCCAGGTCCGCGCGGCTCCGCGATCTTCCCTTCCGGACTTCCGACAGCCCGACGCGCCAGCCAAGGTGGGGGACAATGTACGACGACACCGAAATTTCCCGCGAGATCGCCAACCGATTCAACCTGGATCGCCGCGACTTCCTGAAATTCTGCGCCGCCATGGCCGCGACCATGGGCCTGCCCAAGGGGGCCGACGCGCAGATCGCCCAGGCCATGACCGCCAAGGAACGCCCCAGCGTGATCTGGCTGCACTTCCAGGAGTGTACCGGCTGCACCGAATCCATGCTCCGCGCCGAGCATCCGACCATCGAGAAGCTGATCCTGGAGATCATCTCGCTCGACTACCACGAGACGCTGTTCGCCGCCGCCGGCCATCAGGTGGAAGCGGCCCGCGAGGCGGCCATGAAGAAGAACTGGGGCAAGTACGTCCTGGTCATCGAGGGTGCCATCCCGGTCAAGGATAACGGCATCTACTGCAAGGTGGGCGGCAAGACAGCGCTCCAGTTGACCAAGGAATGCGCCGAGGGCGCCGCGGCGGTGATCGCCATCGGCTCCTGCGCCTCGTGGGGCGGCATGCCGTCGACGCCGCCCAACCCGACGGGTTCGACCGGCGTGCCGGAGATCCTGGTCGGCAAGCCGGTGGTGACCATCCCCGGCTGTCCGCCCAACCCCTACAACTTCCTGTCCACCGTGGTCCACTTCCTGACCTTCGGCGCCCTGCCGGCGGTGGACGACAAGGGCCGTCCCAAGTTCGCCTATTCCCGTCTCATCCACGAGAATTGCGAGCGCCGCGCCCATTTCGACGCCGGCCGCTTCGCGCTGGAATTCGGCGACGAGGGCCATCGCAAGGGCTATTGCCTGTACAAGCTGGGCTGCAAGGGCCCCGAGACCTACGCCAACTGTCCGGCCATCCTGTTCAACGACGTGGGTTCCGGCTCGTGGCCGGTGGGCACCGGCCATCCCTGCATCGGCTGCACGGAAAAGGGCATCGGCTTCGCCAAGCCCATCCACGCCTTGGCCGAATTGCAGAACCAGCGGCCGCCCGTGGGCTATCCCCGCGTGGTCGAGGAGCAGGGTGCCGGCGCCTCCATCGGCGCCATCGCCACGGTGGCGGCGGTCGGTGGCCTGGCCATCGGCGCCGGCGCCAAGCTGGTGGGCAATCTGGGCAAGAGCGAAGACGGCCAGGATTCCGGAAAGCAGGGGTAATCCGCCATGACCATCACCAGACGCAATTTCTTGCGCCGGGCGGCGGCGGGTGGAACGGCGGCGGTCGCCGCCTGCGCCACCCTCGCCCCTGCCGGCGCCGAAGCGCGCGAGAACCTGAAGGTTCCCGACAACGCCGTCGGCCTGCTGTTCGACGGGACGCTGTGCATCGGCTGCAAGGCCTGCATGTCGGCCTGCAAGGAGGTCAACAACCTGCCGCTGGAAGACACCATCGGCGAGAAGCTGTGGGATACCCCGCTGGAGCTGTCGGGCAAGACCTACAACGTCATCAAGGTCTACCAGTCGGGCACCATGGAGACCAAGGACAAGGCCGAGAACGGCTTTGCCCATATCAAGCGCTCGTGCCTGCACTGCGCCGATCCCTCCTGCGTGTCGGCCTGTCCGGTCTCGGCCATGACCAAGGACAAGCAGACCGGCATCGTCGGCTATGACAAGGACGCCTGCATCGGCTGCCGCTACTGCGTCGCCGCCTGCCCGTTCGGCGTGCCCCAGTTCCAGTACGACACGCCCAAGCCGGAAATCGCCAAGTGCCAGCTGTGCAAGCACCGCATGGCCGAAGGCAAGTTTGCGGCCTGCGCCGAGGTCTGCCCCACCGGCGCCACCCTCTTCGGCCCGTACAAGGCTCTGTCGGCGGAGATCGACCGCCGCCGGGCCATGAAGCCGGGCGAGCTGGCCGAGTTCCCCCGCCGCACCCCCGATTCGGGCGACATGCACGAGAAGGCGGCGCCCCAATACGTGGACTACGTCTACGGCCAGAAGGACGCCGGCGGCACCCAGGTCCGCTACCTGTCGGGAGTAGCCTTCGACAGGCTGGCCCTGCCCATGGGCCTGCCGGAACGCGCCTTCGCCGCCGATTCCGAGACCATGCAGCATACCCTGTACGGCGGGATGATCCTGCCGGTGGTGGCGCTGGCCGGCCTGGTCACCGCCGCCTGGCGGGGATCGAAAAACCACCACGACGACGATGATTTCGACATGTTCGATCATCCGGAAGGGGGGCACAAGTAATGGTCAATCACCCCATCCCCAGTCAGGTGGCCAACCGCCTGAAGAAGGGCAAGGCCGGCCCCGCCGCCATCGGCGGCGCGCTGGTCACCCCCTTCACCATCGTCCTGGCCGTGCTGATCGGCATCGCCCTGTTCTTCCTGGCCCAGCGCTTCATCTACGGCCTGGGCGCCGTCACCAACATCAACAACGGCTATCCCTGGGGTATCTGGGTGGTGTGGGACGTGGTCATCGCCACCGGCTTCGCCTGCGGCGGCTACGCCATGGCCCTGGTGTGCTACGTCATGAACCGGGGCGAGTACCATCCCCTGGTCCGCCCGGCGCTGACCGCCTCGCTGTTCGGTTATTCCCTGGGCGGCCTGTCGGTGCTGATCGACCTCGGCCGCTACTGGAATTTCTGGCACATCCTGTGGCCGGGCTACGCCCAGCCCGGTTCGGTGATGTTCGAGGTGGCCGCCTGCATCAGCCTGTACATCATCGTGCTGTGGATCGAGTTCTCGCCGGCCTTCCTCGAGCATTTCGGCTTCAAGAACCTCAAGGCCAAGCTGAACAAGGCCATGTTCTTCTTCATCGGCCTGGGCGTGCTGCTGCCCACCATGCACCAATCCTCGCTGGGATCGCTGCTGGTGGTGTTCGGCGCCCAGATCCATCCGCTGTGGCAGACCCCGCTGCTGCCGCTGCTGTTCCTGCTGACCGCCGTCTGCATGGGCTTCGCCATCGTCATCGTCGAGGCGACCTGGGCCTCGGTCGGCTTCCGGCGCGACATCGCGGGCGAGCTGCCCATGCTTTCGAAGATCGGCAAGATCATCATGGGCATCCTGGTGGCCTATCTGGTCATCCGCCTGGGCGATCTGGCGGTCCGGGGCGCCATCTTCAAGGCGTTCACCTCGGGCGCCAAGAGCGTGATGTTCCTGATCGAGATGGCTGCCTTCGCCTATCCCGTCTTCGTGCTGTCCAGCCCGGCCAACCGCAAGCGGCTGTCCAAGCTGCTGGCGGCGGCCATGAGCATGCTGACCGGCGCGGTGCTGTACCGCATCGACGCCTTCCTGGTGGCCTACGACACCGGCCCCGGCTGGCACTACTTCCCCAGCGTGCCCGAGATGATGGTCACCATCGGCGTGATCGCCATCGAAGTGCTCGCCTACATCATTTTCGTCCGGAAATTCCCCATTCTTCCCGGCCACTCGACCCCTGCGGCCGCCGAGTAAGGAGACCTGAGCAGTGTCCAAGAGAATCACCATCGATCCCATCACCCGGATTGAAGGCCATCTGCGCATCGACGTCGAGGTCGACGGCGGCAAGGTCACCAAGGCATGGTCGTCGGGCCAGATGTGGCGCGGCGTCGAGCTGATCCTGCTGGGCCGCGACCCGCGCGACGCCTGGGCCATCACCCAGCGCATCTGCGGCGTGTGCACCACCGTGCACGCCATCACCTCGGTCCGCGCGGTCGAGAACGCCCTCAATCTGGAAGTGCCGGTGAACGCCCAGTTCATCCGCAACATGATCATCTCGGCCCACGCCATCCATGATCACATCGTGCACTTCTACCACCTGTCGGCGCTGGACTGGGTGGACGTGGTCAGCGCGCTGAAGGCCGACCCGCTGAAGGCCGCCCAGCTGGCGGAAAGCCTGTCCGACTGGCCGCTGAACAACAAGCACTTCATGGTCCAGACCCTGGAAAAGCTGAAGACCTTCGTCGGCAGCGGCCAGCTGGGTCCGTTCACCAACGGCTATTGGGGCCATCCGGCCATGAAGCTGTCGCCCGAGGTCAACCTCATGGCGGTGGCCCACTATCTCCAGGCCCTGGACGCCCAGCGTCACGCCAACAAGATCGTCACCCTGCTGGGCTCCAAGAGCCCGCACATCCAGAACGTGGCGGTGGGCGGCGTCTCCAACCCCATCGCCACCGACAGCCAGTCGGTGCTGACCGTCGAGCGCCTCTTGAAGCTCAAGATGCACATGGATGCGCTGGGTGACTTCATCCGCAAGGTCTATCTGGTGGATATCGCCGCCATCGGCGCCTTCTACGCCGACTGGACCAAGTACGGCGCCGGCATCACCAACTACCTGTCGTGCCCCGACTTCCCCATGGACAGCAAGGGTACCCAGTTCCTGGTGCCCGGCGGCTACATCCCCAACGCCGACCTGGCCCAGTACAAGCCGATCACCGCCTTCGGCGACGCCTACCTGCGCGACGGCGTCGAGGAGGGGGTCAAGCACGCATGGTACGAATATTCCAAGCCCGGCCCGCTGCACCCCTACAAGGGCGAGACCGTGCCCAAGTACACCGACTTCCAGGATGACGGGAAGTATTCCTGGCTGAAGGCCCCAACCTTCTACGGCAAGCGCGCCCAGGTCGGTCCGCTGGCCAGCGTCCTGGCCGGCGTCGCCGCCGGCCACCAGCCGACCATCGGCTACGCCACCAAGGTGCTGGACACCGCCTCGTCGCTGCTGGGCTCCAAGATCCCGCTGGCGGCGCTGCACTCCACCATCGGCCGTCACGCCGCCCGCGCCGTGCGGGCCGGCGTCATGCAGGAGGTCATGGTGCAGAACTGGCAGGCCCTGCTCGACAACATCGGCAAGGGCGACGCCAAGACCTTCAACAAGCCCACCTTCCCCAAGGGCGAGGTCATGGGCTACGGCTTCCACGAGGCGCCGCGCGGCCTGCTGTCCCACTGGACGGTGATCAGAGACGGCAAGATCGCCAACTACCAGTGCGTGGTCCCCTCCACCTGGAATGCCGGCCCGCGCGACGACAACGACAATATCGGCCCCTACGAGGCCTCGCTGATGGACAACCCCATCGCCGACGCCGAGTTGCCGCTGGAAGTGCTGCGCACCATCCACTCCTTCGACCCCTGCCTGGCCTGCGCCGTGCACGTGGTCGAGGACAACAAGGAAGTGGTGCAGGTCAAGGCCCTTTAAGGCTAGCATACCCTCCTCTCCCGCCACCCGGGCGGGGGAGGAGGGTATGAACACGGTCAGAGTTTTTCGAGGAAGCCCATGCGCATCGTTGTTCTCGGCGTCGGCAACATCCTGCTCTCCGACGAGGGCGTCGGCGTCCACGCCGTCAACCGGCTGGTGGAGCTTTACGATCTCCCCGAGGAGGTGGACGTCATCGACGGCGGCACCTCGGGTATGGATTGCCTGGATCAGGTGTCGGAGGCCGACCACCTGATCATCGCCGACTGTATGCGCGCGAAGAAGGAACCGGGCACCATCACCCGGCTGACCGGCGACCAGATTCCCGCCTTCTTCAAGACCCGCATCTCGCCCCATCAGGTCGGCCTGTCCGACATGCTGGGCGCGCTCAATTTCCACGGAATGATGCCCAAGAACATCGTACTGTTCGGCGTCGAGCCCCTGTCCTTCGACCTGTCCATGGAACCCACCCCCGTTGTGGGCGCCCGCTTGGCCGACCTGGTGGAGCTTCTGGTGGGTGAACTGGCCGAGATCGGCATCGCGGTTGCCAAGAAGGCGGCTTAGAGCATGTGCATGGCCGTACCGTCCCGGATCACCGCTATCGACAACGGAATCGCCACGGTCGAAGCCTTCGGGGCATCGCGCACCACCAGCCTGATGCTGCTGGAGGACGAGGTGGCGGTGGGCGATTACATCATCCTCGGCCCCGGCGGCAGCTTCGCCGCCGAAAAGGTCGATCCCGAGACGGCCGCCGAGGCGCTGGCCTATCTCACCGAGGTTCTGGCCACCGGGCAGGCGTGATGGTGCCGCTGGAGTCCGGCCTTTCCATCTCCCTTCATCTCAGCGAGGACCGGGTCGAGCGGGTGGAGATCACCTCCAATCGCCCGGTCCAGGCCTCCGCCATGCTGGACGGCCGCCCACCGGCTCAGATGCTGGCCCTGCTGCCCACCCTTTATTCCCTGTGCGGCACCGCCCAGGGGCTGGCCGGGCTGGAGGCGGTGGAGAACGCCGCCGGCATCGCCGCCCCGGCCGCCCAGCGCATGGCCCGTCATGTCCTCTGTCTGGTGGAGGTCCTGGCCGAGCACGCCGCCAGCGTCCTGCGCGACTGGCCGGTCCTGCTGGGCGAGGCGATGGACCCGGCCGCCGTCAAGCCGCTGCGTCCGCTGGTCGCGGCAACGCGCAAGGCGCTCTATCCCGCCGGGGACTGGACGGCGCCGGGCGGCGGCCGGCTGGCCCCCGACCGCCGCGCCCTGGACGAGATTCTCCGCCGTTTCGACGAGATCCTGAGCCGCCTGTTCGCCGGTCCGCCGGAGGAACGCCTGGACGGGTATGCCGATTTCCACGCCTGGGTCGCCCATGGCGATTCGGTGGCGACCCGCCTGCTGCGCCGCCTGGACGGCGAAGGCATCGCCAGCTTCGGGCGGACCGCCCCCTGCATGATGCCGGAAGCCGGGCCCCATGACCTGGACAGGCGGCTGGCCGGCGATTGCGGCGGCTCGTACCGCTCGCACCCCCAATGCGACGGCCGCGTCTTCGAGACCGGGCCGCTGTCCCGCCATCCCCGCCATCCGCTGCTGGCGGCCCTGGCGGCCCGGCACGGCAACGGCCTTTCCACCCGCTTCACCGCCCGTCTGGTGGAGATGGCGACGGCGTTGCGGGAACTGGAAGATTTGGTGCAGGATTTGTGCGACGATTCCGGCGGCCTTGCCATGGGGCGGACCGACGGGACGGGATTGGGACAGGTGGACGCGGCGCGCGGCCTGCTGGCCCACCGGGTGGAATTGCGGGAGGGTTTGTTGCAGGCGTACCGGATTCTGGCTCCCACCGAATGGAACTTCCACCCCCAAGGCCCCCTGGCCCTCGGGTTGATGGGAGCGTCCGGTCTCGATCTCGAATGGCGGACCGCTTTGCTGGCCGCCAGCCTCGACCCCTGCGTCCCCTACCGCATCCAGGTGACGGGCCATGCATGAGATGAGCCTGACCGAGGGCGTGGTGCGCATCCTGGAGGATCAGGCCGCCGCCCACGGCTTCACCCGGGTCAGGACGGTGTGGCTGGAGATCGGCGAATTGTCCACCGTGGTGCCGGACAGCATGGAATTCTGCTTCGACGCGGTGGCGCGCGGCAACCCGCTGACCGCCGAGGCCAAACTGGAGATCATCCGCGTTCCCGGCACCGCCTGGTGCATGGATTGCTCGAAGTCGGTCCATGTCACCTCGCGGGTGGATCTCTGCCCCGATTGCGGCGGGGCCAAGCTGGCGGTAACCGCCGGCGAGGAGATGCGGATCAAGGAAATGGAGGTCGAGTGATGTGCACGGTATGCGGCTGCGGAGACACCAAGGTGGACGGCCACGCCCATTCCCACGATCACGACCATGGTCACGACCACCATCATGGCCACAGCCACGACCACAGCCATGACCATCCCCATGGCCACGACCATCGCCACCACGACCACGATTCGGACAAGGACATCCACTATGGCCGGGGTATCGCCGGGGTGCATGTGCCGGGCCTAAGCCAGAAGCGCATCGTCCAGATCGAAAAGGACATCCTGTCCCACAACGACGACTTTGCGGGGCGGAACCGGGCTTGGGCCGCCGAGCACGGCGTCTTCGCGCTGAACCTGGTGTCCAGCCCCGGCTCGGGCAAGACCACCCTGCTGTGCCGTACCGCCGAAGCGCTGAAGGACCGCTACGCCATAGCGGTGATCGAGGGCGACCAGCAGACCAGCTTCGATGCCGACCGCATCCGCGCCACCGGCGTTCCCGCTATCCAGGTCAACACCGGCAAGGGCTGCCACCTGGACGCCCACATGGTGGAAAGCGCCATCGCCAAGTTGGGGGTGGCCGATGATTCGGTGCTGTTCATCGAGAACGTGGGCAATCTGGTCTGCCCCGCCGCCTTCGACCTGGGCGAGGCCTACAAGGTGGCGATCCTGTCGGTGACCGAGGGCGAGGACAAGCCCTTGAAGTACCCAGACATGTTCCACGCCGCCGCCATGATGATCCTCAACAAGACCGACCTTTTGCCCCACACCGATTTCGACGTGGAGCGCTGCATCGGCTTCGCCCGGCGGGTCAATCCCGACATCGTGGTGCTCCAGCTTTCGGCCCGCACCGGCGAGGGCTTCGACGAATGGCTGGCCTGGATCAACGAAGGCCGGAAGCGCATGGTCACCGAACGAATCCGCCGCCTGGAGGCCAAGCTGGCCGCCGCCAAAGCGAGTCTGGAGGGCAAGTGACCTCGGCCATCGCCCAGATCGTCGCCTTACCGTGCGAGGTGCCGCCGGTGCTGGCGGTAGGCGCCTTCCTCAAGAACGCCGTCTGCGTGACGCGGGGAGCGGAGGCGCTGATCTCGGCCGTCCACGGCGATCTCGGCACGCCCGATTCCATCGCCGCCTTCGAGGCTTCGGTCGAGGCCCTGGTGGACGAGGCGGGGGTGGTTCCGGTCCGTGTCGCCCATGACCTGCACCCCGATTTCCACAGCACCCGCTACGCCCTGTCCCTCGACCTGCCGCACATCGCGGTGCAGCACCACCACGCCCACGCCGCCTCCGTCGCCGCCGAGCACGGCATCGAAGGCCCGGTGATCGGCGTCTCCCTCGACGGCTTCGGCCTGGGGCCCGGCAACCAGTCGTGGGGCGGCGAATTGCTGCTGGTCGAAGGCGCCCATTACCGCCGCCTCGGCCATCTCGCCCTTTTGCCCCAGCCGGGTGGCGACCGGGCGGCGCGCGAGCCCTGGCGCATGGCCGCCGCCGCGCTGCACCGCCTCGGACGCGGCGCCGAAATCGCCGGCCGCTTCAAGGACATCCCCGCCGCCGCCATGCTGGGGCAGATGCTGGACAAACGGCTCAACAGTCCCGACACCTCGTCGGCCGGCCGGCTGTTCGACGCCGCCTGCGGCCTGCTGGGCGTCCTCCCCGTCGCCGAGTTCGAGGGTCAGGCCCCCATGGCGCTGGAAGCCCTGGTCACCCGGCCCGAGGTGCTGCCCACCGGCTGGATTCTCCAGGACGGCGTGCTGGACCTGCTGCCGCTGCTGGCCTGCCTTGCCCATTGCGCCGACCCGGTCAGGGGTGCCAACCTGTTCCACGGCACCCTGGTCGAGGCCATGGCCCAATGGATCGCCGAAGTGGCCGGAACCGCCGGCACGCCCTATGTCACCTTGGGGGGGGGCTGCTTCCTCAACAGGGTGCTGACCGCCGGATTGGTGGAAAAGCTGATGGCCATGGGGCTGAGGCCGCTGACCGCCGCCAAGGTGTCGCCCGGCGATGCGGGCCTGTCCCTGGGACAGGCCTGGGTCGCCGCGCTGAGTTGAGGATCAGAGGAACCAACACCATGTGCCTTGCCCTGCCCGCTTTGGTCACCGAACTGCTGCCCGACGATTCGGCCAAGGTCAATCTCGGCGGCGTTGCCAAGACGGTGTCCCTGGCCCTGGTCAGCGACGTCAAGCCCGGCGACTACGTCATCGTCCATGTGGGCTACGCGCTCTCGGTGATCGATCCCGAGGAGGCGGCGCGCACCCTGGAACTGTTCCGCGAGATGGGCGAGGAACTGCCAGCGTGAAATATATCGACGAGTTCCGCGACGGCGAGGTGGCGCAGTCCATCGCGGCCGCCATCAAGGCCGAGGCCGACGCGAACGCCACCTACCACATCATGGAATTCTGCGGCGGCCATACCCACGCCATCAGCCGCTATGGCCTGGAAGACCTGCTGCCCGCCAATGTGCGGATGATCCACGGGCCGGGTTGCCCGGTCTGCGTCCTGCCCGTCGGGCGCATCGACGCCGCCATCTGGCTGGCCAAGCAGCCCGGCGTCACCCTCGTCACCTATGGCGACATGCTGCGCGTGCCGGGCTCCAGGCGCCTGTCGCTGCTCAAGGCCAAGGCCGAGGGCGCCGACGTCCGCATGGTCTATTCCACCCTGGACGCCATCAAGCTGGCGAGCGCCAACCCGGAGCGCCAGGTGGTATTCTTCGCCATCGGCTTCGAGACCACCACGCCGCCCACCGCCGTGGCGATCAAACAGGCCCAGGCGCTGGGCCTCAAGAATTTCAGCGTGTTCTGCAACCACGTCCTGACGCCCTCGGCCATCACCCAGATTCTCGACAGCCCGGAAGTGCGGGAATTGGGGACGGTGAAGCTCGACGCCTTCATCGGCCCGGCCCACGTCTCGACCATCATCGGGTCGCGCCCCTACGAGTATTTCGCCGAGGAATACCAGCGCCCGGTGGTGATCGCCGGTTTCGAGCCCCTGGACGTCATGCAGGCGGTGCGCATGCTGGTCCGCCAGATCAACGACGGCCGCTTCGAGGTGGAGAACGAGTTCGCCCGCGCCGTGACCAGGGACGGCAACGAGAAGGCCAAGTCCCTGGTGGCCGACATGTTCGAGCTGCGCCGGGTCTTCGAGTGGCGGGGCTTGGGCGCCGTGCCCTATTCGGCGCTGCGCCTGAAGGAGCCCTACGCCGCCTGGGACGCCGAGCGCCGCTGGGACGTGCCCCAGGATTCCCCGCCCGACAACAAGGCCTGCGAATGCGGCGCCATCCTCAGGGGCGTCAAGAAACCCACCGACTGCAAGCTGTTCGGCACCGTGTGCACGCCCGAAAATCCCATGGGCTCGTGCATGGTCTCGGCCGAGGGCGCCTGCGCCGCCCATTGGACCTATGGCCGCTTCCGCGACCTGGAGAGAAGTGAATGACCCTGCCCCGCCGCGCCCATCCCCGCCCGCTGGATATCGCCTCCGGCCGCGTCGACCTCACCCATGGCGGCGGCGGCCGCGCCATGGCCCAGCTGGTCGAGGAGCTGTTCGTCGCCGCCTTCGACAACGAGGCGCTGAACCAGCGTAACGATCAGGCCGCCTTCAATGTTCCCGGCGGACGCATGGTGATGACCACCGACGGCTATGTCATCTCCCCGCTGTTCTTCCCCGGCGGCGATATCGGTTCCTTGTCCGTGCACGGCACCGTCAATGACGTGGCCATGGCCGGCGCCCGGCCCCTGTCGCTGTCGGCGGGCTTCATCATCGAGGAGGGCTTTCCCCTTTCCGACCTCCAGCGCATCGTCCAGTCCATGGCCAAGGCCAGCAAGGAGGCCGGCGTGCCGGTGGTGACCGGCGACACCAAGGTGGTGGAAAAAGGCAAGGGCGACGGCATCTTCATCACCACGGCGGGCATCGGCATGGTTCCCCCCGGTGTGGAGATTTCCGGCAACAAGGCGCGCCCCGGCGACGCCATCTTAGTGTCGGGGACCATGGGCGACCACGGCGTGGCGGTGATGAGCCAGCGGGAATCCTTAGGGTTCGAGACCGAGATCCTGTCGGACTCGGCAGCATTGCATACAATGGTCGCCGAAATGGTCGCCGCCGTGCCGGGCATCCGCGTGCTGCGCGACCCGACGCGGGGCGGTCTGGCCGCCACCCTCAACGAGATCGCCAGCCAGTCGGGAATCGGCATGCTGATGGAAGAGGCCCTGGTGCCGGTCAAGCCGCAGGTGCTGGGCGCCTGCGAGTTGCTGGGCCTCGACCCCCTTTACGTCGCCAACGAAGGCAAGCTGATCTGCATCTGCGCCGAATCCGACGCCCCCCGCCTGCTGGAGATCATGCGCGCCCACCCGCTGGGCCGCGACGCGGCGCGTATCGGGGCCTGCCGCGAGGATTCCCACCACTTCGTCCAGATGAAGACCCGCATGGGTGGCAACCGGGTGGTGGACTGGCTGGCCGGCGAGCAATTGCCGAGGATCTGTTAGAGATGCAACCGGGAATCAGCCACAGATGAACACAGGCAAACACAGATATGATCATGTTCAATAATCATCTGTGTCTATCTGTGTTCATCTGTGGCCCATAAACCCTATTGGCCGAAACAACCATGAAAATCCTCCTCCTCGCCCATTCCTTCAACTCCCTGACCCAGCGCCTGTGGGTGGAACTGTCCGAACTGGGCCACGAGGTCACCTGCGAGTTCGACGTCAACGACGCCGTCACAATCCAGGCGGTGGAGATGGCGCGGCCCGACGTGATCGTCGCCCCCTTCCTCAAGCGCGCCATCCCCGAGGCCGTGTGGAAGAGCCGCCTCTGTCTGGTGGTCCATCCCGGCCCGCCCGGCGACCGGGGGCCGGCGGCGCTCGACTGGGCCATCCTGGAGGGGCGCGAGGAGTGGGGCGTGACCGTGCTGCAGGCCGAATCAGGCATGGACGAGGGACCTGTCTGGGCCAGCCGCGCCTTCCCCCTGCGCCATGCCACAAAGTCCAGCCTTTACCGCAACGAAGTGGCCGATGCGGCGGTCGCGGCGGTGATCGAGGCGCTGGGCCGCCTGCCCGGCGGACCGGCCGGCCGCCCGGCCCTGCTGCCGTTCAAGCCGGCCGTGAAGCAGGCGGAACGCGCCATCGACTGGAGCCGCGACGATACCGCCACCGTGCTGCGCAAGATCCGTTCCGCCGACGGCACGCCGGGTCTGCTGGACGGCATGCTCGGCCGGCCGGTCTACCTTCATGACGCCCATCACGCCGCCGGCCTGTCGGGCCGGCCGGGCGAACTGGTCGCCCGTTCCGGCCAGGCGGTGGCGCGGGCCACCACGGACGGCGCGGTGTGGATCGGCCACCTGCGGGCCAAGGAGGCTCACGCCCTCAAGCTGCCGGCGCTCGACGTGCTGGGGCCGCTCGACCATCTGCCCGAGGCGCCCGGCTATCACGACATCTGGTACGACGAGCGCCACGGGGTCGGGTACCTGCATTTCCCCTTCGTCAACGGCGCCATGAGCACCGATCAGTGCCGGCGGCTGAAGGACGCCTTCGTCACGGCCGCGCAGCGCCCCACCAGGGTGATCGTCCTGATGGGCGGGCCGGATTTCTGGTCCAACGGCATCCACCTGTGCACCATCGAAAGCGCGCCCAGCCCCGCCGGGGAATCCTGGGCCAACATCAACGCCATGAACGATCTGTGCCGCGAGATCATCACCTGCGGCAGCCATTTCACCGTTGCCGCCATGCAGGGCAATGCCGGGGCGGGCGGCGTGTTCATGGCGCTGGCCGCCGATCTGGTGGCGGCGCGGGAGACAGTGGTCCTCAACCCCCACTACAAGGGCATGGGCAACCTCTACGGCTCGGAATACTGGACCTACCTGCTGCCCCGGCGCTGCGGCGACGACAACGCCCGCCGGGTGGTGGAGGCCCGCCTGCCCATGGGCGCGGCGGAGGCCGAGCGCCTGGGGCTGATCGACTGCCGCTTCGGGCGCGGCGTGCCCGAGTTCCGCCGGCTGGTGGAGGAGATGGCCGAGGCCCTGGCCGCCGACTTGGGCCTGGAGGAGCGTCTGGCCGCCAAGCGCCTGGCCCGCGCCGCCGACGAGGCGGAAAAGCCGCTGGAACGGTACCGCGCCGAGGAACTGGAGCACATGACGCTGAACTTCTACGGCTTCGACCCCAGCTACCACGTTGCGCGCTACAACTTCATCCACAAGGTGCCCAAGTCGCGGACGCCGCTCTATCTCGCCCGGCATCGGCAGAAATGAGTCCCCGCCCCGCCATCGTCGTCGGAGCCGGCCCCGCCGGATTGATGGCCGCCGAGGCGATGGCCGGGCGCGGGCGGGCGGTCGAGGTGTTCGACGCCATGCCGTCGCCGGGCCGCAAGTTCCTGCTGGCCGGCAAGGGCGGCCTCAACCTCACCCATTCCGAGCCGCTGGAACGCTTCACCGCCCGCTACGGCGCGGCCGCCGGCTTCATGGCGCCGCTGCTGGCCGAGTTCGGGCCGGAGCAACTGCGCGCCTGGGCCGAAGGGCTGGGCGTCGAGACCTTCGTCGGCTCGTCGGGCCGGGTGTTTCCCGCCGGCATGAAGGCGGCGCCGCTGCTGCGCGCCTGGATCCGCCGGCTGCGCGGCCTGGGGGTGGTCCTGCACACCCGCCGGCGCTGGCTGGGCTGGGACGGGGATGGCCGCCTGCGCTTCGCCGGACCGGAGGGCGAGGAACGCATCGCGGCCGGGGCCTGCGTCCTGGCGCTGGGCGGCGCCTCGTGGCCCAACCTGGGGTCGGATGGCGGCTGGGCGCCCATCCTGGCGGAACAGGGGATCGGGATCGCCCCGCTGCGTCCGGCCAATTGCGGCTTCGACCTGGATTGGAGCCCCGCTTTCGCCGGGCGCTTCGCCGGGGGGCGCACCGGCACGGTGGACCTGTCCTTCGGCGGCGTCAGGCGGCGCGGCGAGATCTCCATCACCGCCACCGGCATCGAGGGCGGCGCGGTCTACGGCCTGTCGGCTTCGCTGCGCGACGCCCTGGCGACGACGGGCGAGGCGGTGCTGCGGATCGACCTGATGCCCGACTGGAGCCCCGAACGGGTGGCGGCGGCCCTGGCCCGGCCGCGCGGATCGAGGTCGCTGTCCACCTTCCTGAAGAAGGCCCTGCCACTGCCGCCCACCGCCCTGGCCCTGCTGCGCGAGATGTCGCCGGCCACCGACGCCAAGGGACTGGCCGACGCCGTCAAGGCCCTGCCGCTCGCCCTGCGGCGTCCCCGTCCCCTGGCCGAGGCCATCTCCACCGCCGGGGGCGTCGCCCTGGCGGAGGTGGACGGGAATCTGATGCTTAGACGCCGGCCGGGAACCTTCGCGGCCGGCGAGATGCTGGACTGGGAAGCCCCCACCGGCGGCTATCTGCTGACCGGCTGTTTCGCCAGCGGACGCCGGGCCGGCCTGGCGGCGGCGGCTTTGCTGTAACGGCATGTAACCGGGCCGCCGATTTTTCTTCTGCCTCCGGATACGGCTGAGGTAGGGTGGGGCCAATCCTGTAGGGGCCCCTTCCCACAAGTCGTCAGCAGCACAATTAATGAGCCTGTCGCTCGATCTTGCCGAATCGGAACGTAAGCAAGTCATCGGGGCCAAGTCCCTGATGATATTGTCGTTTTGCATCTACGCCCTGACTTGGGTGCTGCTTCCGCTGGCGGTCAACACCACCCTTAATCGCGACACCATTCAAATCGTCTACTGGGGGCTGGAATGGCAGCCGGGCTTTTTCAAGCATCCGCCGCTGATCAGCTGGATGACCGAGATCGCCTTCGCGCTGTTCGGAGTGTCGGACGCCGTCGTCTACGGCCTCAGCGCCGCGGTGATGCTGGCCTCGTTCGCCTTCGTCCACCTGCTGGCCCGGCGCTACGTGGAGCCCATGAGCGCCGCCCTGGCGGTGGCAACCCTGCCGGTGCTGGGCTACTACAGCTACATCATCCCCCATTTCAATCACAACATCGTCCTGAACCTGCCCTGGTGCGCGGCCATCTGGCTGGCCTACATGGCCATCGAGGAGCGGCGGAGCTGGGCGTGGCCGCTGCTGGGACTGACCCTCGGCCTGGGCATCCTGGCCAAGTACACCATCCTGATCCTGCCGCTGCTGCTGCTGGTCCATGTGGTGGCGACGCCGCAACACCGCTGGGTGTTGCGCGCCCCGCCGGCCTGGGCGGCGGTGGGATTGTGCCTGCTGGTGGCCGGCCCGCACATCCACTGGGTGGTCACCCACGACCTGGGCCCCCTGCGCTACCTGTCCAGCGGCGCCGGCCTGAGCAACGAGAGTTTCCTCGACCGCCACCTGGTCAATCCCGTCATGGCCGTGCTGATCATGGCCGGCATGTGCGCCTCGCTGGGCATCGCCCTGGTGGGCGGCCTCGGCCTGCCCCGGCCGCAGCGAAAGACCTTGTGCAGCCGGAACCGCTTCCTGCTGCTGATGAGCCTCGGCCCCGCCGCCCTGGTGGTGATGCTGTCGGCTGTCACCGGCGGGGGGTTGCGGGTGGAATGGGCGTCGTCGTTTTTCCTGACGCTTCCCCTGCTGCTGCTGCACCTTTTCTACCCCGTTCCCGCCCCGTGGCGGGTCAATCGGCTGCTGGCCTGGACCAGCGGCTTGATGGTGGCCATGGGGGTCACCTATGTGCTGATCTTCACCGGCCTGATCGCCGACATGGACGAAGGCAAGTGGTCGCGCTTTCCCGGCCGGCCGCTGGCCGCCGCCACCGCCGAGGGCTGGGCCGAGGTCTGCGACGGCCCTGTACCGATGATCATCGCCGACGCCTGGCTGGGGGGAACCGCCTCGTACCGGCTGCGCGAACGGCCCCGCGTCTACAGCGAGGCCGACCCGAGAATGGCGCCGTGGCTGTCGGACGGCGACATCCGCCGCACTGGCGCCATCATCCTGTGGGATCAGGCCCTGGACGGCCGCTATCGCGACATCGACCACCAGGACGCCCCCAAGCCGGGCGAGCCCCTGGACTGGTTCCCCGGCATCCCCGCCCTGGAGGCGCGGTTCGGCCCCATCACCGCCCTGTCCGACGTGACGCTGGACTATCCCGGCCCGGTGCCGCAGGCCCCGGTCCGCCTGGGACGGGCGGTCATCCCCCCGGCCATTCCCTGCCGCTAAAGCGTGATGCCTTAAATGCGCATCACGCTTTAGTTTTATTTGTTTTGCCCTCGCCGGGCGGGCGCCTCCGCGCCCTTGGCCGCTCGCTCAATGCTCGCATGAGCGCCGCCCCTCATATTTGAGGCGCAGCGCTTTA
>NZ_AONQ01000056.1 GCF_000342045.1 Paramagnetospirillum caucaseum | reverse complement strand
TACCCCCGCCTTGAGACCCAAGCCCCCTCCCCAACCCTCCCCCGCCTGCGGCAAGGGAGGGAGTCTGATCGAGGACGCAACCCATGTCCGATACTTCTTTCGACGTCGTCATCATCGGCGGTGGTCCGGGCGGCTATGTCGCCGCCATCCGCGCCGCCCAACTGGGCCTCAAGACCGCCTGCATCGAGAAGCGCGGCGCGCTGGGCGGCACCTGCCTCAACGTCGGCTGCATCCCGTCCAAGGCGCTGCTGACCGCTTCGCATCACTACCACGCGTGCGCCCACGAGATGGGCTCGTTCGGCATCAAGGTGGGCAAGGTCGAGATGGACGTGGCCGGCATGATGGGCCACAAGGACAAGGTGGTGTCCGACAACACCAAGGGCATCGAGTTCCTGTTCAAGAAGAACAAGGTGACCTACATCGTCGGCGCCGGTGCCATCACCGCGCCGGGCCAGATCGAAGTGACGGCCAAGGACGGCGCCAAGTCCACGGTGGCCGCCAAGCACATCGTCATCGCCACCGGCTCCGACGTCACCCCGCTGCCCGGCGTCGAGATCGACGAGGAGGTGATCATCTCGTCGACCGGCGCGCTGGCTTTGCCGAAGACCCCCAAGCACATGGTGGTCATCGGCGGCGGCGTCATCGGCCTGGAGCTGGGCACCGTCTGGGGCCGCCTGGGCGCCAAGGTCACCGTGGTGGAATTCCTCGACCGCATCCTGCCCTTCAATGACGGCGAGGTGTCCAAGCAGATGCAGCGCCTGCTGGCCAAGCAGGGCATGGCGTTCAAGCTGGGCACCAAGGTCACCGGCATCGCCAAGTCGGGCAAGAAGGCCACCGTCACTGTCGAACCCGCCGCGGGCGGCAATGCGGAGACGATCGAGGCCGATTGCGTCCTGGTGGCCATCGGCCGCAAGCCCTATACCGACGGCCTGGGCCTGGACAAGGTCGGCGTGGCGCTGGACAAGCGCGGCTTCGTCCAGATCGACGGGCATTTCCGCACCAACGTGCCCGGCATCTACGCCATCGGCGACGTGGTCGGCGGCGCCATGCTGGCCCACAAGGCCGAGGAGGAGGGCGTCGCCCTGGCCGAGATTCTGGCCGGCCAGCACGGCCATGTGAACTACGACGCCATCCCGGCCGTGGTCTACACCTGGCCGGAAGTGGCCAGCGTCGGCAAGACCGAGGAGCAGCTGAAGGCCGAAGGCATCGCCTACAAGGCCGGCAAGTTCCCCTTCACCGCCAACGGCCGCGCACGCTCCATGAACGAGGTCGACGGCTTCGTCAAAATCCTGGCCTGCGCCGCCACCGACAAGGTCCTGGGCGCCCACATCGTCGGTCCCAATGCCGGCGACCTCATCGCCGAGGTGGTCCTCGCCATGGAATTCGGCGCGGCCTCCGAGGATATCGCGCGCACCTGCCACGCCCACCCGGGCCTGGGCGAAGCGGTCAAGGAAGCCTGCCTCGCCGTGGACGGCCGCCCGCTGCACACGTAGTTTTTTCGTTTCCCGAACGGAAAGGGCGCCCCCCTGGGGCGCCTTTTTTGTTTTGGGGCGGGAAAGAACAAGAGACGAAGGGGCGTGTCCCTGCTCGCGTCCATCGCGTCGCCCTGTCATCCCGACGACCGCCGGAGGAGGGATGACAGGAATGGACTACCCCCGCTCCCGCAGGAACTCCGCATAGGCCGCGTCGAAGGTCAGGATGTGGTCGCACAGCCAGCGCTTCAGCAAATCGACCAGTTCGTCGGCCACGTAGTCCGGCCCCGACACCATCAGCCGCTCGATCAGCGCGTCCAGCTGGAAGATCAGGTATTCGTGGTCATAGCGGTGGGCGTCGCGGCCGGGATAGCCCGCCCGCTCCATGTCGCGCTGTTCACGGATGAAATGCTCGCGGGTGAACAGGCACAGATCGCCCGCCGCCTGGGTCACCAGGTCGGCGCCCAGCCGGGCGGTGGTGAAAATCCGGTTCATCAGCGCGAACATCTCGCGGTGATCCTCGTCCTCCGGCTCGATCTGGAGCAGAAGGTCATCGGACCACTCGATCTTATCGTTCCCCCATGAAACAATCCGATTCGAGGCCATATGACAGGTATCCTTCTTCACCCGGCAACGCCCGCCCAAGGCGTCCCCAGCGCCCGGCCCCAGGGTATGCACTCGATGCTTGAATTGATACACATCGAAAGTCATGGATCATTGTGGTGAGCGAGCCCGTCTCCATCGGCGCCAGGGCTGTCTTCTGCCTGTGCGCGGCGGAAGTGCTGACCATGGTCGGCGTCTTCGCCTTTCCCGCCCTGCTGCCCGCCTTCATGACCGAATGGGGCTTGAGCAATACCGAGGCCGGATGGATTTCCGGCGTGCTGTTCGCCGGCTACACCATGGCGGTGCCGGTGCTGACCACCCTGACCGACCGCATCGACGCCAGGAAGGTCTATCTGGCCGGCGCCCTGGTGGCCGGCCTGTCCTGCCTGCTCTACGCCGTGGCGGCGCAAGGATTCTGGTCGGCCATGGCCCTGCGCTTCGCCGCCGGGGTGGGACTGGCCGGTACCTACATGCCCGGGCTGAAGGCCCTGGTCGACCGCACCAGCGGGGCGCAACAGGCCCGCTGGATCAGCTTCTACACCGCCAGCTTTTCCCTGGGCACGAGCGGGTCGTTCATGATCGTCGGCCTGGTGGCCGAACTGTGGGGATGGAAGGCCGCCTTCGCCCTGGCCGGGGCCTGCGCCCTGGCCGCCGCGACCCTCATCCTGGCCCTGCTGGAAAAGGCCGAGCCGACGCCTCCCGTCCAGCCGGTCAATCCCTTCGATTTCGCCCCGGTCTTCCGCAACCGCGCCGCCATGGGCTATGTGCTGGGCTATGCCGCCCATGTCTGGGAACTGTTCGGGGCGCGCTCGTGGATGGTGGCCTTCCTCGCCTGGGTGCTGGCCGCCCAGCCGGGCGCCGCCGGCCCCTCGCCCACCGCCACCGCCACCATCGCCGCCCTGTTGGCCATGGTCTCCTCGGTGGTGGGAGCCGATCTGGCCATCCGTTTCGACCGCCGCCGGGTCTGCGCCGCCGCCATGCTGTCCTCGGCCGCCATGGCGGCGGTGATCGGCTTCCTGGGGGGGATGCCCTACGGCGTGGTGGTCGGGCTGATGCTGCTCTACAACGTGCTGATCCAGATCGATTCGGCGGCGCTGACCACCGGCGCGGTGATGGCAGCCCACCCCGGACCGCCGCGGCGCCACCATCGCCATCCACTCCCTGCTGGGCTTCGGCGCCGGCTTCGTCGGGCCGCTGGCCTTCGGCATGGTGCTGGACCTGGCCGGAGGCGGCAATTCCTCCCTGGCCTGGGGCCTCGCCTTCGCCTCGCTGGCCGTGGTGGTGGGATTGGGACCGCTGGCGTTGCGGCTCAGATAACCCGCAGGATCATCACCCCGGATTCCCCCGCCCGATAAACCAGCCGCCAGGGCAGGCCGGGCAGGGGCAGTTCCCTTGTCCCCGGCGCGACGCCGTCGCGCCCCCGCCCGGGGAAATCATCCAGGCAATCGGCGGATTCGGCGATCAGGCGGCCGACCCGCTTGGCCGCCTGATCGCCGCCCAGGCCCGAGCGCAGCCGGAACAGATCGGTCAAGGCCGCGTCGGACCAGCGGATCATCTCAGCAGCTTCCCGGCGGGCCGGATTCGCCGTCGCCGCCCCAGCCCAGCAGCCAGAGGCGCACCCGGGCATGGTCGGCGGACAGGCCGGGCGCCGTGCCGAATTCGCCCTCGCCCGCCGCCCGGATCACCGCGTCGCGGGCGGCGGCGGCCTCGTCCCCGGCATCGAGATGAGCGCGCAGCGCGCGTTCCAGCAGCGCCGCCCCGTCGCCGCCCTCCGCCGCCAGGCGTTCCTCCAGGCGGCGGGCGAGATCGTCGTCGAGAACCAGCTGAATCGTCCGGGGCATGGGCTTCTCCTGCAAGGCCGGAAATCCTACAGCCTCTTGTGGCCCCTGGCTAATAAGCATACGCTCATACTTTCGGTTGATGGCTCATGGGGGATGGGACATGTTCGAGGCGGCTGAACTGGGGCGCAAGATCTCGCGCGAGGATTTCGATGCCATGGCTCCGGGCCTGCGCACCGAACTGCTGGCCCTGCAACAGCAACTGCGCGAGGCGGACTTTCCGGTCGTCGTGCTGTTCGCCGGCGTCGACGGCGCCGGCAAGAACGAGACGGTCAACCTGCTCAACGAATGGATGGACCCGCGCTGGATCGTCACCCGCGCCTACGGCCCGTCGTCGGACGAGGAGCGCGAGCGGCCCGAATACTGGCGCTACTGGCGCGACCTGCCGCCCAAGGGCAAGGTCGGATTGTTCATGTCGTCGTGGTACCACCACCCGCTGATCGACCGGGTCACCGACAAGATCAGCGGCCCCGAACTGGACGAGCGGCTGGAACGCATTGTCCATTTCGAGAAGACCCTGGCCGACGAAGGCGCCCTGATCCTCAAGTTCTGGATGCACCTGTCGCAGAAGGCCCAGAAGAAGCGCCTGAAGAGCCTGGAAAAGGACGAACTCACCGCCTGGCAGGTGACCAAGCAGGACTGGCAGCATTGGGAGATGTACGACAAGTTCGTCGCCGCCGCCGAACGCATGATCATGCACACCAGCAAGGGCCACGCCCCCTGGCAGATCGTCGAGGGTGCCGACCCCCGCTACCGCTCGGCGGTGGTGCTGCAGACCCTGAAGGAGGCCATCACCAAGCACTTCGCCGCCCGCGACGCGGTGAAGAAGGTCAACGCCGAGATCAAGGGCAAGAAAAGCGACCAGCCTGGCGCGCTGGCCTCCCAGCCCTCGATCCTGTCCTCCCTGGACATGACCCAGGACATCGAGGGGGCCGAGTACAACCAGGCCCTGCAGGAACAGCGGGCGCGGCTCGCCCACCTCTACCACGCCGCCAAGGAGAAGGGCGTTTCCACCGCCCTGGTATTCGAGGGCTGGGACGCCGCCGGCAAGGGCGGCACCATCCGCCGCCTGACCAACGCGCTCAACGCGCGCGACTATCAGGTGATCCCCATCGCAGCCCCCACCGAAGAAGAGCGCGCCCAGCACTATTTGTGGCGCTTCTGGCGCCACATCGCCCGGGCGGGCCGCGTCACGGTGTTCGACCGCTCGTGGTACGGTCGCGTCCTGGTGGAGCGGGTCGAGGGCTTCTGCACCGAGGAGGCCTGGCGCCGCGCCTATGGCGAGATCGTCGATTTCGAGAAGCAGCTCACCGACCACGGCATCGTCATGTGCAAATTCTGGCTGCACATCACCGCCGAAGAACAGCTGGCCCGCTTCAACGCCCGCGGCGAGATCGAATACAAGAAATGGAAGCTGACCGACGAGGACTGGCGCAACCGCGAGCAATGGGGCGCCTACGAACAGGCGGTCAACGACATGGTGGAGCGCACCTCCACCACCGATGCCCCCTGGACCCTGGTCGAGGCCAATTCCAAGAACTTCGCGCGCGTCAAGGTTATGCGCACCGTGGCCGACGCCCTGGAGGCAGCCCTGGGCAAACCTGGAAAAAAGAAGAAGGATTAGAAGGGGCTGGCAGAGTCTTTCGGATAGGCAAACCTATACGACAGAGGCAATAACGCTAAATAAGCTATTGACTACCGGTTTCATTCTACATAAAAACCCTTATGAATGGGGAGGAGAACGCGCCAAGCGTCACATCCCCTTTTAGTAGGGGGGTTACATGAAGATCGCAATCCGGCTGTGGCTGATCGTCGTCACCGCGCTGTGTGGAATCGCCGCCGTGGTGGCGGCCAGCCTGACGCAGATGAACCATGACCTGCTCGACGACCGCGAGGTCAAGACCCGCCACATCGTCGAGGTCGGCCAATCCCTGCTCTCCCATTTCGAGGAGCAGGAGCGCGCCGGAAAGATCAGCCGGGAGGAGGCCCAGGCCGCCGCCCTGGCCGCGGTCTCCAAGCTCCGCTACGAGGGCTCCGAGTACCTGTGGGTGCACCGGCTGGGCGAATCGGTGATGCTGTCCCATCCCAACGCCAAGTTGATCGACCAGCCCATCGAGGACATGAAGGACCCCACCGGCCTGCTCCTGTTCCGCGAGATGAACCGCATCGTCCGCGAGAAGTCCGCCGGCTTCGTCTACTACATGTGGCCCAAGCCCGGCGCCACCGAGCCGGTGAAGAAGCTGTCCTATGTCCAGGGCTTCGCCCCGTGGGGCTGGGTGATCGGCAGCGGCATCTACATCGACGACGTGTCGGCCGCCTTCCGTACCCGCGCCCTGCAGTTCGGCGCCGCCGCCCTGGGTGTCCTGGCCCTGGTCTGGCTGATCGCCGCCTGGGTGGGACGCGGCATCACCCGCCCCTTGAGCGACGTCACCGCCACCCTCGACCGCCTGACCCGCGACGACCATGGCGTGGAAATCCGCCACACAGAACGTGTCGATGAGATCGGCGCCCTGGCCCGTGGCCTGAAGGTGTTCCAGAAGCATATCGAGACCGCCGCCGAGGCCGCCGCCGAGAAGCTGCGCCAACAGGATGCCGATCTGGCCCGCCAGCGCCGCATCGAGCGCCTCACCTCCGAGTTCGACGCCAAGGTGGCCGGGGTGATCAAGTCGGTGGGCGCGGCGGCCGCCCAGATGCAGTCCACCAGCCAGTCCATGTCGGCCATCGCCGACCAGACGGCGCGTCAAAGTACCGCCGTGGCCTCCGCCGCCAACCACGCCGCCATGAGCGTCCAGACGGTGGCCGCCGCCACCGAGGAACTGCACGCCTCGGAAGCCGAGATCGCCCGTCAGGTGGAGGTTTCCACCGCCCGCTCGCGCACCGCCGTCCAGGAGGCCGAGCGCTCCAGCGAGATCGTCAGCGGCCTCAATTCCGCCGCCGGCCGCATCGGCGAGGTGGTGGCGCTGATCAACGACATCGCGTCGCAGACCAACCTGCTGGCGCTCAACGCCACCATCGAGGCGGCGCGGGCCGGAGAAATGGGCAAGGGTTTCGCCGTGGTCGCCAACGAGGTCAAGAACCTCGCCAACCAGACGGCGCGCGCCACCGAGGAGATCACCTCGCAGATCGGCGAGGTGCAGTCGGCCGCCACCCAGGCCGCCGGCGCCATCGCCGCCATCGTGCGCACCATCGCCGAGATCGACGAGACCTCGTCGGTGGTGGCCGAGGCGGTGGACCAGCAATCGGCCGCCACCACCGAGATCGCCCGGAGCATCGAGCAGGCCGCCACCGGCACCGCCGAGGTCTCCAGCAATATCGGCGAGGTCAGCGACGCCGCCCGCCATGCCGGCTCCACCGCGTCAGAGGTGCTGGCGGCGGCGGCGGAACTCACCGGCCAGGCCGACGCCCTGCGCACCGAGGTGGAGACCTTCCTGGGCGCCATCCACGGCAACGGCCAGAAAGCCGCCCACCTGCATCTGGTGGCGGCGGAGTAATGTTCCGCGGGCGGGACGCCCGCTCTCTCCCTACCCCTTGCGCGACAGGACGAACAGACCCTGGTCGGCGAACAGATTGGCGATCCCCTCGCAAGACGGGATCGCCATTGTCTTGCCGCCACGGTCCAGCGGGATCGAGCGCTCCACCGTGATGCCCAGGTCGCGGCACAGGTCGAGGAAATCGCGGATGGTGCAGAAGTGGATGTTGGGGGTGTCGTACCACTCGTAGGCCAGGGTGTCGGTCACCGGCATACGGCCCCGGGCCAGCAGATGCAGCCGGACCCGCCAATGGCCGAAATTGGGGAACGACACGATGGCGCGGCGCCCGATGCGCAGCATGTGGCTGAGCACGGTGCGCGGCTCGTAGGTGGCCTGCAGCGTCTGGCTGAGGATCACGTAGTCGAAGGCGCCCGAGGGATAGTCCTTCAGGTCGGTGTCGGCATCGCCCTGGATCACCGACAGGCCGTGGGACACCGCCGCCGACACGCCGGCCATGGACAGCTCGATGCCGCGCCCGTCCACCCCCTTGGTGCGGCCCAGCCAGTCCAGCAGCGCCCCTTCGCCGCAGCCCACGTCCAGCACCCGCGAGCCGGGCTCGACCATGTCGGCGATCAGCCGGAGGTCGACGCGCAGATTGCCGTTGGAGACGGTCATCATCGCCCGCGCCCCCCGTCGGGACGCGGCAGGCCGCGATGGGCGGCGGCCCCTTCCAGGAAGCCGGTCAGGGTGGCGTGGAACTCGGGCTCGTCCAGCAGGAAGGCGTCGTGCCCCTTGTCCGACTTGATCTCGACGAAGCTGACATTGGCCGCCACCGCGTTCAGCGCATGCACCACCGCCCGGCTTTCCGAGGTGGGGAACAGCCAGTCGCTGGTGAAGCTGACCACGCAGAAGCGGGTCCGCGTGCCGCGGAAGGCATTGGCCAGCACGCCGCCGTTCTCCGCCGCCAAGTCGAAATAGTCCATGGCCCGGGTGATGTAGAGGTACGAATTGGCGTCGAAGCGGTCGACGAAGGTCGAGCCCTGGTGGCGCAGGTAGCTTTCCACCTGGAAATCGGCGTCGAAGCCGTAGGTGACGGTGTCGCGGTTCTGCAGGTTGCGGCCGAATTTCTGGTGCAGCGCCGGTTCGGACAGATAGGTGATGTGCGCCGCCATGCGCGCCACCGCCAGACCGCGATGGGGCCGCATGCCCTGCCGCAGATAATCGCCGTCGCACCAGTCGGGATCGGCCATGATCGCCTGGCGCCCCACCTCGTGGAAGGCGATGTTCTGGGCCGAGTGGCGGGCGGCCGCCGCGATGGGAATGGCCGAGAACACCCGCTCGGGGTAGAACTGCGCCCATTTCAGCACCTGCATGCCGCCCATGGAGCCGCCGACCACGCAGAACAGCTGGTCGATGCCGAGAAAGTCCACCAGCCGCGCCTGGACCTTGACCATGTCGCCGATGGTGATGACCGGGAAGTTCAGCCCCCAGGGCTGGCCGGTGACGGGGTTGTCGTCCATGGGCCCGGTGGTGCCCATGCAGCCGCCCAGCACGTTGGAGCAGATCAGGAAATAGCGGTCGGTGTCGAACACCCGCCCCGGCCCCACCAGTTCGCTCCACCATCCGGGCTTGGCGGTGATGGGATGGGGGTCGGCGACGTAATGGTCGCCGGTCAGGGCGTGGCAGATCAGGATGGCGTTGGACCGGTCGGCGTTGAGCCGGCCATAGGTCTGGTAGGCCACCTGGACCGGCCCCAGCTCGACGCCGCAATCCAGCAGAATCGGCCGGTCGCGCCCCAGCTCGACCTTGAGGCCGGCAGGGTTGGCGGGGGCAGTCGGGACAGGCTCGCTCTGGGACATGGGATCACGCGCCGCGACAGGGAATGGATTAGCTATGGTCGCCGGCGGGTACTGTCAACGTTTTCTTTGATTTCCGGGTCAAGCCGCACTAAACCTATCCCTCTTGGACCCACCATTTCCGGCCCCCTTTTCCGCCATGACCCAGGACAGCGCCGCCCTCGAGCAGCTCCGTCGCGAAATTGATCGCATCGACGATCAGTTGCACGACCTGCTGATGCGCCGCACCAGCCTGGTGGGCGATATCGCCGCGGCCAAGGGCGACCGGCGGGTGACGCTGCGCCCCGGGCGCGAGGCGCAGATCCTGCGCCGCCTGCTGGACCGCCACGCCGGCCCGTTCCCCAAGCTGGCCGTGGTGCGCATCTGGCGCGAGATCGTCGGCGCGCTGACCGGCCTGCAGGGCCCGTTCACCGTGGCGGTGCATGCCGCCGGGCGCTCCACCGCCGCCATCGATCTGGCGCGGAACCATTTCGGCGTGGTGGCGCCGCTGCACGCCTTGCGCAGCCCCGGCCAGGTGGTGCGCGCCGTCGCCGACGGCGAGGCGGCGGTGGGGGTGATCCCCCTGACCCCCGGCACCGAGGCCGCCGACGACGCCGAGCCGTGGTGGACCAGCCTGATGCTGGAAAGCGGCGACGCGCCCCGCGTGGTGGCCCGCCTGCCCTTCGCCCCTACCCCGGCGGTCAAGGGCTCGGCCGAGCCCCCCCAGGCCCTGGTCATCGCCTGCCGCGACCACGACTGCTCCGGCGACGACCGCACCCTGGCGGTGCTGGAGACCGGCCCGGACCTCTCGCGCGACCGCCTGCGCGCCATCCTGTCGGCCGCCGGACTGGAGCCCGCAGAACTGCTGGCCATCCACCGCCACGGCGCCCAATGGCTGCACATGGTGGAGATTCTCGGCCATGTCACCGCCGCCGATGCCCGGCTGGCGGCCCTGGTCGCCCCCAAGGACCCCGTCGGCCGCATCGCCGTGGTCGGCGGCTACGCCACCCCCTTCGCGCCCGAAGCGCTTGTCTGATCCCTCACCCTTTTCGCTGGAGATTGAACCGTGACCGCTCCCACGCCCCGCCCCGGCATCATGGACATCCGCCCCTATGTCGGCGGCGAATCCGCCATCGAGGGGGTCGACCGCATCCTCAAGCTGTCCTCCAACGAAGGCGCGCTCGGCCCCAGCCCCAAGGCCGTCGAGGCCCTGCGCGCCATGGCCCCCGAGATGCACCGATATCCCGACGGCGGCGCCGAGGATCTGCGCCGGGCCATCGCGGCGCGCTACAAGCTCGACCCGTCCCGCATCGTCTGCGGCGCCGGTTCGGACGAGTTGCTGGGCATCCTGTGCCGCGCCTATGCCGGCCCCGGCGACGAGGTGCTGTACTCGGCCCACGGCTTCCTGATGTACGCCATCGCCGCCAAGGCCTGCGGCGCCACCCCGGTCACCGCCCCCGAGGTCGAGCTGACCGCCAACGTGGACAACCTTCTCGCCGCGGTGACGCCCAGGACCAAGATCCTGTTCCTGGCCAATCCCAACAACCCGACCGGTACCTACCTGCCGGCCGCGGAAGTAGCCCGCCTGCGCGCCGCCCTGCGCCCCGACGTCCTGCTGGTCATCGACGCCGCCTATACCGAGTTCGTCAGCCGCAACGACTATTCCGGCGGCATCGAGCTGGTGGAATCCTCGGACAACGTGGTGGTCTGCCGCACCTTCTCCAAGATGTACGCCCTGGGCGGCCTGCGCCTGGGCTGGGCCTACTGCCCCGAGGCGGTGGCCGGCGTGCTCAACCGGGTGCGCAACCCCTTCAACGTCGGCGCCCCGGCGCTGGCGGCCGGCCTGGCCGCCTTCAACGACACCGCCTATGCCGAGCTGTGCAAGAGCCACAACGACTACTGGCTGCCCTGGCTGTCGGGCAAGCTGGCCGATCTCGGCCTGACCGTGGTTCCCAGCGTCTGCAACTTCGTCCTGGTGCGCTTCCCCGCCACCCCGGGCAAGGACGCCGTCACCGCCGACAAGTTCCTGCGCTCGCGCGGCATCATCGTGCGCGCCATGGGCGGCTACGGCCTGGGCGATTCGCTCCGCATCACCATCGGCACCGGCGACGAGAACCAGATGGTGGTCGATACGTTGAAAGAGTTCGTGGGAGCATGACCCAGACTCCGTTATTCGATACCGTCTGCTTCGTCGGCATCGGCCTGATCGGCTCGTCCCTGGCGCGGGCCATGCGCAAGCATGGCCTGGCCCGGCGCATCCTGACGCTGGACCCCAGCGAAAAGGCGCGCAAGACCGCCCTGGAGCTGGGCGTGGTCGACGCCGCCACCGACAATCCGGCGGCGGTGATCCCCGAGGCCGATCTGGTGGTGGTGGGCGCGCCGGTGGGCGCCACCCAGGCAGTGGGCGGGGCCATCGGCCCGCATCTGGCACCCGGCACCATCGTCACCGACGTGGGTTCGGTCAAGCTGTCGGTAATCCGCGACCTCGGCCCCTATATCCCGGACGGCGTCGAGCTGGTTCCCGGCCACCCCATCGCCGGCACCGAGCATTCGGGGCCGGAGAACGGCTTCGCCGAACTGTTCGAGGGCCGCTGGCACATCCTGACCCCGGTCACCGGCGGCGATCCCAAGGCGGTGGACAAGGTGGCCGAGTTGTGGCGCCGGGTCGGCTCGCAGGTGGAGATCATGGACCCCCACCACCACGACAAAGTGCTGGCCATCACGTCCCACCTGCCGCACCTGATCGCCTATACCATCGTCGGCACCGCCAACGACCTGGAAGGCCACATGCAGCAGGAGGTGATCAAGTTCTCCGCCTCGGGCTTCCGCGACTTCACCCGCATCGCCGCCTCGGACCCGGTGATGTGGCGCGACGTATTCCTCAACAACCGCGAGGCGGTGCTGGAGGTCATCCAGCGCTTCACCGAGGACCTGACCGCGCTGCAGCGGGCCATCCGCTGGGGCGAGGGCGAGGTGCTGCACAAACGCTTCACCGAGACCCGCGCCATCCGCCGCGCCATCATCGACGCCAAGCAGGCGTAAATCGCTCCGTTCGTGGATGCCCGGATCAAGTCCGGGCATGACGGCATACAATAGGTTTCGTCATTGCCGGGCTCGACCCGGCAATCCATCTCCACCGCCGGGAGGAAACCGCCATGACCAGCCGCATCACCGGACTCGACCACGTCATCATCGCTGTGCGCGACCTGGACAAGGCGGCCGGCGTGTTCCGCGCCCTGGGCTTCACCCTGGCCACCAGGGGCGAGCACGCCGAGTGGGGCACCGCCAATCACTGCATCATGTTCGGCGAGGATTACCTGGAAATCCTGGCGGCGGTGGGTGAGGGCGGCCCGGCCGACCGGGTGCGCGCCTTCACCGCCGAAAAGGGCGAGGGCCTGATGGGCCTGGTGTGGGGCACCGAGGACGCGCAGGCCGATTGCGCCCGCCTGGGACTGGAACCGCCGGGCGACCTGTCGCGCAGCATCGAGGGCGGCATGGCCCGCTTCAAGGCCGGCATCCTGCCGCCCGAAACCACGCCCGGAATCGCCTCGTTCCTCTGCCAGCACCTGACCCCGGACATCCTGCGCCGCCCGGGCTGGACCGATCATGCCAACGGCGCGCTGGGCATCGTTTCGGTCACCGCCCTGATGGCCGAACCGCTGGAGCTGATCCCCGCCTGGGACCGGCTGATCGGTCCCGCCGCCGCCACCGCCACCGACGAGACGGTGACCGTCCATACCCGCCACGGCCTGGTGTTCCTCTGCCGCCCCGACGACCTGGGGCAGATGCATCCCGAGGCCGAGGACGAGGAGTTTCCGCCCGCCCCCGCTCTGGTCGCCCTGACGCTCAGGATCAAGAACGCCGATACGGCCGCCAAGGCCTTGAAGGCGGCGGGCATCCCCCATGAGCGCGACCGCCAGGGCAAGGTGATGGTCGCCCCCGAGGATGCCTGCGGCGTGCTGATCGAGCTACAGGAATAGCCATCGACCGGAATTCGGTCTATATTCAGGTCGGAGGCTGGATCATGAAGCTGTCGGAACGCGTCAAGCCCATCAGCTATCTCAGGGCCCACGCCCCGGAAATGATTCGGGGTTTGGCCGACAATCGAGAGCCGCTGTTCATCACCCTGCATGGTGAAGCCAAGGCGGTTCTTCAGGATATCGACAGCTATGAACAGACCCAGGAAGCCCTGGCGCTGCTGAAGATGCTGGCCCTGACCACCGCCCGGGTCGAAGCCGGCGAGGCACGGCCGGCGGCCAAGGCCTTCGCCGCCCTCCGCCGCCGCCTGAAGCCCGTCTCCGGGTAATGACCTTCGAGGTATTGCTGTCCTCGGATGCCGAGCGGGACATGGAGGACCTCTACCGCTTCGTCGCTCCTCAACGGCTCTCCGGCCGAGGCGGAGACCCTGCTGTCCGCCATCGAGACGGCCTGCCTGGGCTTGGCAACAATGCCCGAACGCGGCAATGTTCCAAAGGAACTGGAACGGTTGGGCATCTCCGAGTTCCGCGAACTCCACCACAAGCCCTATCGGGTGATCTATCGGATCAGGGGACGCCAAGTGGTGGTCTATTGCGTTCTGGACGGCCGCCGGGACATGCAAACCCTGTTGCAGCAACGATTGCTGCGATGATCCCCCTCCCCTGACGGGAAGGGGGATCGCCCGCAATCTTACAGCCCGTAGGCCTTGGCCATCTCCGGGTCCTTGGCGGCCACCGCGCGCGCCAGATCGACCATGACCTTGGCCTGCTTCCAGGTGGCGTCGTCCTGCATCTTGCCGTCGATCATCACCGCGCCGGTGCCGTCGGGCATGGCGTCGAGGATTTTCTTGGCGAACAGCACCTCGGCCACGTCGGGGCTGAACACCTTCTTGGCGATGTCGATCTGCTTGGGGTGCAGCGACCAGCCGCCGACGCAGCCCAGCAGGAAGGCGTTGCGGAACTGCGCCTCGCAGGCGGCATCGTCGGAGAAGTCGCCGAACGGGCCGTAGAAAGCCTTGATTCCCGCCGACTGGCAGGCGTCGACCATCTTGGCCACGGTGTAGTGCCACAGATCCTGCTGGAACAGTGTGCGGCCGGCCTTGCCCTCGGCGGCGTCTTCCAGCACGCCGTAGAAGGGATGGCCGCCGCCGACGCGGGTGGTCTTCATGCCGCGCGAGGCGGCAAGGTCGGCCGGGCCGAGGCTGATGCCGTGCATGCGGGGGCTGGCCTGGCAGATGGCGGCGACGTTTTCCACGCCCAGCGCCGTCTCCAGGATGGCGTGAATCATGATCGGACGCTTCACGCCGTGCTTAGCCTCCAGTTGGGCCAGCAGTTGGTCGAGGTAATGGATGTCCCAGGGGCCTTCCACCTTGGGCAGCATCACCACGTCCACCTTGTCGCCGGCCTCGCCGACAATGGCGTTCATGTCGTCGAGGAACCACGGCGAGTTCAGGCAGTTGACGCGGGTCCACAGGCCGGTGCCGGGATTGTCCCAGGCCTTGGCCACCTCGACGAAGCCGGCGCGGGCCGCCTCCTTGGCGTCGGCGGGGATGGCGTCTTCCAGGTTGCCCAGCAGCACGTCGACGGTCTTGCCGATCTCGGCGGCCTTGGCGCGCATCTTCTCGTTGTGCGGCGGGAAGAAATGGATCATGCGCTCCAGACGCACCGGCAGCTCGCGATAGGGGGCGGGCGCACCGATGGCGAGCGGCTCGAAGAACTTGCGGGGCGGCTTGACGGACATGGGGCGCAATCTCCTTGCGGCAAACAATAGCGGGCCGCAATAATGCTTCGCTGTGCTGCGATGCACAAGCGGAAAGCGCCCGCCCGGGATCGCCGGACGGGCGCTTGGCGTCAGGCGGCCGGGGTCAGCGCCAGCCGACCCGGTCGAAGATGCGGACAGCGACGGGATTGTTCTCGCCCAGCATGGCGACGTTGATGTCCTCGGCCTTGAAGCCGCCCCAGGCGGCGACGATGGGCGAGGCCTTGGCGGCGGGCAGCACCGGGAATTCGTTGTTGCCCTCGGCGAAGGTCTTCTGCGCCTCGGGACCCGACAGGAATTCCAGCAGCTTGACCGCCTCGGTCTTGTGCTTGGCGCTGCTGGTGACGCCGGCGCCGGCCACGTTCATATGGACGCCGCGTCCACCCTGGTTGGGGAAGAACAGGCCAACCTTGGCGGCGGCATCCTTTTCCTCGGCCTTGGACGAGACCTGCATGCCGCCGAAATAATAGGTGTTGGCGATGGCTAGGTCGCATTGCCCGGCGGCCACGGCAGTGATCTGGTCGCGGTCGCCGCCCTGGGGCTTGCGCGCCATGTTGGCGACCACGGCCTTGGCCCAGGTCTCGGCCTTGTCGGGACCCATCACGGCGATAAGGCCGGCCAGCAGCGACTGGTTATAGGTGGACGACGACGAGCGCACGCAGATGCGGCCCTTCCACTTGGGATCGGCCAGATCCTCGTAGGTGGACAGGTCGGCGGGCTTCACCCGGTCCTTGGCGTAGAGCACCACGCGGGCGCGGGCCGACAGGCCGTACCAGTAGCCCTGCGGGTCGCGGTAGCGGGCCGGGATATTCTTGTCCAGTTCGGCCGAGCGGGTGGGCTGCAGCACGCCGGCGACGCGGGCCTTGTGCAGGTGGGCCACGTCGGTGGTGATGAACAGGTCGGCGGGGCTGCCGGCGCCTTCGCTCTTCAGGCGCTCCAGCAGCTGTTCCTCGCCGGCCGACAGCAGGTTGACCTTGATGCCGGTCTGGGCGGTGAACTGCTCGAGCACCGGCTTCAGCAGGTGGTCCTTGCGCGCCGAATAGACGTTAACCTCGGCGGCATTGGCGGCCCCAACCGCCAGCATGCCACCCAGCACCAAACCAACCAGACGCATCATGACTTTGCCCTCATGATCAATGATATTGCGACGGACTCGCATTCTCATGACCGTGTAGCATGCTTTCCGCAAGGAAAAAAGGGGTTTGATGGAGAATCAGCCGCCCTCGCCGTTGGCCGGAAAGACGAAGGCCTGGGCCGGGTCGACGGCCAGGCGGACCCGCGCCCCCTCGGCGGGACACAGGGTGCCCGGCAGGCGGGCATGCAGGTGCTGCGGCGCCATGCCGTCCTTCTCCACCCGCAGATGCACCAGGCTGGAGCGGCCCAGGTGATGGCTGACCAGCACGACGGCCTCGCCGTCGGCCGCCGGGGTGAGCGACACCCCCTCGGGGCGGATCAGCACGCCCGCCGCCTGGGATTCGGCGAGGCCGGGGGCGGCGAAGCGTCCCACCGCCGTCTCCACCGCGCCGCCCGCCACCCGGGCCGCCAGCATGTTGATCTCGCCGAAGGTGGAGGCGACGAAGGCATCCGCCGGCCGGGAATACAGCTCCGCCGGCTCGCCCATCTGCACCACCCGGCCGGCCCGCATGACGGCGATGCGGTCGGCCATGAACATGGCCTCCTCCGGGTCGTGGGTGACCATCAGGGTGGAAACGCCCGAGGTCTTGAGCACGTGCAGGGTCTCGTCGCGCACCTGATCGCGCAGGCGCTTGTCCAGGCCGGAGAACGGCTCGTCCAGCAGCATCAGCCGGGGATGGGGGGCCAGGGCGCGGGCCAGGGCCACCCGCTGCTGCTGCCCGCCCGACAGTTGGTGCGGCCAGGCGCCGGCATAGGCGGTCATGCCCACCTGCTCGAGCACCGCCAGGGCGCGCTCGCGCCGCGCCGGCCTGGCCAGACGGTCCAGCCCGAATTCCACGTTGCCCAGGACGTCGAGATGGGGGAACAGGGCATAATCCTGGAACAGGAAGCCCACATGGCGGTGCTCGGGCGGCACATGGGTGCCGTCCCCCGACACCAGCCTGCCGTCCAGGAACACCCGGCCCTTGCGCGGAGCCTCCAGCCCGGCGGCGATGCGCAGAGTGGTGGTCTTGCCGCAGCCCGACGGCCCCAGCAGGCAGACCAGCTCGCCCGGTCCGACGCGCAGCGACACCTCGCGCACCACGTCCTTGCCGCCGTAATCGTGGCTGACCGCGTCGATGATCAGACCGTCGGTGCCCATGGTGTTCATTCCTCTCCTCCGGGGCGCGAGCGCGCGATGGCCCGGCTCAGCAGCATCACCGGCAGCAGGCCGGCCAGCACGATGGCCAGGGCCGGCGCCGCCGCGTCGGCGAGGCGCTCGTCCGAGGCCAGGGTGAAGGTCCGCGTCGCCAGGGTGTCGAAATTGAAGGGCCGCATCAGCAGGGTGGCCGGCAATTCCTTCATCACGTCGACGAAGACCAGCAGCGCCGCCGACAGCAGGCTGGTGCGCATCATGGGGATGTGGACGCGCCGCAGCGTCTTGCCCAGCCCGGCCCCCAGGGTGCGGGCCGCCGCCTCCATGGACGGCGTGATCTTGCCCAGGCTGGATTCCACCGCGTTGACCGACACTGCCAGGAAACGCACCAGATAGGCGTAGGTCAGCGCCACCACGGTTCCGGTGAGGAACAACCCGCCCATCAGGCGGTCGAGCGCGGTCAACGGCACCATGATGCCCACCGCGATGACCGAGCCCGGCACCGCATAGCCCAGCGAGGCGAGGCGCACGCAGCCCTTGACCAGGGGCGAGGGCCGCAGCCGCTGGGCATAGGCGAGCGGCAGGGCCACCGCCACGGCCGTCGCGCCCGCCACCCCGGCAAGGATCAGGCTGTTGCCGGCCAGTTCGCCCAGCCCGGACAAGGCGGCGTCCTGGATCACCCAGGCGGCCAGCATGGAACCGGGCAGCAGGAAGCCCAGCGCCAGCGGCATGGCGCTGAACGCCAGGGCGGCGGCGGCCTTGCCCCCCTTCAGCTCCAGTTGCGGCAGACGACGGTAGCGCCCGGTGGTGTGGTGGAAACGCCCGGCGCCGCGCGACATGCGCTCGGCCAGCACCAGGGACAGCACGAACAGCATCAGCACGGCGCCCAACTGCGCCGCCGCCGCCGGCTGGCCCAGGCCCAGCCAGGTGCGGTAGATGCCGGTGGTGAAGGTGTCCACCGCGAAGTAATGCACGGTGCCGAAATCGTTCAGCGTCTCCATCAGGGCCAGGGCCACCCCGGCCACCACCGCCGGCCGGGCCAGCGGCAGCGCCACCTGGGTGAAGGCCCGCCAGGGGGAGCGGCCCAGGGTGCGCGCCGCCTCCAGCACGCAGACCGACTGCTCCAGGAAGGCGGCGCGGGCCATCATGTAGACATAGGGGTAGAGCACCATGCTCATCACCCAGATGGCGCCGCCCAGCGAGCGCACCTCGGGGAACCAGTAATCCCGCGCCGAACTCCAGCCGAACAGGGCGCGCAAGGCCGACTGCACCGGCCCGGCATAGTCCAGCACGCCGGTATAGGTATAGGCGACCACATAGGCCGGCATGGCCATGGGCAGCAGCAGCGCCCATTCCAGGGACCGGCTGAAGGGAAAGCGGCACATGGTGACCAGCCAGGCGGTGCCCACCCCGCCGATGGTCACCCCCAGACCGACGCCCAGCATCAGCCACAGGGAATTGGCCACATAGGCGCCCAGCACCGTCTCGGCCAGATGGCTCCACACCCCTTCGGTGGGGGCCGCCAGATTGGCCGCCACCATCAGGACCGGCAGGGCGACCAGGACGGCCAGAGCCAGGGCCAGCAGCACCCAGCCCGCCCCCGGCGGGCGGGCGGACAGGGCTTCGGCGGCAAGGCGGGGAGAGGGGGAAGCGGACATGACGCCACACATTAGTGCGACTCAGTCTCAGCGACAACTCCCGCCCACAGTTTTTTTAGGTCTTTTACTGGCTGACCCGCAGATTGCTGAGGCTGGTGGCGATGGCGCGGAAGGCGCTTTTCAGTTCGTCCTGGGAGGGCGAGTCGAAGTACTTGGAGGCGTCGGAGGCGCAGGCCTTGTAGATGTCCTTGGTGGCCTGGTTGATGCCCGAGGTGAAGGTCACCGTATAGACGATGATGTTCTTGGCCTTCATGGCGTTGCATACCGTGGTCAGGCGGGAATTGATGGTGGCCTTGGCGGTGGTGGTGTTGGTGGTGCCGATGCGGCCCAGTTCGTCCAGGCGGCCATAGGCGCTGTAATCCGAGTTCACCGCGCTGTTGACCTTGTTGCCGCCCGCCGTGCTGGTCAGCTTGTAGAACTGGTTGTCGCCGTCGGTCATCAGGATCACCGCCTTGCTCCATTTGGGCGTACCCCAGGCCAGGCCCTCGGTGAAGGGCGGTTCGGGCGACAGCACCCGCAGACCCCAGGCCATGCCCACGTCCGACAGGGTGCCGCCCCGGCTCCAGGCCTGCTGGGCGTTGATGGCCGCCGTCAGGGTCGCCTTGACGTTGGTGAGCGGGGTGATGGCCGTCGGGCAGCCCAGATTGGGACCGGTGGAGGCGTTGCCGTTGGAGGGATTGGCCAGCACGGTGGACGACTTGGTGGCGTCGTAATAATTGTCGATGGCCGGCACCCACTTGTAGCGGGTCCAGGCGGCGGTGGCCGCCGAGGTGTCGCCCACCCCGTTGGCCCCGGCCCGCTCGATGACGCAGCCCTTCCAGCCCAGCAGGTCGTTGGGGGCGTAGGCGTCGCCGGTGGTGATCAGCGAGGGCGCCACCGAGCCGGGATTGACCGCCGCCGAATAAGGCACCAGGGCGATCTTGAGATAGGGATGCACGGCGGCGGTGCCGAACAGGATGTCGGTCAGCTGGTTGGCGGCGTCGCGCGCCGCCTGGATGTTGTTGTTCGACGTCATGGAGCCGGTGTTGTCCAGCACCATGGCCAGTTCCAGCCCGGCGATCTGGCGGTTGACGGTGGTGTCGGCGTGGACGGGAACGTCGTCCAGCCCCACCACCTTCATGAACACGGTATCGACCACCGCCACCGCCGAAGCGGTGATGACGTCGCCGGTCACCACCACCGACACGCTGGGATTCGCCCCCAGGGCGCCCGGCGGGTAATTGGCGTCGAAGAATTTCTGCGCCACGGCGGAAAGCTGGGCGTCGGTGCCGGTGGACGACCCCACCGCCAGGGCGGCGGCGTCCAGGGCGGCGGACATGCGGCTTTTGACCGCATAGGCGCGGGCCACGTCCACGCCCAGGCCGATGGTGGCGATGATCGGCATCAGGCCGATGGCCAGCAGCATGGCCATGTTGCCGTCCCGGCAGCGCATCAGGCGTGAAAGCAGCGCGGTGATCATGGTCAGCCTCCCACCCCGTTGAGGGCGATCCGGCGCACCAGCCGGGGGCGCGTATAGGACATTTCGCTGAAGGTCTTGCTGGGCACGATATGGTGCAGCACCGGCACACAGACATAGGACAGCCGCACCATGATGACGCTTTCGCCCGCCGCGCCCAGCCCGGCGGCGCCCGACAGCGACGGCGAGCCCGACACCGCCCCCCACTGGTAGCGCCACAGCTGGCTGGGACTGCCCCCGGCGTCGAAGCCGACGCTGACCACGTCGATTCCCAGATTGGTGGCGTTGGTGACCAGCGGGTCGAGCACCCGCTGGGCGGCGGTGCGGATGGAATCCATCTGCGCCGTGGTCAGCGACGACGACTGGGCGGTGAGATCGGCCACCGACTGGGCCGCCGACACCACCTTGCCGTAGCTCTTGACCAGATTGGCGATCTCCACCGTGCCCAGCAGGGCGGTGATCATGATGGGGAGCGTCAACGCGAACTCCACCGCCGCCACCCCCCGGCAATTACCCCACAGGCGGCGGAATAGCACGGGCATCATGAGTAGGGCTCCGTCTTGAACACGGCGGTGGCGGTTACCGCCAGAGTGTTGCCGGTGCCCGCCCCCATCAGCGAGCCGATCAGCGGGGTGGCGAAGACGTGGCGGTAGATCACCCGCACCGTGGTGATGGTCCCCGCCCCGCCCGGCGTGAACTGGGCGTTGCTGACATTGCCCTGGGCGTCGAACTGGGGGGCCGGCAGCGCGATGGCGGTGAAGTCGCCGAAGCTGCGCACGTCGAAGGTGAAGGAGGCGCAGTTGTAGAGGCTGAACAGCGAGGCGCAGAACGCCTGGCGGAAATTGGCGGCGGGATCGACGCTGGTCTGGGCCTGGCCGGTGCGCAGGCGGCGCGCCGCGTCGCGGGTGGCGCCCTCCACCACCGAATTCTCGAAGATCACCATCCCCATCTCGAAGATGCCGAACAGGATCATCAGGGCCGGCAGCAGCAGGATGGAATATTCCAGGGTCACCGAACCGCGCCGGTTCCGCCCGAGACCTCCCAACCTGTGAAAAAGCGCCGAGAACATGATATCGCCTCTGACTTGATCCGGCAGGTATCATGGCATGACCGAAGGTCATATTCCGTGGCGTGTCTCACAAATCCGCGATGATTATTGCGGCGGGACTTGGGGAGCGGCGGAAGCGGGAGCGGCGGCGGCCCCCGCCTTGGCCTTGTAGGGGCTTTCCCCCGACAGGACGTTGGCCGGGGCGCAGGCATTGGCGCCGCAATCGACGATGGCGGTGGCGCCGCCCGGCACCCAGGTCTTGCCGGTACCGTAGCGCAGGGTCACCGAATTGGCGCCGCCGGCCAGCACCACCACCTGGCGCTCCACCAGGACGCCGCCGCCGGCATCGAGCACCGCCAGGGTGGTGCCGCCGGGCGCCTTGCCGAACACGGTGATGGCGCGCGGCCCGTCGACGGTGACGTCGGCGATGGCGGGATTGCCCACCACCACCGAGCGGGCGGCGCCGCGCAGGGGCAGCAGCATGGCGCCGCCCAGCGGCACCTCCAGCGCCTCGGCCGCCCACGCCGCCAGGGGGGCGGCCAACAGCATTCCGGCGAGCAACAGGGACAGGAAATGCCGGGCCTTCATGGCGAACCTCGACGGGATATGGCGACGCCCCCATCCTAATGCATGAATGAAGCCCGCCACAGTGGTAGTCTTCACAAAGGCGTATGAACGGGAACAGCCCCCGTTTCCCCAGGAGCCCGGACCACCATGACCAACCGCCTTGCCGCCCTGCCCCTGGCCCTGATGCTGGCCGCCTGCTCCGTCACCGGCGGCGGGGAAAACGGCGGGGCCATGTCCTCGGCGGTGGAGCCCAGCTTGCGCGCCGCCGCCCTGGCCGCCGAGGCGGGCCGCGACTACCGGGGTGCCGTGCAGCATCTCTCGACGATCTATCAGCGCCGCCCCGACGACAGCGGGCTGGGCATCGCCCTGGCCCGCAACCTGCGATATTCCGGCCAGGGCCAGGCGGCGGCCGACCTGCTGCAGGCCCATCTGGCCCGCCAGGGCCGCGATGCCGAGATCCTGCTGGAACTGGGCAAGGATTATCTCGCCGCCGACCGGACCGGACTCGCCATCAGGACCCTGGAAGAGGCGCGGGGCATGATTCCCGGCAATTGGGAGGTCCACTCCACCCTGGGGGTGGCGCTGGATTCCCAGGGCCACGCCGCCGAAGCCCAGGCCGCCTATGCCAGGGCCCTGGAGATCACCCCCGACAACGCCGCAGTGCTGAACAATCTCGGCCTGTCCCAGGCCCTGTCCGGGCAGTTGGACGCCGCCCTGGCGACGCTGGCCCGCGCCGCCGACCTGCCCGCCGCCACCGCCCAGGTGCGGCAGAACCTGGCGCTGCTGCTGGCGCTGAAGGGCGACGGGGCCGAGGCTGAACGCCTGGCGCGCCGCGACCTCAACCCCGAACAGGCCAGGATCAACGCCGAGATGCTGCGCGCCCTGGCGGCGGCGACCCGGCGGTAGGGTTTCCCCCGCGGGCGGGACGCCCGCGCATTTGATTGGAGCGCGGGCGGGACACCCGCATCACTTCATCATCCCCGACACCTGGATCGCCGCCGGGCCGGCGATGATCAGGAACAGCACCGGCAGGAAGAAGACGATCATCGGCACGGTCAGCTTGGCCGGCAGAGCGGCGGCCTTCTTCTCGGCGGCGGCCATGCGGCCCTCGCGGTTCTCCTGGGAGATGACCTTCAGCGCCTGGGCCACCGGCGTGCCGTACTTCTCGGACTGGATCAGGGCGGTGGCCAGGGACTTGACCTGGGGCAGGCCGGTGCGCTCGGTGAAGTTCTCCCAGGCATGGCGGCGGTCGGCCAGGAAGGCCAGCTCGGCGGCGGTCAGGCCGATCTCCTCGGCCATCTCGGGAGCGCTGATCATCATCTCCTCGGTGACGCGGCCCAGGGCCGTCTCCACCGACAGCCCGGCATCGACGCAGATGACGATGAGGTCCAGCGCGTCGGGAAAAGCGCGGCCCAGCGCCAGTTGCCGTTTCTGCACCGCGTTGGTCAGCCAGATGTTGGGCAGCAGGGCGCCGATCCCCATGGCCACCGCCAGGATCATGGCGCGGACCATCAGCGGCTGCTCGTCGAACAGGGTGGTGGCGTAGATCAGGCCGAGCGCCAGCAGGATCACCGGCAGGGCCACCCGGGCGAAGATGAAGGTGAGCGGCGCCGCCTGACCGCGCCAGCCGGCCTGGGCCAGCTTAGCCTTCAGCGCCTTGGCCTCCATCAGGTCCTGCAGCTTCAGCCGGTCGATGACGGCGCGCATCAGGGCGACGCGGCGCTGCGGCCTGCCCCCCCGCCGGCGGCCCGGGCCGCGCGCCTGCTCCAGTTCGGCCTTCTGGCGCTCGGACAGTTCGCGGCGGCGGTTGGACACCGCCTTGATGCGCGACGCCCGGCGGTCGCGGGCCAGTAGCGGCAGGGCGATGGCCAGCACCGAAGCCGCCGCCGCCAGGGCCGCCGTGATCATGATGAGGGTGGTCAGCATCTCGCCCTCCCTCAGATGTCGAAGTTGATCATGTTGCGCATGACCAGCACCCCGGCCGCCTCGGTCAGGATGCCGATGGCCAGCAGGATGTTGCCGGCGTCGCTGGTGAACAGCAGGCCGATGTATTGCGGCGCCACCAGGGCCAGCATGCCGACCACCACCAAGGGCAGCGAGCCGATGATGGCGGCCGAGGCGCGGGCCTCGGCGGCATAGGCCTGGACCTTGTCGCGCATGCGCTTGCGGGCGCGCAGCACGTCGGACAGCTTGGCCAGGGTCTCGGCCAGATTGCCGCCGGTCTGCTGCTGGATGGCCAGCACGATGGCGAAGTAGCGCATCTCGGCCATGGGCATGCGCTCCACCGCCCGGCCCATGGCCTCGTGCAGGGTCAGGCCGATGCGGGTGCCCTCGGTGATCTGGCGGAATTCGGCGCCCACCGGATCGGGCATCTCGCGGCCGATGATGGCGATGCACTCGCCCAAGGGCAGGCCGGAGCGGATGCCGCGCACCACCACGTCGAGCGCATCGGCGAACTGGGCGGCAAAGGCCTTCAGCCGCTTGCCCGCCGCCACGCCGAGCACCAGCTTAGGCGCCCCGATCCCCAGGCAAAGGGCGGCCAGCCCGCTCCACGCCAGGGCCAGTCCCGACACCTCGCCCACCGCCAGCACCAGCAGGGCCAGGAGCGCCGAGCCGGCCAGATACTGCCAGACCTCCAGCCGCCAGCCCGCCTGCATCAGCTGTTCACGCAGCCGCCAGCCGAAATGGCGCTGGCGCGCGCCTTCCACCGCCTTCAGGCGGGCCTGCACCGATTTGCGCTGGGGGCCGCGCGCCGCCCGGCGGGCCGGAGCCTGCCCGCCGGCCACCACGGCGAGACGCCGCTTCAGCCGGGCGCGCGGCCCGTGGATCAGCGCCGCCATGGACCAGCCCAGCACCAGCAGGGCGGCCAGCAGCACCGCCACCAGCACGGCGATCTCTGGCGGCAGGCGGGCGAGAGCCTCAAACATGGATCTCTCCCAGCGCCTCGGCCAGATCGCGCTCCAGGCCGTAATAGCGGGCGCGGTCCCAGAAGGCGGGACGCAGGCCGGTGGGGCGGTGGCGCCCCAGGATGCGGCCGCGGCTGTCCTCGCCCTCGAACTCGAAGACGAACAGGTCCTGGAGCGTGATGATCTCGCCCTCCATGCCCACCACCTCGGTGATATGGGTGATCTTGCGCGAGCCGTCGCGCAAGCGCGACGCCTGGACGATCAGGTTGACCGCCGAGGCGATCTGCTCGCGCACCGCCTTGGCCGGCAGGGAATAGCCGCCCATGGCCACCATGTTCTCGACGCGCGACAGGGCGTCCCTGGGCGTGTTGGCGTGGATGGTGCCCATGGAGCCGTCATGGCCGGTGTTCATGGCCTGCAGCAGGTCGAAGGCTTCCGGCCCGCGCACCTCGCCGACGATGATACGTTCGGGCCGCATGCGCAGGCAGTTCTTCACCAAGTCGCGCATGGTGATGGCGCCGGCGCCCTCCAGATTGGGCGGACGGGTTTCCAGGCGCACCACATGGGGCTGCTGCAATTGCAGCTCGGCGGCGTCCTCGCAGGTGACGATGCGCTCGGTCTGGTCGATGTAGCGGGTCATGCAGTTGAGCAGGGTGGTCTTGCCCGAACCGGTGCCGCCCGAGATCAGGATGTTGAGGCGCGACGCGGCGGCGATCTGCAGCACGCGGGCCGCCGGGGCCGAGGCCGAGCCGAACTCCACCAGCTTTTCCAGGGTCAGTTTCTCGCGCTTGAACTTACGGATGGTCAGCGTCGGACCGTCGATGGCGAGCGGCGGCACGATGACGTTGACGCGCGAGCCGTCACCTAGGCGGGCGTCGCAGATGGGGCTGGATTCGTCGACGCGGCGCCCCACCGCCGCCACGATGCGCTGGCAGATGTTCATCAGCTGGGCGTTGTCGCGGAACTTGATGTCGGTCAGCTCGATGCGGCCCTCGGTCTCGATGTAGACCTTGTCGGCGCCGTTGACCATGATGTCGGCGATATCGTCGCGGGCGATCAGCGGCTCCAACGGCCCCAGACCCAACACGTCGTTGCAGATGTCGCCGATCACCACCTGCTGCTCGGCCGCCGAGATCACCAGGTTCCGCATGGAGATGATCTCGGCGACGATGTCCGAGATTTCCTCGCGCACCTGGGCCGGCTCCAGGGTGCCCAACTCGGTGGGGTCCACGGAATCGATCAGGTCGTTGAAGATGGCGATCTTGATGTCGGACAGGCGCTGGTCCATCTCCGCCCCCCGCCCGCCGGCCGGCGCCGGAACGGCGGCGGGCTTCGCCGCCTCGCGGGCGGCGGGGACCTTGGGGTCGGGAGCGGCGGAGCGCCGGCCAAACATGGGTCTACCTCTTCAGCCAGCCGAGCAGGCCCTTGCCCCCCGACGCCTTGCGCCCCGCCGGGGCCGCCTTGCCGCTCAGGGCGGCGGCCAGCTGGCCCAGGGACTGGACGATCTTGTGGCTGGCCGCCACCTCGCCCAGCATGCGGGCCTCGGTGGCCGCCTCGCCGAACAGGGCGGGATCGGCGGGGATCACCAGGGCCGGAACCACCTTCAGGGTATCGGCGAAATCGGCGGACGACAATTGCGCCTTGCGGCCGTTCTCGGCCCGGTTGAGCACCAGCCGGGGAGCCGCCATGCCCTGGCGGCGCGGCGACAGCAGTTCCAGCAGCGTCTTGGCGTCGCGCAGGCAGGCGAAATCGGGAATGGCGGTAATCACCACCTCATCGGCGGCGGCCAGCAGGCCCTCGCTCCACTCGGCCCACACATGGGGAACGTCGAGCACCACCAGGGCGGCCATGCGCGACGCCAGTTCCACCATGTGCTCGACGGCGTCGGCCGGGATGGCGGCGCGGCCCCGCCCGTCGCCGGGGGCGGCCAGAACCTGCAGATGGTCGTCGTACTCGGCCATGCAGCGGTCCATCAGCACCTCGTCCAGGCGCTCGGGATTGGCCAGGGCGTCGGCGACGCTCTGCTTGGCCTCCAGGTTGAAGGCCAGGATCGAGGTGCCGAAGGCGATGTCCAGGTCGATGAGGATCACCCGCTCGCCCAAGTGGCGGGCGGCGGCCCAGGCCAGGTTCTGCGCCATGGTGGACGAGCCGGTGCCGCCCCGGGCCCCCCAGCAGGCCGCCACCCGACCCTTAGGCGCCGAGGCCGGGTCGGCGAACAGGCCGGTCAGGCTGTCCGCCAACTGGCGGGCGCCCACCGGGGCGGGCAGGTAGTCGGCGACGCCCCTGGCCATCAGCTCGCGGTACAGGCGGATGTCGTTGACCGGGCCGATCACCACCACCTTGGTGCCGGCGACGCAGACCTCGGCCAGCTGGTCGAGGCGCGGGCGCAGCAGAGCGGGGTCGGTCTCCTCCACCACCAGCACCTGGGGGGTGGGCAGTTCGGCGTAATGAGCGACGGCCGCCGCCAGCCCGCCCTCCATCACGGCGAGGCGCGACTTGGCCAACTGCCGCTCGGCGGCGGCGGCGCGCAGGGCCTGGGCGGTGTCGGCCCCGCAGCAGAAGGCCTCGATGGTCAGGCGATAGGCCATGGCCGCCTCCTACTTGGCGCCGCTGGACGAACCCACCGACGAGGCGGAACCGGCGCTGGTGTTTTCCCTGGCGGCGCCGGTGGCCTCGCCCTTGCCGTACTTGTCGAGCACCGTGGCCGCCCGGCCGCCGTCGCGGCCCGAGGTTTCGCGGGCGCGGACCAGATCGGCGGGGTTCTGCACCATCAGCGCCTTGTTGCGCTGGATGGAGCAGCCCCAGTTGCTGTGCGGCGCGTTGAAATAGTCGGGATTGAGGCTCCGGTCGAAATTGCCGCATTCCGGCGCCTTGGCCTCCCACACCGGCACGCGCACCTGGGCGATGCCCGGCTGCGGCACGGCATCGGCGCCGCCGACCACCGCGACCGAGACCGGCCCGACGCCCCAGGCGTGCAGGGTGTCGGCCAGGGTCCGGGCGAAGGCCAGGGCCGCGTCCTCCTCGCCCGGCCGCGCTCCGGCGCTGACCTGGATGGGACCGGCGCCGCGCCGCAGGGATTCCTCGGCCAGACGGCCCAGGCGGTCGCGGTCGGCGGCGGACAGCGCCGCGCCCTCGGCCGGACGGGCGAACAGGGCGACCGCCGCCTTCTCCTCCACGGCGATGGGGTGGGACAGGCGGTAATCGTGCTCGGCCAGGTCGGCGGCGCAGGCCCCCAGCAGAGGGGAGAGGGCCAGGACGGAAAGGACGGCGCGGAACGGATTCATGGTCATCCTCCTCACTGGACGATGTGGCCGTAGGGGCCCTGCAGGGCGGGAGGGGCGGCGGGCGCCTCCTTGGAGCGGGTGGTGTAGGTGTCCTGCAGCCGGCCCAGCAGGAAGCGCTTCAGGTCGGAACTGGGCGCGAAGCCGTCGTTGGGAGTGGAAAGGCTGCCGGGTTGCTCCACCGGGCGGACCACATAGGCCGACAGGATCACCACCAGTTCGGTCTCGTTGCGCTGGAAGGCGTTGGAGCGGAACAGCGCCCCCAGCACCGGCAGGTCCATCAGCCCCGGCAGGCCGGCGATGTTGGCGGTGATGTCGTTCTGCAGCAGGCCGGCGATCATGATGGAGCCGCCCGAGGGCAGTTCCACCGTTGAGCCGGCGCGGCGCACCTTGAAGGCCGGCACCGAGATGGTGGAGGTGATGGCCGTGCTGTTGTTGGTGTCGATGGCACTGACCTCGGTGCTCATCTTGAGGCTGAGGCGGCCGGGATCGAGCACCACGGGCGTGAAGGACAGCAGCACGCCATAGGGCTTGAACTCGATGCTGATGGAGCCGTTGGTGGTGGAGACGGGAATGGGCAACTCGCCGCCGGCCAGCATGGTGGCGGTCTCGCCCGACACCGCCGTCAGGTTGGGCTCCACCAGGGTGCGGATCAGTCCCTGGTTCTCCAGGATGTTGAGATTGGCCACCAGGGCGCCGATGCCGGTGATGGTGGCGGTGCCGTAGAGCGGGTTGCTGGCCGTGTCGAACAGACCCACGGTGGCGCTGGTGGAGAGCGAACTCAGCTTGGAGCTGCCCACCAGGGGAACGGTCTTGTTGGAGGTCAGGCCGACCCCCAGTTCCTTCAGCACCGTGCGCTGGATCTCCGCCACCTTGACGTGGAGCAGCACCTGCTGCTCGTTAACCACCCGGATCAGGTTGACCAGCTTGGCGTCCTCGGACACGAAACGCCGCGCCACCATCTTGGCGTCGCGGGCCGCCGCGTCGTTCTTGACCGAGCCCGACAGGTACAGGCTGTCGGCCACCGCCTCGGCGGCGATGGCATGCTCGTCGGGCAGCACGGCGCGCAGCGCGTCCTTCACCGCCTGGGAATCGATGGACACCGCCAGGTCGATGCGCCGCATGACCCGGCCCGAGCGGTCCATCAGGAAGACGTTGGTCTGGCCCACCGCCCGCCCGGTGATATGGACCAGGTTGGGGGCGCGCACCATCACGTCGGCGATGTCGGAATTGCCCACCACCACTTCCTTGACGGCGGCGGGCAGGGGCAGGTCGATGCTCTTGCCCACCGCAACCCGCATGGATTCCGCCGAGGCGGAGGACGGAAGGCGCAGCACCTGGGGGGTGCCGGGGCGCTGGGATTGCGCCGCCTCGGGCGGAGCACCGATGCTGACCACCTTGGCGCGCGGCGAGGGTTGCGGCGGCGGCGGCTCCTCGTCCCGCGCCCAGGCGGGTGCCGCCAGCAGAATCGCCAGCACCGCGGCAAGCACCAAACGCCCGTTCATCGCCCCACCCCTTCCGAACTGACCTGACCGGCGCGATTGACCCGCACCCCCTC
>NZ_AONQ01000055.1 GCF_000342045.1 Paramagnetospirillum caucaseum | reverse complement strand
GGAATGAACGTCTCCATGCTGAGAATCCTGCGGAAAGTATTCAGCGACGGCAGGTTCATTTCGGCAATATTGACGGCAATCGGCGGCGGCGCCGTCTTTGTATACGATTATCTGCAGGACGGTCTGCATCACTATCTTGTCAGTAATACCTATACCGAGATCAGCCGCACCTACGTCGTTCCGCCGCCGATGAGGAGCCAGGACGGAGTCGCCGTCCCCGCAACGGCGGTCCCCAGGGGGGGCAAGCCGGCGCCCCCTCTGTCGGCGCTTCCCGGTTCCATGGATGTGGGACCGCAGATGGAGGCCGAGATCAAGAAGGCGTTCGGAAGCGCCAGATATGAATTGCCCCGGAACCTCGCCGCGCCGACGGCGGCGGTCAGTATCGTCACCGTCCTGGTCTCGATCACCGGAAAGCCGGGCGAACAGCTTCGCTTCTCGGTTCCGAGCGGACGGTTCTATGGCGTCGCCATCGCCGGCGGCGAGGACGATGACAAGCTTGGTTTCGAGGAGAAGAATGCGACGGCGACGATCAAGATCGGCGCAAAGAACAAATCCAAGGGCAATGTCGTCATTACGCTCGCCCTGGAGGGGATGGCGGGCGACTACTCCCTGGATAACTACAAGAACAAGACGGATAAGATCGCCCGGGCGGGCCTGATGGCGGCTCTGGTGTTTACCGTGCTGATCATGTCGCTCGGCCTTCTGACCCTTTTCATGGCGTTCCTGCTGCATCGCCGGGTCTTGTCCGTGCAGGACTGCAACGACGTCCAGAACCGGCAGTTGGCGGATCTGGCGGCCAATCTGGACGACAGCCGGAGCAAGCTCGACGAGCACGGCAACATCCTGGGCAGGATTCAGGAGTTGGTGATCAAGATCGGCCTCGCCGTTTCCAAGGAATCCTCGGCGGGCGGCCATGCCGCCAAGAACGTCGATACCGACATCAAGCGGATGATTGCGGAATTCGGCCGGGTGCCGATCGACGAGGAGACGGTGACGCGGTTCTCCGACGTCACCCATTCCCAGGCCATCATCAATCACCGAGCCGCCAACGCCAAGGATGCGCTGGGCGGTGTTCTGGGCGGGCAATGACATGCTGACGGATATCGAACTGTGCCATGTTTATCTGCGCGACTACATGGCGCTGAACCGCCTGTCCGACGAGGACGAGGCGTCGATCGCCATCGCCAGGGAACGGGCGGCGCAGATTCTTGCGCAGGACCCGCGCAACCGGGTCTCGTTCAGCGTGATGATCGACGACGAGGAAGGCATCCTGGCCAGCCGGGAGGATCTGGACGCCATCCGGAAGGCCATCGAGGCACACGGCATCACGCTGGAGCGCATCATCTTCGAATCGGAACTGAACCGCTACGGCGACGCCCTGATCAAGACCTTGCGCCCGAACGTCCTGGCGGTCGACCGCGAGCATGTCTACCTGAACCTGTCGACCGAGGACCGCCTGCTCTGGGCCGACGAGAACCTGCGGGAAATGAAGTCCATCAAGAAGATTTTCCTGGAGACCGTATTGTCGCCGGAGCCGGAAGGCGCCGACGACCGCGGCGAGCGCCACCGTTCGCGTTTCTGGGTGGCGCTGCGGACCCAGCAGAGCGACGGAACCTTCATCTACGGTTGTTCGCTCCTGACGGCGGTCTGGTACCTGCACCGCCTGGGCGTCGAGGGATTCTGCGAAGAGGACGGGGCGCAGCGGGCCGACCGGGTCCTGAACGTCATTCCCCTGAAGTACCTGAAGTCGGAGGGGATTGCCCTCGACCTCGTCAACCTTTCCGCCGCGACGCGTATCCGCAAGATCAGGCGCAAGGTCGACTACGTTTTCGTCTGAGGGCCGGGCCTTCCCTATCCCAGGTGTTCCCGCATCACGTAATCCTCGGCCTGCATCTCCATCAGGCGCGATACGGTGCGCTGGAACTCGAAGGCGCCGATTCCCTCGGGATAAAGGGTTTCCGGCGGGGCGGCGGCGGAGCAGATCAGGGTCACCTTGTGCTCGTACAGCGCGTCGATCAGGGTGACGAAGCGCCTTGCCTCGTCCTTGTTGGCCGGCGACAGCAGGGGAATGTCCGACAGCACCAGGGTGTGGTAGCGCGCCGCCAGGGCCAGATAGTCGCTGGGTCCCAGCGCCGTGCCGCACAATTGGGAGAAGGCGAAGCGGGCCACGCCGGCTCCGGCCAGGGGGACGCGCATCTGGCGGCCGTTCACCTCGATGGTGTGGGGATTGGTGCTGGCGCCTTCGGTCAGGCGGGCGAAGGCCAGTTCCAGGGCGTTCTCCGCCTCTTCGGAGAGCGGCGCGTGGTAGACCTGCAGGCCGCGCTTGCGGCCCAGACGGTAGTCGCGCTCCGAGTTCAGTTCCAGGATGTCGAGTTTGTCCTCGATCAGCTTGATGAACGGGACGAAGCGCTCGCGCTGCAATCCGTCCTTGTACAGGTCGTTGGGGTGGCGGTTGGAGGTGATCACCACCACCACGCCGTCGTCCATCAGGCACTTGAACAGCCGGCCGACGATCATGGCGTCGGCGATGTCGGAGACCTGCAACTCGTCCAGGCACAGCAGCCAGGCCTCGGCCGCGATGGAGCGGGCCAGCTTGGGGATGGGGTCGGAATCGCCGCGGCTCGGCGTCTGGCGCCATTTGTGGATGTCGGCGTGGATGTCGCGCATGAACTCGTGGAAATGCACGCGCTTCTTGCCCGGAATCGAGGCGGTGTGGAAGAACAGGTCCATCAGCATGGACTTGCCGCGCCCCACCTCGCCGAAGATGTACAGGCCGTGCTTGGGCGCCGCCTGGGCCGCCAGATCACCGCCGCCCCAGGTCCAGGTGGAGGACGGCGCCGCCTTCTTCAGGCCGAAGCGGGCCAGCCAGCCGGTCTCGCCCAGCGCCGGGCGATAGCGTGCCAGGGCGTGGTGGAGGCTCTGCAGCTTCTCCATGGCCAGTTCCTGGGCGACATCGGGCCGGACCTCGCCGTTCTGGACCTTGGCGCGGTAGGCGAACAGGGGGCCTTCGCCCATGGTGACGCTCTGCTCCCGAAACGAAAGCGGGCGGGAGTTGCCTCCCGCCCGGTCGTGGATGCCCGGCCGTTCAGCCGTCGGCGGTGATCTTGGCGATGATGTCGCCCAGCGCCTTGTCGCACACGGCGTTGTCCACCTGGCAGGTGCCGGCGTTGGCGTGGCCGCCGCCGCCGTACTTCAGGCACAGCTCGCCCACATTGGTCTTGGACGAGCGGTTGACGATGGATTTGCCGATGGCGAACACGGTGTTCTGCTTCTTGACGCCCCACAGCTCGTGGATGGAGATGTTGGTCTCCGGGTACAGCGCGTAGATCATGAAGCGGTTGCCGGCGTAGATGGTCTCCTCGCCGCGCAGGTCCAGCACCACCAGGTTCTTGTGGACGGTGGAGCAGCGCTTGATCTGCTCCTTGAACTTGTCGGCGTGCTCGAAATAGATGTCGGTCCGTTCCTTGACGTCGGGCAGGGCCAGGATCTGGTCGATGTTGTGGTTCCGGCAGTAATCGATCAGGTCCATCATCAGCTGGTAGTTTGACACCCGGAACTCGCGGAAGCGGCCCAGGCCGGTGCGGGCGTCCATGATGTAGTTCAGCAGGGTCCAGCCGGTGGGGTCGAGAATCTCGTCCAGGGAGTACTGGGCGGAATCGCCCTGGTCCACCGCCGCCATCATCTCGTTCCAGGAGGCCGGGAACACCTTGGCGCCGCCGTAGTAGTTATAGACCACGCGGGCCGCCGAGGGGGCCTCGGCCTCGATGACGTGGTTTTCCTTCTTGCCCACCCGAATGGTCTCGGACAGGTGGTGGTCGAAGGCGATGTGCACCCCCTCCACATAGGGCAGGTTGGTGGTGATGTCCTTCGGCCCGATCTCGATGATGCCGTCCTGCATATCCTTCGGGTGGACGAACTTGATGTCGTCGATGAGATCGAGCTGCTTCAGCAGCACCGCGCAGACCAGACCGTCGAAGTCGCTGCGGGTAACCAGCCGGAATTTCTTGCCGTCGGACATAGACCTACTCCTCTTTCCCACCCCAGGGGTAGACGCCATTTCCCCGAGAATAGCCCCGAGTGATCCCAGTGACAACGTCCCAGGCGCAGGAATGTTTCCAAAACCCGGCCTTTGGTTTAAACATTGGGGCGACCCCACCGGTTTTCATGGGCTTTTCCGATGCATGCTTTCCGCAGTGCCGCTCTTGCCGTCCTTATCACCTTGGTCGGCGGCTGTTCGTCGGGGGACGCCTTCGTCGACCGCGGCTACATGGACCGCTCCATCAAGAAGCAGAAATTGCCCGGCTATGACGGGCAGGTGACGGTCTGCTTCGGCGGCGATACCCCCCGGGCCGAGCGGGACCGCCTGGCCGCCGAGGCCTGCGAGGTCTACGGACTGAAATCCATGTTGAGCAGCGAAATCAGATGGCAATGTCGCCTGACCACGCCGCACCGCGCCAATTACCGCTGTTTCGATCCCGACATGCGCATGGCCGACGGAACGCTGGTCGATCCGTTCTCCGCCTCGCGGGTCAAGGACTGGCAGCGCGAACGGGACCGGCAGGGGCCGGCCGCCGCCGGCGAATAGGAACGGAAAAAAGGGGCGGCTCCCGTCGGGAACCGCCCCTTTTCCGTTCGTTCGACCGGGATGCCGCTCAGACGCGGCGCTCCATGATCTTTTCCTTGATGGCACCGATCGCCTTGGCCGGGTTGAGGCCCTTGGGGCAGGTCTTGGTGCAGTTCATGATGGTGTGGCAGCGATAGAGCTTGAAGGGATCTTCAAGATCGTCCAGACGCTCGCCGGTCATCTCGTCGCGGGAGTCGAGAATCCAGCGGGCGGCCTGCAGCAGCACCGACGGGCCCAGGTAACGGTCGCCGTTCCACCAGTAGCTGGGGCAGCTGGTCTGGCAGCAGAAGCACAGGATGCATTCCCACAGGCCGTCGAGCTTCTCGCGCTCTTCCGGGCTCTGCAGGCGCTCGCCATCGGGCGGGGGCGCGGTCTGGGTCTGCATCCAGGGCTTGATGGAGGCCAGCTGGGCGTAGGGCAGGGTCAGGTCGGGGATCAGGTCCTTGACCACCGGCATGTGCGGCAGCGGATAGATCGCCGCGTCGCCCTTGATGTCCTCGATGGGCTTGAGGCAGGCCAGGGTGTTGGTGCCGTCGATGTTCATGGCGCACGAGCCGCAGATGCCCTCGCGGCACGAGCGGCGGAAGGTAAGCGTCGAGTCGATCTCGTTCTTGATCTTCAGCAGGGCGTCCAGAACCATCGGGCCGCAGGCGTCAAGATCGATCTCGTAGCTGTCGAGCCGCGGGTTGGCGTTGGAATCGGGGTCGTAGCGGTAGATCTTGAAGACCTTGACGTTCTTGGCGCCGGCAGCCTTGTAGACCTTGCCGGGCTGGACCCGCGAATTGGGGGGCAGGGCGAATTCAACCATGTGCGTTCTCCTAACCCTTCCTTAGTACACGCGCTTCTGCGGCTTGATGTACTCGACCTCGTCGGTCAGCGTGTAGGTGTGCACCGGACGGTAGTCCAGCTTCACCTTGCCGCTCTCGACCCAGGCCAGCGAGTGCTTCTGCCAGTTGACGTCGTCGCGGTCGGGATAATCCTCGTGGGCGTGGGCGCCGCGGCTTTCGTGGCGGGCTTCCGCCGACACGATGGTGGCCAGGGCGCAATCCATCAGGTTTTCCAGTTCCAGCGCCTCGACCAGGTCCGAGTTCCACACGGTGGAGCGGTCGTTGATCTTGAGCTGGGGCAGGGTCGAAGCGACCTGATCCATCTTGGCGCAGCCTTCGGCCAGCGACTTGGACGTGCGGAACACCGCCGCGTCCATCTGCATGGTCTTCTGCATGGCCAGACGAATCTCGCTGGTATGCATGGAGCCGTTGGCGTTGCGCAGCCGGTCGAAGCGCGACAGGGCGAGGTCGCTGCCGTCCTTGGGCAGCGGCTTGTGCGGCGTGCCGGGCTTCATGGTCTCGGCGGCGCGGAGCGCGCAGGCGCGGCCGAACACCACGATGTCCAGCAGCGAGTTGGTGCCCAGACGGTTGGCGCCGTGCACCGAGACGCAGGCCGCCTCGCCGATGGCCATCAGGCCTTCGACGGTGGCGTCGGGGTTCTCGGCGGTGGGGCGCAGCACCTCGCCGTACACGTTGGTGGGGATACCGCCCATGTTGTAGTGGACGGTCGGCAGCACCGGGATCGGCTCCTTGGTCACGTCCACGCCGGCGAAGATCTTCGCCGTCTCGGAAATGCCCGGCAGGCGCAGTTCCAGGGTCTCGGCCCCCAGATGTTCCAGGTGCAGGTAGATGTGGTCGTTTTCCTTGCCCACGCCGCGGCCTTCGCGGATTTCCATGGTCATGGCGCGCGACACCACGTCGCGGGACGCCAGGTCCTTGGCGGTGGGGGCATAGCGCTCCATGAAGCGCTCGCCGGCGGAATTGGTGACGTAGCCGCCCTCGCCGCGGGCGCCCTCGGTGATCAGGCAGCCCGAACCGTAGATGCCGGTGGGGTGGAACTGCACGAATTCCATGTCCTGCAGCGGCAGGCCGGCGCGGGCGACCAAGCCGTGGCCGTCGCCGGTGCAGGTGTGCGCCGAGGTGCAGGAGAAGAAGGCGCGGCCATAGCCGCCCGAGGCCAGCACCACCTTATGGGCGCGGAAGCGGTGCAGCGTGCCGTCATCCAGGTTCCAGGCGACGACGCCGCGGCAGGCGCCGTTCTCCATGATCAGGTCGATGGCGAAGTACTCGATGAAGAACTCGCACTGGTGCTTCAGGCACTGGGAGTACAGCGTGTGCAGGATGGCATGCCCGGTGCGGTCGGCGGCGGCGCAGGCGCGCTGCACCGGCTTCTCGCCGAAATTGGACATGTGGCCGCCGAACGGACGCTGGTAGATCTTGCCTTCCGGAGTGCGCGAGAACGGCACGCCGAAATGCTCCAGCTCGTGCACGGCCGGCACGGCCTCGCGGCACATGTACTCGATGGCGTCCTGGTCGCCCAGCCAGTCCGACCCCTTGACGGTGTCGTACATGTGCCACTTCCAGTTGTCCTCGGCCATGTTGCCGAGCGACGCGCCGATGCCGCCCTGGGCGGCCACGGTGTGCGAGCGGGTGGGGAACACCTTGGTGATGCAGGCGGTCTTGAAGCCGGCCTGACCCATGCCCATGGTGGCGCGCAGGCCGGCGCCACCGGCGCCGACGACGACCACGTCGTAGGTATGGTCGATGATCTTGTAGGCGGCCATGGCGTCAGGCTCCAATCGCGACTTTGAGGATCGACACCGTCATGAAGACGGCGAGGAAGGCGATGACCAGCTTGGACCCGACCAGGGCTGCGATCTTCTTGCACTCGCAGTGGACGTAATCCTCGATCACCACCTGCAGGCCCAGCTGGGCGTGATACATCACGGTCAGCATGGTCAGCAGCAGCAGCGAGGCATTGCCGGGCTTGGCCATCCACGCCTTGAAGGTGGCGTAGTCGGCGTGCGACAGGCCGATCACGGAGACGGCGAACCACAGCGACAGGGGGATCAGGAAGATGGCGGTGACGCGCTGGGCGATCCAGTGGCCGGCGCCTTCCTTGGCGGAACCGAGGCCGCGGGCGCGGCCGACAGGGGATTCGAGGCTCATTGTCGTGCGCTCCCGATTACAGGCCGATGATCCAGGCCAGCACGGTCAGCGCGGCGGTGGCGCCCACGACCATGCGGCCCGACTTGTCGGCCTCGGCGATTCCGTAGCCACGGCCCTTGTCCCAGAACAGGTGACGGATGCCGTTGCACAGGTGATAGAACAGGGCGCCGGTCCAGCCGAACAGCGCCAGCTTGCCCAGCCACGACCCCAGGACCGCCTGGGCATGGCCGTAGGCGGCGGGGCCGTAGGCGGCCGAGGCCAGCCAGTACGCCAGCACGACGGTGCCAACCGCCAAGGCCACGCCGGTGGCGCGGTGGGTGATGGACAGGATGGCCGTGAACGGCATCCGATAAACCTGGATATGAGGCGAAAGCGGCCGGGTGCGCGTTGTCATGGCTGGAGCCCCTGAAATACGGACGACGAGGACCTGTGATCGGCCCTTTGCGGCGATGCGGTGTAGGTGTTTAGCCCCTCGAGCCCTCGGAGTCAACGATAGGGACCACACTTTCCGGCGGGAAATCCTACCCGGAGGGAGTAGGGCGAAACGCGGAAGGGGGGAGGGGGCTCCCTCCTCCGCGGCCGGTTCGGGCTTACTTCTTCCTGGGCATCAGCACGGTGTAGTCGAAGTCCAGGACCACGGCCGGGTCGAAGTCCTTGCCGTTTTCCGCCTTGAGGGGGAAGCCGGCGCAAGGCTGGTTCTTGGTGGCGACGAGGCGGAGCCGCAGCGCGCCCACGTCCTTGCGGCCGGGCACCTCGATCTTTTCCAGCACTTCGGTCCAGGCGTGGATGGTGTCGCCGGCGAAGGTGGGGTTGGTGTGGCGGCCGCCGTTGATGGCGACGAGCTTGAAGGCGTTGCCCAACCCGTTGAACGACAGGGCGCGGGCGATGGAGATGATGTGGCCGCCATAGATCAGGCGGCGGCCGAAGCGGCCCTGGCCCTCGGTGTACTGATTGAAGTGCACCTTGGCGGTGTTCTGCCACAGGCGGGTGGCCATCATGTGCTCGGCTTCCTCGATGGTCATGCCGTCCACATGGTCGATCTTCTCGCCCACGGCGTAGTCGTCCCACAGGTGGGGGCTGCCGGCCAGGGTGGTGTCGTAATCGCCCAGACGCAGATTGTCGGGAATCACCAGATCGGCGGCGGCGACGGCGCCCGGCAATTCCGGCACCTTCTCCTCGGAGGTGGCGGCGTTCTGGTCGCGCTTCCTGACCATCACCCAGCGCACGTAGTCCACCACCATCTCGTGGAGCTGGTTGGTGCCCACCGAGCGGACATAGACCACGCCGGTCTGCTTGTTGGAATTTTCCTTCAGCCCGATCACCGTCGAGGTGGTGGTGATGGTGTCGCCGGGATAGACCATCTCGCCGAAGCGGCCCATGGCATAGCCCAGATTGGCCACGGCGTTGAGGCTGATGTCGGGGACGGTCTTGCCGAACACCACATGGAAGGCCAGCAGGTCGTCGACGGGGGCGATGTGGCCCATGTTCTCGGCGGCCAGCCCGATGGCCTTGGCGAACTCGGCCGAGGAATTGACGGCGAAGCGCGAGCCGTAGAGCGCGGTGTACAGCGCCACGTCGCCGGCGGTGACGGTGCGCGGCGTGGCGTGGCTGATCACCTGGCCGAGGCGGAAGTCCTCGAAGAAATTACCGGAATTGGTCTTGGTCATGATGGTGGTACTCCTCAGGCCATGGCGGCGATCTGGTCGGACAGCGCCACGACGCGCCGGGCGTTCTCGACGTGCAGGTTCTCGACCAGCTTGCCGTCGACCACGACGACGCCCTTGCCGGCGGCGGCGGCCTCGGCATGGGCGGCGATGATCCGGCGCGACCACTCGATCTCCTTCTCCGACGGCGCGAAGACGCGATTGGCGGCGTCGATGGTCTTGGGGTGGATCAGGGTCTTGCCGTCGAAGCCCAGCTCCAGACCCTGGCGGCAGGCGGCCTCGAAGCCCTCGTCGTCGTTGAGGTCGAGATAGACGCCGTCCAGGGCGGCCAAGCCCCAGGCGCGCGCCGCCAGCAGGCAAAGCCCCAGGCTGGTGATCATCGGCAGGCGGTCACGGGTGTGGGCGCAGTGCAGGTCCTTGGCCAGGTCCGAGGTGCCCATGACGAAGCCGCCCATGCGCGGGCTGGAGCCGGCGATCTCTTCCGCCCTCAGCATGCCGCGCGGCGTCTCCATCATGCACCAGATGGCCATGTCGGCCGGCGCCCCATTGGCGGCCATGATGGCCTCCACCTGACGCACGGTGTCGGCGCTTTCCACCTTGGGGATCAGCACGGCGTGGGCGCCGGACGAGGCGGCGGCGGCCACGTCGGCCTGGCCCCAGGGGGTGGCCAGGGAGTTGACGCGCACCAGCAGCTCGCGGGCGCCGTAGCCGCCGGCCTTGACCGCGTCCACCACCTGTTTGCGGGCGTCTTCCTTGGCGTCGGGGGCGACGGCGTCCTCCAGGTCGAGGATCAGGCCGTCGGCCGCCAGGGTCCGGGCCTTTTCCAGGGCACGCGGATTGGAGCCGGGCATGTAGAGGACGGAACGGCGGGGCCGCGCGGTGGTGGCCATGGACGAAACTCCCGAAAATGACAAAAGGCGGGGCAGACTACCCGATGGTCTGGTTGCGGCGCAACATTGCATCGTCTATACCGGGCCGGACATGAAGATTCTTTCTTTCCAGTCGGCGGTGACCTTCGGCCACGTCGGCAATTCCGCCGCCATCTTCACCCTGCAGCGCCTGGGGCTGGACGCCTGTCCGGTGGACACGGTGCAGTTCTCCAACCATCCCGGCCACGGGATCTGGCGGGGGAACGCCCATCCCGCCGCCGATCTGCGGGCGGTGGTCGAGGGGCTCGACGCCGCCGGGCTGCTGGAAAGCTGCGGCGCGGTGCTGTCCGGCTATCTGGGCCAGGCCGAGACCGGTGCTGTGGTGGCCGGGGCGGTGGAGCGGCTGCGGCGCCACCATTCCGGCGCCCCCTATCTCTGCGATCCGGTGATGGGCGACGAGGATGGCGGCCTCTACGTGGCCGAGGGCATCCCCGAGATGTTCGCCGGCACCCTGCTGCCCCTGGCCGACATCGCCACCCCCAACCGCTTCGAACTGGGAATGTTGACCGGCCGGCCGATCGGCGGCGTCACCGATGCGATCGACGCCTCGCACCTGTTGATGGCGCGGGGAACCAAGGCGGTGGTGACCACCAGCCTGGCGGTGGGCGACGGCATGATCGGCTGCCTGGCGGTGAATGCCGGGGGCGCCTGGATGGTGCGCACGCCGCACTTGCGCTTCGCCACGCCCCCCAACGGCGGCGGCGACACCCTGTCGGCGCTGCTGCTGGCCCATCTCCTGAAAGGCCGCGACCTGCCCGAGGCCCTGTCCATGGCGGTGTCCAGCCTTTACGGCGTGCTGGAGAGGACCCGCAGCGCCGGCGGGCGGGAACTGGCCCTGGTGGCGGCACAGGACGAGATCGTCCTGCCCACCCGGTTCTTTCCGCCCCTGCCGGTCGGGATTTGACCTTCCGCCCTTGACCCGGAGGGGCGGTTGCGTCTTTCCTGGCGCCCCGTTTCCCCCGCCGAGGTCCCCTTGGAGCCCGTCATCCCGTTCCTGCGCGGCATCGCCATCGGTTTCGCCATCGCCGCGCCCATCGGGCCGGTGGGCATCCTGTGCATCAGGAAGGCGCTGGCCGACGGTCGGCTGGCCGCCTTCGTGGCCGGGCTGGGGGCGGCGGCGGCCGATACCCTGTTCGGGGCGGTGGCGGCCTTCGGCATCGGCGCGGTGATGGGCTTCGTCAACGGCCAGATGGTGGCGCTGAAGGTGGTGGGCGGCGTGTTCATGCTGGGGCTGGGTGTCCATACCTGGCGCTCGGCGGCGGTATCGGTGGAGGCCGGGCCGGGCAAGGGCCCCGGCATGCTCCGCGACTTCCTCTCCACCTTCGCCATCACCATCACCAATCCCGGCACCATCTTCGGGGTGGCGGGGGTTTTCGCCGCGCTTGGTCCCATGGGGCGGCCGGGACTCGGCCTGCCCACCGGCCTGCTGGTGGCGGGCATCTTCACGGGCTCGGCGCTGTGGTGGCTGACCTTGTCCGCCCTGGCCTCGGCGGCGCGCAACCGCTTCACTCCCGAGCGCATGCGGCGCTTCAACCACCTGTCGGGCGCCATGCTGATGGTGTTCGGAGCGGCCGCCCTGGGCAGTCTGCTGTTTTAGCAGGTCAAGCGGCTAGAAATCCGGATTGGCATAATGCCGGGGAGGCGGCATGCCGGGCAGGTGGTCGGCCAGCAGGACGCGGAAGCTGGGGCGCGACTTGACGCGGGCGTACCAGTCCTTGGCCGGGGCATGGGCGTCCCACGGCACGTCGCCCACGTAATCCACGGCGGAAATCTGGGCGGCGGCGGCGATGTCGGCCAGGGTGAAGATCCCCCCCGCCAGATAGCCGTGCCGCTCGGCCAGCTTGCCCACATAGTCCAGGTGCTGGTGGATATGGGTGTAGCCGGTGCGGATACGCCGCGAATCCGGCTCGTTGCGTCCCGATTCCAGGCGCTTGAACACCTTTTCGCCCACTAGGTGGTCGGTGACCTCGGCATGGAATTTCTGCCCGAACCAGGCGACCAGGCGGCGCACCTCGGCCCGGGCCAGCGGCTCGGCGGGCAGCAGCGGCGTCTCGCGGCTGGTTTCCTCCAGATACTCGACGATGGCGGCAGAATCGGCCAGGACGGCGCCGTCCTCCTCGACCAGGACGGGCAGCAGGCCCGCCGGATTGAGGGCAAGGAAATCGGGCCGGCCTTCCCAGGTCTTCTCGATCCGGGGCTCGAAATCCAGCTTCTTCTCGGCGAGCACGACGCGCACGAGGCGCGAGAAGGGGCAGAGCGGATGATGGTAAAGGGTCCTCATGCCTCTCTTTTACCGCTTTTCCCGGAGCGAGAACAGGGGGTGGGAGGCTGATATGAACATTTCTTAAATGAATGCCGCACTGCGTCATGACCTTGACGCGTGCGGCGGCGGGCGTCACCCTGGCGGCCTTTCCCGCCGGAGCCCCGCCATGGCCTTCCTCGACCACGTCAGAACCTGCAACCGCCACGACCTGTCGAAGTTCCGGCCGTTCTCGGTGGAGGGCAAGTGGATCGGCTGGGTGCGCCATGACGTGGCCCAGCGCCTTGCCGCCTTTCCCGAGGCCTTCCGCGTCTCCATCGAGGGTGTCAGCCTCCACCCCGCCTTGGCCACCCCCGAGGCGCGCAGCGCCGCCATCGACGAGGTCGCCCGCGAACTGGCCGGACATTGGGGAACGCCCCAATTGCGCGGTGAGCGCTACCGGGTGGCGGCACGCTTCGGCGATCCCGCCCTGATGAGCATCGACCGCGGCGTGGTCAGCCTGTTCGGCATCCGCGCCTATGGCGTCCACGCCAACGGCCTGGTGCGCCGCCCCGACGGAATGCACCTGTGGATCGGGCGGCGCGCCAAGGACAAGAGCGTGGCGCCCGACAAGCTGGACAACATGGTGGCCGGCGGCCAGCCCAGCGACCTGTCCCTGGCCGACAACCTGGTCAAGGAGGCGGCCGAGGAGGCCGACATCCCCGCGGCGCTGGCCGCCACCGCCCGGCCGGTGGGCGCCGTCTCCTATTGCCTGGAGGACGAGTGGGGCCTCAAGCCCGACGTGATGTTCTGCTACGACCTGGAGGTCCCCGAAGGCTTCACGCCGCGCAACACCGACGGCGAACTGCAGGGCTTCACCCTGATGCCGGTGGCCGAAGTGGCGCGGTTGGTCCGGGACACCGACGCGTTCAAGTTCAACGTCAATCTGGTGATCACCGACTTCCTGATCCGCCACGGCCTGATCTCGCCCGACGTCGAGCCCGATTACGTCGACCTGGTGGGCGGTCTCAGGAAGGGCTGGTGAGGCTAGGCCTCGATAAACCGGGGCCTGGCTAGGCCCAAGGGGCCGCGCGGCTTATGCCGCGGGAGCCAAGCGCGCGGAGGCGCGCGCCCGGCGCCTGAGGGGCCATGATAAAAAGGGGCGTCAGCCTCCCCGCTTGACGATCCCTTAATTCCCCCCAAGATAATATGACGAAGGGTGCCGATGGTCGGGCCCTTCCTTGGCGTACTCGCTCATGCCCGAGGAGGACGAAGATCATGTCTCGCTTGTCCGCGTTCAATTCCCCGCTGCTGCTCGGTTTCGATCATTTCGACCGGTTGCTCGACCGCATGTCCAAGTCCTCGCCCGAGGGCTATCCCCCCTACAACATCGAGCAGATTTCCGAGAACGGCCTGCGCATCACCCTGGCGGTGGCAGGCTTCTCCTGGGATGACCTGTCGGTGGCGCTGGAGGATAACCAGCTGGTCATCCGCGGCCGCCAGTCCGAGGACGAGGGAGAGCGGATCTTCATCCATCGCGGCATCGCGTCGCGGCAGTTCCAGCGGGCTTTCCTGCTGGCCGACGGCATGGAGGTGACGGGCGCGTCCCTGGATAACGGCCTGCTGCATATCGACCTGATCCGCCGGGTGCCGGAACCCAAGGTCCGCACCATTCCCATCGGGCGGGCGGGAGAGGCCGCCCACACCATCACCGTTTCCGCCGATGAAGCCTCGTCGGCGTCCCGGGCCAGAACCGGCCACAAGAGGGAGGTCTGAACATGAAGACCATGGACAACAAGCCCATGATCATGGGCCATCACATGATGAGCGCCGCCGATTTCGCCAATTGGGGGGTTCCCGCCATCGCCTACTTCAAGCATGAGGACAATGGCGGCCAGGGCGGCTGGTCGATCCATGCCGCCGACGGTACGGTGATCGGCGCGGCGCCGTCGCGCGACACCGCCTTCGCCGCCATCGTCCAGCACGAGATGGAGCCCATGAGCGTGCACTGAGCACGCTTGCGAAAAAGTCCTTCGGCTTCGCCTCAGTGTACTTTTTCGCAGGGAAGATTTAAGGAAAAGCCCGCGCTTGGGGCGGCCCGGCCCGGCGCGCGGGCTTTGGCTTCATTATCCCCAATCCGAGACGAGGTCTCGGATCGGGTAATCGCGAAGCGGATTACGCCGCCCGGCTGGCCGGCGATTCGGTCAGCAGGGCGTAAAGGGCGTCGGCGTTGTCGGTGCCGCGCAGCTTCTCGCATACGCCCTTGTCGCGCAGCAGCCGCGACACCCGGGCCAGGGCCTTCAAGTGGTCGGCGCCGGCCGATTCGGGGGCCAGCAGCAGGAAGATCAGGTCCACCGGCTGTTCGTCGATGGACTCGAAGGCGATGGGCTTCTCCAGGCGGGCGAACAGGCCGTAGAGACGCTCCATGGCCGGCAGCTTGCCGTGGGGAATGGCGATGCCGTTGCCGACGCCGGTGGTCCCCAGGCGCTCGCGCTCCAGCAGCACGTCGAAGATCGCCCGCTCGTGCAGGCCGGTAATCTCGGCAGCCTTCTTGGCCAGATCCTGCAGCGCCTGCTTCTTGGAGGTAGCGCGCAGATTCGGAATGACGGCGGCCGGGCTGATCAGATCGGTGATTTCCATGAATCCACCCTATGAGCGCGGAACCTTCGATTCCGCGGGGTCTCCCATAACGCGCGCGGGATGTCCTCTACCGCGCGATGAGCCCCGTCCCGTCTTTCCGACGAGGCGGGCGGAAAATAGGCCCCGGCTTGTCCGAAGTCAAGCATGGCGGACGGCAGAGGGGCGATCACATGCCCAGCGACTTTTCGCGCCGGCGCTGGACCGACGAGCCGATGTTCATGGCCTCCCGGTATTTTGCCACCGTGCGCCGGGCGATGTCGATGCCTTCCGCCTTCAGGGCGTCGACGATGGAATCGTCGGACAGCACGCTCTTGCCCTCGGAATCGATCAGCGCCTTGATGCGGTGGCGCACCGATTCGGCGGAATGGGCGTCGCCGCCGTCGGCCGAGCCGATGGCCTGGGTGAAGAAGTACTTCAGCTCGTAGATGCCCCTGGGCGTGGCCATGTATTTGTTGGAGGTGACGCGGCTGACCGTGCTTTCATGCATGGAAATGGCGGTGGCGATGTCTCTCAGCACCAGCGGGCGCAGGTGCTGCACGCCCAGGCGGAAGAAGGCGTCCTGCTGGCGGACGATCTCGGTGGCCACCTTGAGGATGGTGGTGGCGCGCTGGTGCAGCGACTTGACCAGCCAGTTGGCCGACTGGAAACGCTCGGAGATGTAGGTCTTGTCGTCCTTGCTGCGCGCCGCGCCGGCGATCTTGGAGTAATAGCGGGTGTTGACCAGCACGCGGGGCAGGGTGTCCGAGTTCAGCTCCACCACCCAGGCGCCGTCCTGGGCGCGGCGCATCAACACGTCGGGGGTGACCGGCTGGGCGACGATATGGTCGAAGGCCAGCGCCGGCTTGGGGTCCAGCGCCTTGATCTCGCCGATCATCTCGGCCATGTCCTCGGCATCGACGCCGCAGACCTTCATCAGGCCGGGCAGGTCGCGCCGGGCCAGCAGTTCCAGGTTGTCGAGCAGGGCCTGCATGGCGGGGTCGAGGCGGTTTTTCTCGGCCAACTGCAGCCCCAGGCATTCCTTGAGCGTGCGGGCGAAGACGCCGACCGGATCGAAGCCCTGGACGCGGCGGAGCACCGTGTCCACACGCTCGCGCGGACAGCCCAGCTTGTTCGCCAGTTCGTCCAGGTCGCCGATCAGGTAGCCGGCCTCGTCCAGCATCTCGATCAGGTGCAGCGCGATCAGCCGGTCGGCCGGGACGACGATGTCCATGTTGACCTGGGCGGCGAGATGGTCGCGCAAGGATATCTCGCCCGCCACCATCTGCTCCAGGTTGGACTCGCCGTCGTCGAAACCGCCGCCGCCGCCGCCGACATTGTTCCATTGACCGAGGGATTCGTCCTGGACGGCATCCGAGGCGCTGTCGTTGTTGAAGGTGTTGTCGTAATCCACGTCCATGCCGTCCTCGGCCCCGCCGGCCCCCATGCCGTCGAGCAGCGGCGCTTCGGCGGGGGCGGAATCGAGGACGGGAAGGTCGGAGGAATCGGCCTTGGGCTCGGCGGGCTCGGGGCCGCGCTCGCCTTCCTCCCGCTCCAGCAGCGGGTTGCGCTCCAGTTCCTGGTCGATGAAGGCGGCAAGCTCGAAATTGGACAATTGCAGCAGCTTGATGGCCTGCTGCAATTGCGGGGTCATCACCAGAGACTGGGTCTGGCGGATATCAAGCCGGGGACCGATGGCCATGGCGGGCGTTACATGCTGAACCGTTCGCCGAGATAGACGCGCCGCACCCCTTCGTGGGCGACGATCTCGGCGGGGCGGCCCTCCATCAGCACCGCGCCGTCGTGCAGGATATAGGCACGGTCGATGAGGTCCAGGGTCTCGCGCACGTTGTGGTCGGTGATCAGCACGCCGATGCCGCGGTGCTTGAGGTGCGACACCAGGTCGCGGATGTCCGACACGGCGATGGGATCGATGCCGGCCAGCGGCTCGTCCAGCAGGATGAAGTGCGGGCGGCAGGCCAGGGCGCGGGCGATCTCGACGCGGCGGCGCTCGCCGCCCGACAGCGCCATGGCGGGCGCCCGGCGCAGATGGCTGATGGAGAACTCGGCCAGCAGGCTTTCCAGGTCGTGCTGGCGGCGCTCCAGGTCGGGCTCGACCACTTCGAGCACCGCCATGATGTTGCCTTCCACCGACAGGCCCCGGAAGATGGAGGCTTCCTGCGGCAGGTAGCCGATGCCGAGGCGGGCGCGGCGGTACATGGGCAGGTCGGTGATCTCGGTGCCGTCCAGCGAGATGGAGCCCACGTCGGGATTGATCAGGCCGGTGATGCAGTAGAAGCAGGTGGTCTTGCCGGCGCCGTTGGGGCCCAGCAGGCCCACCGCCTCGCCCCGCTGCACGGTGATCGAGACGTCGCGCAGCACCGGGCGGCCCTTGAAACTCTTGCCGATATTGCGGGCCAGCAGGCCGGGATTGTCGGCCACCAGGCGCGGCCCCGCGGCCGTCGGGCCTGCGGCGGTCAGCGGCGAACCTGGCTTGATGCTTTTCATCGTCCCCCCGATCCGGGCGTCGGCACGTTGCCGGTGAAGCCGGCGCGGCCCTGGGGCTGGCCGGCCTGCGTTTCGCCCTTTTTCTGCGGAATGAACACGCCCTGAACCCTCTGTCCGCTGTCGGTGCCGCCGGCGGCGACGGGGAACAGCTTGCTGACCCCGGTGTGGAGGTTCACGTGCGCCCATCCCCCTTCCAGCTGGTTACCGCCTTCGCGGCTGATCTTAACCGAACCCGAGACGGTGGCGATACCGGTTTCGGCGTTGTAGTCGCCGCGGTCGCCGGTCACCGTCTCGCCCTTGCTCAGGATGACCACATGGCCGTAGGCGTCGGCGCGCTGCAGGTCCAGCCCGCCGTCGCCGCCGCCCGTCTGGCCGGCCTGGGCCGGTTTGCCGGCGGGCCTGGCGGTGGTGGACTTGTCCTTGAAATGGGCGGTCAGCACGTCGGCCTTCAGCGTCTTGTCGCCCTGCTGGACGGCGATTGCGTCGCCCCGGAGCACCGCCATCTTCTTCAGTTCCCAGTATTCCAGGCTCTCGCTGGCCTGGTAGCTGTCGGTGGGGGTGACCAGTTTGGCCGGGGCGCCCTTCAGCACGAAGATGGACTTGTCCAGGTCGTAGACGGCCTTGCTTCCGGTGGCGGTGTCGTTGGGCGAGCGGATCACCACGTTGCCGTCGGCGTCCAGGCGCCAGATCTCGTCGCCGCTGGGCCCCTTGCGGTAATGGGCGGTCAGCGTGTCGGCGTCCACCGTCATGTTGCCGCGTACGGCGTGGGCGTTGCCGCGCGCGATCACCCGCAATTCCTCGGAATGCCACTCGATGCCGTTGTCGGCGTAGACCTGGATCTGCTGGTCGCCGGACTTGCTCATCTCGAAGCCCTGGGCGGTGGCGGCGCCGGGCAGGGCGGCCCCCAGGGCGGCCCCCAGAACAAGGATGGCCAGCGGTATCAGAGCGGGCGGCTTCATCGCGTCTTGGCTCCCTTGCTCCGGCCCTTGTCCTGGGCCTTGTGGCTTACGGCGCGCAGGTTCAGCTGCGACTTGCCGGTGAAGGTGATGTCGTGGTGCTTGCCGGTGATGGCGAAGCCCGTCGAACGGATGGCGCCCTGCGGGCCGTGGCCCTCGACGGGGTCGAAACCCCGCGCCGTGTTGCTGGCCAGCTCGATGGTGGCGGTGGCGGTGTGAATCTCGTAGCCGGTGTCGTGATAGAGGTTCACGCCGCCCGACAGGTCCAGCACCTTGGTGGATTGGTGATAGATGCCGGCGGCGGCGTCGACCACAATGTTGGAACCCGAGGTGGAGGTGAAATCGGCCTTGGGATTGACCAGATGGATCTGGTCCTGGTTGCCCGGCATCTGGGTGGCGGTGTCGGAGGTCACCGCGAAGGGGCGGTTGGATTCGTCGACGCCGAAATAGCGGGCGTTCTTCATCACCAGGGTATCGACCGATTTGGGCGACAGGTTGGCGAAGCCCAGCTTGAAGCCGCTGTCCAGGCGCGACAGCTTGGGCCATACCACCACCAGCCCCAGCAGCAGCGCCGCCAGGGCGGGCAGGGCGATCTTCATCACCGAGACGAAATGGGAATGGTCGGCGAAGGGGCCGAGACGCGGCCCCCTCGGATGCCGTTCCCTTGGGTGGCGCCCCCGGGCCGGGGGGCCTTCCGTGTCGGCGCGCAGGCTCATGCCAGCCCGGCCCGCAGGCAGTCGTGGACGTGCAGTACGCCCACCGGACGCCCGTCGCTTTCGACCACGAACAGGCTGGTGATGGAGCGCGCGTTCATCTGGCGCAGCGCCTCGGCGGCCAGCAGGTTGGGCGGCACCGTGCGGGGCGAGGCGGTCATCACCTGCCCGGCCGTCCGGCGGATCAGGTCGGGGCTCATGTGGCGGCGCAGGTCGCCGTCGGTGAGGATGCCGGCCAGCCGTCCGTCGCCGTCCACCACGCCGGCGCAGCCCAGGCTCTTGGCGGTCATCACCAGCAGCACGTCGGCCATGGGGGTGTCGGCGCCCACCAGGGGCAGGCCGTCGCCGCCATGCATCAGGTCGGCGACCTTGAGCAGGCGCTGGCCCAGTTGGCCGCCGGGATGGAAGACCTTGAAGTCGGCGGCGGTGAAGCCCTTGCGCTCCAGCAGGGTGACGGCCAGGGCATCGCCCAGGGCCAGCATCATGGTGGTCGACGTGGTGGGCGCCAGTCCCATGGGGCAGGCCTCGGGATTGGGCGGCAGCACCAGGGCGACGTCGGCGGCGGTGGCCAGGGTCGAGCCGTCCCTGGACGTAATGCCGATCAGCCCGATCTCGAAGCGCCTGGTATAGGCGATGATGTCGCCCAGTTCCGGCGTCTCGCCCGAATTGGACAGGGCCACCACCGCGTCGTCGCGGGTCACCATGCCGAGGTCGCCGTGGCTGGCCTCGGCCGGGTGGACGTAGAAGGCGGGGCAGCCGGTCGACGCCATGGTGGCGGCGATCTTGCGCGCCACGTGGCCGCTCTTGCCCATGCCGGTGACGATGACGCGGCCGGGCGCGCCTTCGATCAGGGTCACCGCCTTGAGAAACGGGCCGTCCAGGCTCTCCGCCAGGGAGTCCAGCGCGCGGGCCTCGGTGGCGAGAACACGGCGGGCGGTGGCAAGGGCGTCGGAATCGGCGGTCATCAATGGGTCCGGTCAGGCTGGTCCGTTCCCCGCCCAGGGCGGCGAGGGTGCATAACTATACGCAACGGCCCTGGGACGGAAAGGCAAAACGCGTCCGGTTGGTCCGTTTCGTGCATTCGCGGGTTGCGTGGCGAGCGGAGGGGGCGGAAATCAGTGCGAGAAGATGTCTTCCGCATCCCAGCCGGCCAGGTCCAGGTCGGCGCGGTCGGGCAGGAAGGAGAAGCAGGCCTCGGCCAGGGCGCGGCGGCCCTCGCGGTCCAGCAGTATGTCGAGGCGGTCCTTGAGCTGGTGCAGGTAAAGGACGTCCGAGGCGGCATAGGCCAACTGCTCGGCGTTCAGCTCGGGCGCCCCCCAATCCGAGCTCTGTTGCAGCTTGGACAGGTCGATGTTGAGGAATTCCTTGCACAGCACCTTGAGGCTGTGGCCCTCGGTGTTGGTGCGGGTCAGCTTGGACGCGATCTTGGTGCAGAACACCGGCGTGCAGCGCACGCCGAAATGGCGCCGCAGCATGGCCACGTCGAAGCGGGCGAAGTGGAACAGCTTGGTCACCGTGGAATCGGACAGCATCCGCACCAGGTTGGGCGAGTTCCACTCGGGCTTGGGGTAATGGACCACATGGGCGTCGCCGTTGCCGGCCGACAGCTGCACCACGCACAGGCGGTCGCGCTGCAGGTTGAGCCCCATGGTTTCGGAATCGATGGCGACAAGCTTGCCGAGATCGAGGCCGTCGGGGAGATCGTTCTTGTGGTAGAAAACGGTCACGGAGCCGCTCCTTCTATTCCCCTGTGGGGAAAGGGCGGCTCCGCGTCCGATGTATCCATCTGCTGGACCGCGCCGCGGTTAAGAGATGGTGCCCAGGAGAAGACTCGAACTTCCACGACATCACTGCCACACGGACCTGAACCGTGCGCGTCTACCAATTCCGCCACCTGGGCAGGTAGCTCCCGAACCGCCTCAGCCGTCCGAGGCGCGAAGAAATATGCGAGGCGACGCGCGGTGTCAACGATGTTTTTTCGCCTCATTCCGCTTTTTTGCTTTCGGTCCCCCGCCCTTTACACCCGGGCGGCTTATGGGCTAGCTTCCGACCCAAATAACGACGAGGCGGCGCGGGGCGCCGTCCAGCGGGAATGGAGGGACGACATGGCGCGTCGCGTGGTCACGGTATTCGGGGGATCGGGCTTCATCGGCAGGAACGTGGTCAAGCGCCTCGCCGCCCAGGGCTGGGTGGTGCGCGCCGCGGTCAGGGACCCCATCGCCGCCGAGTTCCTGAAGCCCATGGGCGATGTGGGCCAGGTCACCCCGCTGCGCGCCGACATCACCGATCCCAAGGCGGTGGCCATGGCGGTGGCCGGCGTCGATGCGGTGGTCAATCTGGTGGGCATTCTCTATGAGAGCGGCCGGGCCACCTTCGACGCCATCCACGTGAAGGGCGCCGCCACCGTGGCGGCGGCGGCCAAGGCGGCCGGCGTTGGCCGTCTGGTCCACATGTCGGCGCTCGGCGCCGACAAGAATTCCGAGGCAGCCTATGCCCGCTCCAAGGCGGCGGGCGAAGAGGCGGTGCTGGCCGCCTTCCCCGGCGCCTGCGTCGTGCGCCCCTCGGTGGTGTTCGGCCCCGATGATGATTTCTTCAACCGCTTCGGCAAGCTGGCCATGGTGTCGCCGGTGCTGCCGGTGTTCACCGCCGACGGCTTCAAGCCGGTGTGCGGCGAAGCGGGCTGCTCCATCGACCTGTTCGGCTCGGGTGGCCCCATCTTCCAGCCGGTCAGCGTCGCCGACGTGGCCCAGGCCATCGTCCAGATGCTCGACGATTCCCGCCATGCCGGCAAGACCTTCGAACTGGGCGGGCCGCGCCGCTATTCCATGAAGGAAGTCATGGAACTGGTGATGTCGTCCACCGGCCGCCAGCGCGTCCTGGTGCCGGTCCCCTTCGGCCTGGGCATGCTGCAGGCCACCTTCCTGCAGATGCTGCCCTCGCCGCTGCTGACCAAGGATCAGGTGCGGATGATGAAGGTGGACAACGTGGTCAGGGGCGGCAAGCCGGGCCTGACCGAACTGGGCATCACGCCGACCTCGGCGGAGGCGATCCTGCCGCTCTACATGAAGCGCTACGGCAAGTACGCGCCGGCGGGCGGCGACAAGGCCGCCTGATTCCGCTCCGCGCCGTGGGGAAGCCATCAGGGCCGCCCTCGGGCGGCCCTTTCTGCGTCAGGCCCGCAAGGCCTTGCGGGTGACCTGGCTGCGCAAATCGGCCGGCAACTGCTCCAGCAGCCGCAGCAGGGCTCCGACGCCGATGGGCACCCGCGAGCGGCCGTCGGCCCAGCGCCACACTGTGGTGGGGGCGGGCTGCTGCTCGCCGAGATCGTCGAGCAGCCGGGCCAGGGCGGCCTGGGATAGGCCCAGCCTGCGCAACGTCTCCGTGAACTCGTCGTCGGTCATATCCTGTCCTCTCCCTGCCGGCGCGGGTGGTGGGGATGCCTTGAGAATCAAGGCGAAAGCCGTCAGGGCGCCAACAGAATTGGCGGGGGAGGCGGGCGCTGTCAATGGAACGAAACGGGAATAAGTGTTTATGCTTATCGGTGGATCACGTGTCCCGCGGCGGAAAGGCGCGGACATACGGACATGCGATCTACCCTTTTTGCAGGGGCTTGCCGGCCAAGGGATGATGGGCGCGCACCAGCCGGTTGGCCTCGTCGTCGATCAGATGGGTGTAGATTTCTGTGGTGGCGATGTCGGCATGGCCCAGCATCTCCTGCACGCTCCGCAAATCGGCGCCGCCGGCCAGCAGGTGGCTGGCGAAGGAATGGCGCAGAACGTGGGGCGAGACCTTCATGGGGTCGAGACCGGCCTTGACCGCCGTGCGGGCCAGCATCCTGGCGAAGCCCGAGCGGGTGAGGTGGCCCTGGACGCCCGAGGACGGGAACAGCCAGCGCGACGGCCTGGACTTGGGGTAAATGGCGGCGCGCTCGTCCTTCCAGGCGGCCAGGGCGGCGCGGGCCGGGTCGGACAGCGGCACCATGCGTTCCTTGTCGCCCTTGCCGCGCACCACCAGGACCGCCGGGTCGCGGGCCACGGCGGACAGCGGCAGCGACACCAGTTCCGAGACGCGCAATCCGGCGGCGTAGAGGGTTTCCAGCAGGGCGGTCATCAGGATGCCGTCGCGTCCCTCCAGGGCGCGGGCGGCGTCGAGCAGCGCGGTCACCTCCTCCTTGCGCAGGTATTTGGGCAGCGGGCGGCCCAGGCGCGGCGCATCGACATTGGCGGTGGGGTCGTCGGGGCGCAGGCGCTCGGCGAAGGCGAAGCCGTAGAACTGCTTCAGGCAGGACAGCCGCCGCGCCTGGGTGCGGGCGGCCATGCCGGTCGCAGCCTGACGGGCGATATAGCCCGCCACCGCCCGCGCATCGGCGGTCAGTGGGCCGAGGCCGCGCTCCGCCAGGAAGCCGGAGAAATCGGCCAGATCGCGGCCATAGGCGTCCAGCGTGTTGGGGCTGGCGCCCCGTTCGACCTGCATCATCTCGAGAAAGGCCTCGACGTGACGGTCGAGGGATGGCCGGCCGACGGGAGGGCTCATCCGCCGTTGGCCAGCACCGCCTCGATGGCCAGTTCGCGGGCCTCGCGCTCGAACCCGGCCTGGCGCAGGAACACCACCACCCGGTTGAGGGTGTCGGGATCGACGCCGTCCAGCCCGGTCTCGCCCAGGGCGGCGGCGGCCAGCAATGCCGTCTCGGCGCGGCGCGCCCCCTCGGCGGCGGCGCGCAGCAGGGCCTTCATGGCCGGCTTGGGACCGGCTCCGGCGGCGGTTCCGGTGGCGTGGGCCAGCCAGGCCGGGGCGGGAATGCTTTCGCCCACCGCCTGCAGCATGGCCAGGGTGACCACGGCGCGGCGCTCGTTGGGCCCGACGGTTTCCATCCAGCCGGCGAAGGCGCCCGCCGGGCTGGGGTCGAGGCCGACCCGGCTGATGCGGGTCAGCGGCCACAGACCGGCGGCCAGCTTGGCGGCGTCCGGGTCGGTCCTGGCCAGGGCCAGCCAGCTGGCCGCCGTCTCGGGCCGTCCCGCCGCATAGAGGGCGCGGGCCAGCATGGGCGACGCGGTAACCAGATCGGGGGCCGGTTTCAGCTCGGCGATCAGCGGGGCGTAAAGCCGGGCGGTGGCGGAAAAGGCATGGCGCTCCGCCGCGGCCAGCAGAATCCGCGCCATCAACTCGGCCCGCACATGGGGCGCCGCTTCGGCGCCGACGGCGCGCAGCCACAGGGCGCGGCCTTTGGGCGCCTTGTCGCCCTGGGTCTGTGCGGCCTGCTGCTCGGGCGGCGTGAGGGCCACCCCGTTCATCAGCTTGCGCAAGGACTCGGTCTCGAGGATGCCCAGCGCCTCGGCCCGCTCGGCGGCGGCGATGCGCAGATCCACCGCCACCGCCGGGTTGTCGGCGATGGCGCGCAGCATGGAGGGCGGGGCGTTGGCGACGGTGTCGGCGGGCAGCGGCAACTTGGCGGCCTTGAAGGCGGCGAGGTGCAGCGGCGTCGGATGGGGCAGCTTGTCCACCTTGCCCGGGGGCGTGCCCGCCATGGCCTCGGCGGCGGCGATGAAGGCGTGGTCGGCGTCCTTGCGCTCGCGCATCAGGTCGAGCGCCATGCCGGCCTCCAGCGCCTTGCCCGTGGAAATCTGGCAGAACACCGACAGGCGGGGATCGAGCGGCATCATCTGGGACATGGCGGCGGCCTCGGCGCAGGCGGCCTTGGAATCGCCGGTCAGCAGGAAGGTGTCGACCTTGAGGCGCGACAGGCCTGGCGAGGTCACGGCGGCGGGGGCCGCCTTGAGCAGGGCGGCCAGGCCATCGGTCTCGCCCATGGCGAACAGGCGTTCGGCGCGGAGTTCCAGCAGCGAGGGCACCTGGCCGCGATTGCCCTCGGGGGCGGCGGCGGCCGACAGCAGCAGACGGCGGGTCAGGGAATGGACAGCGCGCGAGCCGGCGGCGGCGGGCAAGGCGGGCAGCATCGTGCGCACGGTGGCGGCGGCGGTGCCGTGCCACATGCCCAGCCCCAGGCCGCCCTGGCCTTCGTCGAGGACTCCGACCGCGTCGGGGTCGGGGGCCTTCAACTCCTCCATTTCAAAGCGGGAGCCGGGCTTGGCCGGACCGCCGGGAAACTCGGCCGCCGTCGGGGCGGCGCCGGCCCCGGATTCCTCGGCCTTGGGGGCCGCCGGTTCCAGGTTGGGCGAGGTGAGGATCAGCGGCTTGCCCGGCGGGGCGGGCGTCTCGGCCAGGGTGGCCGGTGCCAGGAACATGATTCCGGCCGCCAGGGTCAGGGCTTTAGCGCGGGAAACGGGCATCCGGCACGACCTTTTCGATTTTCGCCGAAGGGGGCGGCGGGTCCCAGGTGGACAGGAACAGTCCGCCGCCGACGATCACCGCCAGCAACAGGACAACAAGAAGGCCGGCGATCTTGCTCATGGGAAGCGGGTGACCTCGCGATGGCGACATTTCTGGACAGGACCGGGGGGGTGCGGCTAAAAGCGGCGGGTGCGGCCCCTTATGCGTTCGTCGGGGCAGTGTATCGGCCAAGGCGGCGACGATCAACGCCGGGACGGCGCTTTTTTTCACGATGGGAGCGGGACGGACCGTGGATCAGGGCATGGCCGACGAATTGGCGAGACTGGCGCCGCTGCTCGGTGGGCGGATCGGCCGCACCGTCGTGCTGGTCGGTCTGATGGGCGCCGGCAAGTCCTGCGTCGGCCGCCGCCTCGCCGCCCGCCTGGGGCTTGACTTCCTTGATTCCGACGTCGAGTTCGAGGCCGCCTCGGGCAGTTCCATCAGCGACTATTTCGCCCGCTTCGGCGAGGCCGCCTTCCGCGACGGCGAGCGCAAGGTGATCGCCCGCCTGCTGGACGGCCCCCCGGTGGTGCTGGCCACCGGCGGCGGCGCCTTCATCGATCCCGCCACCCGCGAGCGCATCAAGTCCACCGGCACCTCGGTGTGGATCCGCGCGGAACTGGACCTTTTGCTGAAGCGCACGGTGGGACGCGACCACCGGCCGCTGCTCAAGCAGGGCGACCCCCGCGAGATTCTCGGCCGTCTGATGGAAGCCCGCTATCCCGTCTACGCCGAAGCCGACATCATCGTCGATTCCACCGACGAAGTTCCCGAGGCCACCGTGATCCGCGTCATGGAGGGCCTGATCGCCTATCTTGATTCGGAGAAGACAGCATGAGTGCCGCCCTGGAACAGGTCCTGGTCGAACTGGGCGAGCGTTCCTACCCCATCCATATCGGCCCCGGCCTGCTGGACCGGGCGGGCGAACTGATCAAGCCGCTGATGCAGGGCGGCCGCGCCCTGGTGGTCACCGACGCCAACGTGGCGCCGCTCTATCTCGAGCGGGTGCAGAAGAGCCTGGCCGAGGCGGGGGTGGTCACCATGCACACCGTGGTGCCGGCCGGCGAGCAGACCAAGGACTTCAAGCATCTGGAAGCCCTGCTCGACGCCATGCTGGAGGCCCGCGCCGAGCGCGGTGTCATGGTGGTGGCGCTGGGCGGCGGGGTGATCGGCGACCTGACCGGCTTCGCCGCCTCGATCCTGCTGCGCGGCGTGGATTTCGTGCAGATTCCCACGACCCTGCTGTCCCAGGTGGATTCCTCGGTGGGCGGCAAGACCGGTATCAACACCCGCCAGGGCAAGAACCTGGTAGGCACCTTCTACCAGCCCCGTCTGGTGCTGGCCGACACGGCGGTACTCGACACCCTGCCCCGGCGCCAGGTGCTGGCCGGCTATGCCGAGGTGGCCAAGTACGGCGTCATCGACGACGAGCCGTTCTTCGCCTGGCTGGAGGCGAACGGGTCCAAGGTGATCGACGGCGACCTGGAGGCGCGGCGCCACGCCGTCGCCGTGTCGTGTCGCGCCAAGGCCCGCATCGTCGCCGCCGACGAGCGCGAAGGCGGCGTGCGGGCACTGCTCAATCTCGGCCACACCTTCGGCCATGCCCTGGAGGCCGAGACCGGCTTTTCCGAGGAAATGCTGCACGGCGAGGCGGTGGCGCTCGGCATGGTGATGGCGCTGCGGCTGTCGGCCCGCCTGGGCTTGGCCCCCGCCGCCGATGCCGAACGGCTGGAACGGCATTTCGAGGCGCTGGGGTTGCCCACCGCCCTGCCCCGGCCCCGGCTGTGGGCGGTGGACCGGCTGATCCGCCACATGGCCGGCGACAAGAAGGTCAAGGACGGCAAGGTCACCTTCGTGATGGCCAGGGGCATCGGCAAGAGCTTCCTGACCCGCGAGGTGCCGGAGGCCGAACTGGCCTCCATGCTGTCGGAGATGGCGGCGGGGAGGTAAGGGGATGGACGAGTTGACGCTGTCGCTGGTCGCCATCGGTGTTCTGCTGGTGATGTCGGCGTTCTTTTCCGGGTCCGAGACCGCGCTGACGGCGGTCTCCCGTCCGGTGATGCATCAGCTGGAACAGGACGGCAGCCGGCGTGCCCGTCTGGTCAACAAGCTGCTGGAAGCGCGGGACCGCCTGATCGGTTCCCTGCTGCTCGGCAACAACATCGTCAATATCCTGGCCTCGTCGCTGGCCACCGGCGTGCTGATCGGCCTGTTCGGCGACGCCGGCATCGCCTACGCCACCGCCGGCATGACGGTGGTCGTCGTGCTGTTCGGCGAGGTGCTGCCCAAGACCTACGCCATCTATCACGCCAACCGGGCGGCGCTGCTGGTGGCGGCTCCGGTTACCGCCCTGGTCCTGGTGCTCACCCCCTTCGTGCGGGCCATCGAGGTCATCGTCCGCCTGCTGTTCCGCCTGTTTGGGGCGTCCTACGCCTCGGTGACCAGCCTGGAAGCCTCCATGATGGAGCTGAGGGGAGCCATCGAGGTCCATGCCGGCGAGGAGGAGGTCAAGGAGGAGCGGCGCATGCTGCGCTCCATCCTGGAACTGGGCGACGTGGAGGTGGCGCAGGTGATGACCCACCGGCGCGGCGCGGTCACCGTCGATGCCGGCCTGTCCGCCGCCGAGATCCTCGAACTGGTGGTCGGCTCGCCGTTCTCCCGCGTGCCGCTGTGGAAGGACGATCCCGACAACATCGTCGGCGTGGTCCACGCCAAGGACCTGCTGCGCGCCGTCCGTACCCTGGAAGGCGACCTGGACAAGCTGGACGTGGTGGAACTGGCCTCGCCGCCCTGGTTCATTCCCGATTCCACCACCCTGCTGGAGCAGTTGCAGGCCTTCCGGTCGCGGCGCGAGCATTTCGCCCTGGTGGTGGACGAGTACGGCTCGCTGCTCGGCGTGGTGACCCTGGAAGACATCCTGGAGGAGATCGTCGGCGACATCACCGACGAGCACGACGTGGCGGTGGCCGGAGTGCGGCCGCAATCGGACGGCTCCTGCATCGTCGACGGCGCGGTGACCATCCGCGACCTCAACCGCGAGTTCGAGTGGCGGCTGCCCGACGACGAGGCCACCACCATCGCCGGCCTGATCCTGCACGAGGCGCGGCAGATTCCCGACGTGGGCCAGGTATTCCGCTTCTACGGCTTCCGCTTCGAGATCGCCCGGCGTCAGCGCAACCAGATCACCTCCATCCGGGTGACCCCGCCGCCGCCGGCGAATGACTGAGACCGATGGCCCATAGGGCCTGAGGCAAGCACGACTGCGCGCCGCGCCTCATGGCGCGAGAGCCAAGCGAAGCGCCCGGCGCTTGAGGGACTTACGGCGACTCAATTTGCTTTGTCGCCGCCATAGACGGTCATTGATCCGCCGGTATCAGACCAAACAAGGCTGCGTGACTCCGTTCACATCCCATTAACTCCACATATGGTATTACAATCGGGTGACGGGGCCGATTTGTTGTCGACAAGCCGAGTCCCGGTTGGTTAAGGTTTTTGCGGGTTGTGATCGCGGACGGAGGAATCCACGTTGATTCGCTGCTTGGACCGAGCACCGGAATGCCTTTCGGGACAGGGTCGCCCGCCGCTTGCGGGCCGCAGCGCACTCCGCCTCTCCCCCCAGGGGTCTCTCGTGTCGAGAGGCCCTTTTTTGTTGCCCCTTTCCCTCAGCCGTTTCGAAGGAGTCCCAGATGGCCAAGCGCGCCACGCGGATTGCCGCGTCCAAGAATGAGCCGGTGGTAACCCTGTATCCCGACCAGGGCTGGAGCCCGCTGGGCGAGGACGACCAGCACCGCGAGCAGAGCTATGTGCGCAAGGTCCGTCCGCAAAGCGACAACCAGCGCCGGCTGCTCAAGGCCATCGGCGACGGCAACCTGACGGTGGCCCTGGGCCCCGCCGGCACCGGCAAGACCTATCTGGCCATCTCGGCGGCGGTGGAAGCCTTCGAGGAGGGCCGGGTGGCGCGCATCATGCTGTCGCGCCCGGCGGTGGAGGCCGGCGAAAGCCTGGGCTTCCTGCCCGGCGACTTGCAGGAGAAGATGGCGCCCTATCTGAGGCCCCTCTACGACGCCCTGTCGGACCGTCTGGGCGGCAAGCGGCTGCGGGCGCTGCTGGCCGACGGCTCCATCGAGATCGCCCCCATCGCCTATATGCGCGGCCGTACCCTGAACAACGCCTTCATCGTCATCGACGAGGCGCAGAACTGCACCTATGGCCAGATCAAGATGCTGCTGACCCGCCTGGGCTGGCACTCCACCATGGTGCTGACCGGCGATCCCGACCAGAGCGACCTGCTGCCCGGCATGTCCGGCCTGGCCGACATCGCGGCGCGGCTTTCCGAACTGCCCGACGTCTCGGTGGTCACCCTGGATGAGAAGGACATCGTCCGCCACCCGCTGGTGGCCAGCATGCTGACGGTGCTGTAGGACGGAAAAAGGGAGCGAAGGG
>NZ_AONQ01000054.1 GCF_000342045.1 Paramagnetospirillum caucaseum | reverse complement strand
AGGGCGCGGATCTTGCCCACCAGTTCCGACTTGAAATCCACGCCGCCCGCCAGATCGCGGGTCGAGGTGGGCTTGGGGATGTAGTCGGCGGCGCCCATCTGCATGGCGCGCAAGGAGACGTCGGCCCCCTTCAGCGTCAGGGTGGATTGCATGATGATCTTGAGGCCGGGGTCGATCTGCAGCAGCTTGGGCAAAGCCGTCAGACCGTCCATGACCGGCATCTCGATATCGAGGATGACGACGTCGATCTCGTTGCGCTCCAGCGCGGCGAGCGCCATCTGGCCATTGCCGACCGAGGCGACCACCTGGATGCCGGCTTCGCCTTCCAGGATGCGGGTGACGAGACCGCGGACCACTGCGGAATCATCGACCAGCATGACCCGGATGGAGTCGGCGGCCGGAGAAGGAGAATCGATGGCCATGGGTAAAATCACCGAACCAGGGGCTACAGCAATCCGACCTGCGAGAACTTCGCCTGAAGGATTTCGCTGTCGAAGGGCTTCATGATGTATTCGTTGGCGCCCGCCGTGATGGCTTCCTGGATGTGCTCGATATCATTCTCGGTGGTGCAGAACACCACCACCGGATGATCGCCGCCGGGCAACTGGCGGAGCGCACGCAGAAAGTCGATGCCGTTCATCACCGGCATGTTCCAGTCGAGCAGCACCGCATCCGGCATGGAGCGCTTGCAGGCCTCGAGCGCCGCGGAGCCGTCCTCGGCCTCCTCGGTCTTGAAGCTCAGCTCATGCAGGATCTTCTTGGCCACCATGCGGATGACCTTGGAATCGTCAACGATCAGACAGGACTTCATGCCCAAGCTTGCCTCCGGTGGTGGGGCGGTCTTGTTCCCCTCGGTGGGACTGACACCCCTTCGTGGTCCCTTACCCCATGCCTATACTATTCGTTCCGCGTGAAATCCAGCAGCTTGCCCACGTCGAGCACCACCAGCAGCTTATCCTCCAGGCGATAGATGCCGATGGAGAACTCGCGCCAGTGGGGGTCCAGCGTCGGGGGGTTGCGCTCGAACTTGGCGGCGGGCAGCGACAGAACCTCGCCGACCTGATCGACCATCAGGGAATAGAGCTCGCCGCCCATGTCGACGACCACGCTCATGCCCTTCTTGTCCTCGGCCCGCTTCTTGAGGCCGAGGCGGAGCCGCACGTCGATGGCGGTGACGATGCGGCCGCGCAGGTTCAAGGACCCGGCCACCTCGCGGGGCGCCAGGGGGATGCGGGTGATCTTCTGTGGCCCCAGCACGTCCTGGACGGTCAGCACGGGTATCCCGAACAGTTGGCCCTCGATGAACATGGTCACGAAGTCCTGGGTCTCGGGAGCGGCCAGCTCCGTTCCAGGGCGCTTACCGGCGGGGACTAGCTGATTCATGCGGCACCTTTGGAGGCAGCGATGGTCGTCGCCAGGGTCTGCAGCAACGCGTCGCGGTCGAACTTGGCGATGTAGTCGTTGAAGCCGACCATGCGGCCGCGCTCGAAGTCCTTTTCCGTGGCGTGCGACGACAGGGCCACCATGGGGATGGTGCCCCAACGGCCGTCGGCACGCACCGCCTGGGCGAACTCGAAGCCGCTCATGCCCGGCATCTCGATGTCGCTGATGATGGCGTCGAACTCGTCACCGCGCTCACGCAGCGCCAGGGCCTTGTCGGCGCCTTCCACCGAGATCACCTCGTAGCCGGCCACCGACAGCAAGGGCGTCAGCAGGTTGCGGAAGAACGGCGAGTCGTCGACCAGCAGGACACGCGGCGCATGGAAGTCGGCATTGCCGAATTCCTTGTCGTTGCGGCCGAACCAGTCGCCGAACGCCTGCGGCAGGTAGTAGCCGGCGTCGATGATGGTGGTGGCCTTGCCGGCGATCACCGCGGTGCCGATGACGCCGGGATTGTCGGCCGACAGCTCGACCTTCAGGCGGTCCTCGACGATGTCGACGATCTCGTCCACCACCAGGCCCATGGTGTGTTCCTTGTCCGAGAACACCAGCACCGGCTGGCGGCCCTCGTCGCGGAGGTTCAGGATGCCGTCGATGGCGATCAGCGGCATGAGGTGGCCGCGGTACTGGACCATGGGCTTGCCGTGGCTGTGCTCGATCTCCCCGACCTCGATCTCCTCGAGGCGGGCGACCAGGGCCAGCGGCACCGCCTTGAGGTCGTCGCCGCCGGCGCGGAACACCAGCAGCGAGGTCTTGAGGTCGGCGTGGCTCTCGCGCACGGTCTGGGCCTCGGCGTCGCGGGTGCCGGCGCCCATCATGCCGGATTCGCCGGTGGCGCCGGCGATGCCGTTGGGGTCGAGGATCATGATCACCGAACCGTCGCCCAGGATGGTGTTGCCCGAGAACATGGAGATGTGGCGCAGGATCGGCGCCACCGGCTTGACCACGATTTCCTCGGTGTCGAACACCCGGTCGACAATGATGCCGAAGGTGTAGGTGCCCACCTGGGTGACGACGATGAAGGTCTCCTGCTGTTCTTCCTCGCTCTCGGCCAGCTTGAGCAGGCGCTTGAGCGAGACCAGGGGCAGCAGGCGATCGCGCAGGCGCAGGACCGGCGCGTTGTTGATCATCTCGATGCCGTGCTCGGAATTGGCGGTGACGCGCACCAGTTCCAGCACGCTGATCTGCGGGATGGCGAAGCGCTCGACGGCGCATTCGACGATCAGCGCCGAGACGATGGCCAGCGTCAGCGGGATCTTGATGACGAAGGAGGATCCCTTGCCGGGCTGGCTCTTCAGCTCGACGGTGCCGCCGATCTTCTCGATGTTGGTGCGCACCACGTCCATGCCGACACCGCGGCCCGACACGCTGGTGACCTTCTCGGCGGTGGAGAAGCCGGCCTTGAAGATGAACTGGTAGATCTGCTGCGGCGTCAGGGCGTCGAGCTCGGACTCGGAGGCCAGGCCGTTCTGGATGGCCTTCTGCTTGATGCGATCCAGGTTGAGGCCGCGGCCGTCATCGGAAATCTCGATGATGATGTGGCCGCCCTCGTGGAAGGCGTTGAGGACGATCTTGCCGATTTCCGGCTTGCCGACCTTCTTGCGTTCCTCGGTGCCCTCCAGGCCGTGGTCGGCGGAGTTGCGCACCATGTGGGTCAGCGGGTCCTTGATCAGCTCCAGCACTTGGCGGTCCAACTCGGTCTCGGCACCGAGCATCTGGAGGTCGATCTTCTTGTTCATTTCCAGCGCGAGGTCGCGGACGATGCGCGGCAGCTTGGCCCAGGCGTTGCCGATGGGCTGCATGCGGGTCTTCATCACACCTTCCTGGAGGTCGGTGGTGATGTGGGACAGGCGCTGCAGCGGCGTGGCGAACTCGCTGTCGTCCTTGCCGCGCACCATCTGGAGCAGCTGGTTGCGGGTCAGCACCAGCTCGGACACCAGGGTCATCAGGTTTTCCAGCAGCTCCACGTTGACGCGGATGGTCTGGGCGGCGACGGCGGATTCCTTGGCCTCGCCCGCCGGGACCGGCGGGGCGGCGACGGCGGAGGGCTGGGGCGCGGTGGCGGGAACGCTGGCCTTGACCGGCTCGGGCTCGGGTTCCGGCTCCGGCTCGGGTTCCGGCGCGGGCGGCGGCGGGGCCGAGGCGGTGGCCACGGATTCGAAGGTCGGCATGGGCGGCGCGGGCGGCGGCGGCGCGGCGGGCGCGCCGACGGCGCGGCCCTCGGCCATGGCGTTCAGGTGCTCGATCAGGTCTTCGTCGCTGCCCTCGGGCTCACACTCGTTCTGCTCCAGGTGGCCCAGGATCAGCTTGATGCGGTCGATGGACTGCAGGATCAGGGTCACGGCGGTGGGAGTGACCTCCAGTTCGCCGTCACGGAACTTGCCCAGCACGTTCTCGCCGGCATGGGCCACATGCTCCAGGCGCGGCAGCCCAAGGAAGCCGCAGGTGCCCTTGATGGTGTGGACCAGACGGAAGATGTTGCCCAGAATCTGCGGGTCGTTGGGGTTTTGCTCCAGATTCACCAGGGCAACGTCAAGAACGGAAAGACTTTCCGATGTCTCAGTCAGAAATTCACTGAGGAGATCATCCATGATCGACTCCACTACGGTCCTGTTTCAGCGGCCGCGCGCGGCACCAAAACTACCTCTCCCCCCATCCGAACCGGACAGGCCATGCTGACTAATAGCACGCCGAGGAAGTCTTTAGAAGAACCCAGAGTCGGGTAAATCCGCCTGCGTAACGATTTTTCCCACAATGGCGGTCAGGCCATGATCGAAATCTCCTCCGCCCTGGGATCAAGCCTGATTTTCAAGCCCTTGGCACGGGCGAGATGCAGGGCGAACCAGGCCTGGGCGCCGCGTGGTCCCGACGGCGGAGCGCCGTCGATCAGCACCAGCCGCGCCTCGGCGCTGAGGCCCATACTTTCGCCAGTGGCGGCGATCCGCAATCCGGCGTCGCCATCGCCCATCGGCGGTCCGCAGCGGGCGGCGATCCGGCCGCCGCGCGGCAGGGCGTCGCGGGCGATCAGCACCAGATTGAGCAGCAACCGCGCCGTCTCGCCGTCGATGTCGGGGCGCTCGCTGGACCAGTCCAGCGCCACGCCCCCGGTCGCCGCGCCGCTTAAGTAAGCGCGGATCAGGTCGCCCAGGGATTTGGGCGGGTGGGGCATGTCGTTGGCCGGGCCGAGGGCGGCGCGCAGGAATTTCAGCCGCGCCGTGGCGGCCCCCATGCTGGCCGAGATCAGTCCGAGGGTTTCCGGATCGCTGCCGTCTTCCAGCAATTCCAGTCCGGCGGCGGCGGCCCCCAGCGGACTGGCCAGGTCATGGCACAGGCGGGCGCACAGAAGTTCTGACAGCTTGGTGTCGAGGATGTCGCTCATGGGGAAAGGAGTACCAGGATTTCGCCTCCAGGGCATAATCATACTGCCGGCTTGGCCAATGGGTCATAGACGGAGGATGCTCACCGCTTCCAGGTGAGCCGACCACGGAAACTGGTCGATGGGGACGATCCGCTCGATGCGCCAGCCGCCATCGCACAGGGTGCGCAGGTCGCGGGCCAGGGTGGCGGGGTTGCACGACACCATGGCGATGGTGGCCGGCCCTCCCGCGCCGCGGCGGGCCAGTTCGGCAACCTGGGCGGCGGCCCCGGCGCGGGGCGGGTCGAGCACCACGGCGCGGTAGGCCTTCAATTCATGGGCGGCCAGCGGCCGGCGGGCCAGGTCGCGCACCTCGGAGGACAGCGGCAATCCCTCGCGCCGGGCGGCGGCATCCAGGGCCGCCACCGGTCCCTGCTCGCCCTCCACCGCGTGGACCGGGCCGCGCAGGGCCAGCGGCAGGCTGAAGCTGCCGCAGCCGGCATAGAGGTCGGCCACCGGCACGTCCCTGGGAATGGCGGCCAGGATGGCCCCGACGATGGCCAGCTCGCCGCCGCGGGTCGGCTGCAGGAAGGCGCCGGGGGCGGGCTCCACCGCCATGCCGCCGAAATGGACCACGGCCGGGCGGCGCCGCGCGATGGGCTCGACGAATCCGCCCCCCGGGCCGGTGCCGGGCCGGCGCCAGTGCAGGCGGGCGAGGTCCAGGCTCTCGGCGGCGGCGGCCAGGGCTTCCCGCTCGAACAGGTCGAGGCGGGCGGGGGCTTCCACCAGCACGTCCAGCCCGCCTTCGGTCAGGGTGACGATCAACTCGCCGCCGCCCTCGACGGCGATGCCCGACAGCATGCGGCGCAGGCCGGGCAGGGCGGTGCCCAACGCCGGGTCGAGCAGCGGACAGCGCTCGATGTCGATGACGGTATGGCTGGCCCGCCCGTTGAAGCCCAGCAGGATGGCGCCCTTGGCGCGGGTGAAGGTGAAGTCGGCGCGGCGCCGCGAGGCGGGCGGCACCCGCACCAGCGGCTCCACATTCGCCTCGGCCAGGCCTTGCCGCGCCAGCTGGGTGACCAGCAGGTCGCGCTTCCACCCGGCATAAAGGGCGTCGTCCAGGTGCTGGGCCGAGCAGCCGCCGCAGCGGCCGTAATGGCCGCAGGGCGGGGCGGCGCGTCCCGGTCCCGGTTCCAGCACCTCGATCAGGGCGGCGGTCAGGCCGTCGCCGCGTTTGCCCTCGATGCGGGCCAGCACCCGGTCGCCGGCCACCGTGAAAGGGACGAACACCGTCTCGCCGTCCAGGCGGGCGATGCCGTCGCCGCGCGCTCCCACCTGATCGATGGCCAGTTCGACGGTGCGGGGCGCCGGCACGCTGCGATTGGGGCGCGGCGGCGCGCGGCGGGGTTTCCTCATGGAGCGGAGCGACCCAGATCGGCCAGGACGCGGGCGAAGATGTCGGTCACGCCCTTTTCCATGGCCCGGGCGGCGTCCTCGACCCGCTCGGAGGCGGCCGGCACGCGGGCCAGATAGGTCTGCTGCAACACGACGCGGCCGTCGCGGGCGCTGACCACCGCCAGTTCCAGGTCGATCACCACCTCGGCGCGTCCGGCGATCTGCTCGAAGCGGCGCACCTTGCCGCGCAGCACCCAGTCGGACAGCACCCGCAATTCCGGCGTCACCACCCGGTCGGCCGCTCCGGCGACGGCCAGGTAATGGGCGAGGCGGTCCTGCAGCAGCACTCCCGGCGGTTCGCTCCAGAAATCGTACTTGTAGTGGGCCAGGGCGCCACCTTCGGTCCGGGCGAAGGCCAGGGCCCGCTCGGCCACCACCCCATCGGCGGCCAGCCGGTTGACCTCCAGCACGCCCGGCAGGGGCGGCTTGGCGAAACGCTGGCCGGGCGCGCCCGGCTCGATGCGGTAGAACGAATCCGGCGGCGCCGCCGGCCCGGCGCAGGCGGCGAGGAGAAGGGCGAGGGCGACTGCTATTGTCTTGCGCATCATTGAGGCCTTCATTTCCGTCCCGGGCCGTCCTCGCCCCGCTTGGCTCCGCCGATCAGCACGCCGGGATTTTCCCTGATCTGGCGCGAGAATTCGTGCAGGTTCCGGGTGGTGCCGTCCAGGTTGTAGGTGACCGAATCGATGGAGCGCGACACCGCCTGCAGGGTGTGGCGCAGTTCCTTGATGGACTGGTCGATATTGTCCTGGTTGCCGGTGATGGACTTGTCGAGCGAGGTCAGCATGGCGTCGACCTTCTTGCGGCTGTCCTGCAGCCCGGCCGACAGCTGGGCGGCGTTGGTCAGGGTTTCCCGGATGCGCTCGGCGTTGGAATCGTTGATGACCTTGCCCGACAGGGTGCCGGTCATCTTCTCCACGTCGGCGGTGATCCTGGGGGTCTTGGCCGCCAGGTCGTTGGTGACCACCAGCAGGTTGGCCACCAGTTCGGGGGCGTGCTTTTCCAGGATGGCGCCGAGCGACCCCACCTGCTGGTTCAGGCTGAACAGCAGCGGCTTCAGGGCGGTCTGGTTGAGGTCGGTGATCTGGCCGGCCATGTCGTTCATGGCGGCGAAAATGTTGGCGGCGGGACCGCTGGGGATATCGGCGCCGGGGGCCAGCATCTCGGGCGAGACGCCGCCCCTGATGTCGAGCGTCGCCGCTGCCAGCAGGCCCGAGGCGGCGACGCGGGCCTGGGAATCCTTGGGGATGCGCCAGTCGTCGGCCACCGAGACCTCCAGGCGGAAGGCGGTGGCGTTGCCCTCGTGCAGGGGGGCGATCTTCTCCACCTGACCCACCGGGAAGCCCTCGAAGGTGACCTTGGTGCCGTACTTGATGCCGGCCACGTTGGCCAGCCGGGTGTAATAGGACTGGGTGCCGCCGGTCCGGCCCGTCAGCACCGCCACCACCACCACCAGCGACACCAGCATGGCCAGCACGAAGCCGCCGACCATTACGTAGTTGATACGGGAATCCTTCATGGGCGCGGGGTCCGGGTCGGGGAGGGGGGAGGGGGAGGATGGGCGGGGCCGCCGATCAGCCGGCGCAGATAGGATTCGGCGTCGGGTTCGGAATCCTCGGTCCGGCGGTTCAGCAGGTTCTGGATGCGCGGATCGGTACTGGAGCGGATGGCGTCCACGGTGTCGAGCGCCAGCACGTGGCCTTTGTCCAGCACGCAGATGCGGTCGGCGATCTTGAAGGTGGAGTCGAGATCGTGGGTCACCACCACGATGCTCATGCCCATGGCGTCGCGCAGCCGCAGGATCAGGTCGTCGATGCTGGACGCCACCACCGGGTCCAGCCCGGCCGACGGCTCGTCGCAGAACAGCAGTTCCGGGTCCATGACGATGGCCCGCGCCAGGGCGGCGCGCTTGATCATGCCGCCCGACAGCTCGGCGGGCTTCAGGTGCTCGAACCCGGCCAGGCTGACCACCTCCAGCTTGAGGCGGGTCATGATGCCGATGGTGGTCTCGTCCAGCCCGGTGTGCTCGCGCAGTGGCAGGGCGATGTTGTCGCCGACGCTCATGGAACTGAACAGGGCGCCCGACTGGAACGCCACCCCGGTGCGGGTGCGCAGCCGCTGCAGCGCGATGGGCGACAGCCTGGCGATATCGTGGCCCAGGATGCGTACCGTGCCGGAACTGGGCTTCTTCAGGCCCAGCAGATGGTTGAGCAGGGTGGTCTTGCCCGAGCCCGAGCCGCCCATGATCACCATGATCTCGCCCTTGCCCACGGTCAGCGACACGTTGTGCAGGATCTGGCGGTTGCCGTAATGGGTGGCCAGATTGCTGATCTCGATGCTGTTGGCGGGAGCGCTCATCAGCGGGTCACCATGAAGACGAAGACCATGTCGGTGATGACGATGGCCGAGATGGCGTGCACCACCGACCGCGTGGTCATGCGGCCGACCCCTTCCGCCCCTCCGGTGACCGAGGCGCCGTTGACCACGCCGACCACGGTGATCATCACGGCGAAGATGGCGCTCTTGCCCAGGCCGTGCCAGACGTCGTTGAGCCGCACCAGGTCGGTCATCTCGTCCACATAGGCACCGATGGAGCTGCCCAGTTGCGGCGCGATGTAGAGGCCGGCGGCGAACAGCCCCACCAGATCGGACCACAGGGTGAGCGCCGGCAGCATCACCAGCATGGCCAGCAGCGGCGGCACCACCAGGAAGCGCACCGGCGAGATGCCCATGACGGTGAGCGCGTCGATCTCCTGGTTGATGCGCATGGTGCCCAGCCGCGCCGCCAGGGCCGAGCCCGAGCGGCCCGCCACTAAGATACCGGTGATCAGCGGGCCGAATTCGCGCACCACGCTCATGGCGACGCCCAGCGACACCCTGGATTCGGCGCCGAACAGGCGCAGCGTGTAGATGCCCTGGATGGCCAGCATGATGCCGATGGTGGCGGACAGGACGGTGACGATGGGCAGCGCCCCGATGCCGATCTCCATGGCCTGGGCCACCACCGGGGCGAGGCGCACCGGCTGGCGGCGCTTGCGTCCCATGCCCAGCCAGTAGAGGCATTCCCCCAGCAGCGAGGCGCCGAAGCCGAATTCGGCGATTCCGGTCGCCGTCCGGCGTCCCAGCCGGTCGAGAAATCCGATGAATCCCCTGGGTTCGGCGTCGGCGCTCAACGGTTCATCCCTCCAGGGCCGTCTCGACGGTGTCGGCGATGGTGAAGACGCGGTCCAGGCGGGCCAGCTGCAGCACCCGGCGGACCGGATCGCTGATGGCGGCCAGGACGAAGCGGGTGCCGTTCTTGCGCGCCATCTGGTAGGCCTCGACCAGCCCGGCGATGCCGGAACTGTCGATGTATTCCACCCCCGAGAGATCGACGGCCACGGCGCGCTTTTCCAGCATCAGCTCCATCAGCGCCTTGCGCAGGTTGGGAGAGTGGCGCAAATCCACCTCGCCCGACAGGACGAGGATTGTGGCGGTGCCGGCGGGGCGGGTTTCAATCTTCATGTCGGATCGATCCGTTTGACCATTTGCAGCAGGTTGCCGATCCCGGCCGGCGGGGCCAGGAAATCCACGTGATCCATGATCGAGCGCATCAGATGTGTCCCCAATCCCCCGGGCCGCAACTCGTCCAGCGGCCGTGGCTGGATTTTAGCCACATCCACGGCGGGAGCGAAATCCATAAGTCGTATGACCAGCCGATCATTTTCACGGTCGAGGCGCAGGACGATGTCGCCGGCCTCTCCCTTGTAGGCGTGGCGGATGATGTTCTGGCAGGCTTCGTCCACCGCCAGCACCATGTCGCCCGCCATGGTCTCGCCGCAGCCCAGGGCGCGCACGGTTCGGCCCACCGCCGCGCGGATGGCGGCCAGTTCCTCGGGCCGGGCCGGATAGCGGCGTTCGAACCCGGCGGGGCGGCGGTCCTCGATCACCATCAGGGTAACGTCGTCGCGCAAGCTGCCGGTGTCGTCCAGCGAGCGCACCACCGCCTCCAGCCGTTCGCCGGCCGGCAGGGCGGCGGCATCCCGGATCATCCGCCGCGCCCCCTCGGGTCCCAGCATGTCGCCGCCGGCGACGCGCGCCTCGGTCAATCCGTCGGTGAACAGGTAGAGCGTGCCGCCGTCCAGCTCGATCTCGGTCTCGGGGCAGCCGCCCTCGAACAGCTCCGGGGCGATGCCCAAGGGCGGCATGTCGCCCTCGATGGGGGTGAAGACGCCGTCCCGGAACAGCAGCGGCGGCTCGTGCCCGGCATTGGCCAGCACGACCTTGCCGCTGGCGGGGTCCAGCACGCCGGCCGCCATGGTGACGAACATGCCGGCCAGCCGCGTCTCGTGCAGTTCGGAATCGATGGCGGCCAGTATCCGGCCCGGCCCGTCCTCGCGCTTGGCCAGGCAGCGGAACAGGCTGGCGGTCTTGGTCATCAGCAGCGAGGCGTTCATGCCCTTGCCCGACACGTCGCCCACCGCGAAGGCCAGCCGCCCGCCGGACAGGGGCAGGATCTCGAAGAAATCCCCCGACACCCCCCGGGCCGGCAGGTTGATGCCGTGGATGGGCGATTGGTCGGGCTGCGGCCCCGGCAGCATGGCCCGCTGAATCTCCGAGGCCAGCTCCAGCTCGCGCTTCAGGCCTTGCTGTTCGGCCATGTCGGCCACCAGCATCGCATTGATCAGGGCCAGGGCGGAACTGGCGGCCAGGGCCTGCAGCAGGCGGGAATCCGTCAGGGAGAATGAGGTGCCGCCCTTCTTGTTGAACAGCTCGATGGCCCCCAGCCTGCGGCCTCGCACCGCCATGGGGGCGCACAGGATCGAGCGGGTCTCGAAGCCGGTGGCGGCGTCGACTGCTCCGGCGAAATCGGGATCGCGCCTTGTGTCCTTCACCAGTTGCGGTACGCCCAGGTCGACGGTGCGCCCGACGATGCCGGTGCCGGGGGGAAGCCGCAGACCGATGACGTCCACCGGCCCCATGTTGGCGCGGCAGACCAGTTCGCCGGTCTCCTCGTCCGTCAGGAACAGCGAGGCGGCTTCCGCCCCCACCCGCTCGGCGATGCGCTCCAGGCCGAGGCGGAGGGTGGCCTCGACGTCGTGGGAATGGGCGAAATCACCGGTCATCTCGACGATCAGGTCGAGATGGCTGGCGGAATCTGTCTCGGGAAGGGGGCTCGGCATGCCCCATCATGCCAAGGACGGGGGAAACGGCCAAATGGTTAGATGGCGGAATCTGTAGATGCAAAAAAATATACGCAGGGCTCGACTTTCTCCGTTCCGCCCGTGTAAAGGGAGGGCGGGCGGGAAGGATGCATCAGGTATTGGGGCTGGGAATGTTGTTTTCGCGAGGCAAGGCCGGTCCGGGGATCGCGCCCGGCGACGTTTTTCATAAGCTTGGAACCTATGGCAGCGACTGGACGGTGGAGCGGATCTTCGATTACGCCGACATCCCCCGCCACGTCCGCCTGATCGACCGCGGCAGCGGGCGCACCATGACGGTGGCGGCGGACACCCTGCTCGATCCCGACAGTTTCGTCCGGCGCAACGGCTGACTCATGGCGGCCGGCAGTCCAGGCTGCCGGCCAGATGCTTCTCGATCAGCGGCGTGTATTCGTAGATCAGGACGCCGTCGCGCTGCTGCACGTTGACCTCGGTCTCGTTGCCCTTGCGGACGAAGTCCACCACCAGCAGGGTTTCGGTGCGGAAGATGGCCTCCAGCGTCCCCACCAGTTCGGAGCGGCTGCCGTTGAGGGCCGTCTGGCAGCGGTAATGGTAGTTGGGGCCGCGTGCGCACCACGACAGCATCCGCGCCACCTTGGGGCAGGCGTTGGCTGGGGTCATGGCGGTGCGCAGGGCGGTGCGCGTGTCGGCATTGGCCCGAAGGTCCTCGGCGGTACGGTCCGGGGTGACCAGGGAACAGCCCCCCAGGGCCAGCGCCGAAGCAAGAATGACAGGCAGTCTCATGGGCTTCCCGATACGACTTTGCCGAATCCTATCCGGGTTTGCATCGGAACGGAACTAGGGTTTTAACCCTACGACTCTTGGATGGCGCCCAGCATGGCCGATACCACGTTGGTCAGGCGGACCAGGTCGCAATCGCGGGACAGGCGGTGGTCGCCGTCCTTGACCAGGATAATCTCCACATGCTCCGAGGCCAGGCAATCGGCCAGCCGCAACGCGGTTTCCCAGGGCACGTCCTCATCCTTCTGCCCCTGGATCAGCCGGACCGGGCAATGCAGCTGGATCAGGTCGCGCAGCAGCAGGTGGTTGCGGCCGTCCTCGATCAGCGAGCGGTGAATGCGCCAGGGATTGTCCGGCTCGTAGCAATTGGGCAACTCCAGTTCGCCGGTTTCCATCAGGGTGCGGCGCTGCTCGAAGCTGAAATCCTGCCACATCAAATCCTCGGTGAAGTCGGGGGCGGCGGCGACGCCCACCAGCCCGGCCACCCTGTCCCGCAGTTCCAGCGCGGCCAGCAGGGCGACCCAGCCGCCCAGGCTGGAGCCCACCAGGATTTGCGGTCCCTCGGTCAGCCGGCCGATCACCGCCACCGCGTCGGCGGCCCAGCGTCCCACCGTGCCGTGAGCCACGTCGCCCGAGGACTTGCCGTGGCCGAAATAGTCGAAGCGCAGGAAGGCGCGGCCCGCTGCCCGGCACATCTCCTCCAGCGCCAGGGCCTTGGTTCCTTCCATGTCGGAATGGTAGCCGTGCAGGAACACCACGCCGGGAGTCTTGCCTTCCAGCCTGCGGTAGGCGATTGTCGCGCCGTCGGGACGTGTCAGCGTCCCTCCCCCGGCCTGCCCCGCCTTCGGGTCAAGGTTGTCGTCAAGGTTGTTTGTCATCGCCGCTCGGAAATCCATGGATCACGTCGCCCCCATCGAAGCGCCAACCCAGACCGTTCGTCAACCGGTCGTGATGCAGGTGCTGCCCGCCTTGGTCACCGGGGGGGTGGAGCGCGGCACCGTGGACATGGCCGTCGCCCTGGCCGAAGCCGGGTGGAAGGCCATCGTCGCCTCCGAGGGCGGCCCCATGGTGCGCGAGCTGACCCGCGCCGGGGCCGAGCACATCACCCTGCCGCTGGCGTCGAAGAATCCGCTGACCATCCGCGCCAACGCCCTGAAGCTGGCCGAGATCGTCACCGCCAACGGGGTGGACATCATCCACGCCCGCTCGCGCGCCCCGGCCTGGAGCGCCTGGATCGCCGCCCAGGCCACCGGCGCCCATTACGTCACCACCTTCCATGGCACCTATAATCTCGGCTGGTTCGGCTTGAAGCAGAAGTACAACGCCGTGATGACCCGGGGCGAGAAGGTGATCGCCATCTCCGACTTCATCGCCGAGCATGCCCGCCGGGTCTACGGCCTGGAGGCCGATCGCGTCCGCGTCGTCCATCGCGGCATCGACATGTCGCGCTTCGATCCCGCCCGTGTCAGCCCCGAGCGCATCATCCAGCTGGCCCAGAAATGGCGGCTGCCCGACGGCTATCAGGTGATCATGCTGCCCGGCCGCCTGACCCGCTGGAAGGGCCAGGCGGTGCTGATCGAGGCCCTGGCCCTGCTGGGCCGCCACGACGTGCGCTGCCTGCTGGTCGGCTCCGACCAGGGCCGCACCGGTTATCGCGAGGAACTGGTGGAGCTGATCAAGCGCCGCGACCTCACCGACGTGGTTCATCTGGCCGACGAGTGCAACGACATGCCCGCCGCCTACATGCTGACCGACGTGGTGGTCTCGGCCTCCACCGATCCGGAAGCCTTCGGCCGCATCGCCGTCGAGGGGCAGGCCATGGGCCGCCCGGTGATCGCCACCGCCCACGGCGCCACTGACGAGACGGTGCTGCCCGGCCGCACCGGCTGGCTGACCGCGCCGGGCGATCCGGCGGCGCTGGCCCAGGCGCTGGACCGCTTCCTGGCGCTGTCGGCCGAGGAGCGCGACCTGATGGCCCGCGACGCCATGGATTTCGTCCGGGGCAAATTCTCCAAGGAAACCATGTGCGCCCGCACCCTCGACGTTTACCGCGAGGTGCTGGGCCTGCCCGCCGCTCCGCAGGCGGAGTGATGGCGGCCACCGACATTCTGGTCATCAAGCTGGGCGCGCTCGGCGATTTCGTCCAGGCCATGGGGCCCTTCGCCGCTATCCGCGCCCATCATCCCGGCGCCCGCATCACCCTGCTGACCACCCGTCCCTTCGCCGAGCTGGCCCGGGCCTGCCCGTGGTTCGACGCGGTGTGGCTGGACGACAAGCCGCCGCTGTGGCGTCTGGACAAGGTGCTGGCCCTGGCCGCCCGCCTGCGCGGCGGCCGCTTCCGGCGGGTCTACGATCTGCAGACCTCGGACCGTTCGTCCTGGTATTTCCGGCTGATGGGCGGGCCCGGCCGCGTCGGCGGCCAATCAAACATTCCCGAATGGTCAGGCATCGCCAGGGGCTGCTCGCACCCCCATGCCAATCCCCAGCGGGATTCCATGCATACCATCGAGCGCCAGCGCGAGCAGCTGGCCATGGCCGGCATCGCCAAGGTGCCGCCGCCCGACCTCGCCTGGGCGGAAGCCGCGCCGGGGCGGTTCGACATCGCCGGGCGCTTCGTGCTGCTGGTTCCCGGCGGCGCGCCGCACCGTCCGGCCAAGCGCTGGCCGGCGGAGCGCTTTGGCCGCGTCGCCCTCTGGCTGGCGGAGCGCGGCGTCACGCCCGTCCTGCTGGGCACGGACAAGGAGCGGGCCGAGATCGACGCCATCCGCGCCGTCTGTCCCCAGGCGGTGGATCTGGCGGAGAAGACCGGACTGCCCGACATCATCGCCCTGGCGCGGCGCGCCGAGGCGGCGCTGGGCAACGATACCGGCCCCATGCACCTGATCGCCGCCGGCGGCTGCCCTTCGGTGGTGCTGTTTTCCCACGGATCCGACCCGGCACTGTGCGCCCCCCGGGGCAACGTCACCGTGCTGCGCCGCTCCTCGCTGGCCGATCTGGGCGAGGCCGAGGTGGAGGCGGCGCTGGGCGGGATGCTGCCCGCACCTTGACTCGGACGCGTTTGTCCTTAGACTCCCTCCCCCTGATTTGTTCCCACGCGTGAAAGAGAGTGTCATGGTCGCCATCACCCTGCCCGACGGCAAGGTCCGCCAATACGATCACCCGGTGACGGGCCTGGACGTGGCCAAGGATATCGGCCCCGGTCTGGCCAAGGCGGCGCTGGCCATCACCATCGACGGCGAGATGAAGGATCTCGCCACGCTGATCGAGCGCGACGTCGCCCTGTCGATCATCACGTCCAAGAGCGGCGACGACGCGCTGGAACTGCTGCGCCACGACGCCGCCCACGTCATGGCCGAGGCGGTGAAGGAGCTGTATCCCGAGACCCAGGTGACCATCGGTCCCTCCATCGAGAACGGCTTCTACTACGACTTCGCCCGCCCGACCCCCTTCACCCCCGACGATCTGGAGAAGATCGAGAAGCGCATGGCCGAGATCGTCGACCGCGACGAGGCCATCACGCGGGAGGAATGGGACCGCGACGCGGCGGTCAAGTTCTTCGAGGATTCCGGCGAGAAATACAAGGCGGAGATCATCGCCTCGATCCCCGCCGACCAGAAGATCGGCCTTTACCGCCAGGGCAATTTCATCGATCTGTGCCGCGGTCCCCATCTGCCGTCCACCGCCAAGCTGGGCAAGGCCTTCAAGCTGATGAAGCTGGCCGGCGCCTATTGGCGCGGCGATTCCAGGAACGAGATGCTCCAGCGCATCTACGGCACCGCCTGGTTCGACAAGAAGGAGCTGGACGCCTATCTCCACATGCTGGAAGAGGCGGAAAAGCGCGACCACCGCCGCCTGGGCCGCGAGATGGAGCTGTTCCACCAGCAGGAGGAGGCCGCCGGCTCGGTGTTCTGGCACAAGAAGGGCTGGACGCTCTACCGGGCGGTGGAAAGCTATATGCGCCGCCGGCTGGAGGCCAATAATTACGAGGAAGTGAAGACGCCGCAGCTGGTGGATTTCTCCCTGTGGGAGGCCTCGGGCCACGCCGACAAGTTCTCCGAGTCCATGTTCACCATCAGGACCCAGGACGAGCGCCACCTGGCGGTGAAGCCCATGAACTGCCCCTGCCACGTGCAGATCTTCCGCCAGGGCATCAAGAGCTACCGCGACCTGCCGCTGCGCATGGCCGAGTTCGGCTCGTGCCACCGCTACGAGCCGTCGGGCGCCCTGCACGGTATCATGCGGGTGCGCGCCTTCACCCAGGACGATGCCCACATCTTCTGCACCGAGGACCAGATCACCTCGGAGACCATCGCCTTCTGCCAGTTGCTGAAGGAGGTCTACACCGATTTCGGCTTCACCGACGTCCGCGTCAAGTTCTCCGACCGCCCGGCCAAGCGGGCCGGTTCCGACGAGACCTGGGACAAGGCGGAAAGCGCGCTGCTCGAGGCCTCCAAGGCCGCCGGGCTGGAGACGGTGCTCAATCCGGGCGAGGGCGCCTTCTACGGCCCCAAGCTGGAATTCGTGCTCAGGGACGCCATCGGCCGCGATTGGCAATGCGGCACGCTGCAGGTGGACTTCGTGCTGCCCGAGCGCCTGGATGCCGCCTATGTGGCCGAGGACGGCGCCAAGAAACGCCCGGTGATGCTGCACCGGGCCATCCTGGGTTCGTTCGAGCGCTTCCTCGGCATCCTGATCGAGAACTTCGCCGGGCGCTTCCCCCTGTGGCTGGCGCCCACCCAGGTGGTGGTCGCCACCATCGTGTCCGAGGCCGACGGCTTCGCCCGCGAGGTCGAGGCTGCTCTTAAGGCCGCCGGCATCCGGGTCGAGCTGGACTTGCGCAACGAGAAGATTAACTACAAGGTCCGCGAACATTCCGTCGCCAAGGTGCCGGTGATGCTGGTGGTCGGCAAGCGCGAGGCGGAAAGCCGCCAGGTCGCCATGCGCCGCCTGGGGAGCCAAGACCAAGAAATTGTTGCGCTGGATCAGGCAGTCGCTACACTTGCCGCAGAGGCGACCCCGCCCGCGTGACGGTGGGCGCCCCTTGGAACCGACGGCCTGGCCCGCGATGAAAAGCGCCCGGGCACTAGGTGTACTCGAAACGATGGAGATTGTTCTATAGCTAGGCCCCCGATGCAGACGCCGCCCAAGAACGACGGGCCGCGCGTCAACCGCGAGATCGATGTGCGTTCCATCCGCCTGGTGGGCGCCGACGGAGAAATGATCGGAGTCGTGACCCTGCGCGAGGGTCTGGTGATGGCCGAGGAAGCCGGGCTCGACCTGGTCGAGGTCTCCCCCAACGCCGATCCGCCGGTCTGCAAGATTCTGGACTTCGGAAAGTTCAAGTACGAGGATCAGAAGAAGAAGAACGCCGCCCGCAAGAAGCAGAAGGTGATCGAGGTCAAGGAGGTCAAACTCCGCCCGAACATCGATGACCATGACTATGACGTCAAGATGCGCAGCATGCGGAAGTTCCTCGAGGAGGGCGACAAGGTGAAGGTCACGCTCCGCTTCCGCGGCCGCGAACTGGCTCACCAGGACCTGGGCATGAAGGTGCTGGAGCGGGTGCGCGATGATCTCGAGGATCTGGGCAAGGTCGAGCAGATTCCCAAGATGGAAGGCCGCCAGATGGTCATGGTGATCTCGGCGAAGTAACCTTCGGCCGGGATCCTGAACTTTTTTCCGCACCCGCGCAAAGCGGGTTGCGGAGCAAGGGGCTTTACGCTATTTTCCGCGCCTCCCCACCGACCCTGGGGATCAGCAACCCTGTGGAGGGGTGGCAGAGTGGTCGAATGCGCCGGTCTCGAAAACCGGTATGGGTGCAAGCTCATCGTGGGTTCGAATCCCACCCCCTCCGCCATATATTCGCCTTAGTGTGTTGTTTATTCACACTTTTATGGCGGTCGTGATGGATCTGACCCATCATCTGTCCCATCACCGCATTGCGGTTACAGGCGAACGCCAGCGGACGGATTGGGGGTGTCGCAATCGCCTTCCCACCCCAGCGACATGGTGAAGCCCGCCGCGTTCTTGTGGCCTCCTCCACCATATTTCCTGGCGATGGCCGAAACGTCGAAGTCGCCGGATGACCGCAGGCTGAAGGTCCGCCCTCCCGGTCGGTCATAATAGATGCCCGCGAACGGTGGAGCCATGCCTCCACCGTCGCCCCGGCACAGGGCGTGTCCTGCGTCCGATGCCAGGGTGTAGGGCAGGTTGGCGATAGGGACGCAATAGCCGCCGATGATCATGGGGCGGGTGGTGGTGTTCAATAGCTCGGCGATATCCTTGTGGTGCTTCCGTTCGATGGCGGCACCCTCGGCCTGGATGGCGGTAGGGTCGCACTCGATCTCCTCAGCCAGTTCATCCCAGCGGTCGAAGTCGAAGGGGTGGCTGAAAACGCAGGCGAGGATTTCCCTCGTCCCCGGCAGTGCGAACCGCCACAGGTCGCGGTCCTGAACGTGCTGGAGAAGGCGGGGAATGGGCTTGCCAGGGTGGAAGTGCTCCCAGGCCAGCACGGCTCCCGATTTCTCCATGTCGATATGGACGGTTACGGCGGCGGTGACGGGCTGCACGGCGGCCCATTCCTCCAGTCCGCCCAACTCGGCGGCGGCGGTCTTGTGATGGTCGAGTACAAGTACGCTGGCGGCGGTGCGGCATAGCGCCTCCATCACCGGGCGCTTGTAGGAGAAATCGACCAGGATCACATCGCGCCCGATCACGTCCGGCGGTGGTGTGCCATAGACGCCCGGATGGAACGCCACTCGCTCCCCAAGGGACAGACGGACGGCCCACGCGGCACCGAAGCCATCGGCACATCCCCGGTGATAAATGCACAATGCGGTCATCGGTTCCTCCAAGTGCCTTGGACAAAGTGCAGATTTCATCTGGCGGGCGGCGGAAGTAATCGCTTTATATCAATATGTTATCTGGCGATGTAGGCAGGCCGTGGTGACTATAAACGCGCCCCCAAATTGGGAAATTGGGGCCGGATTTCTGGTCCGGCCCCGCTGGGCAGTCATTCCCCGAAAATGGCCCGGTCGATGCGGGCGAAATCCAGGTAGCGGGTCCGCAGGGCATCCGCCGTATCCTGGTCGCCAATGGCTGCCAGGGTGGTCAGGCACTCTTCCAGCGTGACGGCTTGGAAACCCGTCTCCTCCGGATTGGGGGAAGCCAGATGGCGGCGGTAGGCTCGGACGGCGGCGGCGACATTGGTATTCTGGCCGGGATGGATCACCACGAACCGGCCCTGAGCATAAAGGCCGCTTTCGACCATGGCCCGGCTGAGTAGATGTTCGCGCCAAAGCTGCTGGAGCGGGGCTTCCCGAAGGGCCTGGGCGTTCGGGTCCAAGAATACTCCCGCTGCCGCCGAAAGCTCATCGTAGCGGGGCTTCATCTGAGGCACCGGCTCCATCATGGTTTCGCTGTACTTGACCTCGATGGCGATAAAGCCGCTTTCGCCCGTGGTGGTGATGATGGGGGCGAACACGTCGAAGGCGCTGTGATCGGCGGTGAAGGTGGGGTCACCCCGGCCCGGCGAATGCTCGAACCAGATTCCTTCCACCTGCTCGACGTAATCGGGGAACAGGGTGCGGAAGAAAGCATTGGCCTTGTCCTGGTCCAGCTTGAGCCCGCCGAACAGGTTGAAGCACAGGGGTTGCGAGGACAGCAGGTTGGTCCAGAGCCGCTCCTGGTCGATGATCGCGCCGACCTCGCGATAAACCACCTCGCGGCGAGTGAGGTTGGCGATGTCGGCGTTGAGGAAGTTGGCCCCGTCCCTGGCGCTGGTGGTGTTGATGCGGCTGCCCAGCTTGCGGCGCTTGCCGTCCTGGCTGCGGTGGGCACCGATGGGGAGGCCGGAATCCTGACGCCACAGCGATTGCAGCAAGCGGGCAGCGGCCCTGAAACGGGTATCGGACGGTTCGTTGACCTTGTGGGCCTTGAGTACGGCCTCGGGGATGATGGGAAGTCGGTCGATGTGCATGGTGCTGGCTCCTGCCGATGAACGCCCTCAAAAGGGGCTGGTCATCGGGCTTCGGAGACAGCGGGCAGAAATTGACAGTAGCAGGCCCCGGTGGAAGTACTAAACTCCAACATCCTGGTCACATGGGGCGCGCCGGCGAAGTGGCCGCTTTGCGCCCGTGGGGGACGTTCCGTGACCTGAGCTCGGCGCTCGGAAGCGGCCATCAGGGCGGCAGCGGGGTAAGCCTCCATTGCGCCAGGAGGGAATGTTCAAGCGGGGCAGGCCATGTGGTGCACCGTCACCGGAATCAAAACTGACTCACCTTGTGCTTCAGCAATGGTGAGAGCCGTCTCAACGCGATTCTCCTTTCGGTTGGGCCGGGATTGGACTATCCTGCCGTCGATCGGGGGCGGATAGGCCGCTCAAATGGAAATATCGGTTAACTGGCACACAAAGGGAAATCCATGCCTCGAACCATTGAGCAAGGCTTCAGTGATTTCCATGACAAAATCAAAACTTCTGCCACAGAAACAGCGGCAGCAAAGTCCCATAGGGCCTCAATTGAAGCTTGTCTAAAAAGCAATTTTGGCTTGAATCGGTTCGCCAGGATTGGTTCATTTGGGAACGGAACCAACATAAACAGCTATAGCGATGTGGACTACCTAGCGTGCCTTCCAACTAGTGTCCTAACAAAGACATCAACCGCATCACTTGTGAAGGTAAAAAACGCGCTTGATACCCGATTCCCTAACACGGGTGTTAAGGTCAGCGCCCCTGCTGTCGTCTGTCCGTTTGGAACGTACAGATCGGAAGATACAGAAGTGGTGGTCGCTGATTACACCAAAGAAGAAAATGGGTTCAAGATCTATGAGATAGCCGATGGCAATGGCGGCTGGATGGAGGTCAGCCCAGACGCTCATAACCACTACGTTGCAGAAGTTGATAAGAAACACGGTGGGAAAGTTAAGCCGCTAATTCGCTTTATAAAAGCATGGAAATACTACAGGGATGTTCCCATTAATTCGTTCTATCTAGAGATGAGGGTTGCCAAATACGCTAACGGTGAATCCAGCATTGTCTATGACATAGATGTAAAGCAAATCTTGACCATGTTGAGTGGCAATGAATTAGCGGCCATGCAAGACCCAATGGGTGTGTCTGGATATATCTATCCATGCAAAACAGATGCCTTCAAGCAGGATGCTCTTTCTAAGCTGAAGACTGCTGCCACTCGTGCTGAAAAAGCACGAGTGGCTGAAGCGAATAACGACACCAAGACGGCCTTTGATTCCTGGCGGCTGCTTTATAACGATAAATTCCCGGCCTACTACCTATGAGCATCGTCCAAAAACAAGAAATACCGGAAAACGTAGAGCTTCTGGCGGCTCAGAGAAACCTGTATTCCAGAGCAAAGAATATTATTGGCTTTCAAATGCTACTCAGCATCCCTATCGCCATCTGCGCTGCGATCACCACGATAGTAAAGCCGGAATTCAAGGGCTATGTCGCTATCTGGGGTATTCTGGTTGTAGTGTTTGATCTATTTGTATTCACGCCCTGGGTGAAGAGGCTAAGGGACAGTGCTGCAAGAATTCAAGAGCTTTTTGATATAAATGTGCTTGGCTTGGATTGGAATGAAATTTCCGTTGGAAAAAAGCCAGAGCGCGAAATGATTCATGAGGAAGCGGAGAGGCATGGGCTCTCCGATGAAGACACTTCCGGATTGCGGGAATGGTATCCTGTCGTAATAGATAGTGTTCCAGAAATATTTGGGATCATAATCAGTCAGAGATCAAACGTATGGTGGGATGCGAGAATGAGGAGGAAGTACACATTTTCGGTTCGGGTCTTCATGGCTGGAATTGCTTTTGTATTGATTGGATATGGTTTGTATGAAAAAAAAGATATGTTTGAATTCTTAGCTTATGTCTTCGCCCCTCTGGCATCAACTTATGTTTTTGGCTATCGCCAAATGACGGAGCATGGTGATGCCGCCGATAGATTGGATAAGCTGAAAGAGCTATCGGAAAAAATTTGGGCGGATGCTGTGGCTGGTGGAGATGCTGGCGCAGTGAAGCTCAAATGCAGAACGCTGCAAGACCAAATTTTCGATCATAGAAAGAAGAACCCGCCGATTTTTGACTTCTTGTTCCGATGGTTTAGGGGCAAGCATGAGGCATTGATGAATAAGACGGCTAAAGAGCTCGTGGCGGAAGCAATTAATTAAATAGAGCTCTCTTGCATTTCTGTTTATACTAATTCTGAGTCCCGGTGGATTATGCTCCAATTGCCACGAATAATGGCGGTGATTTTTGGGGCAGATTCGGGAGCTGTGGTGGATTTCGGTGACGCCGCACTTAATTCGAAGATCCGCGTCACCCGCTCCCGCCTCTCCAAATCCGCTCTTCCGTTCACGGCCCATACAGGAAGTGGTCTCGAGTGACCATCCTTGGACCAGCCCTCTGCCCACAAACGTCGAGGGTAGCCATCCCCCAGACGTTCCCTTATCATCCTCCCCGGCGTTTGATCGCGCCTTGCACATGAGGTCTCCCGCTCTGCCGGGTGGCCTGCGAATACAACACCCGTCCAGCAGGACGGCGGGTGACCGTTGTCCTGTGGGAAATCAGCAGGGCGTGTTCGTGAAAACCTCATGTGCCACGCGATCAACCGCCCGGCGCCAGCAGGCGCCGGAGCGGGAGCGCGGGGGCAAGGGATATTCCAGTTCCAGCCATGCACGCGCCCCATGTCCGATTGGGGGAAACGATGCTGCATTTCCTGTTCTCAAGCCCGTATGGCAAGGCCGTCATAATCGTCTCCGCCGCGCTGGTGCTGTTCGCGGTGGTGTATCTCGTCAACAAGGGAACCAATGCTGTGGCCCGGAAGGTGGCACCGGGGGCGCAAGCGCAATTGGAGCGGACCAGTGCAAGCCCGCTGTACCAGAAGGGGCTGGCGCTCATCGTCGCGGCCCTGGTCGCTCTCGGAGGGGCGGCCTATCTCATCCCCTCCGACTCCCCCAATTCGATCTTGGAAGACGTGAGCGGGGTATGGCGGTCGCGGGACAACATGCTGTACGTGGTGAGTCTGGATGGTCCGGACAAATACGTCGGAATGGCCGGATATAAAATACCCGTCCGAATCGAGAGCGTTGACGGCGACAATGATGTGATCAACCTCGATGCCGCGCCTCCTGGCGGTAAGAGGAATCTATGGTCCTTGATGCAGGTTTGGGACGCCAAGAGGGAATCCTTCAGGATAAGTCTGGTCTTCAACAACGGGGACGCGTCCAATCTCGGCTTCGTCCGGAAGATCACCCCGACGGACATCCCTACAAAGCTCATTCCGCAAGAGCCTCCCCCGGTTCAACAAGCCCCCACGTCCGGCCCTGTCACCGAAACGACGGTCGTCGGGAGGTATAAATATGTTGAGGACGGTTCCAATGGACAAATGTCGATTCTCAGTGGGCGTGATCCAGGACTCGTCGTTGCCGATATCGGTACGGTCAGTTCACAAGGCCAAACCTGCGATATCACGCTCCAGGGCAAGTTCGAGAATGGGCGAGGCCGGTTGCAGGACGCGACCAAACAGTGCGGCGTCGAGTTGCGGGTCGAGCCCTCCGGTGCCGCATCGCTATCCGTTGCCGATGACCCTGTGGGCGGATGCAGCGCCAGTTGCGGCATGAACGCCACGTTCCTGGGGAACTACCGCAAGCTACCCTGACGGGATGGGAGCGAGCCCCTCGGCCTGCTTCGGGTCGGGGCACGAAAGAGGAGTGCAGATTGTTGTCTCGGACAGTCTGCATTTCTCATTCTTTTTCAGTTTGTTATGCGGGGTGCTACAGCCTCGGCGGTGACTATGGAAGGTCGCGCGCCGCCCGGTAATGGGGATCGAAACGCACCACATATCGATCCGTGGGGATGCCGAATTCAGCGACGATCCGGGCGATAAAGGATCGGGTTTGGAGACGGCGGTCGGCGTAGATGGTGAATCGCCCTTCCTTCGGCCAATAAACCACCCTTCCCCTGGGTATCGCTTCATAGGGGTGCCATGCGGGGGCGGTCGGCAAGCCGTGCCGTTCCAGCCCCGCTGGCCCCAGCCGGGCAAGGTCCTCCCAGAATTCCGCATGGCCAATGGGATGGGTGATGGCGTCCCCATACGGTTCTCCCTGGTCGCAGGGGCTTTTATCCGCCAACAGGACAAACCCTCCTTCGTCCAGGGGAATGCCCCAGAAGATGCCCACACTTGCGGGGGTCATGCCGATCTCCTTGCGCCGATGGGGGCTGCCCTTTCCGTACATTGTTCGGAAGACGCTCCGGCAGATTTACAATAAGGCTGGCCTTGACGCCCGCGCCCGGCGTCTTATCTTTCATCTGCCGCATCTGGAGATGCCGGGCCTTGGCTCGCCTCCCCTTCTTTTCTCCGCTGCACCATTGCGCGATCCTTCTTGCGGCTTCCAGCTTCCAGGAAGGTGAGCCATGCCCAATCGGCGCGACGACGACTATTTTGAGACGGACGAATCCGTCGAGGACCTCGTTCCCGACCGGGAAGATGATCCGCCGCCAAAGCCTGAGCGGCAATGGCTCTACCGGGAACGCTGGGAGCAAATGGCCAAGGCCAAGGCGTCCGGTGGTGAGCCGGACAAACCTCAGGGGCGGGGCCGCCAGTTCGTCCCTGGGGTCGCCTCGCGGCTCCTTGGGGATTTGTCCCTCCCCAAGTCCGCGTCTCCGCCGCCACAGCCGTCCGGGGGGGAGGCGGATAAATCCTGTCGCCGGGGCCGCCAGTTCGTCCCTGGGTTCAAATCCACGTCTCCGCCGCCACCCCAACCGGAGAGGCAATGGCTCTACCGGGAACGCTGGGAGAAGATGCCCAAGGCATCCGGTGGCGAGCCGGACAAACCTCGGGGCCGGGGCCGCCAGTTCGTCCCTGGGGTCGCCTCGCGGCTCCTTGGGGATTTGTCCCTCCCCAAGTCCGCGTCTCCGCCTCCCCAGGAGAAGGCAGCTCCGATAGTCGATCCCGCCGCGCCCGATGACGAAGATGACACCCCCTGGCACACCTATTCCGCTGAAGAACGTGCCCGCATCCTCTGGGAAAATGGTGTGGGGAATAGTCCTCGGGCCATAAAGAGGGCCATGAAGGGTGTCAGCGCGGCGAACGGCATTTATTCTGAGTTGCTGGTCGCCACCTATGGTGAACGAGGCGAAGGCATTGACCTCGACGTCAAGAGTTGGGCAGACCTTCAACGGGAACGTCCTCACGTCTACGCCCGCAAGGTGCACTTTCGCCGCCGCACCTATAAAGTTGCCCCAGACATGAGTTTGCAGGCTGGCCTCAATTTAGGCGCTCTCCGCCCGTCAAGCTATATCACTGGCGACGAATTCGTCGATCTGTACTCCGCCGTCGCCTTTGCCAACCGATGCGGCCTTATACTCAATTGCCACATCACTATCTTGTGGGCGGCCCTGGGTTACACGGACCACGATGAAGTGGCGCGCGAACTTCTCGGCTTCACGCGACGGCTCCGGGATTGGTGCGCACAGCGTGGCTTTGAGACGGCCTGGATTTACTCGAATGAAAATAGCCCTCTGGCCGGGCTTCACTCGCATGTGCTGCTCTTCGTGACGCCCCGGTATGCCAAGGAGTTCCGTGCCTATGCCCAATGGTCACTGAACAAGAGGTCCACGATAAACCCCGCCCCAGGCACCCCGAAGGCCGTCGATATCAAATTGAGGCAGCCCCGGACCAGAGATGTCGATGTCCGGCGGGTACGATGCCTCTACACCCAATGGCTGTGGTTTGAATACCTTTGCAAGGGCCTTCGAGGAACCGATAAATTCACCCAGGTCCGGCGGGGACAGCGCGAATTCGAAGGCGTGTGCCTGGGCGATCTCGTTCGTTTCTTCCCGCAGGACCCCGGCCATGTCGGGTGTTCCAATCGGGTGGGGATGTCACGGAATCTGTCTGCCTCGCGCCGGGCAAGGGGGTTCATAAACGAGGCCATCCTCACCAGGGCGCCGAAATTCAAGTCGGCGCTGGAGATGCTCAATACCTCCGTTGACGTGCGCGCCCTTTACAGCGGGCGTTACTATCAGGCGTTCCTCGATCAGGCGCGGGAGTTGTATCGCCTGCAAGGTAAGGATTTCGACAAAGAACTTGCGAAGGCCCAGGGAACTGCCGAGGCTCCCGCCAAGAAGACAAAGGCCATCAAGCCCCCCAAGCCTGTGGGCGTAACCGGGACGAGAAAACGGAAGCGAGTCCTGGTCCCTGGCCGTCTCAGAACGAGTGCAGAAAGTGATTGTAGCAAGGACGATAAATAGCAATGTGGTTCAATGTGTTGGAGAGAATTCTGTGGGGGGATCGGTGACTATACACCCCGATTCTCGCGCCCTCCTGCGATCACGCAACCGAGAGCCTGATTTCGCCATCTCCGCTGGTGCGAGTGCCGATTTAAGCTTTCGGGCGCGGCACGATACAATCCCTCATCAAGATCACATTGGGCATGTCGGAGGCTAAGGGAGACGCCTCCCCAATTGGCCGTGCGGAGCGAATTCGCAGGTTGCGGATGTCGGGACGCCCTTTCCATGCCAGATGTGGATTGATGGCCAGCTTATCGCACACGCCCCAACCGTCCCGGTGCGGGATCAGGATGCCCATGGTTTGCAGAGTCCGGAGCGCATCAAGAACCAGCTCGGGATCAATGCCCAAATCCGAGGCGAGCTTTTTGGGTTCCAGCCGTAAGTAGCCCTCGTTGTGCTGCTGGGCACAAAGGGCTTCGATGAAAACGGCATAATGGATAGGCCGTTCCCGCAACTGCCAGATGAGCCTGTTGGCGGCCTGCATCTGGGCGCGGTACACGGCAAAAAAGTGGGCATCTTCTGGAATGGGGGGCATCATGGGTTCTCTCCTTAAGGACAGTTTCTTTTCGCAGGAGCGGTTGTCGTTTCATTTCTCGTTTGATTTCAATGAATTAAGTGGGGCGACAGTTTATATGCGTCTTTGTCCCCGCGAGTGAACAGCGGTGGAGCAGTTGATTTTTTTCATAGGCCAGCAGCGAGTTTGCATAGAAATGGCCGCGCCCTGGTTGAGGGGCGCAGCCATGTTCTTGAAGCCAAGGGGCACGATCAGGTTCGCTGGGGCGGCAGGCTATTCAGCCAGCGTTCGGCCTCGACCATAGGGATGAAAGTGCGTCGTCCGAACTTCCGGGCGGTCAGGCGACCGGCTTTCATCTCAGCATAGGCGGCGGTGCGTCCGATTCCCGCCCAGCGGCAAAAGTCGTTCACCGACAAAGATCCGGGCTTTTCTTTGGTGATCTCATTGAATTTCATGGCGAATATCCGCATCGAAGTTGTTGATGCGGGATATGCGCTGCGGCCCCCTCGGCCCCACAGTTGGGCGGAGGGCGATCAAATGCCGCCGATTGCTTTGCCTTGTCCGATGGGCAGGATGTTGCCTTCCTGGATTTCCACGGCGCAGAACTTGGCCCAATCCTCCATCAAGCGATATCGCTTTTCGAGGAGGTCGCCGCGCCGATAGGCGGCCTCGACCTTATCGCTGACGACGTGGGCCAGGGCCATTTCGGCCACCTCGCGGGGGTAGTTGGTCCGCTCCGCCGCCCAATCCCGGAAGGTGCTGCGGAATCCGTGTGAGGTCAGGTCCGCACGTTTCATCCGCTTCAGAAGTTGCAGGAACGCCATGTTGGAAAGGGGCTTCTTGGGGCGGGTGCCGGGGAACACGAATTCATCGGATAAATCGGCCTCCTGCATTGCCTTCACGATGGACAGGGCGGCCTTGGACAGCGGAACGCGGTGTTCCTTGCCCGCCTTCATGCGTTCGGGCGGAATGGTCCACAGCTTCTTTTCAAGGTCGAACTCGCTCCAACGAGCGGCCATGACCTCTCCAGTTCGGGCGGCGGTCAGGATCAGAAGTTCAAGCCCCTTGGCGGCAATCCCATCCTGCTTGCGCAATGCCGCCATGAACGATCCCATCTGCTCGACGGGCAGAGCAGGATGATGCTCGACCTTCTGGACCTTGGCTCGTCGCGGCAACAAATGGTCCAAGTGTCCCTTCCACCGAGCGGGATTGTCTCCTGAACGGTAGCTGCGAACCGTCGCCCAACCCAGGATGGATTCCATGCGGCCCCGTACCCGTGTCGCAGTCTCGGTCTTGCTCTCCCAGATGGGCGATATGACTTTCAGGACAAGGCCGGTGTCGATGCTCTGCACGGGCAAATCGCCAATGGTGGGATAGGCGTAGGTCGCCAAGGTATTGCGCCACTGGTCGCCGTGCTTGGCATTGCGCCAGCCGGGGGCATGGGCCCTGATATAGTCCTCGGCGCATTCCTTGAAGGTGACGGTCTTGGCCGCTTCCAGTTTCCGGGCAAGTCGCTGGTCGTCGCGCATCTGAAGGGGGTCTTGGTCCTCTGCCAACTGCTTGCGGAGTTCCTCGGCCTTGAGCCGGGCGTCGGCCAGACTGATCGCGTGCTCTGGGCCAAGCCCCATGTCCCGGCGGTGACGGTTGCGCATATAGCGGAATATCCAGGACTTTGCCCCGGTCGGGCCGACCCGCAGATAAAGGCCACCCCCGTCCGCATAGAGGCCGGGTTCCTTCATCTTGGACACCGCCATGGCGGTCAGTTGCTTCATCTTGCGCGCCATGCTGGCTCCCCAGGGAGGGGATGGAACAAAATAGCAACATTGTCCCATCAAATGACCCATCAATGTGGGCGGAATTGTATCAAACGTGGGTGAACACGTCCAACCAAACAACCGCTATCTTATTGAGGAGTTTCGCGCTTTTCGGATCACGCCTGAACACGGGCGAACAAGCGTGAGGCGGACACCCCCTCCGCCAATTGCCTGGAAAAACCGCGCCCTTGAGCGCGGTTTTTCATTTCAGCCCGCAAATCAGCCCACGGATGGACCGGCGCATGTCGAGGCGATCGCGGGGCGCCGCAACGCCGCCGTGGTGGCCCTGGGGGCGGGAGGCTTCAGCGGCGGAAGACGAAGCGGCGCTGGCGTTGGCGCTTGCGGCAGGCGATGGACAGGCTGAGGCCCAACAGGCCGACGGCCATCCAGGCGGGCATGTCCAGCAGCGCCACGGCCAGGGCGCTGCCGGCATCGGTGGTGTCGGGCGCGTGGCCAGCGATCAGGGTGACGACGTCGGCGGTAATGATGCCGGCATATTCGGCCGGACCCAGGGCCAGCACGGCGTCGGCCGACGCCATGATCACGGCGAGGCCGATCAGCAGCCAACCCATCACACGCCCGAAGAACATGTATGCCCCCGACGATTAGAGCCTTTATCTCACGGATGAATATAGGTTTGCGCCGAAGCAATCTGAATTTCAACCGTTTTTCGGTGATATTGGACGAATGTCGAGGGGGGTTGCATGCCCTCCCTCCCTCGTGTATCTTCCCGCCCTTCGCCGAACCTGGAACGCCGGGCGCGGACGATGCGGAGGGGTGGCCGAGCGGTTGAAGGCGCACGCCTGGAAAGTGTGTATACGGTGTTGAGCCGTATCGAGGGTTCGAATCCCTCTCCCTCCGCCATTACTTCTAAAGAATAGATTCTCTGACGCATAGAGCCTTGGGCGAAAGCCCAAGGCTCTGCGCCGTTTTAGGTCAGTAGCTGTTGACCTTCAGGTCTTGTGACAGCGCATTTTTAACCAATCTCCTCTTCTCTCCCGCCCTGTTTCTCTGGAAGCTGTTGACTGCCGCCAAACGGTACGGGATTTAAAGTTGCAAGTAATTCAAGGCGTTGTGACGCCAAAAGCTGTTGACCTTTTCGCTGTTATTATTGGCGCGGGCTGGAGTCTGGGAGTGGAATGGACGGTCAACAGCCGTCCTGGCCCAGAAAGAGCCATCCGCATCAGGCACGGCCAAGC
>NZ_AONQ01000053.1 GCF_000342045.1 Paramagnetospirillum caucaseum | reverse complement strand
TGACCGCCGGAGGAGCCACCGGCGGCGGAAGCGGAACCGGGGCGGCCGCCGGAACGGCCATCGTCGGCACCGGTTCCGGTGGCGGTGGCGCGGCAACCGCCGCCGGCGCGGCGGACTCGGGCCGGGGCTCGGCCGGTACCGCGCCGGGGATGTTCAGATGGGCGGACGGGCTGGAAATGGGCGGACCGACCAGCACCCCGAGAACATCGCCGATTCCATCGACGATGTCCTCGAAAAGCTCGGTCTTCAGGGGCTGGGTGTGGACGATCGGGTCCTCGGCCCGGGCCGGAACGGCCCAGACCGCGGCCAGGGCGATCAGCACTCCGGGGACAAGCCGCCGCACCGCCACCCTCCGCTCAATCCACCAGTTCGATGGCGTAGTTCTCGATCACGGTGTTGGCCAGCAGACCCTTGCACATCTGCTCCACCGCGTCCTTGGCCTTGGCCCGGTCGGTCTCGGCCAGGTCGAGTTCGATGTACTTGCCCTGGCGCACGTCGTTGACGCCGCCGAAGCCGAGCGAGCCCAGCGCATGCTGCACCGCCTTGCCCTGGGGATCGAGAACGCCGTTCTTGAGGGTGATGTGGACTTTGGCTTTCACGTCGGTCTTTCCGTTTCTTGACGAGTGGGAACGTAAAGAGGCAAGTGCCCCTACTGCATCAGCGCGGGGCCCTTTAAATCGCGGGGACCACCCTCGGGCAGGATGCCCAGGCGGCGGGCCACTTCCTGATAGGCTTCCTCGACGCCGCCGAGATCGCGGCGGAAGCGGTCCTTGTCCATCTTGTCGCCGGTGCGGATATCCCACAGACGGCAGGAATCGGGGCTGATCTCGTCGGCCAGGACGATCTGCATGTCGTCGCCGTTGTACAGGCGCCCGAACTCGATCTTGAAATCCACCAGCCGGATTCCGACCCCCAGGAACAGGCCGCACAGGAAGTCGTTGATGCGCAGGGCCAGCGACATCATCTCGTCCAGGTCCTGGGTGGTGGCCCAGCCGAAGGCGGTGATGTGCTCTTCCGACACCATGGGGTCGTTCAGCGCGTCGGACTTGAAGTACCACTCGACGATGCAGCGGGGCAGCGGCGTACCCTCGGACAGGCCGAAACGCTGGGCCAGGGACCCGGCGGCCACGTTGCGCACCACCACTTCCAGCGGAATGATCTCCACTTCCCGCACCAGCTGCTCGCGCATGTTCAGACGGCGGACGAAATGGGTGGGAACCCCGATCTCGCCCAGGCGGAGCATCAGGTATTCGGAAATGCGGTTGTTCAGGACCCCCTTGCCGGTGATGGTGCCGCGCTTCTTGTTGTTGAAGGCGGTGGCATCGTCCTTGAAGTACTGCACCAGGGTGCCGGGCTCGGGTCCTTCGAACAGGACCTTGGCCTTGCCCTCGTAAATCTGTCTGCGTCTTGCCATGGAAAAAATCCAAATCGGTGGCGCCCGCGTCACATCGCCCCACGGAGGTCGGATGGAGGAAACGCGCGGACGGCGAAGGGGCGGCGGACGGGTCCGTCGCCTGAGTTTCGCGCTTGGTATAGCAGGCTCGCTTCCGGGAAACAACGAAACGAAGCAGAGCCGGGTCGGGCGGCGTCCGCCTCCGTCAGGCATCGACCGGGACATATCCCACCCGGTCAGGCCGCCCGGCGGCGAAGCGCCAGACCCGCCCGGTTTCCTCCACCGAAGGGGCCGGCAGGGCGATCAGCGAGGCCGACACCGTACCGAAGCCGTCGGGGCGCAGGAAACACATGGCGGGGGTCTCCTCGCCGTCGGGGCCGCAGCCGCCGCTATCGGCCATCAGCGCAGCCCAGGCCGCCCAGTCGCCGCCCTCGGGATGGGCCGGATCGGGGGCCGGCGGCACCGCGCCGCCGAAGCGGTCGAGATAGGCGGCGATGCGCGGGCTGCTCCCGTCGTCCAGGTCCAGCGCGCTCAGCATGTGCAGGCCGGGGGCGATGGGATGCACCTCCACCCGCCTTCCGTCGGCCCGCACCCAGAAGGCGTCGCGGTTGTCGGCCACCACCATGTTGAACGGCCGGTAGGACACGCCGTGCAATTCCGCCAGGGCCTGGACCGCGTCGGCGGCGTCGGCGTGGTCCAGGGCCTCCAGCACCAGTTCGCCGCGTGAGCGCTTGCCCGGCGCCGGCCCCAGGGTGCCGATACGGTTGAGGATGGCCGCCATCACCCCGGTGTCGTTGACCCCCAGCCAGGTGCCGCCGGCCAGTTCGTCCAACCCGGCCACCACCTCGGGGCGGTCGTCCCACCAGCGGCCCGGCGGCCTCCACGGCCGGGTGTTCATCTCGTCGCGATTGGCGGCGACGATCAGCGGCCAGTCGTGGCCGGGCCGGCGAAGCAGAACAAGGGTGCACATGCGTAAAAATCCGTTTCTAGCGGCGCTTCCGCCCGTTATAACACGGCTTGCGCTCGCCGCTTTCGCTTAGCCGGCGCCAATTGTCACAAGGGTATGGACTTCGGCGAACCATGACTGCCTTCGATGATCGCGAGAAAGCCTTCGAGGCCAAGTACCGGCTGGACCAGGAACAGGAATTCAAGGCTAAAATCCGCCGCGACAAGCTCCTGGGGCTGTGGGCCGCCGAGCGGATGGGGATTTCCGGCGACGCCGCCAAGACCTACGCCCTGTCGGTGGTCAATGTGGAATTCGACGCCACCGACCACGACGCCGGGCACAAGATCGCCCGCGATTTCATCGCCAGCGGCGTGGCGGTCGACGAGCCGGCCATCCGCCACCAGATGGCGGTGCTGCTGGAAGTGGCGCGCGAGCAGATCGTCGCCGAGATGGGCAAGTCCTAACGTTCATTCGAGTTTGGCTGAATCGATGCCGCTCCTTCCTCCGTCACCTCGGCCTTGAGCCGGGGGCCAGGGATGGCCGGGTCAAGCCCGGCCATGACGGAGGGATCAATGCTTCAGCCTAAACGCTAGCCCCCTCAGCCGCCGGCCGGCGCCTCGGCCAGGTCGATCTCGTCGGCCGGCACCGTGCCGGAATAGAAGCAATAGCCGTTGCGGCCCGAGTGCTTGACCCGGTACATGGCCACGTCGGCGGCCTTGCTGACCTCGTCCATGGTGTTGCCGTCGTCGGGGAATACCGCGATGCCGATGGATGCCCCCACCTGACAATCATGCCCCTGGTAGACGATGGGCGTGCCCAGCGTCTCGATGATCTTGCGCGCCACCATGGCGGCCTCGCCGGGGCGGCCGATCTCCTCGACCACCACCACGAACTCGTCGCCGCCGACCCGCGACACCGTGTCGGAGCTGCGGACGCAATTGTTCAGGCGCCGCGCCACCTCGCGCAACACCGCGTCGCCGGCCTCGTGCCCCAGGGTGTCGTTGATGGGCTTGAACTTGTCCAGGTCCACGTAGAGCACCGCCATGCGGCCGCCGTGGCGGCGCACGCGGGCCAGGGCGTGGCTGATACGGTCGTTGAGCAGGTTGCGGTTGGGCAGGCCGGTCAGGGTGTCGTGGTGGGCCAGGCGCTTGATCCGCTCCTCGTTCTCCTTGCGCTCGGAGATGTCGCGCAGGATGCCGGTGAACAGGCGGCCCTTGCCATAGCGCAGTTCGCTGACCGAGATCTCCATGGGAAAGCGCGACCCGTCGGCGCGATAGCCCATGCTCTCCACCGAGCGGCCCATCAGCTTGGACGAGCCGGAAAGGTACTGGGTGAACTGGTCGTCGTGCTGATCACGCAGTTCCGGCCCCATCAGCAGGCTGATGTGCTGGCCGGCCAGCTTGCCCTTGCCATGGCCGAACATGCGCTCGGCCGCCGGGTTGGCGGTTTCGATCAGGCCGCGCTCGTCGACGGTGATGATGCCTTCCGCCACCGAGGCCAGCACCCCCTGAAGGCGTTCCTCGCGCTCGCGCAGCGCCTCGGCCGACTTGACGAATTTCGAGATGTCGCGCGCCTCGAGCAGGAACATCTCCTCGGGACCGGGGATCAGGCGGACGCGGATTTCCGCCTCGAACAGGGTGCCGTCGCGCCGCATCAGCTTGAGCGGCAGGAATTCTTCCTCGGCCAGCAATTCCCAGCCGGCCTCCACCAGGAAGCGGTAATCGGTCTCGACGAACTCGACGAAGGCGGCGCCGATGGCGTCGGCCTGCGATCCCAGCCCGAGAACCTTGACGCCGGCCTGATTGATGAAGACCACGTTGCCCTGGCGCAGGACGCAGACCAGCGCCGACACGAGCTCCAGCAGCTCATGATCCACGACAGATTTCCCGGCCTCGGCGGCGGTGGCGGCGGACGAGGGCACATTCCCCCCTATGACAACAGTCTGGCGATGGTCCGCCGAATGGCGGGGGGTTGTCAATATCTGCGAGGGGAGCCGGCAATTTTAATCAACCTTTAGAGTCGAAACCCAACCGAGCCGATAATTCCGCCAGCCGGACGAAGGGCGACGCCCCGGCCTTGAGCGACAGGTCGCCGGCACGGCGCACCCCTTCGCGCCCGAAGCGCTCGCGGACCGCCTCCTCCAGCCAGGCCTCGGCCTGGGCATGGCGGGCGGCGGCCAGCCGCCCCCCCTCGGCCAGTCCGGCGGCGTGGCCGTCGATGGCCGAGACCAGGGCCTCCACCCCCTCGCGCCGGGCGGAGGACACCATCAGCACCGGAACCTCCCAGCCGTCATGAGCGCCGCCGCCCAGGCCCAGGGCGCCCAGCACGTCGGCGCGGGCGCGCACCGCCGCCGCGCCCATGTCGGCCTTGGTCACCACCACTACATGGGGGATCTCGGCGATGCCGGCCTTCATGAATTGCAGCGAATCGCCCGAGCCCGGCTGGACGCAGAACAGCACGGTGTCGGCGACGCCGACCACATCGGTTTCGCTCTGGCCCACCCCCACCGTCTCGATCAGCACCACGTCGAAGATCGCCCGCATCAGCACCATGGCCGAGACGGTCAGCCCCGCCAGCCCGCCCAGGCGGTCGCGGGCCGCCATGGAGCGCACGAAGATGCCCTGGTCCTCGGGATCGGTGGTCAGCCGGGTGCGGTCGCCCAGCAGGGCGCCGCCCGACCGCCGCGACGAGGGATCGACGGCGATGCAGCCCACCGTGCGGCCCTGGCCCCGCCAGCCGGCGATCAGGGCGTTCATCAGGGTGGACTTGCCGACGCCGGGCGGTCCGGTCATGCCCACCACATGGGCGCGGGGCTCGGCATAGGCGGAATCCAGCAGCGCCACAGTGGCGGGGGCGTCGGGAAAGCGTTCCAGTTCGGCCAGGGCGCGGGCCAGGGCGGCCTTGCCGCCCGCCCGGATGTCGTCGAGGGTCACGGCCACTCCTTCACACAGATGGGCGTCGATTGTGTTCGTCCCCGACGGGGTGGTCAAGCGCAGCGCCGGGTTATATAGTGCGGCGCAATGAACACCGCGTCCCGCCCCATCGCCCTCTCGGTGGCCGGCATCTGCCTCGCCGCCCTGGCCTTCGCCCTGGTCGCCCAGTACGGGTTCGGCCTGCGCCCCTGCAATCTGTGCCTGATCCAGCGGGTGCCGTTCGCCCTGGCCGCCCTGCTCGGCCTGCTGGCGCTGAAGGACGGCCTGCCCGCCGGAACCCTGCTGCGCCTAGCCGGGCTGGCCCTGCTGGTCAACGGCGGCATCGCCGTCTACCACGTGGGCGTCGAGCAGCACTGGTGGGCCTCGGCGGTCTGCGCCGGCAGCCAGGAGGGCGCCGTGGCGGTGGCCGACCTGCTGGCCGAGATGAGCAAACCGGCGGAAGCCCAATGCGACACCCCCGCCTGGTCGTTCCACGGCATCACCATGGCCGTCCTCAACGTGCCGTTCTCGGCCTTGCTCGGCCTGGGGGTGCTGTGGGCGGTGAAGCGTTCGGAGGCCGCGCGATGAAGACCGCCGACAACCGCATTCCCGGAGACCTCGACCATGCCGGCCTGATCGACCGCGTCCTGCGGGTCAATCAGGCCGGCGAGTTGGGCGCCGTGCGCATCTACCAGGGTCAGCGGGCGATCCTCGGCCGCAAGGGGGGCAAGGTGGGCCCGCTGCTCAAGCGCATGGCCGAACAGGAACAGCAGCACCTGGACACCTTCAACCGCCTGATCGCCGAGCGCCGCACCCGGCCCACCCTGCTGTCGCCGCTGTGGCATCTGGCCGGCTTCGCCCTGGGGGCGGGCACCGCCCTGCTGGGCGAGAAGGCCGCCATGGCCTGTACCGTGGCGGTGGAGGAAACCATCGACCGGCACTACGCCCGGCAGGCGGAGCAACTGGGCGACGACGAGGCGGCGCTCAAGGACACCATCCTCAGGTTCCGCGACGAAGAGATCGAGCACCGCGACATCGGCCTGGAGCACGGGGCCGAGCAGGCCCCCGCCTATCCCCTGCTGTCGGCGGCGGTCAAGGGCGGCTGCCGTCTGGCCATCTGGCTGGCCGAACGGGTCTGATCACACCAGCCCGCGCAGGCGGGCCATGCAGAAGGCGTTGACGGCGTGGGCGTCCTCGACTCCGCCCTCCACCAGCATTTCAGCGAAACGGCCCGGCGTCACCTGGACGATACCGAAGATCCCCTCGGACAATTGCGGTTCGCCCACCCCGGACAACTCCGCCAGGAAATAGTCAAGGCCGGCATTGGACAGCGAGGTGTCGCAGAACGACTGTCCGAGATGGGCGAGCGTGGCGACGTGGCCGCCGGTTTCCTCGGCGATCTCGCGCAGCACGGTCTCCTCCAGCCCGTCGCCCGCCTCCACCGAGCCGCGCGGAATTTCCAGCAGGAAGCGGCCGATGGCGTGGCGGAACACCCGGAGCAGGACGATCCGCCCCTCGAACAGCGGCAGCACCCCGACCCCCCGGGCGTCATTGGCATAAACCACCCGGTTGTGGGTGCCCAGCGAGCCGTCGGGAAAGCGCACCGCGTCGCGCAGCGCCAGGATATAGGAATCCTCCGCCAGCACGCCCACCGAGGACGCGGCGGGCGGCAGCCCCCTGGCCCGGTTGCGCCGCGCCACCGTCCTCATGGCGGCCCGGATGTCCGCCTCGTCGAGCAGGATGTCGATCCCCCCCGCCGGCCGCCGGAACAGTTCCGGCCGGCTCTCCACCAGTTGGCGGTAACGGCGGTAATCGGCCCGCCGCCGGGTTCCCTCCATCCCCATCAATGGCACATCAGCACATGCAGCGGCGCGTGGGCGATGACGTGGCGGGTGACGCCGCCCAGGATCAGCTGGCGCAGCCGCGAATGGGTATAGGCCCCCATCACCAGCAGGTCGGAACCGTTCTTGCCGGCATGGCGCAGCAATTCCTCGCCGGCATGGGACGAAGCGGCCTGGATGATGGTGGTGGCGGCGCAAATGCCGTTCCAGGCCAGGTAATTTTCCAGCTCGGCCGCCGGGGCGGGGCCGCCGGCATGCTCGGCCACGGTCAGGATGGTCACCGACGCAGCCCCCTCAAGGAAGGGCATGGCGAAGGCGACGGCGCGGGCGGCCTCGGCGCTGCCGTTCCAGGCGATGCAGACATTGGTGCCGGGCAGCGGCGACGGCTCGGCCGGGCACAGCAGCAGCGGACGACCGCAGGCCATCAGCGCGGTGTTCAGGGTGATCATCGCCGCCACCTCGGCCTCGCCGCCGGGATGGCCGAACACCACCAGATCGGAGACCCGGCCGCGCCAGGTGACCACGTCCTCCTCGCGGCCCACCACTTCCAGCCACTCGGCCGACAGCCCGTCCACCGGCGGCGCGGCGGCCAGGGGCGCGCCGTTGCGGGCCAGGGCGGCGTCGAAGCCGGCGCGGGCGGCCTTGGCCCGCTGGGCGGCCTGGGTTTCGGCGATGCCGATCATCTCCTCGACCATGGCGCCCGACATGCCCTCGCCCACCAGCGGCACCGCGTTGGTGGGATCGGAGCGCACATGCAGCCCGACCACATGGCCCGAAAAGCGCCCGGCCAGCCGCAGCGCCGTGTCCAGGGGGATAGCGGCGGACATCTCGTCCTCGACCGGAACCAGAATGGACTTGAAGGCGGACATGACGGCTCTCCTTCTCACGCGATCGGGATAGTATGCGCCCGATCCGATGGGTTGAACATCCACCCGAACCGAGAGGAACTATACCCCCAGCGCGGCCCTGCCGGCCGCCAGGGTGACATCCTTGGGCGGCGAGGAATCGATGCGGGTCCAGGCGATGGCCCCCAGGTCGTAGGACAGCTGATGGTCCAGAACCTGGGGCGTGGCGTCGGAGACGTTGGCCTTGCGCCCGGCGATGCGCCGCTTGGACAATTCCGCCGGCGCCTCCAGCCACAGCCCGTCGAAGGGCACCCCCGCCGCCCGGGCCACCCGCTCGATGGCGTCGCGCTGCTCCGGCCTGGCGAACACCGCGTCGGCCACCACCGCCTGGCCGTCGGCCAGCAGGGCGGCGCAGGTATCGTAAAGCCGGCGGTAGGTACGCTCCGTCACCTCGGGTCCATAGCCGTCGGGGCCGAGCCTGTCGTGGACGGGAACCCCCATCAGGTGCTTGCGCAAGCTGTCGCTGCGCACCACCGCCGCGCCGGGCACCGCCAGGAAGGGAGCCAGTTCGCGGCCCATGCGCGACTTGCCGCTGCCCGACAGGCCGCCTACCGCCAGCAGGCGGGGCGGCGGCGGATCGAGATAGGCCCGCGCGGCGGCAAGGTAGGAGCGGGCATCGGCGGCCAGCCTTTCGCGCGCCGCGCCTTGCGCGCCGGCGGCCATGGCCGCCGAGACATGGGCGCGCACCCCGGCCCGGGCCGACAGGTAGAGCGGCATGGGCGCCAGGCCGGCGAAATCGGCGGTGAGGTCCAGGTAGTGGTTCATCACCCAGTTGGCCTGTTGCCGCGCCCCCCGGTGGTCGAGGTCCATCAGCAGGAAGGCCAGATCATAGATCACGTCGATGCAGGCGATGTCCTCGGAGAACTCGATGGCGTCGAACAGGGCGGGCCGCCCCTGCCACAGGCAGATATTGCCCAGGTGCAGGTCGCCGTGGCACTGGCGGACGAAACCGGCGGCGCGGCGCTCCTCCAGCCGGGGGGCGAAGCGTTCCAGGGCGGCGAAGGAGGCCCGGGCCAGTTCCTCCACCTCGTCCACCGGCAGGACGGAAGGGTCGCGGGCCAACATGGACAGGCGGTTGGTGGCGACGGTCCAGTCCAGCCCGGCCTGCCCGCCCCTGTCCGCCCGCACCGGCGCCACGCGGTGGAAGGCGGCGACGGCCTCGGTCAGGGCGTCGCAGCGCCCGCGGTCCAGTTCGCCCCGCCGGGCCAATCGGTCGAACAGGGTCTCCTGGTCGAAGCGGCGCATTTCCACCGCCCACTCCACCGCCTCGCCCTCCCCGTCCAGTTCCAGCCCGCCGGCCGGCGCGCGGGTCAGGGCCCGTACCCCGACATAGAGGTCGGGGGAGGCACGGCGGTTGATCTCCACCTCGGCCTCGCAGGCCGCCTGGCGCGCCGCCAGGGTGGTGAAGTCGAGGAACGGCAGGAGGACCGGCTTCTTCAGCTTGAAGACGCGGTCGCCGGCCAGGAACAGGGTGGAGATGTGGGTGTCCATGCGCTCCACCGCCCGGCCGCCATGGTGGCGCGGGTCGGCGAGGAAGGCCTCGGCCGCCGAGGGGCTAGAGCCGGGGCAGGGTGACACCCTGCTGCCCCTGGTACTTGCCCGCCCGGTCGCCGTACGAGGTCTCGCACACCGAATCGCCCTTGAGGAAGATGAACTGGCAGGCGCCCTCGCCCGCGTAGATCTTGGCGGGCAGCGGCGTGGTGTTGGAGAACTCCAGGGTGACGTGGCCCTCCCATTCGGGCTCCAGCGGCGTCACGTTGACGATGATGCCGCAGCGGGCATAGGTGGACTTGCCCAGGCAGATCACCAGCACGTCCCTGGGAATGCGGAAGTATTCCACCGTGCGGGCCAGGGCGAAGCTGTTGGGGGGGATGACGCAGACGTCCGTCTCGCGGTCGACCAGGCTGTTGGAGGCGAAGGCCTTGGGATCGACCACCGCCGAATCCACGTTGGTGAAGATCTTGAACTCGCGGCTGACCCGGGCGTCGTAGCCGTAGGAGGACAGGCCGTAGGAGATCACCCCTTCGCGCTGCAGCTTCTCGGTGAAGGGCTCGATCATGCCCTTCGTCTTGGCCATCTCGCGGATCCAGGTGTCTGGCATGACGGACATCAGGCGCTCCCCCTTTTCAACTCTCGCTGTCTTGTACTCCAGGGTCCGGAGGGGGGCAAGGCTCGCCCCCCGCTCCGTCCCCGCCGCCGGTCTCGGTGCGGGCGCGGTCCTGGGCCTTGCGCCGCGCCAGATTAGCGCGCAGCGCCTCGGCCTGGCGGCGGCTCCGGGCGGCGGCCTCGGCATGGCCCCTGGCCGAGAATTTCGGGCTGGAATCGTCATTCATGGCCGCCAGTTTTGAGCCCTTGCGAAAAGCGCGTCAAGAGGCCCGGAAAGACGCTTGCGTCGGCATATCGAGTGTGGCATAAAGCGCCCCTCTTCACGGGGTGGCCCGCCGCTCCTTGGAAACGCTGCCGTAGCTCAGTCGGTAGAGCATACCCTTGGTAAGGGTAAGGTCGATGGTTCGATTCCATTCGGCAGCACCATGAAAGGCCCCAGGGAAACCTGGGGCCTTTCGCCGTTTCAGGGGGAAATCCGCGGGGCCTGCCCGGGTTCCGGTGAGTCCGGTCACCGGAACCCGGTCTCAGCCCGCCGCCAGGGCGGTGTCCGGCGTGACCATCAGGCGCCGCAATTTCCGGATGGCCTCGCCCTCGATCTGACGGACCCGCTCGCGCGAGATGCTGTAGCGCTTCGCCAGTTCCTCCAGCCGCAACGGCTTTTCCCGCAAGGTCCGCTCGGCCAGGATGTTCTGCTCGCGCTCGCTCAGGGCGGGCCAGCTTCGGGCCAGTCCGTCGCGGCGCAAGGCCCGCTCCTGGCGCTCGGCCAGCAGGGTTTCGGCGTCGGGACGCTCGTCGGGCAGCAGGTCGCCCAGGCTGACGCTCTTGCCGCTGACCAGCGGCGCATCCAGCGAACGCGGCGTCAGGCTGATCAGCCGGTCCATCTCGGTCACCGTCTTCGCCCCCACCTTGAGGTGGCGGGCGACGCTGGCGGTCTCGTCCTGGCTGAGCTGGCCGCCACGGGGCCCCAGCAGCTTGGCCTTCAGCGCCTTCAGCTTGAAGAACACCCGCTTGCGGTCGGCGGTGACGGGAAAGCTGACCGGCGTGGAAAAGCGCAGCACGTACTCGTACATGGAGGCACGCACCCACCACATGGCGTAGGTGGACAGACGCAGGCCCCGTTCGGTGTCGAAGCCGTCCAGGGCACGCAGCAGGCCGATATTGCCCTCGGCGACCAGGTCCTCGACCGGCAGGCCGTAGCCCCGGAAGCGGCCGGCCATCTTCAACACCAGGGGAAGGTAGCAGATCACCAGCCGCTGGCGCGCCGCCGCGTTGCCCGACTGGCGCCAGGCGCGGGCCAGGGCCAGTTCCTCCTCGGCCGACAGCATGGCGTCCTGCCGCCCGCCGCGGGTGGGGGGCTTGGGAAAAGAGGGAATGCTCATGACGGACCTGCGTTTTCTGTCTCAGCCGGTACCCAGACTAGCCGGCACCCGACCGATAGGTCCAATCGATGCTACGCGTCGATATGATAGTCCCTAGCTATCACTGCTCTCCTGACGGTTCTGGCGCACCGAACTGATGAAGGACAGGGCGATCAGCACCGCGCCGATCAGGCCGGTGATCACTTCCGGGATATGGGTGACGCTGCCCACCAGCATCAGGGCGGCCAGGGCCAGGATCGCCCAGAAGGCGCCGTGCTCCAGGTAGCGATAGGCGGACAGCGTCCCCCGCTCCACCAGCATGATGGTCAGCGAACGCACGAACATGGCGCCGATTCCCAGCCCCAGCGCGATGACGAACAGGTTGTTGGTCAGGGCGAAGGCGCCGATGACGCCGTCGAAGGAGAAGCTGGCATCCAGCACCTCCAGATAGAGGAACGAGGCGAAACCCGACTTGGCCACCAGTTCCGCCCCCTCCTCCTCGACGCCCATCAGGGCGCTGACCCCTTCCACCACCACGAAGGTGACGATGCCCAGCATGCCCGACAGCACGAAGGGCAGGACCGAGGCTTCCGGCAGCAGGCGCGAGACGCCGTAGAGGGTGATCAGCACCAGGGCGATTTCCACCGCCTCGATCTTGCCCAGCTTGGTCAGCGGTTCCTCGATCACCCGCACCCAGTGGACGTCCTTGTGGACGTCGAAAAAGAACTTCAGCCCGACCATGGCCAGGAAGGTTCCGCCGAAGGCGGCGATGGAGACATGGGCGGCGGTCATCACCCGGGCGTATTCCTCGGGCTGGCTGGCCGCCAGGACCAGCGCCTGCCAGGGGGAAATCTCGGCCATGATCCCGACGATCAGCAGCGGGAACACGATGCGCATGCCGAACACCGCGATCAGGATGCCCCAGGTGATGAAACGGCGCTGCCAGACCGGGGGCATGGTCCTCAGGACCTTGGCGTTGACCACGGCGTTGTCGAAGGACAGCGACACTTCCAGCACCGCCAGCACCGCCACGATGAACAGGGTCGAAAGCGCCGCCGAAACGGTCTTGCCGTATTCGAGGCCCACGAACCACGCCAGGACCAGCGAGATCAGGGTGAAGACCAGGGACCCTTTGAAATAGCGCAGATTGGCAACCAGCGTGCTCATGGCTCAATCATCCTGCAAACGGAATTCGGCATCCGACCTTGGTGAACATCGCCCTCGCCGGTCCAATCGCCTTTACTTGTGGCATCGATAACCAAAGCCTATCATTGACCAATGATTACCCTGCGTCACCTGCAATGTTTCGCCGCCGTCGCCGAAAAACTCCATTTCCGGCGGGCGGCCGAGCAGATCAACATCAGCCAACCGGCCCTGTCGGCCCAGATCGCCCAGCTGGAGGAAACCCTGGGGGTCCTGCTGCTGGAGCGGACCCGTCGCCGGGTGCTGCTGACCCCCATCGGCCAGGACCTGGCCGAACGGGCCAACGCCATCCTGCGCAGCGTCAGCGACCTGGAGGAACACGCCCAGGGCGCCCGAATCCCGCTGAGCGGCATCCTGCGCCTGGGCGTGCTGCCCACCCTCGGGCCCTATCTGTTGCCCCATTTCCTGCCCGAGATGCGCCGCCGCCATCCCGACCTCAAGCTCTACCTGCGCGAGGAAGCCGGCGACCGCCTGCTGGGGGAACTGGCCAGCGGCCAGCTCGACCTCATCCTCACCTCCTCGGCCCCCGCCTCCGACCAGCACCTGACGGTGGTGCCGCTGTTCCGCGAACCCCTGTGGGCGGTGTTGCCGCGCGGCCATCGCCTGGCCGGCCAGGACAGCCTGACCCCCGCCGATTTGGCCGGCGAACAGCTGATCCTGCTGGAAGTGGGCGACGGCCTGCGCGAGGCGGCGCTGACGCTCTGCCATGCCGCCGGGAGCCGCGAGCACCCGGATTTCCGCGCCACCAGCCTGGATTCGCTGCGCCAGATGGTGGCCACCGGCCTGGGAGCGACCTGCCTGCCGGCGCTCTATGTGGATGCCGAGGCCCGGGCCGACGAGCAGATCGTGGTGCGCCGCTTCGCCGACCCGCCTCCGTCCCGCCCCGTCGATCTGGTCTGGCGCCGGACCAGCGCCCGCTCGCCCGAATTCCGCCTGTTCGCCGAACTGGTGGCGACCCACCTGCCCGACGTGGTGACCAGAAGCCGGTAATCCCCGGGCCGCCCAAGGAAAAGGGGCGGGCAGTCGCCTGCCCGCCCCCGGAATCCCGGCAAAAGCCGGACTTATTTGGCCATGTGGCGGCCCTGGCCGTGCCAGCCCCACTGGCCGTACCCCCAGCCGTCCCGGTGCCAGGTATAGGCATAGGGATTGGCCATCATCGGCTTGATGGAGGTCACCGAGGAAACCGGTAGGGCTTCCATCGCCATCTCGGCCTTGCCCGCCTGGATCTTGGAGAACGGCACGACGGAAACCGTCAGGTAGCGGCCGTCCTTGAAGTTCTCGGTCCGGGCATAGGTCTTGGTGTTGTAGACCACCACGCCGTCGTTGGCGCTCCAGGCGCTGTGCTCCTTGGCGGTCAGCAGGGCCGCGTTGAAATGGCGCTGCCAGGCCTCGGCGACATAGACGATCTCTTCCTGCTGGCTGGTCGGATGGTAGCGGCTGCCGATGTAGTTCAGCAGGTCCACCGAGTAGCGCGGCACCATGGCATGGGCCTCGTCGACGATGGTGACCTCCAGGTTCTCCTTGCCGGCATCCTTCAGGGCGCCGGCGATCAGCGGCACGTCGGTCTTCATGGTCTGGTCGACCACCGACTTGTACAGGGTCTGCTTGACGGTCTCGACCACCGGACGGGTGCGGGGGTCATAGGGATGGGCCACCGGTTCCAGCACCTGCAGCGACTGATCCGTCTTGTTGTAGACGGCGAAGGTGCCGACCAGGGTGGTCAGGTCGTTCTGATAGGAACCGGCGGGCACCACGTAACGCATTTCAGCCGGCGGAACGAGGTTAGTCGGCTTGGACTCGCTGGCGTAGTGGATGCCCGTGCAGCCGCCCAAGGCGGGCAGGACACAGGCGATCATTGCGGCGATACGAGACTTGTTCATCGTATTTGCTCCCACATCTCATGTTCAACGGCGCGGCCGCCCGGATCGCATGTCCGGCGGCCGCCGCCCGGTTGGTCAGTAGCCGAAAAGAATCTCGACGCGGCGGGCGCGCCCATCGGAAGCCATTCCCCAGGTCTCGCCGGGACGGGCATCGACCGCGGCGGCGGAACCGCCCTGCCTGTTGATCTCGGCGGCCACCGCCTGGGCACGTTCGCGCGCCAGACGGGCGTTGGTCGCGGCCGAGCCGGTCCGGTCGGTGAAGCCGATGACGCTGACCGTCTTGGGCTTCATGTTCTTCTGGGCGGCGACCACCTGCTTCAGCCGCTCGATCGCCTCGGGAGTCAGCTGGCTGGACCCGGTGTTGAAGAACACGGCAAAGCCGCCGCCTCCGTAATAGCCGCCCCAACCTTGTCCGCGCCCACCATAGGCGTGACCGCCATAGCCGCCGTGGGACCAGGTGGGACCGGCCAGGGTGATTTCGACGCGGCGGTTGCGCGCCTCGGCGGTGTTGTCGCCGGTGGCGACGGCCAGGCGGCTCTCGCCGAAGGCGTCCTCGGCGATGGCGGCGGGATTGACGCCCAGCTTGGTCAGCTCGGCCGCCACCGCATCGGCACGCTGGCGCGCCAGGCGCCGGTTGGCGTCGGCGGAGCCGAGGGTGTCGGTGAAGCCGGTCACCGAGACGATGGCGGCATGCAGCTGCGCCTGGGCGGCGGCCGCTTCCTTCAGGGTCTGCTGCGCCTGGGCGGAAAGCTGGGCGGAGCCCAGGGCGAAGGTGACCACGAAGCGGCGGCCCGCCTCGGCGGCGACCGCGCTGACCGGAGCCACCTTCTTCAAGATGGGCTCGTGGGCCAGGAAGGTCGCCTTGCAGGGCTTGTTGACGTTGCTCTGGGCTTCTTGTTCAAGCCAGCAGTCGAACGCCACCTGGGCCTTGGCGGCGGCGGCCGGAACCCGTTCGGCGGCACCCCCCGCGAAATAGCCCATCAGGCGTTCCCGAGCGGCCGTCAGAGCCGGAACGGCGGGCGCCGGAAGCGGACGGCGGTTCAGTTCGTCGGGCGGCACCGCCTCACCCTTACCGGCCCGCAAGCCCTTGCGAGCGGTTTCCGAGGCGTCGACCCATTCGACTTCCGTCTGGATCTGCTGCCTGGTGTAAGCCTGATACTCCTGGAACAGCGCCTGGGTAAACGGCGTGCCGGACGTAGCCCGGGAGCCGAGAATGGCGTGGACGTCGGAAACGTCCGCAGGCGTTGCGCACGCAGCCAAGGCCGCAGTGGCACCCAAACCTACCCACCGTATGATTCTCTTCATTTCTCACTCCTCATTTGGTGAATGGCATTGGCGTCTTCACGCACGGGAAATATCCCGGGCAACAGACCGGAAGTGCGGAAGAAGCCATGCAAAAGAGAGATTTCTAGTGCTGATAGGCGGGGCCCATATGCGACCGCCGTTGCGACAACCACTCCCCCCTGAGTTGCCAACAGAAATTAGAGTAATTCAGTTTACTGGCCCCGGCCATTCCTAATGCCAGAGTCCATTCGACATAGGTCGAATCTGTCTGGGGTATTCCCCCGATATTTGATCGTTCGTGCCCGCCATATTTGGTCCTTCGTCCCCGCCATATCCAGTGGCGGGTCCCATGATTCTGCAACGGAAAGGGATTACATCCCAGAAATTGGCGCCGGGAGAAAAAAAACGGCGCCGGATCGCTCCGGCGCCGCTTTCATCGGACTGGGGAAAACCCTATTCCAGGCGGCCCAGCGAACGGGCCAGGACCAGGTACAGCTTACCCACCTCGGAGGAGGTGAAGGTGCCGGTCAGCACGTCCTGGTGGTCGGAATTGCGGGCCTGGTTGAGCAGAGCCTCGAATTCCGCCAGATAGCGGGTGACGTATTCGCGGAAATCGCCGTCGTCCTCGAACTTGTTCTTGATGGAGGCCATCTGGTGCTTGTCGAGATTCTTGAGAATCTTGCGCACGAAGATGGACTGGTCGCCGGCATGGAACTCGCGCCACGCCTTCTCGTCGATATTGGCGTTGAAGATGCGGCCGATGTCCACGGACAGGGATTGCAGCTTCTCGACGATGAAGGCGGCGTTCTGCAGGAAGTGCTCCACCGACAGCTGGGCGCGTTTCTCTTCCAGCTGGCTGCCCCGGATCTCGGCCAGCTTGGAGGCGTTGACCAGTTCCTCCACCTGACGCGAGAAGCTGTTGGAGAAGCTCTCGGCCTGCTGGGCCAAACGGTCGCCGGTGATGCCAAGATCGTTGGACTTGGTGCGCACCATCTCGAAGGCGGCTTCCAGCTTGGCGCCGGTCCGCTCGGTGGTTTCCTGCATCTCGCTGGCGTGGCGGCGCAGGCCGTCGCCGGCCGAACGCACCTGAGCGGTGATCCGCTCCGCCGAAGCGGTGAGCTCGCGGATGCCGGCCCGCAGCATGTCGCCGGCGGCAGTGACCTGGGCGGCGGTCTTGTTTGAGGCTTCCTCGAAATCGCGGCTGATGGAACGCAAAGCATCGCCCGCCGTCTGGGACTGGGCGAACACCTGCTGGGCGGCCTCGCCCAGTTGCACGGCGTTCTGCTGGATGGAGGAACCGAAGGCCTTCAGCACGTCGCTGGAATCCTCGGCGACGCGGGCCAGGGACTGGGCCTGGACGCGCAGCGCCTCGCCCACCGCGCCCACCGAGGCCTCGGCCTGGTCGGCGGAGGCGACCACCTGTTCGGTCTGCTTGCGCAGCACCTCGGTGGCGGCGCGCACCCGCGAACCCAACTGGTCGGAGACGTTCTGCAACTGCTCGGAGCGCTTCTCCAGCAATTCGGCCACCCCGCCGGAATCGGAGATGGCCTTGACGGCGGCGGCGGACACGTCGGTGGTGCGCTGGCGCAGGGTCTCGCCCACAGCATCCAGCTCGACGCCGACCTTGGACGACGTGGCGATCAGGTCGTTGGTGCCCTGGCGCAGCGTGTCGGCGATGGTCTTGACCTTGGCCATCACCTGGTCCGAGGTGGCGATCAGATGGCGCGACTGCTGGTTGAGCGAGGCTTCCGACAGCTTGGACTGGGTCGACACCACGTTGGCGGCGTCGGCCAGTTCGTCGGCCTGCTTCCTGAGTGAGGTGCGGATGTTCTCCGCCTGGGCGGCGGCCTTCTCGGCACCCTTGTTGAGGTCCTCGATATAGAGGCGCAACGTCTCGGAGACCTCGCGGCCGCGGGCGGTCATCTGGTCCGAGGCGGCGGCGACGGCGCGGGTTTGGCCCTGGAAGGCCTCCCCCACCTCGCGCACCCGGGCCATGGCCCGCTCGGCGGCGGAGTCCACGTCGTCGCGACGCTGGACGAACACCTCGCCCACCGCTCCCAACTGGGTGGAGGCGTCGTCGGCGGCGACGCGCAGGCTCTCGGCCTGACGGCCCAGGCTTTCCTCGATCTCGCGGAAGCGGCCCATGGCCTGATCCGAGGCCGAGCCCAACTCGCGCGACTGCACCCCCAGAGCTTCCTCGACGATCTTGACGCGGGACAGCACGCGCTCGGTGATCTGGTCCAACCCGGTGGCCTGCTGCTGCAGCGAGGCCGAGATGCGGCTGGTCTGCTCGGCCAGGCGCTCGGCGGCCTGATCGAGATCGGTGTTCTGGCGGGTGAACAGGCTTTCCAGCGCCTCGACCCGCTCGGCCAGGGAATTGGCGACCACCTCGGTGCGGGTGGTGGCCTGCTCGGCCGAGCTGCCCAGCTGGGTGCTCTGGCGCTCGAACATGGCGACCACCTGCTCGGCGCGGACCACCGCCGCCTGGGACACCTTGTCCAGGGACTCGGCCTGGGTGCGCACCTGCTCGGCCACCGTGTCGGCGCGCGACGCGGCGCGGGCCGAGGTGGTGTCGATGGACTCGATCTGGCCGCGCAGCAATTCGCCGAACTCGCGGATACGGTGGGCGGAGGTATCGGTAACGGTGGTGAGGTCCTGGGTCTGCATGCGCAGCAGGGTCTCCACCTCGCGGGCGCGGGCGGTGGCGCCGTCGGCGGCCTGGGTCAGGCGGTCGACCTCCTTGCGCAACGCCTCGACCGCCGTCTGGGCCTCGTCGTTGACGCGGCCCACCACGCCGGTCATGGCCTCGATCTGGCTGGCCATCATCTCGCGCACCGTTTCGCCCTTGGAGGCGGCCTCGGTGGAAGCCTGGGTCAGGTCGCGGGCCTGGGTGCGCAGCGACTCGGCGATGCGCGCCACCCGGACCTCGGCGCCCTCGGCGGGATAGGTCAGGCGGGACAGTTGCTCGCGCATGTCGGCGGACAGCGCCCTGAGCTCGCGGCCCCGGTCGAAATAGGCGATCAGCAGCCAGAGGAAGGCCAGCGGCAGGAAGGCGGCGCCGACCATGCCGCCGATTTCCTGCGGCTGCATGAACAGCAGGTTGCCCCAGCCGATGGAGGTGTCGGCCCAATAGCCGCTCAAGACCACCCAGGCGACGGTGACCAGCAGGCCGAACAGCCGGGCCGACTTGCCGCCCGCCGCCGACGACCCGCCGCCGGACGGCAGCGGTTCGGGGCGCAGGACCGCCAGAGGAGGCGCCAGGATGGCAGCCGCTTCCTTCGCCTCGGTCTCGGCCGCGCCCGTCCCCTGCGCCGCCGCCTCGGTCTCGCCTCTGGTCATGTTTGTATCGCCCATGAGTCCGCCCTGACCTTCGTGAACATTCACCACTCGCCGTCCGCCCGGACCTCCGGCCGGCGCCGGTGGCGCGGACGGATCGCAGCAAAAAAAGCGGCGCGATGAAATATCGCCTCCGCATCGTCCTCCCAGAACTTGGGCGGGACTTGCCCCCCTTCCCCCGGACCTTGGACAGCGCTTGGCAGGATGCCCTGTTCAGGGGGGAAAATCAAACACTCCCTACCCCTGACCAAGGCCCTATCCGCGCGTCCGCTTCAGGGGCGTCCGCCCCTTGCGCATCCCGGCGGAAACCTTCAGTTCGGGGCGGAGGCGGACCGGCTTTCCGGCCTTGGCCGGCGGCGGCGCCTTCGCGTGCAGGCGGGCCCGGCTCAAGGTGTCGTGATAACGGATCTGGTCCTCGTCGAGCCCCTCCAGCATTTCGGCAATATAGGGAGACGGCACCGCAGTCTTGCGCCGTTCGGCGGCGAAGGACAGCACCAGCCAGCGCTTGGCCCGGGTGGCGGCCACGTACATCAGGCGGCGCTCCTCCTCCAGATCGGGAGAGGATTCGTGGGGCATCAGGTCGGCCTCGCAGCCGGCCACCACCACCGCCGACCATTCCAGCCCCTTGGCGCCGTGGATGGTGGACAGCACCACGGCGTCGCCCTGGGCCTCGGCACGGCGCAGGGACCGGCGCTGCTCCTCCATCAGGGCGATGAAGGCCGCCGCGTCCGCGCACTCGGCGGCCAGATCGGCGGCGGTGAAGGCCAGGTCGCGCCATTGCAGCCCCTCCTCCCCCGGCGGCCGCGCCGTCGCCGAGACCAGGCGGCCCACCTGGCGGCAGAGCGCCGGCCAGGGCACGTCCGTATCGATCTTCTCCGGCGCCTGCTGCAACAGTTTGTCCACCCGCTTGCCGTGGCCCAGCAGGGCGCGGGCATCCATGTCGCGGGGATCGGCGAGCAGGCGGGCCAGCCCGGCCACCAGCCGCACCGGCCCCAGTTGCCAGAACTCGCCGGCGCCGCGCACCACCAGGGGCACGCCGGCCTCGGCCAGCCTGATCTGGATGCGCGAGCCCACATGGCCGGCGCGGTAGAGCACCGCCATCTCGTGCCAGGGCATGCCGCGCCCCGCCAGCCCCCTGACCACGCGCAGCACGTATTCCGCCTCGTCCTCGTCGTCGTCCAGGCCGGCGATGGTCAGGGCGAGACGCGAGGCACTGTGGGGCACCTGATCCTTGACGTGGCGGCGCCGGTTGCCGCTGATCAGGGCGCCGGCGGCGGCGACGATGGTGGCGGAACTGCGGTAGTTGCGCGACAGGCGGTAAAGGGCCGGGTCGGGCCACGCCGCCTCGAAGCCCAGGATAAAGGCCGGGTCGGCGGAGCGCCAGGCGTAGAGACACTGGTCGTCGTCGCCCACCGCCCACAGGCGCGCGCCTTGCGTCCGCAACAGGCGCAGCATGCGCTCCTGCGCCGGATTGATGTCCTGGTACTCGTCGATCAGCAGGTGGTCGAAGAAGCCGGCGAGGCGGCCCCGGTAGGCCTCGTCCGCCTCCAGCCCGCGCACCAGTTCCATGATCAGGTCGCCGAAATCGAAGCCGCCCTCCTCGGCCAAGGCGCGCTGGTAGCGGCCATAGGCCTCGGCGGCCTCCAGCAGGGCCGCGTCGTTCCTGGCCTTGGCCTCGGCCAGCGCCGCCGCCGGGTCCATCAGCCGGTCCTTGTAGGCGCCGAACACGTCGGTGGGCTTGCGCACGTCGTCGCCGAGATAGAGGTGGTGGCGGGCGACCACCCGGGCGCAGGCCTGCTCGTCGAAGATGCGGAAAGGTGGACAGCCGGGCGGCGGATGGCGCTGCAGCAGCCGCAGCGCCATGCCGTGCAGGGTGGCGATGGGCATGCGGCGGAACAGCTCGGGCGCCATCTCGCGGTCCGCCTCGCCGAGGCGGGCGCCGATGCGGAAGCGCAATTCCTCGGCGGCCCGCGCCGTGAAGGTGGAGACGAAGATACGGGAGGCCGCCGCACCCTGGTCCAGCAGGTGAAGGTAGCGCCCTACCAGGGTGGTGGTCTTGCCGGTCCCCGGCCCGGCCAGGACCAGCACGGATTCCGCCCCGGCCTCGGCGGCCAGGCACTGTTCGGGATCGAGGGGGGATTCGGCCGCCGGCGGGGCAGGTTCGCTCATGGCCGGCAGAGTAGCGGCGCGGCCCGGACGTTACAACGGCTCTACGCTACCGCTTGGGCTCCAGCACCCGGCGGGTCACCGCCCAGCGGCCCAAGGGGCGGTCGCAACGCTTGGCGTGCTCCACCACCCAATGGGCGATGAAGTCGTGGACCTTGACGGCATCCTTGTCGGCGCAGACCTGGGCGTGCAGCATCACCCCCAGGTGATCCAGCAGCCCGGCATGGTCGTCGAGATGGCGCCGCGCGTCGGGATAGGCGGATTCGGTCATCACCTGTTCCTGCTGGGCGAAATTGCGTTCCACGTACCGCATGATCGCCTGGATGCGCGAGCAGCGGTTGAAATCGCACTCGCCGCGCCCGCCGATGCCGCGGCGGCACTCGACGCCCGGCTGGAACACCCGTCCCAGCAGGAAGCGCAAACCCTCGTTCCCGGCGTCGATGCTGGGAACGCCGGTCTCGTGGCCGTGAGTCAAGGGCGCCATCGGACCTCCCTGCCTACCCTGGAATATTCTTATTTCTTGTGCGGGAAAGCATAGCAAGGCACGCGCCGAATATCAACGGAACGGCACGGGTTCCTCAATTTTTGCAGGTGCGAAATAGTACTTTCGACAGAGAAGGCTACTGACCACCGGCCAGGAAGGGGCGGTATTCGAAATCCTCGATCTCGATATGATGCACCAGCCAGCCGGTCAGGAAGCCGTGGAGTTCCCGGGCCACCCGCTCCACATTGGCGGCGGACAGGACGGCGGACATGTCGGCCACCCGCATGGCGATGGTCTGGTGGGAGTGGCGGTGCAGGTCCAGGAAGGGAAAACCGGCGCGCTCCATCATCCCCTCCTCCTCGGCGAAGTGGTAGGCGATGTAGCGGTTCAGTTCGCCGAATACCGCCTTGACGGCGTCCAGGCCCGGCCCGCCTTCCGCCATGGCGTCGATCTCCGCCAGCAGCTTGAACAGGTGCTGATGGTGGGCATCCAGCGTGGGCTCGCCGACACTCAGGTGTTCCGTCCACGCCAGCACGATCCATTCCCCCTAAATCTTGATCGGCCCCTCATTAAGACCATGGGAAGTGGAATTCAACATGCAAGTCGTGACTGGTCGGACCGGTTCTAAGCCACCGTCCCGTTGCCGAAGAACAACAGGCCGTTGCGCCACTGGGTCAGGGGCGTCGCCCAGGGCGCCCGGCTGCCGTGCAGCCGCCGCGACGGCTGCATGGGCTTGCCGAAGTAATAGCCCTGGCCGTAGCGCACGTTGTAGACGCGCAGCAGGTTGGCGGTGGCCTCGTCCTCGATATGCTCGGCGATGGTAGCCACCCGCAACTCGCGGCACAGCTGGGTGATGGCCCGCAGGAAAGGCAGCGATTCCCCCTTGCCCGCCGCCTCGCGCACATAGGAGCCGTCGATCTTGACGTGATCGACCTTGAGGCCGCGCAGGTAGTGGAAGGCCGCCGCCCCGGCGCCGAAATCGTCGATGCCCACCGGATGGCCGCGGCCGCGGATTTCCTGGATGACGGCGTTGGCCGCCACCAGATCGGCGATGGCCGAGCTTTCCGTCACCTCGAACAGCAGCCGGCCGCGCAGGTCGGACGCGCCGTGGATCAACTGCAGCAGCCTTGCGGCCATGCTGGGGCTGGACAGCGAGCGGCCCGACAGGTTGACGGCGAAGCGGAGCGACGGCTCGGCCCCCACGCCCTGGCGCATGAACGCGATGGCCCGGGCGCAGATGGCCAGGTCCAGTTCACCCACCAGGCCGGTATCCTCGGCGAACACCACGGTGCTGTAGGGGGAATTGCCGCTGTCGCCGAAGCGCACCAGGCATTCGAAATGATGGACCGCGTTGCTCCACAGATCGACGATGGGCTGGAAAAACAGCTGGAAGTCGCCCTTGCCGATGGTCTGCTTGACCTCGCGCATCCTGGCCACCGTCTGCGACAGGGTGGGGCGCGCCATGGCCGACAATTCGTGGATGGCGGCGCCGCTGTCGCTGGTGAAGCGGTTCAGGGTGTAGATCAGGGCGCTGGTGGCCTCCTGCGCCGAGATGCCGCCGCCGCCGTCGATGGACAGCGAGGCGGATTCGGGGGCCATGGGCGCCCCCATCACCGACTGGGCCAGCCCGCTGATGGCGGTCTCGATCTCGCCGGCGCTGACCTCGGGACCGTGGATCAGGCCATACTTACTGTTGCCCAGGTCGGCGGCGGCCCCGCCCCCCACCGAGCACTGGCGCAGGTAATCGGTGAAGCGGGCGATGAAGTCGGCGGTGGCCTCGGCGCCGACCTTGCTGCGCAGATCGGCCAGTTCCGGTAGGTCCAGCAGGGTCATGCGGTAGGAATCGTCGCCGTCCCTGGCGCTTTCCTTGATCAGGTCGCCGGCCAGCGCCTCGAAGCTCTCGCGGCCCAGCAGGCCGGTCTCCTGGTGACGTACCGTCGGCGACATCAGGGTGCCGGAATGGGTCAGCACCAGCAGCAGGCGGTCAGGGCGGTCGGGATGGGGATAGCCCGACAGCGCCACCGGCGTGCTGCCCCCCGCCGGCAGGGTGACGTGCAGCAGCACATGGCGGACCCGGTCGCCGCCGGCCATGCGCTTCAGGGCGTTGCGGACGCGGGACTGGTCCTCGGGGCGGATCAGCTCGGGCAGGGTCATGGTGGCCAGCAGGCGGGCCGGCCGGCCGACCAGCGACATGGAGGCGCCGATGGCGAAGACGATGCGCCCGCCGTGGTCGGCCTCCATCAGCAGGTCGGCGGCGGCGAAGGCGAAGGCGACATAGGCCTCCTGCGGCTGGCCCAGCCCGGGCGCGGCCTTACCCTTGCGGCGGGCGGAGCGCTCGCCCCCCTCCGGCCCGTCTTCGGCACCCGCCACGCTGTCCCTGGCCTTCGTCATCTATCCCCCGCGCCCAACTTCCGGCGTCCCGCCCGATACCATAAGCAAACGGGCAAATGACAAGGGTGATAAAAAGAAACAAATTATCGCGCGCCTCTCCGGCCTACAGCCACTTCATCCATTTGAGGATCAGATAGGTCACCGGCATCATGCCCGCCACCACGCCGCAAAGGACCAGAAAGGCCAGCGGCTCCTGCGCTCCGGGGATGCCGCCGATATTGGTCCCCAGCATGCCGGCCAGCAGGCTGGGCGGCAGCACCATGGCGGCCAGGGAGGTCAGGCGGTTGGACGACTGGGCGGCGCGCTCGGCCACCAGGTTGGTGAAATCCTCGTGCAGGATGGTGGCGCGCTGGCGCATTTCGTCCAGATCCTCGATATGGCGGATCAGGCGGTCGTTGACCTCGCGCAGGCGCATCTTGGCCTCGGGGTCGAGCCAGCTGGCGTCGTCGTGGCGCAGGCGGTAGAGCGCGTCGCGCTGCGGCGCCAGATAGCGGCGCAGCTGCACCACCTTGCGCCGGGCCGAGGCGATGTCCTCGCGCAGGTCGGTGCCGGCCAGCCCCTCGCCGATGCGGTCCTCCAGGTCGGAGATGCCGTCCTCGATCTCGTCGGTGAGAATCCCCAGGTGGTCCACGACCTTCTCGGCGATGCGGGCCAGCAGGGCGCCGGCGGTGCGCGGCCCCTTGCCCATCATCATGGACAGCCGCAGGTCGCGCAACGCGTTGAGGGAATGATCCCTGTCGCGCAGCGAGATGCAACGGTCGGCCTCGATCCACATATGGATCGGCACCAGCTCGGTTTCCGCCGAGCGATCCTCGCCCTCGCCGTTGCGCGCCTTGTTGACGCCGCGCAGCACCACCATCAGGGCATCGCCCACGTCCTCGACCCGGGGACGGGATTCCTCGGCGGTCAGCGCCATGGCCACCAGGGGATCGATGCCGGAGCGCTCGCACAGCCAAGCCCGGGCCTGGGGCTCGTCCCGTTCGAGATGGACCCAGAGAAAGCCGTCTTCCGTCCGCCAGCGTTCCACCTCGGTCCAGCGCAGATCGCGCACGCCGCCGTCGGGACCGATCAGCATGGCGAAACGCAGGCCCGGCTCCAGCCCGGCATGAAGTTCCTGGTCCATGGACATGCCGGCCCCCTCCTGCCTTGCCACCGCTGGCCGAGGATAGGCCGGCCCCGGCGGGAAAACCACCGGGAAACGCCCTTCGCCGGGATGTGGCCGGGCTTCGTTGAGAAACCGCGGCCGTTGCGCTAGCATCGTCCGGTCGGGATGGGATGGAGGCGGGGATGATCAAAGGCTGGCTCTCCCTTCTTGCCGCGGGTTTCCTGCTGGCCGCCGCACCGGCCGCCGCCGCCGAGCCCCGGACCATCGAATACGCCTACCCCGACCAGTCGGTGTGGACCACCCGGCTGGATTCCAGGGGCGAGCCCGACAACCCGCTGCTGCGCCTGGCCGCGCCGCTGTTCCAGCAGGCCGGCATCCCCTGGCGGGCGCGCGGCTTGCCGGCGGCGCGGATGTTCGAATATCTGGCCGATGGACAGACCGACTTCTCCATGCTGGTCAAGGGACCGGCCCTGGAGAAATGCTGCCTGATCAGCAAGCGCCCGGTGGCCGGCACCGAACTCAGGGTCTACCGCCGCAAGGGCCTGCCCCCGGTCACCGCCAGGGAGAACCTGGCCGGCAAGGAGGTGATCACCATCCACGGCTACAGCTATGGCGGCATCCTTTCCTTCATCAAGGACCCGGCCAGCCGGGTGGTGAACCACGGCACCGTCAGCCACGAATCCGCCTTCGCCATGCTGGAACGCGGGCGGGCCGACTATCTCCTGGACTATGCCGGGCCGGCCGAGGAGATCCTGGCCGAGCACCCGATTGCCGGCCTGGAATTCGACGTCATCGACCGGCTGAACGTCCATCTGGTCCTCAGCCGGGCCTATCCCGACGCCGAGGCGGTCATGGCCCGGCTGGAGGCCATCGCCGACACCCTGCGGGTGGATGGCGTTTCTAGACCAAATCTAAAGTAACCCATCCTAATGTTTTGGGCTCGTATCCACTCAGGGATACGGGTAGGGTGCAGTCATCATGATGATGATGATGCTGCGCAAGAAAGGGCGAGAGAACAGGATCGGCCGGCGCCTGATCGTGTTGATCGTCGCGTTCAGTTCATTTCTAGCGTTATTGGCAACCGGTTATCAGCTGTTCCATGAATACCGGCAGCAACGCGCCGACATGGACGATCAGCTGGAAAACGTCGGAATCTTCCTCCCGCCCATTGTCGGCAGTGTCTGGACCTTCGACGAGCGGCAGATCACCCTGGCGCTGGACGCCCTGACCCGGCTGGCCCATGTGGAATATGCGGAGATCACCACCTCGGACGGCCGCAACGTGTGGAAGTCGGGGGCGGTCCGGTCTAAACGGCAGATCACCCGTCAATACGCCCTGTCACGGGAAATCCGGGGGGAAATCCGCCAGATCGCCACCCTGAACGTATCGGCCAGCCTGGACGGCATCTATGACCGCCTGACGAGCCAGGCCATCGCCATCCTGGTCAGCAACGCCGTCAAGACCTTCCTGGTGGCGGCGTTCATGTACGTGATCTTCAGCCGCCTGGTCACCCGCCGGGTCGAGGAACTGGCCCGCAACGTCGGCAGCCTGGTACCGGAATCCCTGATGTCGCAGGCCTCGCTGTTCGACGAACGCCTGGGCTTTCCCGAGCATGGCGACGAGATCGACCGTCTGCGCTGGGCCTATGACAACATCGCCCGCCAGCTGAATCTGGCGGTGCAGGACCTGCACGACCGCAACGACGAGCTGCGGCACGAAATCCACGAACGCACCCGGGCGGAAAGCGACCTGCAGCAGGTGATCGCCGAACTGTCGCGCACCAACGCCGAACTGGAGCGCTTCGCCTATGTCGCCGCCCACGACCTGCAGGAGCCGGTGCGCGGGCTGGTCAGCTTCTCGCAATTGCTGGAACGCAAATGCGCCGAGGCCCTGGACGGCGAGGCCAAGGACTACCTGCGCTTCATCATCAACGAGGCGCTGCGCATGTCCAATCTGGTCCGCGACCTGCTGGAATACAGCAAGGCCGGCGGGGCCGGCCTGACCCTCGGCGAGGTGGATTGCGCCGAACTGATGAATACCGTGCTCGAAAGCCTGCGCCCCGCCATCGAGCAGAGGCACGCCCAACTCCATATCGGCCCCCTGCCCAAGCTCCGCGCCGACCAGGGCCAACTGCATCAGGTGTTCCACAACCTGCTGGGCAACGCCCTCAAATACAGCGGCGGCGAAACCGTCCCCGCCGTCCGGGTGACCGCCGAGCGGGACGGCGAGGATGGCTGGCGTTTCGCGGTAACCGACAACGGCATCGGCATCGATCCCCAGTACCACGACTACGTCTTCGAGGTGTTCCGCCGCCTCCACACCGGCTCCGCCTATCCCGGCACCGGCATCGGGCTGGCCATCTGCAAGCGCATCGTCGAAAGCCATGACGGGCGCATGTGGCTGGCCTCCACCCCCGGACAGGGCACCACGGTATTCTTCACCCTGCCCGACCGGGTCGATGCCGAAGCGGCCACCACCTCCTAGACGGCCAGCATGGCCAGCGCGGTGGCGATCAGCAGCCCGGCGAACAGATGCCGCATGACTTTCTCCGGGAAGGCATGGGCCAGGGCGACGCCGGCCGAGACGCAGGCCAATCCCCCGACGCCCAGGACGCCCCCGATGGTCCAGTCCACGTTGCCGGCCCGGGCATAGGAGGCCAGGGCCGCCGCCGAGCAGGGCAGCACCAGGGCCAGGGCCAGACTCTGGGCCACCCGCTGGTCGAGCCCGAACCAGCGCGACAGGAGCGGCGTCGCCACCAGACCGCCCCCCACCCCCAGCAGCCCCATGCTGCCGCCGCCGGCCAGCCCGACCAGGGGCATCAGCCCGGAACGGACCGGCGTGGCCGGGCCCGCCTCCGGCCGGCGGCGGAACATGCCCACCGCCAGCACCGCCAGGAACGCCGAGAACAGCAGGCGCAGCACATGCTGATCCAATCCCTGGGCCAGTTGCGCCGCACCATAGGTGGTCGCCGTCCCCACCAGGGCCAGCCGCACCGCACCACCCAAATCGACGGGGTTGCGGCGCATATAGCGCCACCAGGCGGCCAGCAGGTTGGGAACCATCATCACCAGGGCGGTCCCCTGGGCCATGGCCTGATCCATGCCGTAGACGGTGACCAGCAGGGGAATGGCGATGATACCGCCGCCGATGCCGAACAGGCCGCCGAGGAAGCCCAGGGCACCCCCCAGCAACAGCAGGGGCAGCAGGGAGAGAAGCAGGGTGGCGGACACGGGCGCGGCCTTTCCGTAACGGCGACGCCCGATGATTATCCTTGCCTGCAAAGCAATCAATGGCATCAACTTCATGATACTGATGCGTATGGAGCATTAATCGCCATGGCCCTCGACGACGGTCTGGACATCGCCTTCTTCTCCCTGGTGGCCCGCCATTCCAGCCTGACGGCAGCGGCGCGCGAGATGGGGCTGTCGCCGCCCGCCGTCAGCCGCCGCCTCGCCGCCCTGGAGGCACGGCTGGGGGTGCGCCTGCTCAACCGCACCACGCGGCGCCAGAGCCTGACTCCCGAGGGCGAGAAATACGTGGAGGAGGGCCGCCGCATCCTCGACGACATCGAGAGCCTGGAGCGGGCGCTGGCGGCGGGGCGGCAGGTGCCGCGCGGCGTGCTGCGCATCAATGCCGGGTTCGGCTTCGGCCGGCGCCATCTCGGCCCGGCGGTGTCGGATTTCGTCCGCCTCCATCCCGAGGTGGAGGTGATCCTGCACCTCAGCGACCGGCCGCTGGACCTCACCGCCGAGGCCATGGATATCGGCATCCGCTTCGGAATGGGGCCGGATTCCGGCCTGTTGCGCCGCAAGATCGCCGCCAACCGCCGCCTGCTGTGCGCAGCCCCCGCCTATCTCGCCGCCCATGCGCCGCCCGGGGTTCCGGCGGATTTACGCGACCACCGCTGCATCGTCATCCGCGAGAACGAGCGGGCCTTCAATACCTGGAATCTGGTGTCCGCCGAGGGGCCGGCCACCGTCAAGGTCGGCGGCCCGCTCTCGGCCAATCACGGCGAGGTGGCGGTGGACTGGGCCCTGGAAGGCCACGGCATCCTGCTGCGTTCGGAATGGGACATCGCCCCCTATTTGCGCTCGGGCGAACTGGTCCGCGTGCTGGACGGCTGGTCGGGGGTGGAGGCCGACATCCACGCGGTCTTTCTCCAGCGCCACCAATTGTCGGCCAAGGTACGGAGTTTCCTCGACTTCCTGGCGGAGCGCTTCGCCTCGCAGCGCGCCCAGCCGGGGGCGTGGTGACGCCCCCGGACGGTGGTCAGTGGCTGGTGCCGCTGGAATAGTTGATCTTGTTGAAGACAAAAACCGCAATAAAGTAACTCAATGTTTTCACAGCGTTTTTTGAAAAATTACCGGAATTTAGTAACCTCCCGGTAACCCTACACCTTCCAACCATCGACAGTCCGGCATATATAGGGAGGTAGCCAAACCTTGCCTATGGGTGCCGCCACGAAAGCCAAACTGAGCCAAAGCTACGCCGAACGAATTAAACCTGGCGCGTCTGATGAATTTCATTGGGACACCACCTTACCCGGTTTTGGCCTGAAGGTAACGACTTCTGGCCGGTCCACTTGGGTGTTTCAGCGGCAGGTCGTCGGAGGAAAGAAGCCACGCCTTACCCTTGGCTCCTTTCCCTCGATGGATTTCAATCATGCCCGGCAAGCCGCTATGGCTATGACGTGTCAAATTGAATCGGGTGAGAATCCAAAGACCATTCGTACTATTGAACAAAAACAAGCCTTCACGGTTGAAGACGTGATGGAAGTTTACGCAAAAAAGGAGATGAAAGAAGTAACGCGACGGAACCTTCGTTTATTTC
>NZ_AONQ01000052.1 GCF_000342045.1 Paramagnetospirillum caucaseum | reverse complement strand
GCGAAGGGACACGTCCCTTCGCGCATCCCTACTCCTCCGACACCACCCTGTTCCGCCCGGCGTTCTTGGCGCGGTAGAGCGCCCGGTCGGCGCGCTCCAGCAGGGTGGCGATGGTCAGGTCGGCCTCGCGCAGCTGGGCGATGCCGATGCTGACGGTCAGGCCGGACATCTGCCCCTTGGCCGGACGGATCACCAGTTCCGCCACGGCGGCGCGCAGGCGCTCGGCGATCACCCGGGCGCCGTCGGGGCCGGTATTGGGCAGGGCGACGGCGAATTCCTCGCCGCCCACCCGGCCCAGGATGTCGTATTCGCGCAGGCCCAGCCGGCAGGAATCGGCGAAGGCCTTCAGCGCCGCGTCCCCGGCGGCGTGGCCCCAGGTGTCGTTGATCCGCTTGAAATGGTCGATATCCAGCGCCAGCAGGGCGAAGGAGCGGCCCATGCGCCTTGCGTGGTCCAGTTCCAGCCCGGCCAGCTGCTCGAAATGGCGGCGGTTGCTGGTCTCGGTCAGCGGGTCGCGGGTGGCCAGCACCTCCAGCTCGGCCATGTGGCGGCTGGTGTCGCAGAAGGCGCCCAGGGACAGGGCCATGTCGGCGATGCCGCCGTCGTCGCCCAGCACCACCGGCACCCGGTCGATGACCAGACGGAGCAGCGCCTCGGCGCTGTCGCCGGAGGGCGTCCCCTCCACCGGATAGGCCCCCACCACCAGCCGGCCATTCCCGGCGGGCAGCACCAGACGCTGCCAGGTCTGGGGCAGGTCCTGCCCGAACAGGGCGGTGTAGGACCGCCACAGCGGGCGGGCGGTGCGGCGCACGAAGCCGTATTCGAATTCCAGCATGAAGCGCCGGTCGGCGGGCAGGATGTCGGGGGGCAGCAGGTCGATCACCTGTCCGGTCAGGTCGTTGCCGAAGCATTCGGCGAAGGCCCGGCCGTAATGGGCGTAGCGGTTGGCGCCGCCCTCGGCCTCGATCATCAGCAGATGCTCGGCATGGGCGGCGAACCGCGCAACCGGGTCGGCCGCCTCCGTCCCGTCCCGCCGCCACTGGGACAGCAGGGCGGCCAGCCGGGAATCCATCACCCGTGCAACCAGATCACGCATGGAGTCTTATCCTCCCCATGCGCCACAGGTATCACAACATCAGGCCTCGAACCAGTTCCCGGCGTCCTCGGTGAACAACAGGGCGACGGCGGCACCCTGGACCAGGATCTGGGCGGCCAGCAATCCGCCGCACAGCGCGTCGCTGCGATAGGCCAGCATCAGCGCCATGATCAGGAAGGGCAGGCCGACGCACCACAGGATGGCGCAGGCCCAGCGGGCCCAGTGGCCGCCCTGGTGGGTGATCAGGTGGGTGAAGAACGCCAGGGCGACGGTGAACGCCACCTGCACGGCGATGATGAAGCCGGCATCGCCGTCGCCGGCCAGCCGGCCGACCTGCAGCACGGCCGCCGCCGCGCCGAAACCCAGCGAGAGATAGATCATCATCTGGAAACTGCGTATCTTGTCAGGCATCGCGTCCCCCAAAGACTGCGCCGCCAATCATGAAGACCGGACTCTACGCCTCTCGCCCCTGCCGGAACAATCGGGTGGAATCCCGTCTATACCTTCGGGGCAGAGGGAGGCCGTCGCCTTGACCCGCGTCAACGCCGAACGGGACGGGCAAGGGCAGTTTGAAGCCATGCCCGGCCTGCCCCGCACCCTGTTTCTCGCCACCCGCCCCATGTTCCTGCCCGCCGCCCTGGTGCCGGTGCTGGTGGGGACCTGCTGGGGCGTCCACCGCGCCCAGGCCCTCGACCCCGTGGCGCTGGGCCTGGCGGCGGCGGCCATGGCCTGCCTGCATGCCGGCGCCAACGTACTCAACGACGTGGGTGACGAGTTGAACGGCGCCGACCGCCTCAACCACGCCCCCATCGCCCCCTTCACCGGCGGCTCGCGCTTCATCCAGGACGGGCGGCTCGGCCTCAAGGCCATGGCGGCGTGGGGCGTGGCCCTGCTGCTGGCCGCCATGGCGCTGGGCGGCATCCTCAGCCTGAGCAAGGGCGAGTGGGTGCTGGTGTTCGGATTGGTGGGCGGCGGGCTGGCCGTGGCCTATTCCCTCCCCCCCCTCAGCCTGGCGTCGCGCGGCCTGGGCGAGGCGGCGGTGGCGGTGGCCTTCGGCCTGCCGGTCGCCGCCTGTTTCTGGCTGCAGAGCGGCACCGTCGGGCTGGAGGCCATGCTGTGCTCGGCAATCGTCGGCGCCTGGACCGCCGCCATCCTGATCGTCAACGAAGTCCCCGACCTGGCCGCCGACGAGCAGGCGGGCAAGCGCACCCTGGTGGTACGCCTGGGGGCCAAGGGGGCGCCCTCGCTCTATCTCTCGGTGCAGGCGGTGGCCTCCGCCCTGATGCTGGCGCTCGGCTGGCTGTCCCACCTGCCGCCCTGGGCGGTGGCGCCGCCGCTGCTGGCCATGCTCGCCGCCCTGGCCGCCACCCCGCTGATGGCCGGCGGCCGCTCGGGCCAGCTGGCCGCCATCCGCATCACCCTGGGCATCCACCTGCTGGGGGGCTTGAGCCTGGCGGGGGCGGCGTTCCTGGGGTAGCCCCCTCACCCCACCCTCTCCCGCCAGGGGAGAGGGCGGTTCGGGGGGGAGGGGGATTACACGTTGAACAGGAAGTGGAAGATGTCGCCGTCCTGGACGACGTATTCCTTGCCTTCCAGGCGCATCTTGCCGGCTTCCTTGGCGCCCGCCTCGCCGTTGCAGGCGACGAAGTCGTCATAGGCGATGGTCTCGGCGCGGATAAAGCCGCGTTCGAAATCGGTGTGGATGACGCCGGCCGCCTGGGGCGCCTTGCAGCCCTTCTGCAGGGTCCAGGCGCGGGCTTCCTTCGGCCCGACGGTGAAGAAGGTGATGAGGTGGAGCAGTTCGTAGCCGGCGCGGATGACGCGGGCCAGGCCCGTCTCCTCCAGGCCAAGGGTCTCGAGGAACTCCTTGCGCTCCTCCTCGCTGGCCAGCTGGGCCACCTCGGATTCGATAGCCGCCGAGATCACCACCGAGCTGTTGCCCTCGGCGGCGGCGAACTTGGCCACGGCCTCCGAGAACTTGTTGCCGGTGGCGGCCGAAGCCTCGTCCACATTGCAGGCGTAGACCACCGGCTTGACGGTCATCAGGCCCAAGGTCTTGGCGATGCGGCGTTCCTCCTCCGAGTCGAAGGATACGGTGCGGGCCGGTTTGCCCTCACGCAGGCAGGCCAGCAGCGGCGCCATGACGTCCACCTGGGCCTTGGCCTCCTTGTCGCCGTTCTTGGCCTTCTTCTCCAGCGGCACGATGCGCCGCTCCAGGGAATCCAGGTCGGCCAGCATCAGCTCGGTCTCGATGGTCTCGGCGTCGCGCACCGGATCGACGCTACCTTCCACATGGGTGATGTCGCCGTCCTCGAAACAGCGCAGGACGTGGACGATGGCGTCCACCTCGCGGATATTGGCCAGGAACTGGTTCCCCAGGCCCTCGCCCTTGGAAGCGCCGCGCACCAGGCCGGCGATGTCGACGAATTCCAGCTGGGTGGGGATTTCCTTCTGGCTCTTGCCGATCACCACCAGCCGGTCCAGGCGCGGGTCGGGCACCGCCACCCGGCCCACATTGGGCTCGATGGTGCAGAACGGGTAGTTGGCCGCCTGCGCCGCCGCCGTCGAGGTCAGCGCATTGAACAAGGTGCTCTTGCCCACGTTGGGCAGGCCGACGATACCGCAATTGAAACCCATGGACTCAGTCCTTCCTGGTGATCTTGGTCATGGCCGCCTTCAGCGCCTCGGCGAGGCCGCCGCCGGAGGGCGGGGCGGAAATCTGGGCCGGAGCGGGAGCGGGCGCCGCCTCGGCGGCCTTCTCCTTTTTCGGCTTGGGCGGGGCGGTGAGATGGGCCACCCGTGTCATGAAGCCGGCATCGTCGCCCGAGACCAGCATGGGAAAGGTATCGGCCACCGCGTCGAGAACGGGAACCAGCCAGGCCTCGTCCGCCTTGGCGAAATCGTGCAGCACGTAGCCCGAGACCAGGTCGCGGTCGCCGGGATGGCCGATGCCGAGGCGGACCCGGCGGTAGTTCGACCCCAAGTGGGAATCGATGCTCTTCAGCCCGTTGTGGCCGCCCGCCCCGCCGCCGCGCTTGACCTTGAGGCGACCGGGCGCGATGTCCAGTTCGTCGTGCAGCACGATGAGGCCGTCCACCGGCACCTTGAGGAAGCGCGCCGCCGCCGCCGCCGACTGACCCGACAGATTCATGTAGGTCTGGGGCTTGAGGACCAGGACCTTTTCGCCGCCGATGACGCCCTCGGCGATCTCGCCCTGGAACTTGGACCGCCACGGCCCAAAGGAATGGCGGCGGACGAGAACGTCCGCCGCCATGAAGCCGATATTATGCCGATTCCTGGCGTAGTCGGAGCCGGGATTGCCCAGTCCGACCACCAGGAGCATTTAGCCGGCAGCCTCGGTCTCGGTGGTCTCGGCGCGGGCCACGGTGGGGGCCGCGATGGAGGCCACGGTGGCGCCGGCGGCCACGTGGTAGGGCTTGGCGCCCGCCGGGAGCTTCAGGTCCGACAGATGGACGGAATCGCCGATCTCCAGGCCGGAGAGATCGATGAGGATCTCGTGCGGGATGTCGTTCGGGCTGCAGGTGATCTCGATTTCGTGCAGCTCGACGTTCAGCACGCCGCCCTTCTTGATGCCCGGCGACTTGGTGTCGTTGGCGAAGTGGACCGGCACCTTCACGTGGATGGCGTGGTCGGCCGAGACGCGCATGAAGTCCAGGTGGATCGGCTGATCGGTCACCGGGTGCATCTGGACGTCACGGGCCAGGCACAGATGCTTGCCGTCCTTGCCGAGATCGACGTTGAACAGCTGGGTGAAGAAACCGGTCTTGCTGATCTGGGCCCAAACGACGCGGGGGTCCATCTGGATGCAGATGGCGGCCTTCTTGTCACCGTAGATGACACCGGGAACCTTACCGGCACGACGAGTGGCACGGGCGGCCCCCTTTCCGCTTCCGTCGCGCAGCTCGGCGGCGATGGCGATTGCTTCGGACATGAATCTCTCCTGACAAACGTATATGAGCGCGGCCTCCAGGGGTGCCACGCGGAAGCGGGTCGTTTACACCGGTTGCGCCCGGTTGGCAAGCATCACTAGACTCCTTTCGTTCCACCGAGAGGTTCCGCCCGTGATTCCCTTCCCCGATTCCCGCCTTGCCGCCCAGATCGCCTTCGTCGTCGAGATCGACAGGCTGAAGACCGTGCTGCGCCAGACCCTGCTGACCGATTCCTCGCGGCGGGAGAACGACGCCGAGCATTCCTGGCACATCGCCACCATGGCCTTCCTGCTGGCCGAATACGCCGACCGGACGGTGGAGATCGGCCGGGTGGCCCGCATGCTGCTGATCCACGACATCGTCGAGATCGACGCCGGCGACACCTTCATCCACGACGAGGCCGGGCACGAGGACAAGGAGGAACGGGAAAGGAAGGCGGCGGCGCGGCTGTTCGGCCTGCTGCCCGCCGACCAGGCCGGCGAGTACGCCGCCCTGTGGCAGGAATACGAGGCCCGCGAGACGGCCGATTCCCGCTTCGCCGACGCGCTCGACCGCCTGCAGCCGCTGCTGCACAATTTCGAGACCGAGGGCGCCACCTGGAAACCCTTCGGCGTCACCCGCGCCCAGGTGGAAAGGCTGACGCCCCGCATCGAGGCGGGATCGAAGCGGCTGGGCGCCTATGCCCGCGCCCTGGTGGACGAGGCGGTGGCGCGGGGCTATCTGGCGCCTTAACCCTTGCGCGCCACCATGAACAGGCGGCGGAAGGGGAACAGGGTCCTGCCGTCGGGACGCGGCGGATAGGCGGCCTGGATGCGCCTTGCGTATTCGGCCAGGAAGCCGGTGGCCCAGGCGCCGTCCACGGCGTCCATCAGCGGGCGCAGCGCCGTGCCCCGGGTCCAGGCCACCACCGGATTGTCGCCTTCCAGCACATGCAGGTACTCGGTCTCCCAGATGTCCAGATGAGACGAACCCCCGGCCAGCAGATCGTAATAAAAGGAGGGCTCGCCCACCGGGAAGCGGGCCGCCAGGGGACTCAGGACCTCCGACCACGGCCCGGCGGCGGCGGCCTCGGCCATGACGGCGTGGGACGCGGCGTAGTGGTTGTGGGGCATCTGCACCGCCAGCACGCCGCCGGGCCTCACCCGCCCCAGCAGCCTGGGAAACAGCGTCCGGTGATCGCCCAGCCAGTGCAGGGCCGCGTTGGAGAACAAGATATCCACCGCGCCGCCGTTCTCCGCCCAGGCGGCGGCGTCGGCCTGGAGGTAGCGCACCCCGCCGCCGTCGCCGCGCGCCGTGGCCAGCATCTCGGGCGAGGAATCCACGCCGACGACGTCGGCCGCAGCCCAGCGCTCCTTGAGCAGGCGGGTGACGTTGCCGGTGCCGCAGCCCAGGTCGACCACGCGGGCGGCGTCGGCCGGCTCGATGCGGGCCATCAGATCGAGCGCCGGACGCAGGCGCGGCTGGGCGAAGGCGGAATAGACGGCGGGGTCCCAGGCCATGGCGGCTCCTCTTGGAAATCGTCCCAGTGTAGCCGCTCGGAAGGGGTTCTAAAACCCGCGCACTCCGCGCATTGACTCTTCGGTTCGCCCGGCTTATACACGTCCGCTCATTTTCAAGTCCGTTCAGTTTGGAGTACCTCCCGTGAAGCGTACCTATCAGCCGAGCAAGCTCGTCCGCGCCCGCCGCCACGGCTTCCGCGCTCGTATGGCCACCGTCGGTGGCCGCAAGGTGATCGCCAACCGCCGCCGCCAGGGCCGCAAGAAGCTGTCCGCTTAAGTCTCCATGGCCGCGCGGCTGGATCGGCTGAAGAAGCGGGCCGATTTCCTGCGTGTCGCGGCCCTGAGGCGAAAGTGGGCGGCGCCGGGCCTGATTCTTCAGGCCGCGCCCGCTCCGGGAACGGAATTGCAAGCCGACTCGCTCCGGGTCGGCTTCACCGTTTCCAAGAAGGTGGGCAATTCGGTGTGCCGCAACCGGGCCAGACGCCGGCTCAAGGAAGCGGTGGCCGCGGTTTTCCCGGCTCATGCCAGCGCGGGCGTCGATTACGTGGTGATCGGACGCAAGGAGACGCTGGAACGGCCATATTCTCTTCTCTTGCAGGATTTGCTGGCGGCGTTAAAACGTGTCGGCGCGCTGCAAAAGACGGCGCCCGTGAAAGAGCAGGGAGAGGCATGAACCCCATCGGTCTGGGAATGCGCGGCCTGATCCGCCTTTACCAGCTGCTGCTGAGCCCGGTGCTGCCGGCCAGCTGCCGGTTCACGCCGTCGTGCTCCGCCTACGCCATGCAAGCCATCGAGGAGCACGGCCCGTTGGGCGGCTCCTGGCTCGGCGTCAAGCGCATCTGCCGCTGCCACCCCTGGAACGACGGCGGTCACGACCCCGTCCCCCCTGCCAATACCGAGAACGGCGGACCGTTCCGTCCGTCGCGACTGCCGGAATAGGATGACATGAACGACCAGCGCAATCTCTTCGTCGCCATCGCCATTTCGGTCTCCATCCTGATCGGCTGGCAGTACTTCTTCCCGACCAAGCCGGTCGAGCCGGTCGCCCAGCAGCAGGGGGCCGAGCAGAAGACCGCCGCTTCGCCCGCCACCGCGCCGACCCCGGCCAATGCGTCGAGCCCGGCCCAGGTGCCCGGTACCCCGGCAGCCGCCGCCCAGACCGGCGCGTCGCGGGGCGACGCCCTGGGCAAGAGCCGCCGCATCGCCATCCAGACGCCGGCCATGCACGGCTCCATCGCGCTGACCGGCGCCCGCATCGACGACATCACCCTGGTCAAGTACCGCGAGACCCCCGCCGCCGACGCGCGTGAGATCGACCTGCTGTCGCCCGCCGAATCGCCCCAGCCCTACTGGGCCGAGTTCGGCTGGGTCGCCACCGACCCGGGCGTCAAGGTTCCCGGCCCCGATTCGGTGTGGCAGGCCCAGGGCAACGGCCCGCTGACCCCCGCCGCCCCGCTGGTGCTGACCTGGGACAACGGCGACGGCCTGCGCTTCGTGCGCACCTACACCGTGGACGAGAACTACATGTTCGGAATCGCCCAGCGGGTGGAGAATTACGGCGCCAAGGCCGCATCCTTGCATCCCTACGCCCTGCTGGCCCGCACCGGCACCCCGCATACCGAGGGAATGTACATCCTGCACGAGGGGCCGCTCGGCGTGTTCGACGGCACCTTGAAGGAAGTGAAGTACGACGACCTCAGGAAGGAAGGCTCCTCCCGGCACAAGACCTCCGGCGGCTGGGCGGGCATCACCGACAAGTACTGGCTGACCGCCCTGGTGCCGCCGGCCAAGACCGAGATCACCGGCCGCTTCGTGCACCAGCGCCTCGGCAACGCCGACCGCTATCAGGTGGACTATCTCGCCCCGGCCCGCCTGGTCGAGCCGGGCAAGTCCGAGGAAGCCGGCTTCCACCTGTTCACCGGCGCCAAGCAGGTCGCCCTGCTCGACGGCTATGCCGAGAAGCTGGGCATCGACCGCTTCGATCTCGCCATCGATTTCGGCTGGTTCTACTTCCTGACCAAGCCGTTCTTCTATCTGCTGCAGATGCTGCACACCGCGCTGGGCAACATGGGCCTCGCCATCCTGGCGCTGACCGTGGTGCTCAAGCTCGCCATGTTCCCGCTGGCCAACAAATCCTACATGGCCATGGGCAAGATGAAGAAGCTGCAGCCCCGCGTGCAGGAGCTGCAGGCCCGCTACGCCGACGACAAGATGCGCCTGCAGCAGGAAATGATGGCGCTGTACAAGGCCGAGAAGGTCAATCCCGTCTCGGGCTGCCTGCCCATCCTGATCCAGATCCCGGTGTTCTTCGCCCTGTACAAGGTGCTGTTCGTCACCATCGAGATGCGGCACGCGCCGTTCTACGGCTGGATCAGCGACCTGTCGGCCCAGGACCCCACCAACATCTTCACCCTGCTGGGGCTGATTCCCTGGACGCCCCCCAGCTTCATGCACCTGGGCATCTGGCCGCTGATCATGGGCGTCACCATGTGGCTGCAGCAGAAGCTCAATCCCCAGCCCACCGACCCGGTGCAGGCCAAGATGATGAGCTTCCTGCCCATCGTCTTCACCTTCCTGCTGGCCAATTTCGCCTCGGGCCTGGTGATCTACTGGGCGTGGAGCAACGCGCTGTCGATTCTGCAGCAATGGGTCATCATGAAGAAGGCCGAGGAGAAGTAGCCTGAGCGAGTCTCCCAACAGCGACGACACCGGGAAGGCCGGCTTCATCGAAGCCGGCCGCTTGCTGTTCGCGCGCGAATGCACCTTCATGCAGGGCGCGTCCGGCCTGGACCACCTGCCGGAAGCCAGCCTGACCGAAGTGGCCTTCGCCGGACGGTCCAACGTGGGCAAGTCCAGCCTGATCAACGCGCTCACGGGGCGCAACACCCTGGCGCGCACCTCCAACACCCCGGGCCGCACCCAGGAGCTGAACTTCTTCAATCTGGGCGGCCGGCTGGTGCTGGTGGACATGCCGGGCTACGGCTTCGCCCAGGCCCCCAAGGGGCTGGTGGAGAAATGGACCCGGCTGGTCAACGGCTTCCTCAAGGGCCGCTCGGTGCTGCGCCGGGCCGTGGTGCTGGTGGATTCCCGCCACGGGCTGAAGGACAGCGACCGCGACATGATGAAGATGCTGGACAAGGCCGCCGTGGTCTATCAGGTGGTGCTGACCAAGGCCGACAAGCTGAAGGCCGCCGAACTCGACGCCGTCCACGCCCGGACGCTGGAGGAAATCAGGTCCCGCGTCGCCGCCCATCCCACCCTGATCGTCACCAGTTCGGAAAAGGGGACCGGCATCCCCGAGCTACGCGCCGAGCTGGCCTCTCTCGCCTGAGGAGCGTGTCCCCCATGAGCACCGACCCCACCGCCGACATCATGCATGACCGCAAGGCCTGGCTGGACCGCGCCAAGACCCTGTCCGAGGCGCTGCCCTTCATGCGCCAGTTCAGCGACGAGACCCTGGTCATCAAGTTCGGCGGCCATGCCATGGAATCCGACGACCTGGCGCGGCTGTTCGCCCGCGACGTGGTGCTGCTGAAGCAGGTCGGCATCAACCCGGTGGTGGTGCACGGCGGCGGGCCGCAGATCGACGCCATGCTGAAGCGCCTCGACATCACCACGCCGCGCGTCGACGGCCTGCGCTTCACCGACGAGGCCACCGTCGAGGTGGTCGAGATGATCCTGGCCGGCAAGATCAACAAGCAGATCGTCTCGGCCATCAACGAGGCCGGCGGCTTCGCCGTGGGTCTGTCAGGCAAGGACGGCCACCTGATCCGCGCCCGCAAGCTGCGCCGCACCGTCAAGGACCCGGAATCCAATATCGAACGGGTGCTGGACCTGGGCTTCGTCGGCGAGCCGGCCGAGATCACTCCGCATGTGCTCGACGTCTTCCGCGCCTCGGACGTGATTCCGGTGGTCGCCCCGGTGGGCATGGGCCCGGCGGGCGAGACCTACAACATTAACGCCGACACCGCCGCCGGCGCCATCGCCGCCGCCACCAATTCGCGGCGCCTGCTGATGCTGACCGACGTGGCCGGCGTGCTGGACAAGTCGGGCAACCTGATCCCCGAGATGACCGCCGCCCAGGTCAAGGCCTACATTGCCGACGGCACCATCTCGGGCGGCATGATCCCCAAGGTGGAGACCTGCCTGGACGCGGTGGAAAAGGGCGTCGACGCCGCCGTCATCCTGGACGGCCGCGTACCCCACGCCATCCTGCTGGAACTGTTCACGCCCCACGGCGTCGGGACGCTGATCAAGGCGGGCTGAACGCCCCGCCGCGCGGACGGGCGATCCCTCCGGTCCCGGACCGGAGGCGCATCCATGGAATCGACGGTCCCCTTGACCCTCATCATGGAAGATTCCGGGCACAAAGATGTATTTTTCCCCCACTTTGCCGAGGCCGCCAATAGGACCACCCATGCCCCGCCGCTTCATCCATCGCCATCAGTCGCGTCAATGCCTGCCGTCCTGGACCAAGGCCGGATTGGGGGTGGTCCTGGCGCTGGGGATGCTGGCGATGCTGGGCCAGGCCGGCGGGGCGCCCCTGCTGGCGGCGCCGCTGGGCGCCACGGCGGTGCTGGTGTTTGGCATGCCGGACTCGCCGCTGTCGCAGCCGGCCAGCGTGATCGGCAGCCACCTGATCGCCACGACCATCGGATTGCTGTTCGACCATTTCCTGCCGGGCGGCTGGGTCAGCATGGCCCTGTCGGTGGCGGTGGTGATGGTGGTGCTGGCGGCGTTGCGCCTGACTCATCCGCCGGCCGGGGCCGACCCGCTGGTGGTGATGATGAGCCATCCCGGCTGGAGCTTCCTGTTCCTGCCCGTCCTGGCGGGAACCGTCACCCTGGTGGCGGTGGCGGTGCTGATCCACCGCCTGCCGCCCCGGGCGGTCTATCCCCTGCCGGTGCACCCTCCGGCCGGGGAGTAGAGCCGTCTATTCCTCGGCGCCGCCGCGGTCGGACAAGGCCTTGGCCAGGTCGTAGATGCGGCGCCGCACGTCGGGATCGACGATGCTGTAGTAATTGCGCACCAGTTCCAGGGTTTCGCGGCGCAGACGGGGGTCGGCCTCAGCGGCCGGCGGCTCCTCCTTGGGGGGCTCGCGCACCATCTGCACCGGCGACAGGCCCTTGGTCTCCTCGGGCATGTCGTCGAAGAAGTAGGAAATCGGCACTTCAAGCGACCGCGACAAATCGAACAGACGTGAACAGCTGATCCGATTGGCGCCACGTTCGTATTTCTGCACCTGCTGGAAGGTGAGCCCGATCATCTCGCCAAGCTTTTCCTGGCTGAGTCCCAGTAACGTCCGGCGCAAGCGCATGCGTGAGCCGACATGGACATCGATCGGATTGGGCGCTCCGGCTGGCGTGCGACCCCGATTTGCCTTTCTACGCGGCATGTTTCCCTCTGACCCATGAAGCGCCCAATACTTGCTCTAGTAATTTTACAAACGCAAGAGGGAAACATCGCCCTAAATAATAGAAAAACCAACAATTTAGCCCTATGCACACAAACCCGGATTCAAACTGTATCTATTTGACAACCGTTTGGAGGTAACTCTGCTGAGCAGACCCAGGAAGCCCCCCCTCAATACCCCCTCCGGGTCATGGGTTCGATTGATACGGTTACTGTATGCCTTAAGGCTGGGTCTGTCGGGATATTTGCTTTGGGTCGCTGTAATTCAATCCAACTGGAAAACCTGGGCCTTGAGATAGGCGCTTTCCGGCAGCCAGGGATGGACCGGATGGTCGGACGCGGCGCCGGCACTGCGCAGGATGCGGCCCGAGCGGCCGGCCAGATGCAGGCCGTGGCCGATCTCCTCGGCGAAGGTTTCGGCCGGCATGTGATGGGAGCAGGAGGCGCACAGCAGGAAGCCGCCCGGCTCCACCAGGGCGGCGGCCAGACGGGCCATCTTGCGGTAGCCCTTGGCCCCCGCCCCCAGATCCTTGCGCGACTTGACGAAGGCCGGCGGGTCAGCGACCACCACGCCGAAGCGTTCGCCGGCCAGGGCCAGGCGCTCCATCTCGGCAAAGGCCTCGGCCCGCACGGTGCGCACCGCGACGCCATTCAATTGCGCCGCCCGGTCGGCCAGGGCCAGGGAATGCTCGGAACGGTCCACGGCGACGGTTTCCACCGCGCCGGCCATGGCCGCCTGCACGGCGAAGCCGCCGGCATAGGTATAGACGTCGAGCACCCGGCGGCCCCTGGCCAGCCCGGCGATGAAGGCGCGGTTGTCGCGCTGGTCGAAGAACCAGCCGGTCTTCTGGCCGCCGGTCAGGTCGGCGACGAAGCGGCTGCCGTTCTCCACCAGTTCCACCGGCCCGTCGAGCTGCCCCAAGGCTACCCGGTGATGCTGGTCGAGGCCTTCGAGCTTGCGCACCGGACTGTCGTTGACCAGCACCACGGCGCGCGGCGCCAGAACGGTCTGCAACGCCTCCAGCAGGTCGGGCAACAGCCGCTCCATGCCGGCGGTGTTGGTCTGCACCGCCAGCACGTCGCCGTAGCGGTCGACGATCAGACCGGGCAGCCGGTCGGCCTCGGAATGGACCAGCCGGTAATGGGGCGTGGCGAACAGCGTGTCGCGAAGCGCCAGGGCGGCGCGCAGCCGCTCGGCCAGGAAGGCGGCATCCACCGTGTCGGCGGCGCGGCGCGACAGCAGCCGCGCGGCGATCAGCGAGTGGGGATTGAAGGTGGCGACGCCCAGGCGTTCGTCGCCGGCGTCCATCAGGGTGGCCAGACCGCCGGGCGGCAAGGCCTTGGCCGCGGCGTCCATCTCGATCTCGTTGGAAAAAACCCAGGGGTGACCGGCCCGGAGGCGCTTCGAGCGCCCCCTGGCCAGGCGGATCACGGGACGGGCGGCGGGCTGGTCGGGATGAATCTGTGTCATCCCGGCACTCTACGTGCGGGAATCATTCTCGCCAAGGGCGGGAAGCACCTGAAAAACGTCATACTTTGATATATATCAATGGCGGCCCTCCTCTCGCTGGGCATAGTGCGCACACTTGAAGCAAAGAACCACCCGGCCGCCATCGGCCCCGGGGGCATGGTGTCGCCATGGAACCGGCCGGATGCTTCAGGTGGACCCTTTTCCGGTCGAAACAGGAGTTCGGCATGAGCATCAACACCGAAGCCACGCCCTATTGCGAAGACGTGATCAAGAAGTTCACGCTCGCCGCGATTTTCTGGGGCGTCGTGGGCTTCCTGGCGGGCGACTTCATCGCCCTGCAGCTGGCCTTTCCCGTTCTGAACCTCGATCTCGAGTGGACCTCGTTCGGGCGCCTGCGTCCCGTACACACCTCCGCCGTGATCTTCGCGTTCGGCGGCAACGTTCTTTTCGCCACCTCGCTGTACATCGTGCAGCGCACCAGCCGCGCCGGCCTGTTCGGCGGCGAGGGCCTGGGCGGCTTCGTCTTCTGGAACTTCCAGGCGCTGATCGTCGTCGCGGCCCTGTCCTACGTCCTGGGCTTTTCCCAGGGTCAGGAATACGCCGAGCCGGAATGGTGGATCGACCTGTGGCTCACCGTGATCTGGGTGGCCTATCTGATCGCCTTCGCCGGCACGATCATGAAGCGCAAGGAACCCCACATCTATGTGGCCAACTGGTTCTTCTTCGCCATGATCCTGACCATCGCGATGCTGCACCTGGGCAACAACCTCGCGGTTCCCGCCGCCTTCTTCGGCGGCAGCTGGATGAAGAGCTACAACGTGTTCGGCGGCGTGCAGAACGCCATGACCCAGTGGTGGTACGGCCATAACGCGGTGGGCTTCTTCCTGACCGCCGGCTTCCTCGGCATCATGTACTACTTCGTGCCGAAGCGGGCCGAGCGTCCGGTGTACTCCTACCGCCTGTCGATCGTGCACTTCTGGGCGCTGATCTTCCTGTACATCTGGGCCGGTCCGCACCACCTGCACTACACCGCCCTGCCCGATTGGGCGCAGACGCTGGGCATGACCTTCTCGGTGATGCTGTGGATGCCGTCCTGGGGCGGCATGATCAACGGCCTGATGACGCTGTCGGGCGCCTGGGACAAGCTCCGGACCGATCCGGTCATGCGCTTCCTGGTCTCGTCGGTGGCCTTCTACGGCATGTCGACCTTCGAAGGTCCGATGATGTCGATCAAGGCGGTGAATTCGCTGTCCCACTACACCGATTGGGGCATCGGCCACGTGCACTCCGGTGCCCTGGGCTGGGTGGCCTTCGTCTCCTTCGGCGCGCTGTACTACCTGGTTCCCAAGCTGTGGGGCCGCAAGGAGCTGTACTCGCTGAAGCTGGTGGGCGTTCACTTCTGGGTCGCCACCGTGGGTATCGTCTTCTACATCACCGCCATGTGGATCTCCGGCATCATGCAGGGCCTCATGTGGCGCGCGTACGACAACCTGGGCTTCCTGCAGTACTCGTTCATCGAGACCGTCGAGGCCATGCGTCCGTACTACATGATCCGTGCTCTGGGCGGCTTCCTCTTCGTTCTCGGCTCGCTGGTGATGGTCTACAACGTCTGGAAGACCATCAAGGGCGACGTCGCCGACGAGGCCTACGCTTCCGCCACCAGCGGCGCGCGCTGAGGAGACCCGACCCATGTTCAAGCATCACGCAAAGATCGAAACCAACATCTTCTTCCTGGCCGTCGGCATCCTTCTCACGATCGTCGTCGGTGGCCTGGTCGAAGTCGTACCGCTGTTCTCGATCGAATCGACGATCGAGAAGGTGGATGGCGTCCGTCCCTATTCTCCGCTGGAGCAGAGGGGCCGTGACATCTACATCCGCGAAGGCTGCTACAACTGCCACAGCCAGATGATCCGCCCCTTCAAGGACGAGGTCGAACGCTATGGCCATTACAGCCTCGCGGCCGAGTCCAAGTACGATCACCCCTTCCAGTGGGGCTCCAAGCGTACCGGTCCCGACCTGGCCCGCGTGGGTGGCAAGTACACCGACGACTGGCAGGTCCGCCACCTCATCAACCCGCGTGACGTGGTCCCCGGATCCATCATGCCGGGCTACAAGCACCTGATGCGTCCCCTGAACTACTCCGACATCGCCGCCGACATGAAGGCGCTCAGGGCTGTCGGGGTCCCGTACACGGACGCGCAGATCGCCAATGCCGTGAAGGACCTGGAAGAGCAGGTGTTCGGTGATCCGGCCGCCAAGCCGGCCGTCGCCGCCAGCTATCCCAAGGCCCATATCGGCTCGGCGTCCGGCAAGGACAAGGTCACCGAAATGGATGCCCTGGTCGCCTATCTGCAGGTGCTGGGAACCATGGTCGACTTCTCGACCGTGAAGCCCGAGGCAATCCGCCGCTAGAGGAGTACGGGGTTTGTTCGTCGCATTCGTCGACAATGTACTCCGGCCCTTCTGGGTCTTGTGGGTGATCATGATCTTCACCGGGATCGTTTTCTATGCCTATTGGCCGAAGAACAAGAGTCGGCTGGAAGAGTATGGAAACATCCCGCTGAGGGACGACAATGAGGAGCGCTAACAATGGCGACCATTGAAAAGGACTCGGTGTCCGGTCAGAACACTACCGGTCACGAGTGGGACGGCATCAAGGAGCTGAATACTCCTTTGCCGAAGTGGTGGGTCTACGTTTTCTGGGCCACCGTCCTGTGGGCCATCGGCTACTGGGTCGCGTACCCGGCGTGGCCGCTGGTCAACGGCTACACCAAGGGCACGTTCGGCTATTCGTCCCGCGGCGAGCTGGAGAACGAGCTGGCCGCCCAGAAGAAGGCCCGCTCGGCTTGGCTGTCCAAGATCGAGGCGTCCGACGTTGGCGCCATCGAGAAGGACAAGGACCTGCTGCGCTATGCCATGGCCGGCGGCAAGATCGCGTTCAACGAGAACTGCGCTCCTTGCCACGGCGTCGGCGGCGTCGGTGCCTTCGGCTATCCCAGCCTGGCCGACGACGAATGGCTGTGGGGCGGCGAATTGGCCGACATCGAGACCAGCGTCAAGTTCGGCGTGCGTAACACCAACGCCAACGCGCGCGCCAGCGAGATGCCGAAGTTCGGCGCCGACGGCCTGCTCAAGCCCGAGCAGATCACCGCCGTCACCGACTACGTGCTGTCGCTGGCCTCCAAGGCTCCGGCCAAGGGCTCGGCGGGCGAGACCGTCTATGCCGAGAACTGCGCCGCCTGCCATGCCGACGACGGCGCCGGCAACAAGGACCTCGGCGCTCCCGCCCTGAACAACCAGATCTGGTTGTACAAGGGCTCCAAGGACGCCGTCGCGGCCCAGATCGCCAAGCCCAAGCACGGCGCCATGCCGGCCTGGTCCGAGCGTCTGGACGCGAGCACCGTCAAGATGCTGGCCGTCTACGTCCACAACCTGGGCGGCGGCAAGTAAGAGCTGAATGGGGGGACCCGGTGGGGTGCGTGCCTGGCGACAGGGGCGCACCCCATCGGCATATCTGGCCCCGGCCCTGGACCTCCCATAGGGGCGCAGGGCGGGGGCGACAAAACAGGCATTCTTGATTCTTCGTTTCTGGAGTATCACATCCGGCTAGAGCGCGATGACAATGGACCGGCGCGGTCGCGCCGGTCCATTGTCTGAATCGCCCTCTAACTTATTGATTAGAGACGGATTCAGCGTCCCGGCCGAAACGCAACGCGATTCAACCGGGACGCATCCGGCTCTAGGCGGGGACGGGTCGTGACGGACGCCCCCCGCCTTGTCTTTTGGCCCATCTTCGCAGCAGAGCGTTCGCATCCCATGGCCACCCCCAAGATCGATCCGACCCTGAAGAAGCCCGCCGGCGACGGCGACGGTCCGCTCTATGCCGAGACCGTCATGATTCACCCGCGCACGGTCAAGGGCACCTTCCGCAACTGGAAATGGGCGGCCCTGATCGTCCTGCTGGCGATCTATCACATCGCGCCCTTCCTGCGCTGGGATCGCGGCCCCGACGCCCCCAATCAGGCCATCCTGGCCGACATGGGCGGGCGGCGCGGCTATTTCTTCTTCCTGGAGATCTGGCCGCAGGAGGTCTACTACATCACCGGCCTGCTGTTCCTGGCGGCCATCGTCCTGTTCTTCATGAGCTCGCTGGCCGGGCGCATCTGGTGCGGCTTCTTCTGCTTCCAGACCGTCTACACCGACCTGTTCATGTACGTGGAACGCCTCGTGGTCGGCGACCGCTCCAAGCGCATGGCGCTGGACCGCGCCAAGTGGACCGGCGACAAGCTGGTCAAGAAGGCCACCGTCAACATCATCTGGCTGGCGATTTCCGCCTCGTGCGGCATCGGCTTCACCCTGTATTTCGGCAACGCGCCGACCATGCTGCGGGACATCTTCACGGGAGCCGAGGACAGCGCCGTCTACGGCACCATCGCCGTGGTGGGCGGCTGCTGCTTCCTGCTGGCCGGCTACGCCCGCGAGCAGGTCTGCCTGTACATGTGCCCCTACTCCCGCTTCCAGGCGGCCATGTTCGACGAGCATTCGCTGATCGTCACCTACGAGGAATGGCGCGGCGAACCCAGAAAGCCCATCCGCAAGAGCGAGACCTTCGACAATCGCGGCCACTGCATCGACTGCAAGATGTGCGTCACCGCCTGCCCCACCGGCATCGACATCCGCGACGGCATGCAGATGGGCTGCATCGGCTGCGCGCTGTGCATCGACGCCTGCAACACCATGATGGACAAGTACAAGCTGCCGCGCGGCCTGATCACCTGGGATTCCTCGGCCAATCTCGCGGCGCGGGAAAAGGGCGAGAAGACCCGCATCCGTCTGATCCGTCCGCGCACCATCGTCTATGTGGCGATCATCGCGGCGGTCAGCGGACTGATGGTCTTCGGCCTGTCGTCGCGCAAGGACTTCGACCTCGCCGTGCAGCACGAGCGCTCGCCGCTGTTCGTCAATCTGTCGGACGGAAGCATCCGCAACGGCTATACCGTCAAGATCCTCAACATGGTGCGCGAGGACCGGCAGTTCGAGCTTTCGGTGTCGGGCATCGACGGCGCCGGCCTCAGCGTGGTCGGCGGCCAGGCCCACGGCGCCAAGGCCATGCTCCAGGTCGAGCCCGACGCGGTGGGTACCTACAACGTCTTCGTCACCGCCCCCGCCGACACGTTGCAGGACAAGCGCACCCCGCTATACTTCACCCTGCGCGAGACGGCCAAGGGCGGGAGCAACCGTCTCGAATCCCTGTTCGCTGGACCGGAGAGGTAAATGGACATGGCGCAAGCCCGCAAGCCCGGCTGGTGGTACCCCTATATCTTCGTCGGCGCCTTCCTGGTGGTGGTGGCCGTCAACTTCGTGATGGCCTATTTCGCCAACTCGACCTTCTCGGGCATCTCCACCGAGCGTCCGTATGAGAAGGGCCTGGCCTTCAACCAGACCATCGAGACGGCCCGCAAGCAGGAAGCCCTGAACTGGTCGGTGGACCTGCAGGTCGATCCCGCCGACAGCCACGGCGCCCATGTCACCGTCACCTACAAGGATGCCGCCGGGCAACCGGTGGACGGCATGGAGGTCAAGGCCCTCTTCGTGCGCCCCACCGCCAAGGGCCATGACCGCGAGGTGCGGCTCGCTCCGACCGGTCCCGGCACCTACGCCACCCAACAGCAATTGCCGCTGGCCGGGGTGTGGGACATGGCCCTGGTCGCCACCGGCAAGGACATGCCGTACTCGGTCAACCGCCGCATCGTGGTGCCGTGACCGGGCTTGCGCCTTGCCGCCATTGCGGGGGACCCATGCCGGCCGACCTGGCCGGCACGTTCTGCTGCCGCGGCTGCGAGGGCGCCTACCATCTGGTCGAGGGCCTGGGACTCGAGCAGTACTACGCGCGGCGCACCACCGACCCGGCGGCGCGCCTGCTGCGCCCCGACGACGATGCCGACCGCTATCACGACTTTTCCGCCCACGTCACCACCGACGACAAGGGCGAGGCCGGCCTGCACCTGATGATCGAGGGGCTGCATTGCGGCGCCTGCATCTGGCTGATCGAATCCCTGCTCAACAAGCAGAAGGGCGTCACCTGGGCCCGCGTCAACATGACCACCCGCCGGCTGGTGGTGCGCTGGCGGGCCGGCGAGACCGAGCCGGGTGCCCTGCTCGCCCCGGTGATCGCCGTTGGCTACCGCCTGGTGCCCTACGACCCCGAGCGCCTGGGCGCCGAGACCCAGCGCCAGGAAAAGGAATTGCTGCGCGCCATGGCCATCGCCGGCTTCGCCGCCGGCAACGTCATGCTGCTGTCGGTGTCGGTGTGGGCCGGGCATTTCTCCTATATGGGCCCGGCGACCCGCGATCTGATGCACTGGATCTCCGCCCTGATCGTCCTGCCCGCCGTGGCGTGGTGCGTGCGGCCCTTCGCCCGCTCGGCGGTGGCGGCGCTGCGGTCGGGGCGCACCAACATGGACGTCCCCATCACCATCGGCGTCACCCTGGCCAGCCTGATGAGCCTGTGGGAGACCATCAACGGGGGCGAGTACGCCTATTTCGATTCGGCCATCACCCTGCTGTTCTTCCTGCTGATCGGCCGCTACCTGGATTCGCGGGCGCGCGGCCGGGCCAGGACCACGGTGGAGCACCTGCTGGCGCTGGACGCCGTGGCGGTCACCGTGCTGGAGGACGACGGATCGCAGCGGCTGCTGCCCCCCCACAAGGTGACGCCCGGCGCCCGGGTGCTGGTGGCGGCGGGCGAGCGCATCGGCGTCGACGGCCGCATCACCGACGGCCGCTCCGACGTGGACACCAGCCTGCTGACCGGCGAGAGCCTGCCGGTCCCCGTGACGGTGGGCGCCCAGGTGTTCGCCGGCACCATCAACCTGTCGGCGCCGCTGCGCCTCGAGGTTTCGGCGGTGGGCGAACGCACCCTGCTGGCCGAGATCGTCCGCATGATGGAGGTGGCCGAGCAGGGCCGCGCCCGCTACGTCGCCCTGGCCGACCGGGTGTCGCGCTGGTACGCGCCCGTCGTGCACGTGGCCGCCCTGGCGACCTTCTGCGGCTGGACCTTCCTGACGGACACGCCGTGGCAGCAGGCCCTGCTCTACGCCGTGGCGGTGCTGATCATCACCTGCCCCTGCGCCCTGGCCCTGGCCGTGCCGGTGGTGCAGGTCATCGCCTCGGGCCGTCTGATGCGCCAGGGGGTGCTGGTCAAATCGGCCACCGCCCTGGAGCGCTTCGCCGATGCCGACACCGTGGTGTTCGACAAGACCGGCACCCTGACGCTGGGCAAGCCGGTGCTGGCCGAGGACGGAGGCTGGAGCCCGGACGACCTGACGGCCGCCGCCGGCCTGACGCCTTCGTCGCGCCATCCCCTGGCCCGCGCCATCACCTCCGCCTGCCCCGCCGCCCCGCTGGCCGACGGCGTGGTCGAGGTGCCGGGCATGGGCCTGGAAATCCCGGCGCGGGGCATCCGCCTGGGCAGCCGCAAGTTCGTCGGAGTGCCCGACGATGCCGCCGGCGACGGCCCCGAGCTGTGGCTGTCCCGCCCCGGCCACGGACCGGTGCGCTTTTCCTTCTCCGACGCCCTGCGCGCCGATGCCGTCCAGGTGGTGGCCGAACTGCGCCGCATGGGCCTTGCCGTCGAGCTGCTGTCGGGTGACCGCCCCGCCGCCGCCGCCAGGGTGGCCGGGGCCTTGGGGCTGGCCGAATGGCGGGCCGGCTGCACGCCGTCCGACAAATGCGCCCGTCTGGCCGAGCTGGAGGCCGAAGGCCGCAAGGTGCTGATGATCGGCGACGGCCTCAACGACGCCCCGGCCCTGGCCGCCGCCCATGTCTCCATGTCGCCGTCTTCGGCGGTGGACGTCAGCCAGACCGCCGCCGACGTGGTGTTCCAGGGCGCCCGCCTCGCCCCCGTTGTCGAGACGCTGGAGGTGGCGCGGCTGTCCCGCGTCCTGGTGAAGCAGAATTTCGGCCTGGCGCTGGGCTACAACGTCTTCACGGTGCCCCTGGCCATAGCCGGAATGGTCACCCCCCTCATCGCCGCGATTGCCATGTCCACCTCGTCACTGGTAGTAATTGGGAACGCTCTGCGTCTATCGCGCCGGAGAGGGTAGTGGATAATCTGTTGATGCTGATCCCGGTAGCCCTCGGTCTGGGCTTCGTGGGGTTGCTCGGGTTCCTGTGGGCGTTGAAGTCGGGTCAGTTCGATGACCTCGACGGGGCAGCGCATCGTATTCTCTTCGATGACGACGAACAGCCCAAGACCGGGGCCTGAGGGGGATGGGTAGCCTGCACATGCCGCCCCTCGATTACGAGACCCACAAGACGCCGCATATCGCCGATCTGCGCTCGCCCCAGTGCCGCAACTGCGACATCGTGCGCGAAATCGCCTTCTGCGCCGACCTCTCCCAGGACGAGGTCAAGCGCCTGTCCACAGTGCGCTGCCACGCCGCCCTGCCCGCCAGCTTCACGGTGTTCCGGGAAGGCGACGAGGTCGACCACGTCTATTCCATCTCCAACGGCGCGGTGAAGCTGTACAAGCTGATGCCCGACGGACGGCGCCAGATCATCGGCTTCCTGTTCTCGGGCGACCTGTTCGGGCTGGGCATCGACGGCGGCTATTGCTACACCGCCGAGACCATCACGCCGACCCATCTGTGCCGCTTCACCCACCGCAAGCTGGACAGCCTGATCAGCGAGATCCCCCGCCTGGAACGCCGCATGTTCACCATGGCGGTCAAGGATCTGGTCTCGGCCCAGGACCAGATGCTGCTGCTGGGCCGTAAGACGGCGCGCGAGAAAGTGGCCACCTTCCTGCTGCGCCTGTCGCAGCGCTCCATCCAGATGGGCCTGCCGCCCAGCCCGGTGGCGCTGCCCATGAGCCGCGCCGACATCGCCGACTATCTCGGCCTGACCATCGAGACGGTCAGCCGCACCTTCACCCAGCTGAAACGCGACGGCATCATCGGATTGCCAGCCTCGGGCCATTGCATCGTCAATGACTGGGACGCGCTGCGCGAGTTGGCCGAAGGCGCCTGAACTCCCATTTCCCAAAGCGAAAGAGGCCCTTGCGGTGAGCACCGAAGTCAGGATCAAACGCATCACCACGCGCGACATCCGCGCCCGCAAGGGGGCCGAGCCGCTGGTGGTGCTGACCGCCTATACCGCCCCCATCGCCCGGCTGCTCGATCCGATCTGCGACATCCTGCTGGTCGGCGATTCGCTCGGCATGGTGGTCTACGGTATGGAGACCACGCTGGGCGTGACGCTGGACATGATGATCAACCACGGCGCCGCCGTGGTGCGCTCGTCGTCCAAGGCCTGCGTGGTGGTGGACATGCCGTTCGGCTCGTACCAGGAAAGCCGGGAACAGGCCTTCCGCAACTGCGCCCGGGTGATGGCCGAGACCGGCTGCGCCGCCGTCAAGCTGGAGGGCGGCCGCGAACTGGCCGAGACCATCCGCTTCCTGGCCGACCGCGGCATTCCGGTGATGGCCCATATCGGCCTGAAGCCCCAGGCGGTACACGCCATCGGCGGCTTCCGCGCCCAGGGCCGCAACGATGCCGAGGCCGAGGCCATCCGCGCCGACGCCCGCGCCGTCACCGAGGCGGGCGCCTTTGCCGTTCTGGTGGAAGGCACCATGGAGCCGGTGGCCCGCGCCCTGTCGGCCGAGATCGGCGTTCCCACCATCGGCATCGGCGCCTCGCCCGCCTGCGACGGCCAGGTGCTGGTCATCGACGACGTGCTGGGGCTGTTCGACGACTTCACCCCGAAATTCGTCAAGCGCTACGCCGACCTGCGCCCGCTGATCACCGAGGCGGCCGAGCGCTATGCCGCCGAGGTCAAGGCCCGCACCTTCCCCGGCCCCGAGCACTGTTTCGGAATGCCGAAAAAATGAGCGGCCCGGTCGTCATTGTCCGCAGCGTCGCCGCGCTGCGCGCCCAGGTATCGGCATGGCGCAAGGACGGCCTGACGGTCGCTTTGGTGCCCACCATGGGGGCGCTGCACGCCGGCCACCTGTCCCTGGTCAAGCGTGGGCTGGAGCTGGCCGATTGCTGCGTCGCCTCGGTATTCGTCAACCCCACCCAGTTCGGCCCCAACGAGGATTTCGCCCGCTATCCCCGCCAGGAGGAACTGGACGCCGCCGCCCTGGCCTCGGCCGGCTGCCACGTGCTGTTCGCCCCCGATGTCGCCGAGATGTACCCGGACGGCTTCGCCACCACCGTCTCGGTGAGCGGGGTGTCGGAGGGCTTGTGCGGCGCGGTGCGCCCCGGCCATTTCGCCGGCGTCGCCACGGTGGTGACCAAACTGCTGCTGCAATGCCTGCCCGATATCGCCCTGTTCGGTGAGAAGGACTACCAGCAGCTGGCGGTGATCCGCCGCTTCGCCCGCGATCTCGACATTCCGGTGCGCATCGAGGGGGTGCCGACGCTCCGCGAGGACGACGGTCTGGCCATGTCGTCGCGCAACGCCTACATGACGCCGGACCAGCGGGCCATCGCCCCCTGGCTGTTCCGGGCGCTGACCGGCATCGCCGACGGCCTGCGCGCCGGGGCCAAGGCCGCCGATCTTTGCCCCATGGCGATCTCCGGGCTGCTCAAGGCCGGCTTCGATTCGGTGGATTACATCGAGGTGCGCGACGCCGCCTCCCTGGCCCCGGCCGAAAGCCTGGACCGCCCCCTGCGCATTCTGGCCGCCGCCCGCCTGGGCAAGACCCGGCTGATCGACAATATCGGGGTGGAGCCTTAAGGGCCAATCGACATTCAAGCGGATGGGACGAAAAATGGGCCACAGATGAACACAGATTCCCGCTACGCGGGACACGGATAAGGAATATTCCCAGTTCATCTGTGGCTGAAATTTCTGTCTGGAAGACGCTCTGGTCTGAAATCAGCCGAATTCCCTGAATGTCGATACAGCCTAACTCCCCGCGACGGTGTCATAAGACACGGATGCGGTGCGTCGCACCGCTCACGGATGAATGGAAAATTTCTTTTATCCGTGTCTATCCGTGGCCGCGCAGCGGCATCCGTGCAATCCGTGTCCCGGGATAGCCGAGAGGGGGAAGCCCTACCGCCCCGCCACCATCAGCCCGTCGATGCGCAAGGTCGGCGCGTCGATGCCGTGGCGGAGCACGAGGTCGCTGGCCGGGGTGAGGTTGAGGAACATGTCCTTGAGATTGCCGGCCACCGTCACCTCGTTGACGGGGAAGGCCAGTTCGCCGCCCTTGATCCAGAAGCCCGAGGCGCCGCGCGAATAATCGCCGGTGACGCCGTTGACCCCCTGGCCCGACAGGTCGGTGATGTAGAACCCTTCGGAAATGTCGTGGATCATCTCGGCGGGGGTCACGGGGCCGGCTTCCAGGTAGAAATTGCTGGCCGAGGGCGAGGGCGGCGACGAAGTGCCCCGGCTGGCATGGCCGGTGGAGCGCATGCCCAGCTGGCGGGCCGAGCGCAGATCCAGCAGCCAGGAGGTCAGCACCCCGTCCTCGACGATGGCCCGCGTCCGGGTGGCGATGCCCTCGCCGTCGCAGGGGCGCGAGCGCAGGCCGCGCCGGCGGTGGGGATCGTCCACCACCCGCACGCCACGGGCAAAGATCGCCTCGCCCAGCTTGTCCTTGAGGAAGCTGGTGCCGCGCGCCACCCCGGCGCCGTTGATGGCCCCGGCCAGGCTGGACAGCAGGCCGCGCGCCACGCGGGGGTCGAAGATCACCGGCACCTGCCGGGTCGCCACCTTGCGCGCCCCCAGACGGCGGACGGCGCGGCGGCCGGCCTCATGGCCGATTTCCTCCGCTTCCCGCAGATCGGCCAGGAATACCGCCGAGGAATAGTCGTAGTCGCGCTCCATGCCCTGCGCGCTGGTGCCGGCCAGCACCGAGACCGACAGCGACGACGAGGTCACCGCATAGGCATGGGAAAAGCCGTTGGAGGCGACGATGGCCACGCCGGAGCGGCCCCAGCCGGCCTCGGCGCCCTCGGAATTGGTGACGCCGGAGACAGCCCGGGCCGCGTCCTCGGCGGCGCGCACCATGTCGATCAGCGTTTCCGCCGCGGGCTCGTCGGGATCGCAGACGTCGAGGTCGGGAAAGTCGCGGGCGAGGTCGGCCGGATCGGCGAGGCCGCAATAGGGGTCCTCGGGAATGGCCCGCGCCATGGCCACGGCGCGCTCCACCAGTTCGGCCAGGGCCGCCTTGGAGCGGTCCGACGACGAGACGAAGGCCTGGCGCCGGCCGATCAGCACGCGCAGGCCCACATCGCCGGATTCGGCCCGTTCCAGGCGTTCCAGCGCACCGAGACGCAGGCCCACCGACAGCGAGGCGGAATCGATCAGCACCGCGTCGGCGGCCTCGGCTCCGGCCTTGCGGGCGTCGGCGACCAGATCACTCAGCAGATCGAGGGGCGAAATCCCGGACATAACGGAGCCTCCAAAGCGGGGGCATTCAGGCTGCCCCGATTCTCGGCCGCCGTAAAGGGGGGATCAGGGCAACGGGCTGAGTCCGATCACCAGGGGGTGCAGCCACAGCAGCACCGGATAGAGCGCCAGCCCGCCCATGATGCGCGCCCAGCCCAGCTCGGCCCGCAGCAAGCGGACGTCGAACGCCGCCTGTCCGGCCATCTCGCGCCAGCGCTCCTGCCCCAAGGATTTGCGGCGCTTGGCGTCGAGGATGCGCGGCCCCGCCAGGCAGAGCAGGAACAGCGGCACGAACAGCAAAAGCCCGGCCAGATGGCCATTGGGCACGATGTGCACGGCGCTCCACAGTCCCAGGCCCCAGATGATGGGATGACGGGTCAGGCGCACGATGCCCGGCCGCGCCGGGTCGTAGCCGGCGCCGCCCGGACCGATGGAGAAGGGATTCTTCTGGGTCAGGCCCAGCACCCACAACAGGCAGGCGACGGGCATGAGCAGCGGCGGCACCCAGCGCATCCAGGGCCGCTGCTCCCACACCACCACGGTGGGGGAATCCAGCGCGGCGGCGATCACCCAGGCCAGCAGGATGGTGGAGACCACCGAATAGCCGGCATAGAAGGCGGCGCGGCCATACTTCGCCTCGACCGGCCCGCGCACCGGCTTCCAGTTGGAGAGCGAGTGCGCCCCCAGGAACACCGCCACCGAGGCGACCAGATGGCCGACGCCGCCGGTCAGGCCAATGCTTGATGATCCAATCTCGGCAAGCATTGGCTAGGCCCAAGGGGCCGCGCTGCTTATGCAGCGGGAGCCCGGCGGGCGGAGACCCGCGTCTGGCGATTGAGGGACGGCACGTCTCACCTAGAACTCCACCTCGGGCAGGTTGTGCTGGCGGGCGCAGGCCACCAGGGTGTTCCGGAGCAGGCAGGCGATGGTCATGGGGCCGACGCCGCCGGGCACCGGGGTGATGGCGCCCGCCACCTTGACCGCCGAGGCGAAGTCCACGTCGCCCACCAGTCTGGTCTTGCCGTCGGGCAGATCGATGCGGTTGATGCCAACGTCGATCACCGTGGCGCCCGGCTTGATCCAGTCGCCCTTGATCATCTCGGGACGGCCGACGGCGGCGATGACGATGTCGGCGCGGCGCACCACGGACGGAAGGTCCCTGGTCTGGGAATGGGCGATCGTGACGGTGCAGCTTTCCCGGATCAGCAGCTGGGCCATGGGCTTGCCGACGATGTTGGACCGCCCGATCACCACGGCGTCCAGCCCGCCCAGCTTGCCCAGATTGTCCTTCAGCAACAGCAGCGAGCCCAGCGGCGTGCACGGCACCAGGGCGTCCATGCCCGCCGCGAGGCGGCCGACGTTGACGGGATGGAAGCCGTCCACGTCCTTGGCCGGGTCGATGGCCTCGATCACCTTCTGGGTGTCGATGTGCTTGGGAACCGGCAACTGCACCAGGATACCGTGCACCGCCGGGTCCTTGTTCAGGCTGTCGATCAGCAGCAGCAGCGAGTCTTCCGGCGTGTCGGCGGGCAGCTTGTGCTCGAACGAGTTCATGCCGGTCTCGACGGTGCGCTTGCCCTTGGTGCGCACATAGACCTGGCTGGCCGGGTCCTCGCCCACCAGCACCACCGCCAGCCCGGGGGTGATCCGGTGCTTTCCCTTCATCTCGGCGACGCGCGACGCGATGGTCTCGCGCAGTTTGCCGGAAAACACAGTGCCGTCGATCAGCTTCGCGTCAGTCATGGTTGCTTGCCATCCACTCGTCGAGGCGATGCCGCAGATCCTCGGAATCGCCGGAAATCAAGATCACCTTGCGCCGGTCGGTGGCGCCCAGGACGATGTCCATGTCCGACTTGGGGATCTTCCAAGCCTTGGACAGAAGCTTCAACAGCGCCGCGTTGGCCTTGCCGTCCTCCGGCACCGCCGTCACCTGCGCCTTCAACACCACCGAACCGTCCGCCTCGTCCGCCGCGCCCACGATGCGGTCGCGTGACGCCTTGGGGGTCAGGCGCAAGGCCACCTTCACGCCGCCGGCGCACGGCGTGAAGGGCGACGGGCTCAAAGGCTGAACCGCACCTGCTCCAGCACCCGGATGATGAAATACAGGATCAGCCAGAGCGCGATGGGCGACAGGTCGACGGCGCCGAAATCGGGCAGGACGCGCCGCAGCGGGCGCAGCGCCGGCTCGGTCAGGCGGTAGATCACGTCGAGGATGGTCCGAACCGTCGCGTTGTAGGTGTTGATCACGCCGAACGCCACCAGCCAGCTGACGATCACCGACGCCAGGATCACGTACCAGTACAGGTTCAGGGCGATCAGAACGACTTCGATCAGCGTATTCAGGATCACATGCATCGGCGGCACCTGAGAGGACGGTTCGAATCGCGCCAAACCTATCCTCGGCGGCCTTGTCGCGCAAGGCCGCCGATGCCATCTTTGGAAGCACTCGACACTCGGGAGGGGTCACGATGAACGATGACGTCAAGAGTCTGATGCCCAAGGCCGATCTGACGCGGCGCGGCTTCGTGTCGGCGGCGGTGCTGGCCACCGGCTACGCCCTGGCGGTCAGCCCCGCCGCGGCCGGCGCCATCAGCACTCCGGCCGAGGGCCTGTCGGCGGGCGCGGTGATGATCCCCACCCCGGGCGGCCATCCCATGCCGGCCTATGCCGCCATGCCGGCGGGCAAGGGGCCGTTCCCCACCATCCTGGTGATCCAGGAGATCTTCGGCGTCCACGAGCATATCCGCGACGTCTGCCGCCGCTTCGCCCGGCTGGGCTATCTCGCCGTCGCGCCGGAACTGTATTTCCGCCAGGGCGATCCCGCCGTGCTGACCGACATTCCCACCATCCTGTCTTCCATCGTCGCCAGGGTGCCCGACACCCAGGTGATGTCCGACCTGGACGCGGCGGCGGCCTGGGCGGCGGCCAATGGCGGCGATGCCGACCGGCTGGGGGTCACCGGCTTCTGCTGGGGCGGCCGCGCCACCTGGCTCTACGCCGCCCACAATCCCAGGCTGAAGGCGGCGGTGGCCTGGTACGGGCGGCTGGCGGGCAACGCCACGCCGGAAACCCCCCGGCAGCCCCTGGATGTGGCCGCCGGCCTGCTGGCTCCGGTGCTCGGCCTTTACGGCGGCGCCGACCAGGGCATTCCGCTCGATACCGTCGAGAAGATGAAGGCGGCGGTCAAGCTGGCGCGGGTCCAGGTGGAGGTGACGGTCTATCCCGACGCCCCCCACGCCTTCCACGCCGATTACCGCCCCTCGTACCGCGAGGCCCCGGCCAGGGACGGCTGGGCCAAGGCCTTGGCCTGGTTCAAGGGCAACGGAGTGGGGTAGTCGTCAGCCTTCCGGCTGCATCAGGGTGCGCAAGGTGGCCTGCAGCCCGGTGATCAGGGCGTCCTGGACCTCGGGCGGCTGGGCGGCGATGGCAGCGGCGATGCCGCCCAGGGGGTCGCCCTGCAGCAACCGGTGCCCCGCCGAGGTCAGTTCCAGGCGGTTGCGGCGGCGGTCGCCCAGTTCGGGCAGGCGCTCCACCAGTTCCTTACGGACCAGGGCGGCCACCGTCTGGCTGGCGGTGCCGCTGGTGGTGGCGTGGTACTGGGCGAAGGCGGTGACGGTGCGGGCCTCGGGCACCGCGTCGGCAAGATAGCGCAGCGCGCTCCATTGCGCCGGATTCAAGCCCCCGGCAAACGCCGCCCCGTTGGCCAGCCGCAAAATCTGCGCCATGGCCTCGGCGGCGGTCCGAGCCGAAAACCGTAATCTAGTGTCACCGTCCATCATAATTCATCATGGCACGGGCTTTTGTGCGGCGCAACGGAGCGAGAGTTTATTGAACGCTAATTCGTTCGATGCAGCCCTTCGCCATAAGAAATAGGGCATCCTGGGGCGAATCGCCCCGCAGGGCCTGGTCGGGGTCGCCTCCCAGGTAGAGGCCGCGCAGCACCCGCCCGGCGATGCCGTGGCTGACCACCACCAGCTTCTCGCCCGGAACCAGCCCCGCCAGCCAGTCGGCCAGCCGGGCCGCCAGCGCCCCATGGCTTTCCCCGCCGGGACAGCGGAACACCCAGTGGTCCAGCCCCTCGCCCTCCAGCATGCCGGGATGCCTGGCCGCCAGTTCCGCCTTGGGCAGGCCGGACCAGTCGCCGGTATGGACCTCGCGCAGGCGGCCGTCGAAGATGACGGAGCGGAAATCCAGCCCGGCGACCTCGCACAGGATGCCGGTGGTCTGGGCGCAGCGGCCCAGCGGGCTCGACACCACCCGCCATTGGTCCCGCTCGCCAAGGATTTCCCGCATCCGCTGGCCGTAGGCCCGCGCCTGGGCCGCGCCCTTGGGGGTCAGCGGCGAATCGCCGTGGCCCTGGACGCGGCCCTCGCGGTTCCAGCGGGTTTCCCCGTGGCGGACCAGGATGATGGTCGGCATGGATCGTTCCGCACAAGGCCCCCACCCCAACCCTCCCCCGGCTCT
>NZ_AONQ01000051.1 GCF_000342045.1 Paramagnetospirillum caucaseum | reverse complement strand
TGCATCTTTGATAAATAGTTCACGGCAAACTGTTTATCAAGGAGACATCATGAGCACCATTCACGAATCACAAATCGCTAATCACCAAAAAGAAATTGAACGCGACCCAGATGATTACGCTCGCCCATGCCCGCATTGTGGCGGTATTACATTTGTTATCACCCTCTCAAATCGCCTAAAGTGCTTTGAATGCGAAGAGTTTTTGATGGTCGATGAAGCTGTCTGACTTCCTTGAATGACGATTCTTATAAATCGAAAGCTTGTAAGATGATGTTAAAACGCCAAAGGGCGCATCGCAGAAGATGCACATCAAAAACATGTTGACGACACATTGTCTGTCTGATATAAACACAATTGTTGAAGCGATCTTACCACGTCAGGGTAACAGTAGCAGCAAACAAGACACCCGCAAGGGTCTTACCCTCTCATGAGGGTAACTGGTAAACACCCCAATGGGGTTCGTCAGTTAAATGATTGGTGCGTAGACACCCCGAATGGGGTTACCTGTGAACAATGCCCTCGTGGGATACGGAAAATGTAAGCACCCGCAAGGGTTTGACGCGAACAATGCCCACTGGGCATACCGAGAAGCCCGCTTAGGATCATGCCTTCGCGGGCTTTCTCATTTTCAGGCCAATCATCATGATCCTGTCGATCCCGCCCGAACTGCGGCAGCGTCAAACTCATGTTCACATTTTAAAACCTGACTTGAATCCGAAGAGAGCTTGGCTGATCCACTCGTTGGAGTTTTTAAGGCCGCATAACGCACGAAATTTGCAGTTGTTTCAAAGATTCTTATAATCAGATTATAAAAATGTTTGACATTAAGTGTGAAATATGTTTGTCGCACCATATTGACATGCAACATTCTTGTCGCTAATATGATCGCACTTTGAACGGAGTGACGATCATGGATATAGATTATGAAAAACGTCGTGTTGCCAAGCAAGGCGTAACCATTGACGAATGGCTGAAGATCAAGGCTGATAAGAACTATGTTCCTAAACCATCCTTGAAGGACAATGACGACATCGTTTTTGATTTGTCCAAGAATAACCCTGAAAAGATCGTTTTTCAGGTTCGCTTTGGAAAAGCCACTGTTAACGCACCGATCACCGTAGACGAATACAATTATGGTGTGAGAGACACCCAAACCCGTTGGTGCAAAAGCGGTCCCGTCGAAGATCGACGTATCATTAAAGACTGCTTGCGGAAACTGATCATGGAAAACCACCACCTTAAAGCGGCGGGTGGGTCACAGGTGGTTCACCTTACCTCTTGGCTGTTTAGCAGCATGGAGAATTTCCGCCCCGTTTCCGGCATGATCGGAATTATCGAAATCTCTCGCCTGCCGGGTAAGGACAACTGGAATTTCAGGTTCATGGCCATGGAACCCGACAACGGGCCAACCGAAGCCGAACCAGAAGAAGTCACCCGAGAAGGAAGCCATTCCGAGAAATCGCCCCATCCACGCACTGGGCATTGGCGGCACTATCAGAACGGCAAACAAGTTTGGATCAGAGACACCTTCATTCACCCTGAACGGGCGTGAACCTTATCGCCCATCAACGGCGTCCTGAGGCATGTCGTGAGGTGGAGGAGAATAAGCAATAGGAATATACGGGAGAAAATGCCGATCAAAATTCCAATGGCGGCAGGCCAAATAGGTCGTTTATGTTGTCCATTAACTTATCTGAAGCTGAGTTTCGATGCACACGTTTCAATTCGTCTTTGCGATGCAGCGGCTCCAGATGGCCATAATATTTTTCGATCATCTGCACGCTGGTTCCCATGTTCTGGGCCAGCAAATAGACATCATTAACGCCGCCATAAACAATTCTAAAATGGGCATATGTGTGCCTGAGTGAGTAAATTGTTATTTTCCCATTTTGGTGTTCGTCATGTGTTATTCCGCAATATGCGAGTAGCTCATTGAAGCTTCTTTTGAAATCGTGAATCGGCTCATCCTTTTGATAATCCCTCCACAGATAATCCGTTGGCATTGGAAATGGGTTTTCTTCTTCATCATGGACATCTCTCCCGTATAGGGCTTGATGGACATCGTGAAGAAAGGAAATAATCCCGCTGAAACCGGCTACGCCGACAACCTTTCTCACTTTTGTTTTGCTTTCTTGCAGGACAACGTATCCGTCCTTTATGTCCATAAACCGTAATCGCCGAGCCTCGCCAGGGCGAAGACCGGTCATCACCATGAACTGAATATAGACAGCTAATAGTTGGCGGTAGTATAGGGTCTGGCCATTTGGGATAAGCATGCTTCGCTCCCATGATGCTGCGACCAGTTTTTGGTACTGCTCGCGGGATAAAGCACCACGGGAATTGACTTTCCCGGCGACAGATTTGAAGTGAGCAAGCTCGCGATCATTCAAATAACCTTGGCTAACTGCCTTCTGAAATACACCTCGAAGCACGATATCTTCGCGTGCCAATGTCCTTGCCGCTGGTATGGATCGCTTGGGTTTTCGTTTGTAGGTTCGACCGTCACGGACGAAAGAAATCTCTGCAACATCCTTGCCGGGGCCGGAAATCCAGAAATCTTTCCTCCACTTCCGATATTCAACGATATCCTTGCTCTTGATCGTCGAAATCACCCGATCTCCGAAAAAGGCCATCACATAGCGGTCAAGGATGCCCCTGAAATTATTCTTGTCCCGTTCATTGAGATCGCTGGCGAAAATGTCCTCGTACCAACTCTCTGCGATTTGGCGGAAGGTCTTTCGGTCGAGTGGGATGCCGTATTCTTCGGCGAAGCGAATGCGGTCCAGATGCCGTTCTGCGACACGTCCGGCTTCGACCTGATCGGATGTCTTGGTTGAAAAGCGATCCACTTTTTGGTCAGGGCGGGTGACTGACGCATGCCAGATATCCGACTTGGTATCGCCGCGACGGTAAAGACGAATGGCACCGCCTTTGATCGTAAATCCATCCCGCTCGAACTTGCCCATGACGCCACCCCAAAAGCCGGATTCGAGGGCCATCCGCGTGTGAGTCTGTGAGTCAGATGTGAGTCACACGTCGCCGACCAGAAATCGATCTTTGTGGATTGTATTGAGATTCCTAGGCTTTGGAAAGCCGCGTGAGTCAGTGTGAGTCGGCAACTCCACTGACCTGCCGCCATGTTGGCGTTGCATAACGTATTGAAATTGCTGAAGAAAATGGCGTCCCGGAAGGGATTCGAACCCCTGACCTACGGTTTAGGAAACCGTTGCTCTATCCTGCTGAGCTACCGGGACGTGGGCCGCGAGCGGTTGGGCGGGTTATACCATCCCGGCGGGGCGGCGCGAAAGTCCGATGGTAATCCTCCCTGGAAATAAGAGCGGCGTGACGCTCTGCAAACGGCGAGCCTCTCCGCATCTTGCTTCGCGCCGCCTCAATCACCACTCCGACAGCACCCGCTGGGGATCGCCGATCAGCTCCGGACTCTGGCGGCGGTCCAGTTTGGCGGCTTCGCCGGGGACCTGTTGCCGTAAATAGGTTTCCAGGGAACCGGTGGTGATGGAGCGGTCTCCGGTGGCGGCTTCACCTTCCAGGCCCTTCATCAGGTAGTAGCTGAACAGTCCGTGGCGGGCGCCGGACAGGCTGCTGGACAACTGGTCGCGGCCGGCGGCGGCCAGGATGGCGACGTTGGCGGGCTGATCCGGCTCCGTCACCGAGATCAGGATGGGGCGTGCGGCCTGCACCAGGGTATCGTTGCCGCGGGTGCCGCCGGAATAGCAGGTGTCGAGGAACAGGGTTACCGAGCGGGCTCCCGCCGCCACCAGGGCGTCGATAACATCCTTGCGCTTCAACGCGCTTTGCGCCAGCAGGGCGCGGTCGCCGTCGTAGGGCAGCAGGTACTGGTCGCGCCCGTCGTCCGAGGCCAGGCCGTGGCCGGAGAAGAACACGTAGACGTCCGACTTTCCCGGGGCGACCAGCGGCTGGACCCAGGCCAGCACCGCCTTCTCCACCGACAGACGCCGCGCCTTGGCTCCGGTCAGCAGCTTGATGCGGTCGGAGGGCACGCCCAACGCCCGCGTGGCGTAGTCGTAGAACGCGTTGGCGTCGTTCTCGGCATATTCGGCGCGCGGGGCGGATTCGTAGCGGTCGATGCCGATGATCAGCGCCACCGCCTTGGCATGGCGCTTGCCCTTGGCGCGGCTGGGGTTGAGCGGCTCGTACGGCCCTGTGGCTGCGGCGGGCTCGCGGGTGACGGTGACCATGGTCTCTGTGCCGCGTCCCTGTCGGTCGCGGGCTTCCACCTTGATCTCGGTCTCGCCGATGGGCACCCCCCGGCGATGGCTGAACGTGCCGTTCCTGGCGACGCTCACCTGGGCGCCGTCGACGAACACGCTGGCCCCCTTGGTCGCTCCGCCCAGCGTGCCGACCAGTTCCACCTCGGCTTCTGTGGTGTGCAGATGGTCGGCAATCTCCAGCCGCACCGTGCTGGAGGCGGAAGCGGGCTGGGCGGGGGTGGTGGATTTGGGGCTGGGCAGGGGCGGCGGCGAGACGGAGGCGTGGCTGGGCTGGGCCGGCCAGCGGTCCAACCCCATGGCGGCGAAGATGGCCGGGTCGCCGAAGCCCCGCTCGCGCGAGCGCTGGACGAAGCGGCCCAGGCGCGGGTGATGGCTGAGGATGGTCGCCAGTTCCTCGTCGCCGTAGCCCCGTTGGCGGGCATTGGCGATCCACTCCTTCAGCCAGGAGGGCGGCACGAAATTGGTTGGATCGTCCCGGGCGTTGTCCGCTCCCTCGCGGAAGTCTCCCCCGGTGCCGGGGAAATGGGGCGGAGAGCCGAAGCGTTCGAAGCGGGGGGGCGGCAGCGGCGGCGGAGGTGGCGGGCGGAAGCCGGGACGGCCTCTCCTGTCGAACTCGCGGTCGCCAAATTCCTGTCGCCGGTCGAACTCGCGGCCGCCGCCGGGAGGTCCGCCGTCAAGGCCGCGCACTGGAATGGCCGGGCCGTGCTCCAGTGCCGCCGGAGACCGGCTGCCCGCCGGCGCCGCTTGCGGGGTGGCAGCCGGGATGAGTGTCAGCAAGGCCGCTGCACCTAGGATTGCGGACAGACCGATATGCATGCTTCCGGCCCCTTCTGGACTCGAACGGGACTCAGTCTACGCTTCCGGTTCTTACTTTTGTGTGGCGATCCGCACCGAATGGATGCGGAACTGATTCGGAACAAACGCGAACATTCCCCTTGTGTTCCTCGAAAGTTCGTGTAGCGTAATCCTCATTGCGGAACCGGCCCGGTTCGGGATAGATGAAGGGGAACGGCCATGTCGCAGGCTGCGTTGCGTCTCGTGGACAAGGATACCATGGATAGACAGAAGGCTTTGGAAGCCGCCGTCAGCCAGATCGAGCGGGCGTTCGGCAAGGGCTCCATCATGAAGATGGGCCAGAAGGACCAGGTGGTCGAAACCGAGGTGATCTCCACCGGCTCCTTGGGCCTGGATGTGGCGCTCGGCATCGGCGGCCTGCCCAGGGGCCGCATCATCGAGATCTACGGGCCGGAAAGCTCGGGCAAGACCACGCTGGCGCTCCATGTCATCGCCGAAGCCCAGAAGAAGGGCGGCACCTGCGCCTTCGTGGATGCCGAGCATGCGCTCGATCCCATCTATGCCCGCAAGCTGGGCGTCAACCTGGACGAATTGCTGATCAGCCAGCCCGACGCCGGCGAGCAGGCGCTGGAAATCGCCGACACCCTGGTGCGCTCCGGCGCCATCGACGTGCTGGTGGTGGACTCGGTGGCCGCCCTGGTGCCCCGCGCCGAACTGGAAGGCGAGATGGGCGACAACCATATGGGCCTGCACGCCCGCCTGATGAGCCAGGCGCTGCGCAAGCTGACCGGCTCGGTCTCCAAATCCAAGACCATCGTCATCTTCATCAACCAGATCCGCATGAAGATCGGCGTGATGTTCGGCAATCCGGAAACCACCACCGGCGGCAACGCGCTGAAGTTCTACGCCTCGGTGCGCCTGGAAATCCGCCGGGTCGGCGCCATCAAGGACCGCGACGAGGTGGTGGGCAACCAGACCCGCGTCAAGGTGGTGAAGAACAAGCTGGCGCCGCCGTTCAAGGTGGTGGATTTCGACATCATGTACGGCGAGGGTGTCTCCAAGATGGGCGAACTCATCGACCTGGGCGTCAAGGCCAGTGTGGTGGAGAAGTCGGGGGCGTGGTTCTCCTACAACTCCACCCGCATCGGCCAGGGGCGCGAGAACGCCAAGCAATTCCTGCGCGACAACCAGGCCATGGCCGCCGAGATCGAAGGCACCATCCGCCAGAACGCCGGCCTGATCTCCGACGCCCTGGCCGCCGGCCCCGGCGACCTGGACGGTGCCCCGGTCGAGGAATAGGCCGGCCGAGGCATTGGCCGGCGCCGCAATGGACAAGGCCATCCGCCGGCCGGCGGGTGGCCTTTGCCGTTTCCGCGGGAAGGGCGCGCAAGACCATGGAAGCGCACGATGACCAGAGCCCGGCGGTCTGCCGGGAGTGCGGTGCACTCGGCGTCGGGGCCGGCGCCTGCCCGGCCTGCGGCTCGGAGCGGCGGGCGGGGCATGCCGAGTTGCTGGACCTCAGCATCGCCCATATCGACTGCGACGCCTTCTATGCCTCGGTGGAGAAGCGCGACAACCCGGCCCTGGCCGACAAGCCGGTGATCATCGGCCATGCCGGCGGACGCGGCGTAGTGACCACCGCCTGCTATGTGGCACGCCGGTTCGGGCCGCGCTCGGCCATGCCCATGTTCAAGGCGCTGGAACTGTGCCCCTCCGCCGTGGTCATTCCGCCCGACATGGCCAAGTACAAGCAGGTCAGCGCCGATATCCGCGCCCTGTTCGACAAGGCTTCGCCCCTGGTCGAGCCCTTGTCCCTGGACGAGGCCTATCTCGACCTGTCGCCGGGGGTGCGGCGGGTGGAGCGTCCGGCGGCGGTGCTGCTGGCCCGTCTGGCCCGCGCCATCCGGCGCGAGGTGGGCATCACCGTCTCGGTGGGGCTCAGCTACAACAAGTTCCTGGCCAAGATGGCCTCGGACCTCGACAAGCCCGATGGATTCTCGGTGATTGGCCGGCGGGAGGCGGCCCGCTTCCTGGCGCCGCGCCCGGTGACCGCGCTGTTTGGTATCGGGCAGGCCACGGCGGCGCGCATGGCGGCGCAGGGCATCACCACCATCGCCCAGCTCCAATCCCTGCCCGAGGCCGAATTCGTGGCCCGCTGGGGCCGGTTCGGCCGGCGGCTGGCCGGCATGGTGCACGGCATCGACCTCCGCCCGGTCAATCCCGACCGCCCGGCCAAGAGCGTCTCGACCGAGACCACCTTCGCCCGCGACATCCGCGACGGCAAGGCCCTGGCCGAGGCGCTGGCGCCCCTGGCCGAGGGGGTGGCCCGCCGGCTGGACCGGGCGCGATTGGCGGGACGCACCGTGGTGCTCAAGCTCAAGACCGCCGATTTCAGGGTGATCACCCGCCACCACCGCCTGACCGACCCTACCGGCCGGGCCGAGACCATCCTGCGGGCCGGGCGGGCCTTGCTGGGGCGGCAGGCGGACGGGCGCGCCTTCCGCCTGCTGGGTATCGGCGTCGCCGACCTCTGTCCGGCGGAAGAGGCCGACCCGCCCGATCTGTTCGGGCGGAATCACAACCTTTGACCGGAGAACTCCCCCGGATTCGGGTAGAGCCCGTCAGTCGCATCAGCCTTGCGACCGTCCGCGCGGAATCAATGGACCCCGCATTCCATTGATTCCGCAACGCAGAAGCCGCCACGAATGAACATCCTGGCGGGCTTGACGCCCACGATTCGGCAAGGGATAGTTGCCGGCAGGTGCTTCTTGCTTGGGGGAAATCATGACGAGCTTTGGCGTGTCCAGGCTGGGACGGATGTCTCTCCTGGCTTCGGCGGTGTGCGTCCCGGTGGCGTTGACCGGCTGCAAGACCATGGAGACGGCCTTCGACAACAACTGCAAGGTCGGTGGCGCGGCCATCGGCGCGGTCGTGGGCGGCGTTGCCGCCGGCCTGCTGCTGGGCAAGGGCAGCGGCAAGATCGGCACGGCTCTTCTCGGCGCGGCTGTGGGTGGATTGATCGGCCAGCAGCTCGGCTCGCTGCTCGATTGCCAGGACCAGCAGGCGCTTGCGACCGCTTCGCAGACGGCGGGCGAGGCGCCGGTGGGGCAGAAGGTGGTGTGGGCGTCCGATACTGCTCAGGTTCCGGCCACGGCCAGCGCACCGGCTTCCGCGCCAACCGCGACGGCTCAAACAGCGACGGCTACGCCAAACACCACCGCATCCCAGCCACCCAAGCCGAAGGCCGCCCCGCAGCGCCAGGTCAAGACGGCCCCCTTGCCGCCTCCCACCCCTTCCGCCCCGTCATCGCAGGGGGGCGGACAATGGGCCGCCGTCGAACCCAACAAGCAGGGCTCCGCCGGTCAATGGGGCGCGGTCGAACCGGTCCGTTCCGGGGGGCAATCGGGCAATTGGGGCTGGGTCGAGCCGGTTTCGGCTCCCACCACCATGGCCGATGGACGGACCTGCCGCCAACTGAAGCAGGTGGTGGTCGAGACCTCCGGCAAGCAGCACGAGGAAACGGTGACCTCGTGCCTGAACGAACAGAAGCAGTGGGTGGTGGCCTCGCGCTGAGGCTTCTCGTCTAGGAACCGGTCCGCGAGGAGGCGGCAATGAGGGCGCTTGGCAACATTCTGTGGCACTTTCCGTTCCTCGGATTCATCAATGCCGCCATTACCTATCTGATCGGCCTGCTCTTCACGGTCACCGTGGTCGGCGCCCCCCTCGGGCTCGGCCTGATGGAGCTGGGCAAGTTCTATCTGGGGCCGTTCGGGCGGGCGATGGTGCGCGACAGCGACCTGGACCCTAGTGCCGAGATCGGGCTGTGGAAGGCCTATTCATGGATCATCATAATCCTGTGGTTCCCCTTCGGGTTGCTCCTGGCCGTGGCGATGGTGGTTCAGGCCTTCCTGCTGTGCTGCACCATCATCGGCATTCCGCTGGCCATCGTGGTGGCCAAGGCCACGGGCACCGTCTTCAATCCCGTAGGCAAGCGGTGCGTCTCCGTGGCCGTCGCGCAGGAATTGCAGCACCGGGCGGCCTTGCGCGAACTCGACGGCTTTGCCGGCAGGCCGCCGCGATCCGAGCCCACCTTGGGTCAGTCCGCCGCGACCAGCGGTTCCGGCACGATCCTGAATGTCCGCTCGGAAGACCGCCCCGGCCTGGTCGGCCATGGCCCGCAACTGAGCAAGGGGTTGAAGATCGGCCTTGCCGTCGGTGTTCCCCTGGTCCTGACTGTCGTCTTCCTGGGGCCGAAACTGTTCAGTTCGCCCACCACGGCAACAATGCCGGCGGCAACCTTGCAGCCCCAGCTTCAGAAGCCGGCCCCGGTCGTTCCCGCCGCGGCGATTCCGCCGGTGAAACAGGTCCCCGCCAGCCATTCCGGCATTCCCGAGATTCTCGACACCGCCACCCTCAGCGTGAACGGGCAGCGCCTGCCCCTGGCTGGTCTGCGGCCCGTCAATCTGCCGGAAGCTGAAGCCGCCGCCCGCAATTACGTGTCTCAGGCAGGAGGGGTGACGTGCGATTTGGCCCCGGTCGGCGGCTGGCGCTGCGTCTCGCTCGCCAAGGGGCTCGATATCGCCGAGGTCTTCGCTCTGTCCGGCTTCGCCAAGGCCGCCGCGAACGCCCCGGACTTCATCCGCAACGCCGAGGGGATGGCCCGGCAGAACGGCATGGGGGTTTGGCGGGCGTCGTAAAGCTGCGACAGCTTCAACCGCGTCCGGATGTCAAAGCGGCTTGGCACCATGGGGAGGCGGAAGGAGGCTGGGGGTAGATCACGGCGAAATCCCCTTGCCCAAGGTCCCGGCCTCGATACTCTCTCCCCGGCCGGACAGGCGCAGGACGATGTTCTGGTCCTTCTGGTTCTCGCTGCCGAATTTGGAGGAAAGCCTCAGCATCAAGGCGGCCAGGAGCAGCGGCAGCACCGCCAAAATGATGTGGTGGCCGGGGGAGGCTTTTCCGTGGACGAGCCCCCACTTATTCCCTCGAAGGCTATGGTAGAATCCAGCAAGAGGGGGCGATGCCGCAACAACCGTCAATGACCAGCCAGTCGGATCATCGGGATCGTCACGCCGTCGGGGTCTTCCTGGCCGGCGTGGTCGGGGTCGTCGCCTTGGTGGGGTATCTGTTCTGGAACGGCTACAGCGTCGTGCGGCAGCAGGCGGAGGTCACCACCCAGAACCTGGCCAATGTGATCTCCATCGACCTGGAGGCGAAGTTCAGCCGGGTGGACGGCGACCTGCGCTCATTCACCCGGACCATCGGCGTGGAGGATTTCTCCGCGTCCATCACCGGGGCGCGCCGCCAGGACATCGTCGCCACCCTGCGCGACCAGCTCTTCCAGTTTCCCGAGGTCTCCCAATACCGGCTGGTGGATGCCGACGGGCGGAGCGTCGCCGAGACCTCGCCTTCCCTGGAGGAGATCGAGCCGACCGAGTGGTTCCGGATCTTGCGCGCGACCGCCGGCATGGAACTGGTCCTGTCGGAGGCGCGGGACGGCCGCCTGAGCATGGCCGTCGCCAAGCGTGACGGCAGCGGCGCCTTCGCCGGCGCCGCCATCGGCACCATCACGCTGCATTCCATTCAGGAGCAGATGGATGGGCTGGATGTGGGGCCGCAGGGGCTGATCGTCATCCGGCGCGTGGATAACGGAGGGTTGGTGCTCCGGCGGCCCCATTCCCTCGGCCAGCAGGCCCAATCCCCCCTGTTGGCCCGGATCAGGGCCGGGGAGCGCTGGGGAACCGGCGACCTGGTCTTTCCCTCGGACGGCATCGACCGCACCTACGGCTATCGTCAGTTGCGGAACTATCCCCTGTTCGTCACCGTCGCCTTCGCCAAGGGGGATTATCTCGGAGCCTGGGCGCTTCAGACCGCAGTGCTCGCCGTCGCCAGCGGCATCCTGCTGGGTTTCCTGACCCTGCTGTTCCTGCGGCAGCGCCGGGCGCAGGCCGAAACGGATGCCGCCCGGCATTCGCTCGCCGATGCCCTGGGGTTCAACGAGGCGATCATCGACGGGGCCAATATCGGCATGGCCGCCTATGGTCATGGGGGCGAATGCATCCTGGCCAACGCCGCCTTCGCTTCCATCAAGGGGATGTCCCAGGACCGGGTCCTGGCGCAGAATTTCCGCACCCTCGATTCCTGGCGGGCGTCGGGAATGCTCGACGCCGCCCTGAAGATTCTCGACGGCGGCGGCAGCAAGCGGTTCGATACGCAATTGACCTCGACCGCCGGTCGGACCGCCTGGGTCGAATGCCGTTTCCTCCGCTTCTTCCGTAACGACGAACGCCATCTGCTGCTGCTGCTGTCCGACATCACTGAACGCAAGATGACGGAAAACCTGCTGCGCGAGAAATTCGCCGCCCTGGCGCGGCTGGAGGAGGCGCAGCGGGCCAGCGAACAGATGCTCCGCCTGGTCATCGACAACCTGCCGGCCCTGGCGGCCTATTGGGACCGGGACCAGCGCTGCCGCTTCGCCAATATCACCTTCCGGGAATGGCTGGGCCTTCCGGCGGAACGGATCGTCGGCCAGAGCATGGCCGAGGTTCTCGGTCCGGACCTCCACGCCGAGAACCAGTCCCATGTCCTGGGGGCGCTGGCCGGCCAGCCCCAGCAATTCGAGCGGACGGTGCGGCGGGCGGACGGCGCCACCCGCCATATCCAGGCCCATTACATCCCCCATGTGGACGGCGATAGGGTCCAGGGGTTCTTCGCCCTGGTGTTCGACGTTTCCGCCCTGCACGAGGCCCGGCTGAAGCTGGAAGCCCTGACCGCCTTCCAGGATTCGGTGCTCAACAGCGCGGCGGTGGCCATCATCGCCACCGACCCCAACGGCGTCATCACCCTGTTCAACAGCAAGGCCGAGGCCATGCTGGGCTATGCCGCCGGGGAAATGATCGGCAAATGGACTCCGGAGGTCATCCATCTGCCGGAGGAGCTGGCGGCCCAGGCGGAGATCCTGAGCCGGGAGACCGGAAAGCCCGTGGAACCCGGCCTGGGGATCGTCGTCGCCCGGGCGCGGAGCCAGCCATTCGACGAACGCGAGTGGACCTTCGTGCGCAAGGACGGCTCCAAGCTTCCGGTCCTGCTGTCGGTCTCGGCCATCCGTTCCCCCGATGGAAGGATCATCGGCTTCCTGGGCGTGGCGGCCGACATTTCCGGGCGGCGCAAGGCCGAGCGGCAATTGCGCGACAACGAAGCCCGCATGCGCGCCATCGTGGAAAACACCATGGACGGCATCATCACCATCGACCCGCGCGGCATCATCCATACCGTCAATCCCGCCGCCGAGCGGCTGTTCGGCTATGCCGCCGCCGAGGTGGTCGGCAACAACGTCAAGATGCTGATGCCCGAGCCGCATCAAGGCCGGCACGACGGCTACCTCGCCGATTACATGTCCAGCGGCATCCCCAAGGTGATCGGCATCGGCCGCGAGGTCGAGGGGCTGACCAAATCCGGCGAGACCTTCCCCATGGAACTGGCGGTCAGCGAGGTCCAGCTGCAGGGGCTGCGCATGTTCATCGGTACCGTGCACGACATTTCCGAACGCAAGAAGATCGACCGGATGAAGGCCGATTTCATCTCGACGGTCAGCCACGAATTGCGCACGCCGCTGACCGCCATCCGCGGCTCGCTGTCGCTGGTCAATACCGGGGTGCTGGGGGATTTCCCCGCCGAAATCCGCGAACTGACCGAAATCGCCGAGCAGAGCACCGTCCGTCTGGTGCGGCTGATCAACGACATCCTCGACATCGAGAAGATCGGCTCCGGTCATCTCAAGCTGGAGATGACGGAGATCGCCGTGGCCGGCATGCTGGCCCGGGCCATGACCGACAATGCCCCGTTCGCCACTCAATACGGCGTGGCGCTGGCGTCGCGCAGCCTCGATTCCGATCTGCGGGTCATCGCGGATTTCGACCGCCTGCTGCAGGTCCTGACCAATCTCGTCTCCAATGCGGTGAAGTTCTCTCCCCGGGGCGGCCTGGTCACCTTGGAGGTTGCGCGCAGGGACGCCGACAGGGTCCGGTTCTCGGTGAGGGATCGCGGTCCGGGGATTCCCGACACATTCCGCTCCCAGATCTTCGGCAAGTTCGCCCAGGCGGATACCTCCGATCATAAGCTCAAGGGCGGGACCGGCCTGGGGCTCAGCATCACCAAGGGACTGGTCGAGCGCATGGGCGGCGGCATTTCCTTCGAGAGCGAGGCGGGAGAGGGAAGCGTCTTCCACGTGGACCTGCCATCCATCCGGTCCCCCGACATGGTGGGCGGGGAGACGCGGCCGGGGACCGAGACGGTCCGCATCCTCCATATCGAGGATGACGCCGCGACCCGGTCGATGATCGCCCGGCTTCTCGCCCCGCACGCCATGGTCATCGGCGCCGCCACGGTCGAGGAGGGAATCCGGGTGGCCGAAGGCCAGTGCTTCGACCTGGCCATCATCGATCTCGGCCTCCCCGACGGCAACGGGCTGGACGTCATGGAATGGCTGCGGAACAGCGACGGGGCGCGGCCCCCGGTGGTGGTCTTCACCGCCGCCGACGAGGTGCCGGCCGCCCTGGCCGCCGGCATTCATTCGGCCTTCGTGAAGTCCCGCATTTCCGAACGGGACTTTCTCGAGGTCATCATTTCCCTGCTGCCCCCTTCCGTAATTCCGGCGGAGACCCAAGCATGACCGTCCCTCTTTCCCGCATCCTCTACGTGGACGACGAAGTGATCCTGCAGAAGGTGGTGCGCATCAGCCTGGAGAAGCTGGGCGGTTTCACCGTGGCGGTCGCCGGCTCGGGGGAGGAGGCGCTGGAGGCCATTCCCGCCTTCCGGCCCGATCTCATCCTGCTGGACGTGATGATGCCCGGCATGGACGGCCCGGATACCCTGGCCGCCCTGCGCGCCGATTCCGCCACCCGCGGCCTGCCGGTGATCTTCATCACCGCCAAGGCCCAGGCCGAGGAGATCGGGCGTTTCCATAGCCTGGGCGTCGCCGACGTCATCACCAAGCCGTTCGAGCCCGCCGATCTGGTCGCCCAGATCCGCCGGGTCTGGGCGGCGCTCCAATGACCGGGGAAACGCCCGGCTTCACGGATTTCATGGCCGAACTGACGGCGGAGTTCCGCCGCGATCTTCCCGGGTACGATGCCGCCCTGGCCGCCGCCTGGGCCGATGCGGCGGGGGGGGACGATCCGGCCGGCGGCCTAGCGCGCCTCAGGGCCCAGGTCCACCGCCTGGCCGGGCAGGGACTCACCTTCGGCTATCCCGAGATCAGCGCCCGGGCCGAGTCGCTGGAGCGGGCCCTGATCGCCGCCCGGCCGGTGGAACGGCTGGCGGACGACGTGGCGGAACTGCGCCGGGCCATCGCCCTGGCGCTGGAGAATCAGGGCGATGGCCCGGCGGTCCATTGATAGCCCAATCCGCGCACCGTGCGGATCAGGGGATCGGCGGCACCGGCATCGGCCATCTTCTGGCGGATCTTGGTGATCATGACGTCCACCGCCCGGTCCGAGGACGGCGTGGCGTTGCCGTAGAGCAGGTCCAGCAATTGTTCCCGCGACAGCACCCGGTTGGGCCGGGTGGCGAAGATTTCCACCAGACGGAATTCGGTGGAGGTCAGCGGCACCCTGTCGCCGTCGGCGGTGGCCAGGGTGCAGGCGTCGCAATCCACCGTCCAATTGTCGAACCGCAGGATATTGGCGTCGCCGTTGGCCGGCGGCGTGGAGGAGGAGGAAAGGCCGGCGGCCGGCGGTTTCAGCCGCTTGAAGACGCGGCGGACCCGGGCGGCCAGCTCCCGCGGCTCGAACGGCTTGATCAGATAATCGTCGGCGCCCATCTCGATGCCGACGACGCGGTCGATGGCGTGGGCCTTGGTGGAGATGACGATCAGCGCCATGTCGGGCCGGTCGCGCCATGCCGCCACCAGGTCCAGTCCGTTCTCGTCGCCCAGGATGAGATCGATCACCGCCACGTCGATGGGCTGGCGGTCGACCGCGGCCAAGGCCTCGGCCATGCCGGAGGCGGTGACCACCTTGCAGCCGGCGTCCTGCAGCACCCGCTCGATGAGCTTGATCATCAATGGATCGTCGTCGACGACGAGAACCCTCGGCATGTTTAAATCCCCAACTCGACCAAAGAGAATGATAGCGAGCCGGGGGCGGCCGTGCCACGGACTTTATGGAGTCAGTATTTCTCCAGATGCGCCCAATTGATGGCGGCGATCAGCTCGGCGATGAACGGCGTCATCTCCTCCAGGCGGATATTGGCGCCCCGGCGGACCTTGATCAGGCAGAATTCAAGGGTTTCCGCCGCCTCGGAGATTTCAGGGCAACCGAAGGTCCGGCCGGCCCCGGCCAGGTGACGGGCGTTGGTCGCCAGGCGGGACAGCGCCTCCTTGCGCTCCCGGTCTGCCATGGCGTCGCGCCAGGCGTCGGTGATGGTCCGGGAGTGGGCGGGCAGCTTGCCCAGAAATTCCTGCCGCAATTCCACCATGAAATCCTCGAAACTGTCGCTCATGTCAGTCCATCCCCTGCTTCAGGAAAGGCCGGATTGCCCCGGAGATGTCATGCAGGTTGCCTGGCGTTCATTGCCGCCTGATGCGGCGATGTGTTGCCGCATCGTCAAGATTTGCTTCCAACCCGTTGCCGGCGGGGGAGAGGGGCGGCGCGGCCCGCCGGAAACAAAAAATATCGATCCGGCAACACACGCGATGGCCGTCCGGCAATGTTGCGGCGCCAGAGTCCGGGCATGTGAACGGGCCAATGCCCCCTGCCAGGACTGGAGACGGACATGCGCGACAACGGACCGGTGACCAACCGTGAGGTGGAACTGCAAGAGGGTGATCTGCTGGTGTCGAGGACGGATTCCGGCGGACGCATCACCTTCGTCAACAAGGCGTTCATCGACATCAGCGGCTTCACCGAGCAGGAATTGCTGGGCGCGCCGCACAATCTGGTGCGCCATCCCCACATGCCCAAGGAGGCCTTCGCCGACCTGTGGGCGGCCATCAAGGCCGGGCGGCCCTGGGAGGGCATGGTCAAGAACCGCAGCAAGGGCGGCGACCATTACTGGGTGCGGGCCAACGTCACGCCCTTCATGGAGGACGGCCGCATCGCCGGCTTCATCTCCATCCGCTCCAAGCCGACCCGCGCCCAGGTGGCGCAGGCGGAAAAGGCCTATGAACTGTTCCGGACCGGCCGGGCCGCCGGCCTGGCCATCGAGGACGGTCGCGTGGTCTCCAAGACCCTCGGCGGCCGTCTCGGCCAGTGGTGCAACACCATCGGCGGCCGCCTGGGCAGCGCGCTGACGGCGCTGGTCGCCGTGGTGATCCTGGTGGGCGGGCTGGGCTATTCCGGCATGAGCGACATCCGCCACGACCTGGAAACCATCTTCAACGACAACACGGTGCGGGCCACCGATCTGGCCCGGATCGCCGATCTGACCCAGGAGAATTATCGCCAGATCGCCCAGGTCGAGGTGGAGCAGCTGCGCGCCGCCCATGCCAGGCCGGTGGCCGATCGCCTCGCCGAGATCGAGGCCAATTCCCAGCGCATCTCGGCCACCTGGGAGTCCTATTGGTCCAAGACCGACACGGACGAAGAACGCCGGCTGGGCGAGGACTTCGTGCAGGCGCGCGACGCCTTCCGCAAGCAGGGCCTGGCGCCGGCCATGGAGATGGCCGGCAAGGGGGATGCCGCCGGATTGGGCCGGCACATGAACGAGAGCGTCACCCCCCGCTTCCTGGCCGCCCGGACCACGCTGCAGGCCCTGATCGATTACCAGCGCCGGGATGCCGGCGCCACCTTCGCCGAGTCGCAGGTCCGTGCCGCCCGGCTGGCCATCCAGATGGCCGTCGTGCTGCTGGTCGCGGTGGGGCTGGCGGCGGGGCTGGGGATCTGGTTGCTGCGCAGCGTGCGGACCCCCATGCAGGCGCTGGAACGCCACTTCGATGCCATCGCCTCGGGCAACATGGCCCACGACATTCCCAGCGCCGCCATCGGCGAGTTCAACCAGATCCATGCCCTGCTGCGGGCCATGAAGGCCAAGCTGGGCTACGGCCAGCTGGAAAAGGCCGAACTGGACCGCAAGTCGGAAGAGGCGCGCCGCGCCGAACTGGACCGTGTCGCCCACTCCCTGGAGGAACGGGTCCGCAGCGTGGTCGACCTGATCGACCAGTCGTCGGGCTCGCTGCTCGGCAATGCCCAGACCCTGTCGGCCAACGCCGAGGAGACCATGATCCAGGCCGGCAACGTCACCGCCATGACCGGCCAGGTCACCGCCAACGTCCAGTCGGTCTCGGCGGCGACGCAGGAACTCTCGTCCTCGGTGACCGAGATTTCCCGCCAGGTCTCCCACGCGGCGGACATTTCGCGGGCCGCGGTGCGCCAGGCCGGCGAGACCGACCGCATGGTCCGCAACCTGGCCGACGCCGCCCAGAGGATCGGCGAGGTGGTCAAGCTGATCACCGACATCGCCGCCCAGACCAACCTCCTGGCGCTCAACGCCACCATCGAGGCGGCGCGGGCCGGCGACGCCGGCAAAGGCTTCGCGGTGGTGGCCAGCGAGGTCAAGAGCCTCGCCAACCAGACGGCCAGGGCCACCGACGAGATCGGCACCCAGATCGCCGCCATCCAGGGCGAGACCCAGTCGGCGGTTGCGGCCATCCGTTCCATCTCGGACACCATCGAGAACATCAACGAGCTGTCCACGGCCATCTCGGCGGCGGTCGAGGAGCAGGGCGCCGCCACCGCCGAGATCGCCCGCTCGGTGGAGCAGGCCGCCCACGGCACGGCGGCGGCGGCGGACAACGTCCAGGTGGTCTCCGGCGCCGCCGATGAGACCAAGACCATGGCCGACCAGGTCTATACCGCCGCCAACGGCCTGAAGGGCGCTTCCGGCCAACTGGCCCGGCAGGTGGCCGGCTTCATCCAGGAAATCCGCAGTGCGTAGATACCAAGACGACGGAAAGGGGCTTGCCATGACCCACAGCAACGCCAACGAACGGCTCGACCGCGGCGCCAGTCCCCCCACCGATTCCCAGGTGCTGGCCGCCATCATGGATGGCGCTTCCGAGGGTATCTTCATCACCGGGATGGACGGCATCATCCAGCGGGTCAATCCGGCCTTCACCGCCATCACCGGCTATGGTCCCGAGGACGCGGTCGGCAAGACCCCGGGTATCCTCCGCTCCCACCACCACACGGCGGAATTCTATCGGGAGCTGTGGCGGGGATTGCGGAAAGACGGCCGCTGGCAGGGAGAGATATGGAACCGCCGCAAGGGCGGGGGAGTCTACCTGGAATGGCTGACCATCCGCGCCGTCGGCCGGCCCGGGGATGAAGCCGGCCAATACGTCGCGGTGTTTTCCGATGTTTCCGGGAAATTCGCCCCCCGGCAGACCCAGCGCCACCAGGCCATTCCAGCCTGGCCTATCTGCGGCGGCTGCCGGCCACCACCTTGAAGATCGACGGGTCGTTCGTCCGCGAGGCCCTGGTCGTGGACGGGAGTGCCGCCCTGATCCGCAGCATGATCCAACTGGCCGATCTCTTCGGCATGGCCGTGGTCGCCGAATGCGTCGAGACCGAGGAGCAGGCCGAACTCCTGCGGTCGCTGGGCTGCACCGCCGCCCAGGGGTTTCTCTACAGCCCGGCGCTGCCGGGAGCCGATCTGGCGGCGAGGTTCTTTATGGACAAGGTGGCGTAGTTCTTCTGCCCATTGCGTCATCGCATGGATGTCCGGATCACGTCCGAGTATGGCGGAACAGGGCGTAAGGACGTCGAGACAGCGTTTCCCCACAGCCTGTCAAGGCGCGATACTCCGGCCAGAGACCGCTCCATGCCAGGAAAGGCCCGTCATTTCAAACGCCGCCCGCCTCCCATGTCCCGTTCAGCGACAGCCATGGACCCGTCCGGTCGTGCCGCAGGGCAAGGCCGGCCCGTTCCGCCAAGGCGGAAAGACGCCCCCTGATGTCCAGGCCGAACCGGCGGCTCAGATGGTCGCCGACTCCGCCGGCGGCGGCCCAGCCGTCGGGGCGGGCGATTTCCGCCACCACCAGACGCAGCAATCCCGCTTCGTCCAGGTCGAAATCCTGGCGGGCGGCGATGCCGGCCGCCCGCAGGCCGGCGATGTCGGCGGCGAAGCCCTTGTCGTTGGAGGCGATCACCACCGGTCCGGGAATCGGCCGGACGGCCAGATTCCGCACGGCACTGGCGATGGCCTGGTCGGCGGCCTGGGATGGCGCGTCGTCGGGAACCGGGGTCTCCGTCGCCGCGGCCAACCCCCGCCGGGCCAGGGCGGCCCGCCAGGGGGCCATGGCGCCCTGGCGCCCGAACAGCTCGATGCGGCCGGCCCCGGCCCAGCGGCTTAAGGCTTCCAACCGTCGCGTGCCGGTCAGGTTCTCGCAGTCGATCAATACGATGGCGTCGTCGGCGGTCATGGAATCCTATCCCGCAAAGCACAAATTTTACGACACGGCTTCCCGTCAGGCTCCGTGTCATATAACCTCTGTCAGATCGGGGGCGCCCCAGGCCCCGGCAGGGTGATCATCTCATCCGACAGAATGCGGCGGGAGTAGGAATGTTCAAGCGCAAGTCCGTTGATGCACAGGTCGGTGACATGTTCATCAAGGCCCACGACACCAAGAAGAGCATTTGGGTGGTCGAGAAGATCTTCGAGCACGTGGACGGCATCATGCATGCCCGTCTGTTCAACAAGGCGCAGCCCAAGACCATGATCACCGTCTCGGCCTCGACGCTCGCCGATCCCGATTTCTTCTACCGCGCCCCCGCCGCTCCGCTGGACTGAATTCTCCCTCCAGGGTCGCTGCCGGTCCGGATATGGACCGGGCTGGGTACCGCTATGGCCGGGACCGCCCCGGCCCCGCGCCGAATTCACCGGTACCCGTATCCGACCATGTCGAGATGGCTTTTGAAGTTGATGTCGCCCTTCAGCAGGTAATCGACGAAGGCCATCCGCATTTCCGTGGCGATGCGCCGTGCGTCGGGCATGGGGCCGCCGTTCTCCACCTGCGTCTTCAACAGGCGCAGCCGGTTCAGATTGGCGGACTGAACCTCGTGGATGTGGTCGGTGCCGGGATAACCGGTGCGGACCAGCAGGTCCATCTCCTCGGCCTGATGGCGGACCAGATGCTGCAGCAGGTGCTCCAGCAGGGCCACGGCCTCGGTGCGGTCGCCCCGCTCCAGGGCCGCCTCGATCTCGCCGATGGTGTTCAATTGCTCGCGGTGGGCGCAGTCGAATTCATCCACACCGACGCTCAGCGCATCAACCCAGAAATCGGTGGACATGGGGAGCTGCCCAATACTGCCAATGACAAGGGCTTCAGAGTATCACGCAGGCATACTTATTGCCATGGCCATCGGGAGTATCAGCCCCGCGCCCGCGCCACTTTCGAGCCGGTGGGGCGGCCCAGCGCCGAACAGATGAACGTCCCGGCGTCGATCAGCTTGTCCAGGTCGACGCCGGTATGGATGCCCATGCCGTTCAGCATGTAGACCAGATCCTCGCTGGCCACGTTGCCGGCGGCGCCCTTGGCATAGGGACAGCCGCCCAGCCCGGCCACCGAGGAATCCATCACCGCGACGCCGCGCTCCATCACCGCCAGCAGATTGGCCAGGGCCTGGCCGTAGGTGTCGTGGAAATGGGCGGCCAGCATCTCGACGGGCAGGCGGGCGGCCACCGCGTCGATCATGGCCTGGGCCTTGGCCGGCGTGCCGACGCCCACCGTGTCGCCCAGGGAAATCTCGTAACAGCCCATGGCGGCCAGCCGGCCCGCCACCTCGGCTACCGCGCCGGGAGCGATGGCGCCCTCGTAGGGGCAGCCCAGCACGCAGGAGACGTAGCCCCGCACCCTGAGGCCCTCGGCCCGCGCCCGGGCGGTCAGGGGGGCGAAGCGGTCCAGGCTTTCGGCGATGGAACAGTTGATGTTCTTCTGGGAGAAGCTCTCGGAGGCGGCGGCGAACACCGCCACCTCCTCGGCCCGGGCCTCCAGCGCCGCCTCCAGCCCCCGCAGGTTGGGGGTCAGCACCGGATAGGCGATTCCGGGCCGCCTCGTGATGGCGGCCATCACCTCATTGGTGGCGGCCATCTGCGGCACCCATTTGGGGCTGACGAAGCTGCCCGATTCGATGGCGGCGAGCCCGGTCTCGGTCAGGCGGTCGATCAACGCGACCTTGACCGCCACCGGCACCGGCCTGGGCTCGTTCTGCAGGCCGTCGCGGGGGCCGACCTCGACGATCTTGATCCGGCTGGGGTGGCGCATGGCGGTCGTGTCCTTGATGCCTGTATGCGGGCGTCGCGCCCGCTTTTACCCGGATAGGCCTATTTCGTCACCTCGAAGGCCAGCAGTTCGGTGCCCTCGGCCACCGCGTCGCCCACCTTGAAGTGGATGGCGGCGACGATGCCTTCGGCGGGAGCCTTGATGGCGTGCTCCATCTTCATGGCCTCGACCACGATCAGCGGCTGCCCGGCGGTGACCGCGTCGCCGGGCTTGACCAGCACCTGCACCACGGTGCCCGGCATGGGAGCGGCCAGACGGCCGTCGCCGCTCTCGCGCTCGGCGGCGGCGGCGGAGGGGTCGTCCAACTTGATCTTCCAGACATGGCCGTCGTGCAGCACGGTGATGTCGAAGCCGGAGCGCACCACGGTGGCGGTGCGGCGTTCGCCGCCGATCTCCGCCGAGAGCGTGGTACCGGTCAGGGTGGCGCGCCGCGCCGACAGGGTCTGGTCGGGCAGGTCCAGGGACCAGCCGCCGGTGACGAAGTGCACGGTGACCCGGCGCTCCTCGCCAGCGTCGACGAAGCGGAAATCGTGGTGGTTGTCGTCGTTGAGGCGCCAGCCGTTGGTCTGGTGCCAGGGGGAATGGGGATCGCCCGAGGTGGCGGCGGCCTTGGCGCTGTCGCCCTCGCGCCACAGCAGCAGGGCCAGGGTGGCGAAGGCCAGCCCCATGGCCGGCACCGGGGCGGGCGGCGGAGCCAGATCGGCGCGGTGGCGCTCGATGAAGCCGGTGTCCAGTTTCAGCGCCGCGAAGGCCGGGTGGGCGGCGATGGCACCCAGGAACGAGATGTTGGTGGTGACGCCGGCCACCTGATAATCGGCCAGGGCGCGGCGCAGGCGGCGCAGCGCCGCGCCGCGATCCTCGTCCCAGACGATCAGCTTGGCGATCATGGGGTCGTAGAAGGGGGTGACCTCGTCGCCCTGGCGCACGCCGGTATCGACGCGCACATGGCGGTTCTCGGCCGGCGGGGCCAGATGGACCAACCGGCCGATGGCCGGCAGGAAGTCGCGGGCAGGGTCCTCGGCATAAAGGCGGGCCTCGAAGGCGTGGCCCCTGCACGACAGCTGTTCCTGGGCCAGCGGCAGCCGGCCCCCGGCGGCGACCAGCAATTGCCACTCCACCAGGTCGAGGCCGGTGATCATCTCGGTGACCGGATGTTCCACCTGCAGGCGGGTGTTCATCTCGATGAAGAAGAAGCGGCCGTCCTGATAGAGGAACTCCACCGTGCCGGCGCCGACATAGTCCACCGCCTGGGCGGCGGAAACGGCGGCCTCGCCCATGGCCCGGCGGGTCTCGTCGGAAAGCGCCGGGGCGGGGGCTTCCTCGATGACCTTCTGGTGGCGGCGCTGGATGGAGCAGTCGCGCTCGAACAGATAGAGTCCGTTGCCGTGGGTGTCGCAGAACACCTGGATTTCCACATGGCGCGGACGGCCGAGATAGGTCTCCAGCAGCAGGGAATCGTCACCGAACGCCGCCTTGGCCTCGCGCTTGGCCGAGGCCACCGCGTCGGCCAGACCGGACGCCTCGGTCACCACCCGCATGCCCTTGCCGCCGCCTCCCGCGCTGGCCTTGACCAGCACGGGATAGCCGATCACCGCCGCCTCGCGGGTCAGTTCCTCCAGCGACTGGCCCTGGCCGTGATAGCCGGGGACCAGCGGTACGCCCGCCGCTTCCATCAGCCGCTTGGATTCCGCCTTGGAGCCCATGGCGTGGATGGCGCCCACCGGCGGGCCGATGAACACCACGCCGGCCTTGGCGCAAGCCTCCGCGAAGCCGGCGTTCTCCGACAAAAAGCCGTAGCCGGGATGGATGGCCTGGGCTCCGGTCCGCCTGGCGGCGTCCAGGATCACGTCGCCCTTGAGGTAGCTTTCGGCGGCGGCGGCGGGGCCGATCAGCACCGCCTCGTCGGCCATGGCCACATGCATGGCGTTGGCATCGGCCTCGGAATAGACCGCCACGGTACGAATCCCTAAGCGCTTGGCGGTGCGCATGACGCGGGCTGCGATTTCGCCGCGATTGGCGATGAGGATTTTGTCGAACATACCCGGTTATCCCTCAATCCATGCGGGTTTGCGCTTTTCCAGGAAGGCGCGGATGCCTTCCTGGCCTTCGTCCGAAGCCCGGCGCTCGGCGATCTGTCCGGCGGTCCAGGTGCGCAATTCGTCGTCCAAGGGCTGGTCGGCGGCGCGGCGGATCAGGGTCTTGGCCGTGCTCATGGCCTGTGGCCCGTTGCCCTTGAGGCGGGCCAGCCATTTGTCGCGGACCTCGCCCAGACGCTCGGCGGGCACCACCTCGTGCACCAGCCCGGTGGCCTTGGCCTCGGTGGCGTCGAACGGCTCGGCGGTGACGGCGTAGCGCCGCGCCTGACGGCCGCCCATGGCGCGCACCACATAAGGGCTGATCACCGCCGGAATGATGCCCAGCTTGACCTCGGACAGGCAGAAGGTGGCGCTGTCGGCCGCCACCGCCAGATCGCAACAGGCCACCAGCCCGACGCCTCCGCCATAGGCGGCGCCCTGCACCACGCCGATGACCGGCCTGGGACAGGCATCGATGGCTTCCAGCATGTCCGACAGCGCCATGGCGTCGGCCAGATTCTCCGCATGGGAATAGCCGGCCATGCGCTTCATCCATTCCAGGTCGGCCCCGGCCGAGAAGCTTTTCCCGGTGGAGTCCAGCACCACGGCGCGGAGGCCCGGCGCGATGGCGGCATCGCGGAAGGCGGCGGCCAGTTCGGCGATCAGCGCGTCGTCGAAGGCGTTGTGCCGCTCGGCCCGATTGAGGGTGATGGTCCGCACCCCGTCATGGGTGCCGATGAGAAGGGCGCTCATCGGCCTACATCCTGAACACGCCGAACTTCGTCGGCTCGATGGGGGCGTTGAACGAGGCGGACAGGCTGAGCGCCAGCACCATGCGGGTCTCGGCGGGATCGACCAGCCCGTCGTCCCACAGCCGCGCCCCGGCGTAGTAGGGGTGGCCCTGGGTTTCGTACTGGTCGCGGATGGGAACCTTGAAGGCCTCCTCCTCGTCGGCGGGCCAGCTTTGGCCCTTGGCCTCCATGGCGTCCTTCTTGATCTGGGCCATGACGTTGGCCGCCTGCTCGCCACCCATCACCGAGACGCGCCCCGTCGGCCACATGTACAACATGCGCGGCTGGTAGGCGCGGCCGCACATGCCGTAATTGCCGGCGCCGAAGCTGCCGCCCATGATCACGGTGAAGCGCGGCACCTTGGCGCAGGCCACGGCGGTGACCATCTTGGCGCCGTCCTTGGCGATGCCGCCGGCTTCGTACTTCTTGCCGATCATGAAGCCGGTGATGTTCTGCAGGAAGATCAGCGGAATGCCGCGCTGGCTGCACAGCTCGACGAAATGGGCGCCCTTCTGGGCGCTTTCCGAGAACAGGATGCCGTTGTTGGCGACGATGCCCACCGGATAGCCCCAGATATGGGCGAAGCCGCAGACGAGCGTCGTGCCGTAGGTCTGCTTGAACTCGTCCAGGCGCGAACCGTCGACGATGCGGGCGATGACTTCGCGCACGTCATAGGGCTTGCGGCGGTCCTTGGGGATGATGCCGTAGATTTCCTTGGGGTCGTACAGCGGCTCTTCCGGCGTCGCCATCTTGAGGCCGACCGGCTTGGTGCGGTTGAGGTTGCCGACGATGCGCCGCGCGATGGCCAAAGCGTGGCCGTCGTCCTGGGCGTAATGGTCGGTGACGCCCGAGGTGCGGCAATGCACGTCGGCGCCGCCCAACTCCTCGGCCGAGACCACCTCGCCGGTGGCGGCCTTCACCAGGGGCGGGCCGCCGAGGAAGATGGTGCCCTGGTTCTTGACGATGACGCTTTCGTCGCTCATGGCCGGGATATAGGCGCCGCCCGCCGTGCACGAGCCGTGCACCACGGAAATCTGCGGGATGCCCAGAGCCGACATCTGGGCCTGATTATAGAAGATACGGCCGAAATGGTCGCGGTCGGGGAACACTTCATCCTGGTTGGGCAGGTTGGCGCCGCCCGATTCCACCAGATAGACGCAGGGGAGGTTGTTCTCCTTGGCGATGTCCTGGGCGCGCAGGTGCTTTTTCACGGTGAGCGGATAGTAGGAGCCGCCCTTCACCGTGCCGTCATTGGCGACGATCATGCATTCCTGGCCGTTGATGGAGCCGATGCCGGTGATGATGCCGGCCCCCATCACATCCTTGGAATACATGTCCCAGGCGGCCAGCTGCGAGAATTCCAGGAAGGGCGAGCCGACGTCCAGCAGGCGGCGGATGCGCTCCCTGGGCAGCAGCTTGCCGCGTGCGACATGACGTTCGCGCATGGCGGGGCCGCCGCCCTGCTTCACCTGGGCGACCACCTTCTTCAGGTCGTCCACCAGGCCTTGCGTCGCCTCGGCATTGGCCCTGAACTCGTCGGAGCGGGGATTGATGGCGCTTTTGATGACACTCATGGCGGCTACTTCGTCTCTTCGAACAATTCGCGGCCGATCAGCATGCGGCGGATCTCGGACGTGCCGGCGCCGATCTCGTAGAGCTTGGCGTCGCGCAGGAGGCGCCCGGTGGCGTATTCGTTGATATAGCCGTTGCCGCCCAGGGTCTGGATGGCTTCCAGTGCCATCCAGGTGGCCTTTTCCGCGCCGTAGAGGATCACCCCGGCGGCGTCCTTCCTGGTGGTCTCGCCCCGGTCGCAGGCCTTGGCCACCGCGTAGGTGTAGGCGCGGCAGGCGTTGAAGGTGGTGTACATGTCGGCCAGCTTGCCCTGCATCAGCTGGAAGGTGCCGATGGGCTGGCCGAACTGGGTGCGCTCGTGCATGTAGGGGACCACGATGTCCATGCAGGCGGCCATGATGCCCAGCGGCCCGCCGGTCAGCACCACGCGCTCGTAGTCGAGACCGCTCATCAGCACGTTGACGCCCTTGCCCACGGCGTTCAGCACGTTCTCCTCCGGCACCTCGCAATCGGTGAACACCAGCTCGCCGGTGTTGGAGCCGCGCATGCCCAGCTTGTCCAGCTTCTGCGCCACCGAGAAGCCCTTGAAGGTCTTTTCGACGATGAAGGCGGTGATGCCGCGCGGCCCGGCATGGATATCGGTCTTGGCGTAGACCACGATCACGTCGGCGTCGGGGCCGTTGGTGATCCACATCTTGGTGCCGTTGAGGATGTAGCGGTCGCCCTTCTTCTCGGCCTTCAGCTTCATGCTGACCACGTCCGAGCCGGCATTGGGCTCGCTCATGGCCAGGGCGCCGATATACTCGCCCGAGATCAGCTTGGGCAGGTACTTCATCTTCTGCGCTTCGGTGCCGTTGCGCTTGATCTGGTTGACGCACAGGTTGGAATGCGCCCCGTAGGACAGGCCCACCGAGGCCGAGGCCCGGCTGATCTCCTCCATGGCCACCACATGCTCGAGGTAGCCCATGCCGGCGCCGCCGTACTTCTCGTCCACCGTGATGCCCAGCAGGCCCATCTGGCCGAGGCGCGGCCACAGCTCGTTGGGGAATTCGTTGCTGTGGTCGATCTCGGCGGCGCGGGGCGCGATCTCGCCTTGCGCGAAGGCGGCGACCGAGTCGCGCATCATGTCGGCGGTTTCGCCCAGGTCGAAGTTCAGCGCGGAATTGAAGCCGGTCATCGCTCGCTCCCTACAAGAAGGCCGGTGGATTTGCGTTAAACGAGCATACGTTTTTTTAATTCCGCCGCAAGGGGATTCAGTACCCCGGAACCGCCAGAATCCATACCGGCATGATCAGGGCGGCGGCCACCGTCTGGGCCGACAGCATGGTGGCGACCAGCGGCGCGTCGCCGCCCATCTGGCGGGCCACCAGATAGGAGACCGGGGCGGCGGGCAGGGCGGCGTAAAGCGCCGCGGCGGCCAGGGCCAGCCCCTCCAGCCCGCACAGGGCGCCGAGCGCCAGCGCCAGCAGGGGCAGGACGGCCATCTTGGCGGCGATGGACAGGGCCACCGAGGGGCCGGCCCGGCGCAATTCCCCCAGGCGGATGCCGGCGCCCACCGCCAGCAGGCCGAGCGGCAGCGAGGCCCCGGCCAGGATGTCGAGGAAGGGGCCGACCACCGGCGGCAGGCCGATGCCGCCGAGATTGAGCGCGATGCCGATGACGCAGGAGAGGATCAGCGGGTTGGTGACGATCTGCCGCAGGACGACGCCCCAGCGGAAGGAGGCGCCCTCCTTTCCGGCCCAGCGCAGCAGGGCCAGGATGCCCAGCAGGTTGACCAGCGGCACCACGGCGGCGGTGCAGATGGCCACCAGGGCGACGCCCTGGCCGCCCCATAATCCCGCCGCCACCGCCAGCCCCACATAGGTGTTGGGACGCATGGAACACTGGAACAGCGAGGTGAAGGCCGGGCCGTCCAGGCGCCATGGAGCCTGCCGCAGCCAACTGGCCGCCAGCCCGGTGGCCACCGCCATGATCAGCACGGCGCCGGCCTCGGCGGCCATGATGCCGCCCACCGGCAGGCCGTCCAGCCGGGCACGGGCCAGGGCGGTGATCAGCAGGGCGGGAAAGAACAGGAAGAAGGTGGCGCGCTCGGCGGGCAGCCAGAAGGAATCATCGACCCAGCGCCGCGACCGCATCTGGTGGCCGAGGGCGATCAGGGCGATGACCGGGGCGAGTGTCGCCAGAACCTGGATCACGCAGGGCACCTGTCATCCCGGGCCTTGGCGAGGGATCTCCGCCTGGAACGACGGTTCAGGAATGGTAATGCCGTGCCAGGACGAGATCCCTCTTCCCGCGGATCGTCGGGATGACAGGTCATTCCACGTTATGTTCGGCCAGCATGGCCTTGGCGTCGGCCAGATCGTCGCCCAGTTCGCGGATGGTGGACAGCAGCGAGTGGATCAGGGTGTTCAGCCCCGGCGGCGCCTGGTCCATCATGGAGCGGATGGCGTCCTTGGTCAGCACCAGGCAGGTGGCGTCGTCGTCGGCTACCGCGGCGGCCATGCGCGGGCCGTCGTCGATCAGCGCCAGCTCGCCGAACACCTGGAACGGCCAGACCCGGCCGATGGTGACCTTGCGGCCCGCGACATTCTTGAAGATGCGCACCGTGCCCTGCTGCAGCATGTAGGCTTCGTGGCCGCTGTCGCCTTCCTTGAAGATCACCGTCCCCCGGGGGAAGACGCGTTGCATGGCGGGCGAGCCGTCGGTATCGCTCATGGCCTAATCCCCTCACCCCAAACAGAAAGGTCGGACAGCATAGCGCGGCGGCCCGCCTTCTCCAATCGGGTAAGAGCCGGGTTCCAATCGGGTGGGGGCCGGGGCGGGCATGGATGTAACGATACCTGCGGTTGCCAGTGGGGGCGGGGTCGCGGTACCCTTCGTCAAAACTAAGGACGGAAACCGTCCTCTCCGGGAGGAACGCTCATGGGAAAACCCCATCGGATTGCGCTGGCCCTGCAGGGCGGCGGCGTGCACGGCGCCTTTACCTGGGGCGTGCTCGACGCGCTGCTGGACGAGGCGGCGGCCGGCAACATCGAGTTCGTCGGCATCAGCGGGGCGTCCTCGGGGGCGCTGACCGCCACCGCCATGGCCTACGGCTATCACGAGGGCGCGGCGCAGCCCGGCCCGGCCAGCGCGCGCTCCAAGCGCATGGCCGAGGCGGCGCGGACCAAGATCCGCGAATTGTGGGAAACGGTGGCCCGCGCCGCCTTCTGGGGCGGCAATCCCTTCGTCGCCGCCATCGGCCTGGCCCAGGGCTGGAACATCGACGATTCCCCCGCCGCCCGCTGGGCCGACGTGGCGGGCAGCAATACCCCGGCCGCCGAATCCGGCCTGGGCACCTATCTCACCGCCGTGCTCAGGGACGTGTTGCCCGAGATTCCGGCCATTTTCGCCCTGCCGCAGGCGGGGACCCCCACCCTGATCGTCGCCGCCACCGATATCGGCGAGTGCCGCCGCCAGCTGTTCATCGACGGAGGCGTGTCGCCCGACGCGGTGCGGGCCTCGACCAACCTGCCCACCTCGCTGCATACCGTCACCATCGGCGACCACCATTACTGGGACGGCGGTTACATGGGCAATCCGCCGCTCACCCCCCTGGTGGAGCGTCTGCGCGAGGCCGACGCCGAGGACCTGCTGCTGGTGACGCTCAACCCGCTGCACCGCGACGGCCCGCCGCCCAAGGGGGCGCGTCAGGTGCTGGACCGCCTGAACGAGGTGGCGTTCAACGCCTCGCTGGTACACGAGGTCAACGCCATCGAGACCATCAACCGGCTGGTGGACGCCGGCATGATCAAGGACCCGCCGCCCGGCCAGCATCCCTATCGCCGGGTCAACCTGCACCGCATCCACGCCGACGAGGACATGGTCAAGCTGGGTGTCTATTCCAAGGACGCGCCCGCCTGGGACTTCCTGGTCTATCTCCGCGACCTGGGGCGCAAGGCCTTCACCGACAGCTGGACCTCCATCAAGCCGGCGCTGGGCAAGCGTTCGTCCTGGGACACCAATTCGGTGTGCGACCAGATTCTGGCGCGCAAGGCCATCACCCTGCGGGAGAAGTAGCCTCGGTCCCTCCTTGACCGGATGTGGGCAACCGGTGCAGGCTGCACGTCATGGATGAGGGCAAGAGGCGACTTTCAGCCGCTGAACGGTTCGACTGGCTGCGGCTGATCCGCAGCGAGAATGTCGGTCCGCGCACCTTCGCCCGCCTGCTGGACCGTTACGGCTCGGCCGCCGCCGCCCTGGACGCCCTGCCCGACCTGGCCCGCCGGGGCGGGGCGCGCCGGCCCATCCGCATCTGCCCCAAGGCCGATGCCGAGCGCGAGATGCAGGCGACCGAGCGCCTGGGCGCCCGCCTGCTGGGCCTGGCCGAGCCGGATTATCCCTCCTGGCTGGCGGCGCTGGACGACGCGCCGCCGCTGCTCTGCGTGCAGGGCGACACGTCGGTGCTGGCCCGGCCCATGGTGGCCATGGTCGGGGCGCGCAACGCCTCGCTCAACGGCCGCAACTTCGCGCGGCGCCTCGCCGCCGACCTGGGCCGCGCCGGCTATGTGGTGGCCAGCGGCATGGCGCGCGGCATCGACACCGCCGCCCACCAGGGGGCGCTGGCGTCGGGTACCGTGGCGGTGCTGGCCGGCGGAACCGACGTGGTCTATCCCCCCGAGAACAGCGATCTGTGGCGCGAGATTTCCCTGGCCGGCGCCGTGGTCTCGGAAATGCCGGTGGGGACCCAGCCCCAGGCCAGCCATTTCCCCCGGCGCAACCGCATCATCTCGGGCCTGTCGCTCGGTGTGGTGGTGGTCGAGGCCAACGCCCGCTCGGGTTCGCTGATCACCGCCCGATTCGCCGCCGACCAGGGGAGGGAGGTGTTCGCCGTGCCGGGCTCGCCCCTGGACCCGCGCGCCGCCGGCCCCAACGATCTGCTCCGCCACGGGGCGACGCTGACCGAAAGCGCCGCCGACGTCACCGACGTGCTGGGCGACCTGACCCGCCGCCCGCTGGCCGAGGGCAAACGTCCCGGTTTCCGCGCCCTCCAGCCGGCCGGGCCCGACGATTCCGGGATGGAGAAGGCCCGCGCCCAGGTGGCCGAGGCTTTGGGGCCGGCACCGGTGACGGTTGACGACATGTACCGATGCTTATTGGAAATACCGAAAAAGCCGAGGAAATCTGCCACTTTCAGCAGCCTCAGAATAGCCGCATAAGTCGGAAATAAGCAACCAGCAAGCTGGCCGCCACAGATGAGCGGAGCATGAAAAAGCCCCCAATATCAGTTGGGGGCTTTTTGCTGGTGCGTCATCCGTCAATTGCTGCGTCACGGCAGTTGGTTCGTGCTGCTAACCTTTTTAGAGTCAACCCAGCGAATTAAATCTGATCGTTTGTATAGAATCCGACCGTTCGCGAACGGTTTACTGAAAGGCGGTCCACCACCAAGACGGCGATAGCGTTCCAGTGTATATGGGTGGTTCCGAAGAAGAATAGCAGCTTCCTTTGGAGTGAGGTATTCATCGTCTCTGTCCATTCTTTTCCCCTATACAGTTTGCCAGTTTTGTATACGCCAGAACTGTAAA
>NZ_AONQ01000050.1 GCF_000342045.1 Paramagnetospirillum caucaseum | reverse complement strand
GTTTAACCTTGCAAGAGCAACGCCTTTTGCTGTGGCTGTTTTCCGAGATTAAGCCGGAGGACACGGATTTCAAGCGCTACCGGGTGCGGATCGCCGACCTTGCCAAGCTGATCGGCATTTCGGATTGAGGCGGGCGGCTGTACCGCGAGATCATTGAAGTGACGGGCCGCTTGCGCAAACGCGAGATCGACATAGAGGACATCAGCCGCAACGTCATCATCCAGGCCACCTGGATTGCTTCGGCGGAATATCAGTTTAACGAGGGCGTGGTGGAAATCTGCCTTGCCCCGGCGCTCATCCCCTATCTGCTGGACATCCGCAAGAACTACACCACGGTTGCGCTCAAATACGTCATCGGCGTGAAAAGCGCCTACGCCATCCGCCTCTATGAGTTGCTGAAGCAATACCAGGGCATCGGCACCCGCGTTGTTTCCATCGCCGATCTGCGCTGATCTTGCGGCATCGGGCCGGATGATTACCGCTTCTACAAGGATTTGCGGGTGCGCATCGTCGATATGGCGCGGCGCGAGATCAACGCCAAGACCGATATCGCTTTCGAGTACGAGGAGATCAAGGAGGGGCGCAAGGTGGTGGCGCTGCGCTTCCGCATCACCAAGAATCCCCGCGCCGATACCCCAGACCCGTTGCGCGACGATCCCCGCCTTGCCCGCCTCGTCGCCCGCCTGACGGCCCATGGCATGGCCGAGGAAGCCGCCCGCGCCATTGTCCAGGCTCACGAGCCGGAGCTTGTGGAATGGGCCACCAGCGACCTCGCCCGCAGACTCAAGGGCAAGGAGAAGATCGAGAACCCCGCCGGATGGCTCAGAAAGGCCATTGAGGAAGATTGGCGGCCCCAACCCACCCTATTCGCCCAGGAGCAAGCCCAGGCCCGCGAAAACGAGCAGAAAGCCGAACGGGAGCGCCTGGATCAGGAGGTAAAGACAGCGGAGGGACGCAAGGCGGACGCTGCCCGCGAGAAAGCCGCCATCATGGCGTTTATCGACGGGTTGCCGGAGGACGAGCGACAAGCCCTCGAACAGGGCTTCCGGGAACACCTCGCTTCCACCGTCCCGGCCATGGTCGCCAAACGGTTTGCTGGCGGGGAGACGTGGTGCGCCGATCCGATTATTCGGGCGGAAGCGATAGCATACCTTCCGAAAAATTTGGAAATCCGGCAGAGCAAGACATAAGTACGACTTTTCGCACTGCCTGATCTGGCGAGCCATCTGTAGTGGTTATGGAAATTTCCGGGAAGTGTGGACGATGTTGAGAACTTGCACGTCGGCTTCAAGCACTCGAACAAAGGCGATAAACGGAAGCTTTGGTATAACCGCCTCCCGAGCGTCTGAGATACGCTCACTTTCGCGTATACGTTCGGGGAATTCTCTGAGGCTTTCAATCTGCGCCACGATTCTGTTCTCGATGGCGACGGCAGTTTCAAAGCCAACGTTCTCAAGGTAATAGACGATGATGCTTTCGAGGTCTGAAAGTGCCTCTGACGTCCATACGATCTTCATATTCGAGCTAACGGGTAGGTTTTAATAAACGTGCGGCGATCCTGGAACGGATTTGCTTCATGGCATCCGTATGTTCGATAAGCGTTGTTTCCCCGCTATCGACACGGCGCATGGTTTCCGCAACTTTATTTGCTACCCATTCTTCATGCCCTGGCTCTTTCGCCATCATCATTTCTGGCAAAAGGGACGCCTCGGCATCTTCCATGGACACCATTATTCCAACAGGGCGATCATTTTTTGTAATTATGACTGGCTCGCGCTGCGCGGAGTGCAGGAACTCCCCGAAGTGGTTTTTTGCGTCTCGCGCCGTCATGACCTTCATGTTCATGGCCTTTGTATGTAAGGGCTAATGGTGTCCATTGTAGCCACAATGGACACTTTTGCAAATCGGATTGCCCGGATATTCCGTAAAGATGGGACGGACGGTGTGCACACCGTCCGTCCCCGCCCCGTCAAAAGGAAGTCTCGTGAGAGGGTGTATCGCGTTCGGCAATACGCTCGCTCACCCACGCATCCACCTCGGACAACACCCATGCGACCCGACCCGGCCCCAGGTTTACCCGCTTGGGGAATTTCCCGGCCGCCTCGAGCCGCCCAATGTGTTGAGGCGTATACGGGATGCCGCAGACGCTCTTGAGCTCCTTCTTCGACACGAGCCGCTTATCAAACTGGATCATCGGATTTCTCCCTCTCGGGAGGCATCGCGATGCCCCGGTTAAAAAGCCGCACCGGTAGGCGAGAAAATCGTATGCCCGCACCGGGCGGGTGTCGAGAGTTTCAACCGTTATTTTGTGCCCCCGTGTGCCCCGGTTTCCGCTTCGGGGGCACAAATCGCCATCCAGCCAGAGCCCCGCCCGATGCGCCGTGAGGTTCAGCGATCTTCCGCCTTGTGCCCCCGAAACCGTTTTGTGCCCCCGTTTGTGCCCCGGAGGCCCAAAAACGATCAAGGGGTTAGCCCATTTCTGAGCTAACCCCTTGATTTAATTGGTAGCGGGAGAGGGACTTGAACCCCCGACCCCAGGATTATGATTCCCGTGCTCTAACCAGCTGAGCTACCCCGCCATCGCGTCGAGAGCGGTTCGTATAATAGCCTCAGCGAGTCCTGTCAAGCCTCTCGCGCGGGCGTGATCCAGCCGCCGCCCAGCACCCGTTCGCCCTGGTAGAAAACGCAGGCCTGGCCGGGAGCGACGCCCTGTTCCGGCTCGTCCAGGATCACCTCGGCGCGGTCGCCGGGAAGACGGCGCAGCAGGGCCGGGGCCGGCGGGCGGGTCGAGCGCACCTTGACGGCGACCCGCAGTTCCGTCTCGCCGCCGCCCAGCCAGTTGACCGCTTCCACATGGACCGCCGGGCAGTTCAGATCCTCGCGGCCACCCACCACCACCCGCCCGCTTTCGGGCTCCAGCGCCACCACGTAGAGCGGCGGGCCGCCGCCCAGGCCGAGGCCCCGGCGCTGGCCGATGGTGTAATGGATCAGGCCGGGATGACGGCCCAACACCCTGCCGGCGCCATCGACGATCTCGCCCGGCCGCGCCGCGCCGGGGTGCAGGCGGGCGACCAGGGCGGCATAGTCGCCGTCGGGCACGAAGCAGATATCCTGGCTGTCGCGCTTGGCGGCCACCGGCAAATGGTGGCGGGCCGCGATGGCCCGCGTTTCGTCCTTGCCGACCATGTTCCCTAAGGGAAAGCGCAGGAAGTCCAGTTGTTCCCGCGTGGTGGCGAACAGGAAGTAGCTCTGGTCGCGGGCGGGGTCGCGCCCGGTCCACATCTCCGCCCCCTGGGAGCCCGGGCGCCGGCGGACGTAATGGCCGGTGGCCAGGGCGTCGGCGCCCAGGTCCCTGGCGACGCCCAGCAGGTCGCGGAACTTGACCGTGCGGTTGCACTCGACGCAGGGCACCGGGGTGCGGGCCGCCAGATAGGACTGGGCGAAGCGCTCGACCACGTCCTTGCGGAAGGTTTCCTCGAAATCCAGGACGTAATGGGGAATGCCCAGGGCGTCGGCCACGGCGCGGGCGTCATGGATATCCTTGCCGGCGCAGCAGGTGTTGGGGCGGCAGGCCCCGGGCGAGATGCCGCTGGCGGCCAGGTCGTAGAGCTGCAGGGTGACGCCGACCACGTCGTAGCCCTGCTCCTTCAGCAGCGCCGCGGTGGCCGAGGAATCCACCCCGCCCGACATGGCGACCACCACGCGGGTGGCCGAAGCGGGCTTGTCGATGTCGAGACTGTTCATGCCTCCCTTGTAGGGGATGGGTGGGCTGCGTTGCAACGAGGCCGTGCTGGCTGTATAGCTGGGCGGTCGTTTCCTCCTTGTCCGGACCTCTCCCATGGCCTCGAAGAAGAAGTCTGATTCGCCGCGCAAGCTCAACCTCGGCTGCGGCCGCGACGTGCGCGCCGGCTGGATCAACCTGGATGCCATGGCCCTGCCCGGCGTGGACGTGGTCGCCGACCTGTCGCTCTGCGCCACCACCCCCCTGCCCTTCGAGGACGGCAGCATGGACGAGTTCCTGCTGTCCCACCTGATCGAGCACATCGCCCAGCCCCTGCCCCTGATGCAGGAGCTGTGGCGCATCGCCAAGCCGGGGGCCAGGATGCAGATCCGCGTCCCCCATGGCGCCCATGACGATGCCTGGACCGACCCCACCCATGTGAAGCCCTATTTCGCGCGGAGCTTCGGCTATTTCTCCCAGCCCTGGTACTGGCGGGCCGATTACGGCTATCGCGGCGACTGGCAGCCGGAACTGGTCACCTATTCCGTCCCCCGGCGGCGCTTCGCCGGCCAGATGCCCGCCCAGATCCTCGAGCAGATCGACGCCCTTCGCAACGTGGTGCAGGAGATGATCGTCGACCTGGTGGCGGTCAAGCCCCTGCGCCAGCCGAAGAAGGAGCTGATGCAGGCGGCCAACATCAAGATTTCCCTGGTGGAATGAATCAGACCGGCGGCACCGCCGCGTTGAGCGCCCGAAGCGTCTTCGAGCGGAATTCGCGGCGGTAGAGCACCGCCACCACCGCCGCCGTCGCCGCCACGAAGGCGCCGGCGTGGAAGAACCAGGTCATCATGGCCAGGGCGAAATAATAGGCCCGGAGGCCCCGGTTGAAGCTGTTGGCGCCCAGGGCGTTGAGCCGCGCCGCATGCTCGGCGAAACGGTCCTTGGCCTCGTCGCCGGCCGAGGGCTCGGGCGCCGCGCCCAGCAGGATGCAGCAGTAATTGAATTGGCGCAGCGACCAGGTGATCTGGAAGAAGGCGTAGACGAACACGCCGGCCAGCAGCATCACCTTGGCCTCGAAGGCGCCGAGCGCCATGGGCGCCACCAGCGGCAGGTCGCGCACCACCGCATAGGCCCGCTCGCCCGAGCCGATCAGCGCCACCAGACCGCCGAGGATCAGGATGGAGGCCGAGGCGAAGAACGACACGCTGCGCATCAGATTGCCCATCAGGGCGCTGTCGGCGACGCGCGCCTCGCGGTCGCACAGCGCCCGCATCCAGGTGCGCCGGTGGCGCGCCGTGGCGGCCAGCAGCGAGTGGCCGCCCAGGGTCAGCCGGTCGGCGATGACCGTATAACCCACCCACAGCACCACGAAGGCGCCAAAGGCGGCCAGATCCATGGCGGGCAGCAGGGCGAAGGGGGTCATCATGATCCGGCGGCGCCGGGCGCGGGTGGATCGGCGTATTGCCGGGCGATGGCGTGAAACTCCTCGTTAATCCCCACGAAGGCGTCCACCACATCCGGATCGAAGCGGCGCCCCTTGCCTTCGATGATGGTTTCCACCGCCACCAGATGCGGAATGGGCTCCTTGTAGACCCGGCGGCTGATCAGCGCGTCGTAGACGTCGGCCACCGCCATCAGCCGGGCCGAGACCGGAATGTCGTCACCGGACAGGCCCTCGGGATAGCCGTCGCCGTCCCACCGCTCGTGATGATAGTTGGCGATCTCCTTGGCGATGGCCAGGAATTCCAGGGAGGTTCCCAGCCAGCGTTCGGCATGTTCGATGGCGTTGCGGCCCATGGCGGCATGGGTCTTCATCACCTCGAATTCCTCGGGCGTCAGGTGACCGGGCTTGAGCAGGATGCAGTCGGGGATGCCCACCTTGCCGATATCATGCAGGGGCGCCGACTTGAACAGCATGGTGATGGTGAACTCGTCGAGATAATGGGCGAAGCGGGGATGGCTCTGCAGACTGGTCGCCAGGGCGCTCATGTAGAACTGGGTGCGGCGGATGTGGTTGCCGGTCATCAGGTCGCGGGTTTCCGCCAGCGAGGCCATGGCCAGGATGGTGACGTCCTTGACCGCCGTCACCTGCTTGGTGCGCTTGGCGACCTCACGCTCCAGGAAGCCGTTCTGGTCGCGCAGGAAATCGGCGGCGGTCTTCAGCCTGAGCTGGGCCCTGACCCGGGCCAGGACGATGGACGGGCTGAAGGGCTTGGCGATGTAGTCCACCGCGCCGAGATCGAAGCCCCGCTTCTCGTCGGCCATCCGGGTCATGCCGGTCAGGAAGATCACCGGAATGGCCTCGGTCCGGGGATTGGCCTTGAGCTGGCGGCAAACTTCATAGCCGTCGATATCGGGCATCATCACGTCGAGCAGGATCAGGTCCGGCGGTTCGGCCCCTTCGGCGATCTTCAGGCCCTTCTCGCCGCTGTTGGCCACCTTGACCCTGTACTCCGCCTTGAGCATGTCGCTGATCAGCCACACTTCGTCCGGGGTGTCGTCCACGACCAGGATTGTCGCTTTATCGGTAAGTTCCGGGGCAGACATTGCTCGTCCTTATCTGGGCAGGATTGGTTCGAAAATCAGGCCTGGGGCGACTGGGCGGTGCCGGCGACCGACATAAGCGCCTTCTTGCGGCCGAGGTCGGCGTCGGAATCGACGTGTTTCAGGGCGATGGCGCGAAACTCCTCCTGAATGTCCAGGAAGGCATCGACGATGTCGGGGTCGAAGTGCTGCCCCCGCCCCTCGGCGATGATGGCCACCGCCGCCTCGTGCGGCATGCCTTCCTTGTAGACCCGGCGGCTGATCAAGGCGTCGTAGACGTCGGCCACCGCCATCAGCCGGGCCGAGAGGGGGATGGCGTCTCCGGCCAGCCCCAGGGGATAGCCGCTGCCGTCCCACTTCTCCTGGTGGGAATGGGCGATCTCCTTGGCGGTGGTCAGGAACTCCACCTTGGTGCCCAGGGATTGCTCGGCATGCTCGATGGCCTCGCGGCCCAGGGTGGTGTGAGTCTTCATCACCTCGAATTCCTCGGGGACGAAGCGGCCGGGCTTCAGCAGGATGCGGTCGGGAATGCCCACCTTGCCGATATCGTGCAGGGGCGCCGACTTGAACAGCATGTCGATGGCCCCGTCGTCCAGCTGGACGGCGAAGCGGGGATGGGAACGCAGCCGGGTGGCCAGGGCCTTGACGTAGAACTGGGTGCGGCGGATGTGGTTGCCGGTCTCCAGGTCGCGGGTCTCGGCCAGCGAGGCCATGGCCAGGATGGTGACGTCCTGGATGGCCATGACCTCCCCGGTGCGCTTGGCCACTTCCGCCTCCAGGAAGTCGTTCTTGTCGCGCAGGAAATCGGCGGCGGCCTTGAGCTTCAGGTGGGTCTTGACCCGGGCCAGCACGATGGGCGGACTGATGGGCTTGGCGATGTAGTCCACCGCCCCCAGTTCCAGCCCCTTCTTCTCGGCGTCGATCTCCACCTTGGCGGTCAGGAAGATCACCGGGATATGGACGGTCCGGAGATCGGCCTTGAGACGCTGGCAGACCTCGTAGCCGTCCAGCCCGGGCATCATGATGTCGAGCAGGATCAGGTCGGGGGGATTGTCGGACGCCGCGATCCTCAGGGCCTTCTCGCCATTGCTGGCCGCCTTCACCCGGTAGTCGTCCTTGAGCAGGCTGCTCAGCACCGCCAGATTGTCCGGCGTGTCGTCCACCACCAGGATGGTGGCTCTTTCGGTGAAGTCCGGGGCGTCCATCACAGTTCCTTACGCAGGGGACCGGTTTCGTTTCATGGCCTCGTCCAGGGCGGCCAGGGCGACATCGAAGTCGAAATCCTTGATGGCCGAACGGACCCGCCCGAAATCCTCGGGAAAGGCCGTGCTCAGCAGGCCGGCGTTCTCTTCCATGACATCGTCAACCTCGGCATCGTCTTCCGCAAGCAGGATGAGCATCCGCCGGCAGACGGCGGCCAGCTTTTCCCCATCCACCGCCACCGGCGCGACACTCTCCTCGGGCGGCAGGCGCGCTTCCAGCAGGGCGACCATTTCCGCCAGGGGCTTGTCCAGCGCGGCCAGCAGACCGTCCACCTCGCCGCGCGGCGCCTTGTCGGCCAGGGCGGTTTCCAGGCTGGCGGCGCGCCGCTGAATCTCGTCCGCCCCGACCATGCCGGCCAGCCCCTTGGTGGTGTGGGCGAGGCGTTCGGCGGTCGCCCCGTCGCCGCGGTCCAGCGCCGCGGCGATGTCGGCGGCAGCGCTCTTGCGGCCCGCGGCGAATTTGCGCAGCGAGGAGAGGTAAAGGCGCGTCTTGCCCTGCACCCGGCGCAGGCCGGAGACCGTATCGAGACCGGGAATCTGGGGGATGGAACGGCCGCCGTCCTCGCCGCCCGGCACCCGGCCCGCCCCGGACGGCGCCACGGCGGCGGCATGGCGCGGCGCGATCCAGCGCAGCAGGGCGGTCCACAGCTGATCGGGATCGATGGGCTTGGTGATGAAATCGTTCATGCCGGCCTCGATGCAGCGGTCCCGGTCCCGCTGCATGGCGTTGGCGGTCATGGCGACGATGGGCAGGGCGTCGAAGCGGCCCAGACGGCGGATTTCCATGGTGGCGGTCACCCCGTCCATCACCGGCATCTGCATGTCCATCAGGACGATGTCGTAGGAATTCCGCTGCACCATCTCCAGGGCGACCGCGCCGTCGCCGGCCACCTCCACCAGGAAGCCGGCATCGGTCAGCAGTTCGGTGGCGACCTCCTGGTTGAGGTCGTTGTCCTCCACCAGCAGGATGCGGGCTCCTGCGATGGTCGCCAGGTTTTCCTGGGACGGAGACAGCTCGCCCGCGGTCTCCCGGCGCTCGGCCGACGGCCCGCCGAACATCCGCATGACGGTGTCGAACAGGATGGAGGCGCTGACCGGCTTGATCAGCACGTCCTCGATGCCGGCCTCGGCGATCTGGTTCAGGACCTCCTCGCGGCCATAGGCGGTGACCATCAGCAGCCGGGGCGCCGGATTCAGCTCCAGGGCCTTGAGGTGACGGGCGGTGTCGATGCCGTCCATGCCGGGCATCCGCCAGTCGAGCAGGACGATATCGTAGGGCTCGCCGCGATCCGCCGCCCGCTTCACCTCGTCCACCGCCTCCCGGCCGGAGGGCAGGTCGCGGACCCGGAAGGTCATGGAGGACAGCAGGTCCGAGAGCACGGCGCGCGCGTTGTCGTTGTCGTCGACCACCAGGGCCCGGTAGCCCCGCAGGTCCGGCGAGGGCAGCAGATGGCGCTTGCGCGCCGCGCCGATGCCCATGCGGGCGGTGAACCAGAAGGTGCTGCCCTTGCCGTACTCGCTTTCGACGCCGACCTCACCCCCCATCAGTTCCGCCAGCTTCTTCGAGATGGCCAGCCCCAGCCCGGTACCGCCGAACTTGCGGGTGGTGGAGGTATCGGCCTGTTCGAAGCTCTGGAACAGCCGCCCCATCTGCTCCTCGGTAAGGCCGATCCCGGTGTCGCGGACGGCGAAATACAGCAACACCTCGTCCTCGCCGCGTTCCTTGACGCGGGCGATGATGTCGATCTCGCCCTTCTCGGTGAACTTGACCGCATTGTTGGCGTAGTTGATCAGGATCTGCCCCAGCCGCAGGGAATCGCCGATCAGGGTGCGCGGCACGTCCGAGGGAATGTCGAACACCAGTTCCAGGTTCTTGGCGCCGGTCTTCTCGGTCAGCAGCCCGGCGATGTTGTCGAGCATCTTGTCCAGATCGAAATCCACCCGCTCGACCGCCAGCTTGCCGGCCTCGATCTTGGAGAAGTCGAGGATGTCGTTGATGATCCCCAGCAGGTGCTGGCCGGCCCCCTGGATCTTCTTGACGTAGTCGTGCTGGCGCGGCGTCAGGTCGGTCTTGAGCGCCAGATGGCTCATGCCGATGATGGCGTTCATGGGCGTCCTGATCTCGTGGCTCATGTTGGCCAGGAAGTCCGATTTCATCCGGGTGGCGTCCTCGGCCAGTTCCTTGGCCTGGGTCAGGGCGGCCTCGGCCTGCTTGACCGCGGTGACGTCCTGGAAGAAGCCGGCCCAGACGGCGCCGCCCTCCTCGCCGGCGATGGGCTGGGCCTCCATCCGCACCCAGCGTTCGTCCGGCGCATCAAGGCGGAACTGGGCCGAGAAGCGCACGCCCCGTCCGACGGCGTCGTCGATGACGCCCTCCAGCGCCTCGCGCTCGTCGTCCTGCACGGCGCCGTACAGCCGCCCGGCATTGGCCCGCAATTCGTCGGGACCGACCCCCAGGATGCTCCGCACCTGCCGCCCCGTGAAGCTGAACCAGAACAGATCGCCTTCGCGGCGCAACTCGAACACCGCCACCGGCAGGGAGTTGGTCAGGGCGCGCAGGCGTTCCTCGGCCTGCCGGATACGGTTTTCCCAATCGCGCCGTTCGGTGATGTCGTCGCAGACCCAGACCGAGCCCTTGGAGAGGTCGTCGCGGTCGATGGCCCGCCCCGAGGTCCGCCCCCAGAAGCTGGTGCCGTTCTTCCGCCGGTATTCCCAGTCGCCCTGGAAGGTCTCGCCCCGGGCGAGGACGGGATAGGCCTCCTCCCCCATCCGCTCGAAATCACCGTCGTGGGCGAAAATAGCCTGGGTGCTCTTTCCCTCCAGTTCCTCCGGCCCGTAGCCCAGCAATTGGGCCAGGGACGTGTTGGAACGGACGATGCGGCGATCCCGCAGCACCGCGATGCCCAGGCCGGCCGACTGGAAGATGGCCGACTGCTCCTCGACCGCCGCCGTCATGGCGGCCAGGGCCTCCTCGCGCTCGGTGACGTCCAGCCAATAGCCGTTCCACACCCGCGTGCCATCGGGCAGGCCGGACGCCATGGAGCGGGTCTCGATCCAGCGGGCCTCGCCGTCGCGGTCGATCACCCGGTAGAGGAGATTGGTGGAGCGGCCGAGCAGGATCGCCTCCTCCATGGCCCGGCGGGCCGCGGGCAGGTCGTCGGGATGGATGCGCCAGAAGCGCAGGTCGGGCTCGTTGATCAGTTCGTCGGGGGTATAGCCCCAGATCTCCTCCGCCTTGGCGCTGACGAAGCGGAAGGCCGCCTCGCCATCCGGGGAGACTTCGAAGCGGAAGGCGGCGCACGGCAGGGAATCGGCCATGTCGCGCATCAATTGCCGCGACCACTCGGCGATGCTTCGCGAATGCTCCAGTTCCTCGGTGCGCTCCAGCACCCGCGCCTCCAGGGTGGCGTTGGCCTCCTCGAGGCGGGAGGTGGAGGACAGCAAGGCGCCGCGCATGGCCTCCTGGGCGGCGGCCAGTTCGGTGATCTCCACCAGGCCGGAGCGGATGTCCACCGGCCGTTCCAGGTCCATGCGGCCGATGCGGGCGCTTTCCCGCGCCAGCGCCTCCAGCGGCGCGGCGAAGCGGCGGGCCACGGGCAGGGTCACCAGGGCCGCCATGGCCAGCGAGGCGAACAGCAGCAGAATGAGCAGGACGATCTGTTCCCGCCCCACCGGCACGAAATCCCGGCGCGGCGCCACCACCCCCAGCCAGACCGGGTTCGAGCCGATGGACATGCGATGGAACCGCGAGAACCAATCCCCGCCGTCGAAAGCCATCGGGTTGAGGATTCCGTCGGGCCGCCCGAGGGCGCTCCAACGCTCCCATCCCTCGGCCAGGACCGGCAGGTTCTGATCCGCCAGCGGCTTCAGTACCGCCTTCTTGATCTCCTCGTCGTCGTCGAAACGCGCCCCCCGGGGAACACCGATCAGCTGCCCCCGGTCGTCCAGCAGCATTCCCACCCCGTTGGGGCCGGCCTTGACCTGGCGGGTGAAGTGGGAGAGGTCGAGCAGCTTGACGTCGTGGGCGATCACGTAGCGGCCGCCGGCGGCATCCGTCCACCGGCTGGCGGCGGTGATGCCCGGCTCCTTGGTGGTGAAGAAGATATAGGGCGCGGTCCAGTGGATGTCCTCGTCCCGGGCCATGGCCATGGCCCCGCCGAACCAGGGGCGCTTGCGGGCGTCGTAATCGCGCTCCAGCACCTCGGTCTTCTCCACCACCCGCTCGGCGCTCCAGGTGATCCAGGTGGTCTTCCTGCCCCAGTTGTCGGGATCGCTGAGGCGGTTGATCCACTTGCCGTCGGGGGTGAGGAGAAGCAGGATTTCCCGCCCCGATTCATGGGCGAGAATCACCGACGAGATTTCGGGATGGTTCTCGATGATGGGAAAGAAGAACTCGTTGAACCGCTCCAGCTGGTCCAGGTTCAGGCTGCCGTTCAGGCCCCAGTGGCGGCTGGTGTTGAGGGTGATCTCCACCGTGGCCAGCAGGCGCTGGACCCGGGCCTCCAGTTCGCCCGCCGTCTGCCGCATCTGGGACTCGGCCAGCCGGTCGATGGTCGGCGCGACGATCAGGGAATAGGTCGAGGAGGCGAACACCCCCAGGGCCACGACGACGATGGCGAAGGCCCGCAACAGCAGGTTGTTGCGAATCGAGGTTCCACCCCGCCGCCATGGGACGGGAAGGGATGTCGGCGCCAGCGTGGTCATTCACCCCCATCCTTCGACGATATGCGAGCAATACGTCCCCAAAGGATAAACGGGGAAACCATCGCGGGAAAGCATGTTTCCAACCTGCTATTCGGCGAATTCCCTCCATCGGAAGAAAGTTTTTCCGCCATCGGGTCCGCCGCCGACTTATGCTGGTTCCTTCGGCGATCGGGGAGCTCCGGATGAGCGGCACTCTGTTTTTCCTGGCGGTCATCGCCTCGGTCATCGCGCTGTTCGGCCTCGCCATGGCGGCCGACAGGCGGTCGGCCCCGGCGGGCGCCGGGCGTCTTGGCGGGGTGGTCTACGCCCTGTCCCTGGCCGTCTTCTGCACCTCGTGGACGTTTTACGGCAGCGTCGGCCGGGCGGCGACCGGCGGCATCGGCTTCCTGGCGGTCTATCTGGGGCCGGTGCTGCTCTTCCTGTTCGGCCGGCCGGTGCTGGACCGGGTCATCCGAACGGCCAAGGCCCACCATTCCACCTCCATCGCCGACCTGATCTCGGCCCGCCACGGCAACAGCCGCGCCCTGGCCCGGCTGGTGACGGTCATCGCCGTCATCGGCATCCTTCCCTACATCTCGCTGCAGTTGAAAGCCATCGGCGTCAGCTTCGACATTCTGCTGCACTATCCCGATCTGGCGGGCCTGGCGGGGCGCCAGCCGCCGCCGGTCTGGCGGGACCCGGCGGTCCATACGGCGCTGATCCTCACCGTCTTCTGCATCCTGTTCGGAACCCGCCATATCGACGCCACCGAACAGCACCGGGGATTGGTGACGGTCGTCGCCCTGGAATCGGTGATCAAGCTGCTGGCCTTCCTGGCGGTGGGCGGCTTCGTCGTCTGGGGGATGTTCAACGGGCTGGGCGACCTGCTGTCACGAATCGCCGGCACGCCGGCGGCCGGCCTGCTGGACGTTGCCCCGTCGCTCGGCAGCCTGGATTGGTGGGCGGTGGTGCTGGCGTCGGCGGCGGCGGTCATCTGCCTGCCGCGCCAGTTCCAGGTCCTGGTCGTCGAGAACACCAGCCGGAGCCACCTGCGCACCGCCGGCTGGCTCTTTCCGCTGTATCTGGTGGCGATCAACCTGTTCGTCCTGCCCATCGCCATGGCCGGAATCCTGGTCCTGGGCGACCGGCAGGTGCCGGCCGACACCTTCGTGCTGACCCTGCCCATCGCCGGACAGCAGCCCTGGCTGGCGCTGGCGGCCTTCATCGGCGGCCTGTCCGCCGCCACCGCCATGGTGCTGATCGAGGTCACCGCCCTGTCGACCATGGTGTCCAACGACCTTGTGATGCCGCTGATCCTGCGCCGGCTGATGGCGGCCGAGCGGGACCCGGTCCGCGTGATCAAGCTGGTCCGCCGCGTGTCGATCGTCGCGGTGCTGATGCTGGCCTACGCCTATGTCCGCATCATCGGGGAATCGCGGACCCTGGTGAGCATCGGGCTGGTCTCGTTCGTGGCCGCCGCCCAGTTCGCCCCGGCGCTGTTCGCCGGGTTGTACCTGCGGCGGCCCAGCCGGCAGGGGGCCATATGGGGGCTGGCGGCCGGCTTCGCGGTCTGGGGCTATACCCTGCTGGTCCCGTCCTTCGCCGAATCAGGCTGGCTGGGGCGGGAGTTCCTGGCGACGGGTTTTTTCGGGACGAGCCTCCTTGCCCCCCGCGCCCTGTTCGGGCTCCACGGGCTGAACGAGATTTCCCATGCGCTGTTCTGGAGTCTGGCGGCCAACGCCGGATGCTATCTGATCGGCATGGCGGCGGGGGGAACGGAATCGACGGCGGGCAGGGCCGCCCGGGCGTCCGGACCGGTGACCATTCCCGCGGCCTCCCTGCAGGGGCTGGTGGAACGCTTCATCGGCGAGGAGCGCGGGCGGCGGGCCTTCGCCGATTACGCCGCCACCCTCGCCACCCCGCCTCCGCCGGAGGCCGGCCCGGACCACCCGTTCGTCGGGCTGGCCGAAAAGCTGTTGGCCGGCACGGTCGGCAATGCCTCGGCCCGGATCATGGTCGCCGGGGCCTTCGGCGGCGAAGGCATCGACCCGGCCCATATCCGCAGCATGCTCAAGGACGCCTCGGACGCCATCGAGTCCAGCCGGGCGATCCTGGCCGATGCCCTCGACCACCTGGGCCAGGGCGTCACCGTCGTCGATGCCGACCTCCGGCTGGTGGCCTGGAACAACCGTTTCGTGGAACTGGCACGGCTTCCCGGCGATCTGGTGGCCCATGGCGCCCCGCTCGAGGCCATTGTACGCCACAACGCCTATCACGGCGGCTACGGCCCCGGCGAGGCCGAGACCCTGATCGCGACGCGGCTGGCCTGGCTGCGCAAGGGGCTGCCCTTTCACGACGAACGCGAACAGCCCGACGGGTCGGTCCTGGAAGTCATCGGCAAGCCCCTGCCCAACGGCGGCTACGTCACCACCTATACCGACGTCACCCGCCGGCACCGGGCCGAACAGAAGCTGCGCCATGCCAATGACGAGCTCGAGAGCCGGGTCGAGGCCCGGACCTCCGAATTGTCGAAGGAAGTCCGGGTCCGCGCCCTGACCGAGACGGCGCTGCGGCGGTCGCGGGAACGTCTGAAGGGCATCACCGACAGCCTGTTCGAGGGCGTCCTGATGGTCACGGCCGAGGGCGTGATCGCCTTCGCCAATCCCTCGGCCAAGCAATTGCTGGGGTTCGCCGAGGAAAGGGGCGACATCGAAGGCCATCCCCTCGACGAACTGATGCGGATGCGAGGCAAGGACGGGGAAAGGGCCTTCGCAGACTCGCCGCTCGGGCGGTCGCTGGCGGACGGTTCGCCGTTCCACGACAACGACGCCGAATTCGTCACCGCGGCCGGAGCCGCCGTGGCGGTGGCCTATGCCTGCATCCCCCTCGCCAACGAGGAAGGCCGCCGCTCGGTGATCGTCTCGTTCCGCGACATCACCCTGCTCAAGGCCGCCCAGCGTGACGCACTGCAGGCCTCCCGCCTCGCCAGCGTCGGCCAGTTGGCGGCCGGCATCGCCCACGAGATCAACACGCCGGTCCAGTATATCGGGGACAATCTCAACTTCATCCGCGGCGCCATGGTCAAGCTGATCTCCGTCGCCCGGGCGGGTCAGGATCTGGCGGCGACCGCCCCGTCCTCCGAGGCGGCCAGCCGCTTCGAAGCCGAAATCGCCGCCGCCAAGCTGCCGTTCCTGCTGACCGAGGCCCCGGTGGCGGTGCAGGAATCCCTGGACGGAGTGGCGCAGATCGCCAAGATCGTCCTGTCCATGAAGGAATTCTCCCATCCCGGCACCACCGAAAAGGTCGCCGCCGACATCAACCGCGCCCTCGAAAGTACCCTGACCGTCTCCCACAACGTCTGGAAACAGGTGGCCACCGTCGAGACGGCCTTCGCCCCCGACCTTCCCCATCTCCTGTGCTTTCCCAGCGAACTGAACCAGGTGTTCCTGAACCTGATCGTCAACGCCGCCCAGGCCATCGAGGCATCGGGCAAGCCCCTGCCCGGACGCATCACCATCACCACCTCGCGGCAGGACGGAGCGGTGGAGGTCTCGGTCACCGACACCGGCACCGGTATCCCACCCGCCATCCGCAACCGGATCTTCGATCCTTTCTTCACCACCAAGGAAGTGGGCAAGGGAACCGGCCAGGGATTGGCCATCTGCCGCGATGTGGTGGTGGTCAAACACGGCGGCAGCCTGAACGTCGAAAGTGAAGATGGGCAGGGAGCGAGATTCATCATGAGAATTCCCCTCGCCGACTAGCCTCCATGGTCGGGAGGCTTGTTTACAGAACGGATACACAGTCCCCAAATTCCGTTTGTGATCCTGCCGTTATATTTGGGCACGACCAGACCTTCGATCTAACGATGTCCCGCCCATAGGTACATAACCTAATGGCAGAAGCCGCTATGGACGCACAACCTTATTGACGTATGATTCCGGCGACAGTCCGGGAAACGCGATACTCTTGGAGCTTGAATGCACAAGCTGCTGGCCCGCCAACTCCGCAAGGCTGCCGAGGGATCTCCCGACGGCACGGTGGACATGGCGCGCCTGATCGAGATGGTCGATCTGGCCTACGAGGAATCCGAAAGGGAGCGCCGGCTGAAGGACCGCGCCCTGGACGTGATGCAGGACGAGGTCGAGGAAATGAGCCGCCGCGTGGCGGCGGAGGCCGAGCAGCGCTTCAATCTGCTGATGGACAATGTGGGCGAGGCGGTGATCGTCATCGGCGCCCGGGGACAGATCGAGGCCTTCAACCGCGAGGCAGAAAAGATCTTCGGCTACCTTGCCGGCGAAGCCATCGGGCATAACATCGCCTTCCTGATGCCCGCCGATCTGGCCGCGGTCCACGGTTCCTTCCTGGCGCAGGCGGAAAGCCACGGCAACACCCGCATCCTGGGCAAGGGCGGGCGCGAATTGCTGGGCAAGCGCAAGAACGGGGAAATCTTCCCCGCCGAGATCGCCATCGGCGAGGTCACCTCGGGCGGATACCGCCAGTTCATCGGCGTCATCCGCGACATCACCCTGCGCCGGCAGGCGGAAATCGAATTGCGGGAAAGCGAAAGCCGCTTCCGCGATCTGGCCGGTTCGGCCTCGGACTGGTTCTGGGAAAGCGACGCCGACCACCGGCTGACCTTCGTCTCGGAACGCATCGGCAGCGTCCTGGGGGTCAAGCCGGCGGCCATCCTGGGACACACCTGGCTCGAGATCGGCCTGGACGACCAGCCCGAGCGGGCCGCCGCCTATCGCGAGGATCTGGCGGCGCATGCCAGCTTCCGCGACCTGGTGTTCACCGTCGGCCCACCCGACGGCAAGGACGGCAAGGTCATCCGCCTCAGCGCCATCCCCATGTTCTCGCCCGACGGCGCCTTCACCGGCTATCGCGGCGTCGGCGCCGACATCACCCGCGAGGCCAGCGCGGTGGAGCGGGCGATCCAGGCCCGGGAACAGCTGCGCGACGCCATCGACAGCATCACCGACGCCATCGCGGTCTACGACAACAGCGAGAAGCTGGTGATCTGCAACCAGGCCTATGCCGATACCCTGGACCGGGCCCACGAATTCCTGTTTACCGGCATTCTGTTCGAGGACGTGCTGCGCAACGGCCATCAGCGCAAGTTCTTCGATATCGGCGACCAGGATTTCGACGAATGGCTGGTCGGCCGCCTGGACCGATTCCGCAACGCCGACGGCCATTCCTTCGTGGTCAAGCTGTCCGGGGAACGCTGGGTGCAGAGTCGGGAATGCCCGACCCGCGAGGGCGGCGTGGTGGCGGTGCGCACCGACATCACCCGCCTGAAGCGCCGCGAGGAGGACCTGGACCAACTGCGCCGGCGCTACGAGCTGATCCTGGATTCGGCGGGCGAGGGCATCGTCGGCCTCGATTCCTGTGGGCGGGTCACCTTCGCCAACCGCATGGCGGGAGAGATCATCGGCCGCCATCCCGCCGAGATGGTCGGCCAGTGCTTCCATTGCCTGGTCCATCCCGACCCGCTCCACTGCGGCGGCCCCTGCCCGGCCTCGGCGTCGCCGGTGGTCGAGGCCTATCTGAGCGGCACCCCCGGCCAGGTCAGCGGCGAGGTCTTCCGCGAAGGGGGCCAGCGCGGCATCCCGGTGGACTACTTCGTGGCGCCGATCATCGAGAACGAGGAGCCTTCTGGAGCGGTGCTGGTCTTCCGCGACGCCACCCTGCGCCTGCAATCCGAGCGCAGCCTGGAACAGCAGCAGCGGGAACTGGCCCATCTGGTCGCCGAGCGGACCCGCGAGCTTCAGCGCGAGATCGATATCAGGGCCCATACCGAAACCGCCCTGCGCGGCTCGCGCGAGCGGCTCAAGGGCATCACCGACAGCCTGTTCGAGGGCGTGCTGGTGGTGGACCGCGAGGGCTACATCTCCTTCGCCAACCCCTCGGCCAAGCAATTGCTCGAATGCGACGAGAACAGCGGCGATATCGAGGGCTATCCCCTCGACATCCTGCTGCGGGTCAGAACCCCCACCGGGGACGTCATCTTCAGGAACTCGCCGTTCCGCCGGGTGATCCAGGAGAACGTCACCTTCCGCGACGACGACGCCGCCTTCATCACCGCTTCGGACAAGGCCCTGTCGGTGGCCTATGCCTGCTCCCCGCTGGGCGAGGACGAAGACAAACGCTCCGTGATCATTTCCTTCCGCAACATCGAGACGCTGAAGAAAGCCCAGCGCGAGGCCGTCCAGGCCTCGCGCCTGGCCAGCGTCGGCCAACTGGCCGCCGGCATCGCCCACGAGATCAACACGCCGATCCAGTATGTGGGCGACAATCTCCGCTTCATCGACAACGCCCTGGGCAAGCTGGGGGCCGCCGTGGCCGCCGGCCGGGAGCTGGCCGCCAGCGCCATGGCCCATCCGGCCATGAGCGAACCGGTGGACAAGTTCAACACGGCCTTCGCCAACGCCAAGATTCCCTTCCTGATGGCCGAGGTGCCGGCGGCGGTCAGCGAATCCCTCGACGGCGTCGCCCAGATCGCCCGCATCGTGCTGTCCATGAAGGAGTTCTCCCATCCCGGCACCAGCACCAAGACCATGACCGACATGAACCGGGCCCTGGACAGCACCCTGACCGTATCCCGGAACGTCTGGAAGCATGCCGCCGAGATGGTGCGGAATTTCGATCTTTCGCTCCCCCCGGTGCTGTGCCACGCCGGCGAGTTGAACCAGGTCTTCCTCAACCTGATCGTCAACGCCGCCCACGCCATCGAGGCGTCGGGCAAGCCCCTGCCGGGGTGCATCACCGTTTCGACAACGCAAAGGGATGATCACGTGGAAATCTCCGTCGCCGACAGCGGCACCGGCGTCCCCGAAGCCATTCGGGAGCGGATTTTCGACCCGTTCTTCACCACCAAGGAAGTGGGCAAGGGAACCGGACAGGGATTGGCCATCTGCCGCGACGTGGTGGTGGCCAAGCACGGCGGCAGCATGGACGTTGCCGACAATGACGGCGGTGGCGCCGTCTTCATCGTCCGCCTTCCGATCAGCGGGACCGGCGAACCGGGAGCCAGGGAATGACGGAAATGCTGCGCGTGCTGTTCGTCGATGACGAAGCCCATATCCTGCGGGGCCTGCGCCGTTCCATGACCAGCATGGGCGACGAATGGGACATGACCTTCTGCGCGTCGGGCGCCGAGGCCCTGGCCCTGATGCAACGGGAGGCGGCCTTCGACGTGGTGGTCTCCGACATGCGCATGCCCGCCATGGATGGGGCGGAGTTCCTGGGAATCGTGCGGCAACGCCACCCGGAAACCATCCGCGTCATCCTGTCCGGCTATGCCGACGTCGAATCCATCCTGCGTACGGTCGGGCCGGCCCATATCTACCTGGCCAAGCCGTGCGACGCCGAAACCCTGCACAAGGCCATCTCGCGCCCCATCGCGCTGAAACGCCTGCTGTCCACCCCGTCGCTGCGGGCCGTCCTGGCCGGGCTGAACAACCTGCCGAGCCTGCCGGACGTGGTCCTCAAGGTCGGCGAGGAGTTGCGCTCGCCGCAATGCTCGGCCAAATCCCTCGCCGCCCTCATCGACAAGGATGTGGCGATGACGGCGGAACTGCTACGGCTGACCAACTCCGCCTACTTCTCCGTGGCCAGCCCCGTCACCACCACTTTGCAGGCGGTCCGCACCATCGGCCTGGAGACGATCCAGGCCCTGGTGCTGCAGATCGGCATCTTCCGCCAGTTCTCCGGCAACCCCGCCGTCGCCCCCCTGCTGGAGAACCTGACCGGCTATTGCCTAGCCACCGCCAATCTGGCCGAAGCCATCGCCGCCTCCATGGGAGCCGACCAGGCCACCGCCAAGGCGACCCATTGCGCCGCCATGCTGTCGCGGATCGGCATTCTCGTCCTGCTCGACGCCTACCCGGACACCTACACGGAAATACTGGCGATGATCGGAACGGACATGTCGCTGCATGCCGCCGAACAACAGGTGTTCGGGGCCAATCATGCGCTGATCGGCGCCTATCTGCTCGGATTGTGGGGGTTCAGCCCCCCCCTGGTGGAAGCGGTGGCCTTCGCCGCCACCCCGTCCACCGGCCTTGACCATGACAACACCATGCTGACGGCCCTTCATGCCGCCACCAGCCTCAGCCTGCCCCTGGCGTCGGTCTTTTCCCCGGAAATTCAGGTCCAAAACCGCCTGGACATGGCCTATCTTATCGAAGCCCGCCGGGATGGCCTGATTTCCAGCTGGCGCGAGCTGGCGCAAAAGCTGTCCGGGGAGAAGACGTGATGCCGGAACGAATCCTGGTGATCGACGACGATCACCACCTGCTGTCGGGATTGCGCCGTCAACTCAGCGATACCTTCGACATCACCACGGCCCAGGGCGGCGCCGAGGCCTTGAGCGAGGTCCAGGCGGCCATGACGGCGCAAACTCCCTTCGCCGTCGCCCTGTGCGACATGCGCATGCCGGGGATGGACGGCATCGAGACGCTGAAGCGGATTCGGGAACTGGCCCCCGATACCGTGCGGATCATGCTGACCGGCAACGCCGACCAGCAGACCGCCATCGAGGCCATCAACCACGGCAACATCTTCCGCTTCTTCACCAAGCCCTATCCGGTGGACCAGCTGCGCGAGGGACTGGAGGCGGCCTGCGAGCAGTACCGCCTGGTCACGGCGGAGAAGGAATTGCTGGAAAAGACCCTGACCGGCGCCATCAAGGTGCTGGTGGACATCGCCTCCATGAACGACGCCATCGTGGCGGGGCTGGCCACCCGGCTCAGGGAATGGGTGCGACTGCTGACCAGCGAATTCAAGATGCCCCAGCGCTGGCAGCTGGAAATCGCCGCCACCCTGGTGCCGGTCGGCCAGGTGGCCATTCCGCCGGAACTGATCGCCAAGAAGCGGTCGGGCGAGATCCTGACCGACCTGGAAAAGTCGCTGTTCGAACGCAACCCGGAAGCGGCGCGCAATCTGATCGCCCACATTCCCCGCCTGGCCAAGGTCTCGGAAATCGTCTACCTGCAGGATCGCGGCTTCGACGGCAGCGGCTTCCCGGCCGACGGGCCGGTGGGCAACGACATCCCCCTGGACGCCCGCCTGCTCAAGATCCTCAAGGATCTGGCCGAGGCCACCGAGGGCGGGCCGCTGACCAAGGCGGCCTTCGCCACCCTCGAGCGGCGCCGCTCGCAATACGATCCCGTCCTGCTGCCCAAGGTCAGGACCTGCCTGGAGCGGGTGGTCGACATGATGCCGTCCACCTCCATGGACGTGCCGCTGGCCTCGCTCAGGACCGGACAGGTGGTGCTGTCGGACATCAAGCTGGCCAACGGCCACCTGATCCTTTCCGCCAACACCCAGCTGACCGGGGCGCAGATCGAGCGCCTGCAGAATCTGCGGCGGATCTTCACCTTCGCCGAACCCGTCAAGGTCAGGATTTGACAGCCATGAACGCGGCAAACAACGACGACACCAAACCGGCGGCCTGCGGCCTGGCCTGGCGGCTGCACGAACTGCTCGGCGCCACCAAGGCCCACGAGGGCCGCCGCCTGAGCTTCCTGGCGCTCGATCCCGCCCGCAAGCATTTCGGCCACGACTGGCCGCGGGTTTCGGGCAAGGTGCACGGGCTGGTGGCCACCACCCTGAAAAGCTTCCTGTCGGAAGGCGACGTCTATTCCGCCGCCGACGAGTTCTCGTACATCATCATGTCCAGCGGCCGGGCGGCCAGCGACTTCGACAAGCTGATGGAAGACATCAGCTCGGAAATCTCATCGCGGCTCACCGGCAAGGGCATCGCCAAGCAACTGGTCGCCATCATCCACCTCAATGCCGACACCGACGCCCATCACGGCGGCGAACGCAGGATCAGCACCCTGGCGGCCATCGATCCCAAGGATCACCTGAACAACATCGAACGGATCATGGAGGAAGCGGATTCCAACGTGGTCGAGTTCAAGATCGGCGACGTCAAGACCGCGCTGTCCCCGGTCCTGGCGCTCGGCACCATGTCCACCTCGGCCTGGGCCTGCCTGGCGTCGCGGGTGGACGAGGACGATGCCGCCCATTTCGGCTACGACGTCCTGCCGGCCGAGGCCGATCCCCTGCTGTTCGCCGAACTGGATGCCCTGACCGTCGAATATGCCGCCAAGCGGCTGAAGGAAGCCGCCGACCGCCACATGATCGTCCAGCTTCCCGTCCACCGCATCACGCTGTCCTCGAAGAAATACCGCGAGATGTACCTCAAGATCTGTCACGGCATGCTGGCCAACCGCAAGGAGCGGATCGTCTTCGACATCCACGGCATCGACGAGGGCACCCCGTCGAACCGCATCGCAGAATTCATGCAATGGCTGCGCCCCTACGGGAAGTCCATCGCCATCACCCTCGGCATCGATTTCTCGACGGTGGCCGCCTTCTCCGGCACCGGCGCGGTGTCCATCGGAACCGATATCAGGGCGCTGGACGACACCGCCGCCATCCAGAAGATCGGCAAGTTCGCCGGCCGGGCGAAGGCCGCCAACATGAAATGCCATATCCACGGCATATCCTCGAAATTCCAGGCCGAACTGTGCCTGAAACTCGACATCGACTTCATGGACGGCGAACTGATTCTGGACACCACCCTGCCGTAGGCGGCGGCGTCAGGACAGCAGCCGGTGCTGGACAAGGTAGATTCCGGCCCCCGCCAGATAGCCGATCAGGGCCAGCCAGCTGATCTTGCGCACGTACCAGAAGAAGTGGATCTTCTCCAGCCCCATGGCGGCGACGCCCGCCGCCGATCCGATGATCAGGATCGAGCCGCCGGTGCCGGCGCAATAGGCGAGGAACTCCCAGAGGAAGTGGTCCGGCGGGTATTGCTGCAGGCTGTACATACCCATGGACGCCGCCACCAGGGGCACGTTGTCGACGATGGCGCTCGCCACGCCGATGATCAGCACGATCACGTCCAGCCGCCCCACCACCTTGTCCAGCCACTGGGCCAGGGCGGTCAGGATGTGGGTGTGTTCCAGGGTGGCCACCGCGAGAAGGATGCCGACGAAGAACACGATGGAACTCATGTCGATCCGGCTCAGGGCGTGGGTCAGGGTCAGGTGCCGGCGGAAGACGTCGTCCTTGTTGCGGTGAAGCAGGTCGCCGACCAGCCAGAGGATGCCCAGGCCGAACAGGATGCCGAGGAACGGCGGCAGATGGGTGACGGTCTTGAACACCGGCACCGCCACCAGGATGCTCAGGCCGAGAAAGAACATCAGGTTGCGCTCGGATTCAGTGGTCCGGGCGCCGGAATCGCCCTCCGCCACCTCGCGCGCCACCACGTCGCGCCCGCGCAAGGCATAGGCGGTGATACCCAGCGGAACCACCATGCTGGCCACCGAGGGCAGGAACACGCCGGTGATGATGGCCAGGGTGGTGATCTGCCCGCCGATCCACAGCATGGTGGTGGTCACGTCGCCGATGGGCGACCAGGCTCCGCCCGAATTGGCGGCGATGACGATGATGCCGGCGAAGAACAGCCGGTCCTCGTGCTTGGCCAGCAGCTTTCGGATCAGCGACACCATGACGATGGTGGTCGTCAGGTTGTCGAGGATGGCGCTGAGGAAGAAGGTGACGATGCCCACCAGCCACAGCAGGGTCGGCAGCCGCGACGTCCTGATCCGCCGGGTGACCACGTCGAAGCCGTTATGGGCGTCCACCACCTCGACGATGGTCATGGCGCCCATCAGGAAGAAGACGATCTGCGCGGTGGCCGCCACCGTCTCACCCAGTTCCATGCCGATCCTGGGCGGATCGCCCGCCGATACCGCATAGACGGTCCACAACAATCCGGCTCCCACCAGGGCGGATGCCGATTTGTTGATCTTGATGGGGTGTTCGAGGGCGATGGCCGCATAGGCGACGATGAAAATGACGATGAGAGCGGTCAGCATTGCGCGGACTTCCTATCAAGAGCAGGCATGGCAGGGGGAAAGCCGCCGGGATGGCCCGGAGCGGCGGCGGCGGACGGCGGCGGCCCGGAAAAACCGGCCGGCACGGCGCGCGAAAGGGATGGCGGGCGGGTGCGGCATGAAAACACGGACGTCGAGGCTCCCGTGCGGCGGCCCGACCGGCACGAAAACCTGCCCGCGTCCGATGCGGGCACCCGGAATGAAGGTACACAGCCCGTTACGAAACCGCAACCGGCCGCTTGAGTGATCTACCCCATGGAAAGTGGGCGGTTATCGTCTATCATCACGCCCCCACCGTCACAGGGTCGCTTTCCGTGGACATCGAACTCGGCACCACTCCTTCCGGCACCCCGGCCCTCATGTCGCTCGAGGAACTGCTGGCCACCCGTCTTCTGGTGCAGGGCAATTCCGGCAGCGGCAAATCCCACCTGCTGCGCCGCCTGATCGAGCAGAGCGCCCACGCCGTCCAGCAGGTGGTGATCGATCCCGAGGGCGACTTCGCCAGCCTGGCCCAGGTGTTCGGCCACATCGTCATCGATTCCGGCGCCCAGAGCGAGAACGGCATGCGACTGATCGCCAGCCGGGCCCGCCAGATGCGGGTCTCCGTGGTGGTCAACCTGGAGAACCTGGACACCGAGCGCCAGATGCGCCACGCCGGGGCCTTCCTCAACGGGCTGTTCGACACCGACCGCCAGTACTGGACCCCGATCCTGGTGGTGGTGGACGAGGCCCAGCTGTTCGCGCCCGCCGTGGCCGGCGAGGTGGCCGACGACGCCCGCAAGACCTCGCTGGAGGCCATGACCAACCTGATGTGCCGGGGACGCAAGCGCGGGCTGGCCGGCATCATCGCCACCCAGCGCCTGGCCAAGCTGGCCAAGAACGTCGCGGCGGAAGCCAGCAACTTCCTCATGGGCCGCACCTTTCTCGACATCGACATGCAACGGGCCGCCGACCTGCTGGGCATCGACCGCCGCCAGGCCGAGGTGTTCCGCGACCTGGAATGCGGCCGCTTCGTCGGCCTCGGCCCGGCGCTGTCGCGCCGCTCGGTCACCATCCGCATCGGCGAGGTCCAGACCCGCAGCCATGCCGGCGGCGCCCGCCTGATGCCCCTGCCCGACAGGACGCCGGAAGAGGCCAGGGGATTGCTGTTCCAGGCCAATACCCCGCCGCCGCCGCCCTATGTGCCGGAAAAAGGACTGGGAACCGAAGCGCTGCTGGCCACCATCGACCACAGCCCGCCGGCCCCGGTCCCCCTGGCCGCTCCCGTCCCGGTGATGGCGGCGGCGGAAGCGGTCCGGACGGAGGCGCCCCCCGCCCCGGTCATGCCGCTGCCCGAAGCCGACCGCGGCGTCGGAATCGACAGCGTCCTCGACCAGTTGTTCAGCGAGAGCAGCGCCCTCGGGCGTTCGGTCTCCAGCCTCTACGACGATTTTCTGGCGCGCTGCCGCACCCACCGGCTGGCCGGCCGGGTCCTCGACATCGCCCATTTCCGCCGACGGCTGGTGCTGGCCCAGGCCGGGGTCACGCCCGCCGTCGCCACCCTGCCGGGATGGGAACGGGCGATGAGCGTCGCCAACGGCCTGGACGAGCAGTTCCAGGGGATTTTTCTGCATCTGGCGGCGGCCGCCATCCAGTCCCTGCCCTGCCCCAGCGATTCGATGATCACCCAGGCCTTCGGCAGCCACTCGCCCCGCCGGGCCCTGGCCGCCCTGGCCCGCATGCAGCAATTGGGGGTGGTCGAGGTCTACGAGGAGCTGAACGGCCAGCGGGTCGTCGTCCTGCCCGCCCTGCAATGGCGCACCGCGCCGGGCCACGCCAGCGACGTCCTGGCCTGGAGCGGCTGAGCAGCCAAGAAGCCGCCCCAACCCCAGATTTAACGGTCTTTCAACCTCTGGCATATGGGCGGATATGCCGATACCTGACCAGAAGCAATCAAATCATCGTCTTCCCGGTATATTCGCTAGCCAAAACATACATCGTGTCGTCACAATTGGCGATGGGGTCGGCGGCCGATGACAAGGGGCTGATGAGCGGATGCGGCACGAAGCGGATGGGACCGAGAACAACTGGCGGCATCTGATCGAGGCGGTCGAGGAGTTCGGCCAGGGCTTCACGATCTTTGATCGCGGCCTGCAACTGATCCTGTGCAACAAGCGCTTCCTGCGCATGCTGGACTTTCCCGACGCCATCGCCCGGCCGGGGGCCGAGTTCGCCGATTTCATCCGCTTCAACGCCGAGCGGGGGGAATATGGCGAAGGCAGCGTGGAGGCTCAGGTCGAGGAGCGGGTGGGGCAGGCGCGGCGCTTCGCGCCCCATTGCTTCGAACGCACCCGCCCCGACGGCACCATCATCGAGATCAGGGGCACGCCGCTGCCCAGCGGCGGCTTCGTCACCGTCTATTCCGACGTGACCGGGCGCAAGCGCGAGAAGGAGGAACTGGAACGCCAGACCCAATACCTGCGCTCGGTGATCGACCACCTGCCCCAGGGTATTTCCGTCTTCGACGAGAATCTGCGCCTGCGGTTCTGGAACACCAAACTGCTCGACGTGCTGGGTCTGCCGCCGGCGACGGTCCATTACAACGCGCCGTTCGAGGATCTGATCATGGTCCCGGCCCTGCGGGGGGAATACGGCCCCGGCGACCCGCACGAGCATGTGCGGACCCGCAAGGAACTGGCCCTCAAGTTCCAGCCCCACCGCTTCGAGCGGTCACGCCCCAACGAGCGCACCCATCTGGTCGAAGGCCGCCCCATGACTCTGGGCGACAGCGTGATCGGCTTCGTCACCACCTATACCGACATCACCGACCGCATCGCCATCGAAAGCGACATCCGCCAGAAGAACGACATTCTCCAGACCCTGTTCGACAACATTCCGGGCGGCATCTCCCTGTTCGACCAGGACCTGCGGCTGGTGGCCTGCAACGCCGAGTTCAAGCGGCTGCTCGACTTCCCCGAGGAGGTGTTCGCCGACGGCCCGCCCGGCATGGAGGACCTGTTCCGCTTCAACGCCCGGCGCGGCGAATACGGCGAGGTGGACGTGGAATCCCACACCGGCGCCATGATGGAGCGGGCCAAGCTGCGCCAACCCCACAAGTTCGAGCGGACCCGCGTCGACGGCACGGTGCTGGAAATCCGCGGCGTGCCGCTGCCCGACGGCGGCTTCGTCAGCATCTACACCGACATCACCGACCGCAAGCGGGCCGAGGAGGAGATCCAGCGCCTGGCCCGCTTCGATTCGCTGACCGGGCTGACCAACCGCCATTCCCTCGAAGTCCGGCTGGACCAGTGCCTGGCCGAGGCCCGCCGCCATTCCGGCCGGCTGGCGGTGATGTTCCTCGACCTCGACCGGTTCAAGGGCGTCAACGACAGCCTGGGCCACGCGGTGGGCGACGACCTGCTGAAGGAGGTCAGCCGGCGGCTGCAGGCCAGCGTCCGCGAATCCGACGTGGTGGCCCGCCTGGGCGGCGACGAGTTCGTGGTGGTGCTGACCGACATCGCCGGAGCCCAGGACGCCGGCGTGGTCGCCGACAAGATCATCTCGGTCGTCGCCCAGCCCGTCCAGGCGGGAGAGCACCACCTGCGGACCTCGACCTCGGTGGGGATCGCCCTGTTCCCCGATGACGGCCAGGACCGCATCACCCTGATGAAGCGCGCCGACATCGCCATGTACCGGGCCAAGGCGGCGGGGCGCGGCCGCCACCAGTTCTATCTGGCGGGCGCGAACGAGCTTGACGGCCTCCCCGCCGGCCACGGATGAAATCCCCGGACCTCACCCCCACGGCCCCCGCCGGCGGCCGAATCCCCGGCGGGGCGGCGGCGGCGGCGGAGCCCCGGCGGCGGCCATCCGCCGCAGGGCGTCGATACGGTTCTCCATGGCCGGATGGGTCGAGAACAGGCTGTCCATGCCGCGGCCGCTCAGCGGATTGACGATGAACAGATGGGCCGTGGCCGGATTGGCTTCGGCCCGGTGATTGGGAATGGCGTGGGCGCCCTGCTCGAGCCGCGCCAGCGCCGACGCCAGCCATAGCGGATTGCCGCAGATGGCGGCACCGCCGGAATCGGCGGCGTATTCCCTGGTCCGCGAGATGGCCATCTGCACCAGCATGGCCGCCAGGGGGGCGACGAGCATCACCAGGAGCGTCCCGACCACGCCGAGCGGCGCGCCGCCGCCCTCGCCGTCGTTGCGCCGGGACGCGCCGAAGATCATTCCGAACTGGGCGATCATGCCGATGGCGCCGGCGATGGTGGCGGTAATGGTCATGATGAGGGTGTCGCGGTTCCTCACATGGGCCAGTTCATGGGCCATGACGCCCTCCAGCTCTTCCGCGGACAGCAATTCCAGCAGGCCGGTGGTTGCCGCCACCGAGGCGTGCTCGGGATCGCGCCCGGTGGCAAAGGCGTTGGGCTGCGGCGAATCGATGACGAAGACCCTCGGCATGGGCAGGCCGGCCCGTCCGGCCAGCCGTCCGACCATGGAGTAGAGGCCGGGAGCGGAACGGGCGTCGACCTCGCGGGCGCCATACATGGACAGCACCATCCGGTCGGAATTCCAGTAGGCGAAGGCGTTCATGGCCAGGGCGACCAGAAAGGCCGTCACCATGCCGCCTTCGCCACCGATCATCCAACCGATGGCGACGAACAGCCCCGTCATGGCGGCAAGCAGCAGGGCGGTGCGCGTGGCGTTCATGAAGCATCCTCCGGCAGATGGTGTCCCGCTGAGAATCTGAGGTGATTTTCCGAGGGATCAAGTCGGAGGGCTGACGGAACCGCTTCCCGGCGGCGACGGGATGACGCGGTGCGGTATCGCGATCGGCGGCGCCGGCCCATCACAGGCCTTATCCCGAAGAGATACGGCATTATGTGTTTTTGTACGTTCTGATGCAAAAAAATTGACTCACCGTTAAAAAATGCATTACGACACATGAATGCTGTCGCGCCCCCCTCGGCGCCCGGAAGGAGAGGTCACCATGCTTGACAAGGTTGCCGGCACCAGGAAATCGGTTCCGACCTACTGCTACAACTGCGTCGCCGGTCCCGATCTGATGTGCGTCACGGTCGAGGACGGCGTGGCCGTGGCGGTCGAGCCCAACCACGAGGGCAAGGGCATTCACCCCGCCGACGGGCGGCCCTGCGTCAAGGCCTACGGCCTGATCCAGAAGACCTACAATCCCAACCGCGTGCTGACCCCCATGAAGCGGACCAACCCCAGGAAGGGCCGCGACCAGGATCCCGGCTTCGTCCCCATCTCGTGGGACGAGGCCCTGGACATCGTGGCGGACAAGCTGCGCTCCCTGCGCGAGAAGGGGCTCTTGAACGAGCAGGGCATGCCGCGCCTGGCCGCCACCTTCGGCCACGGCGGCACGCCGGCCAACTACATGGGAACCTTTCCCGCCTTCCTGGCCGCCTGGGGCCCCATCGACTTCAGCTTCGGCTCGGGCCAGGGCGTCAAGTGCGTCCATTCCGAGCACCTGTACGGCGAGTACTGGCACCGCGCCTTCACGGTGGCGGCCGACACGCCCAACGCCAATTACATCGTGTCGTTCGGCACCAATGTCGAGGTGTCGGGCGGTCCCTGCGGCGTGCGCCGCCACGCCGACGCCCGCATCCGCGGCATCAAGCGCGTCCAGGTCGAGCCGCATCTGTCGCCCACCGGGGCCTGCTCGGCCGAATGGGTGCCCATCAAGCCCAAGACCGACCCCGCCTTCATGTTCGCCATGCTGCACGTCATGCTGCACGAAGCGCCGAGGAGCGCGCTGGACCTCGCCTTCCTGCGCGACCGCACCGCGTCGCCCTACCTGGTGGGCGACGACGGCTGGTACCTGCGCGATGCCGAGAGCGGCAAGCCGCTGATGTGGGACACCGTCAGCAACGCGCCGGTCCCCCATGACCACCCCGGCGCGGTTCCCGCCCTGGACGGCGACTTCACCGTCCCCTCGGCGGCGGCCAACCTGCCCGACGGCGAAACGGTCCGGCGCGACAATGCCCGGGGACGGCCGGCCTTCGTGGTGCTGACCGAGACCATGCGCGCCTATACCCCGGAATGGGCCGAGGCGATCTGCGACGTCCCCGCCGCCGTGGTGCGCCGGGTGGCGCTGGAATATCTCGATGCCGCCTGTGTCGGCCAGACCGTCGAGGTGGACGGCAAGATTCTACCCTACCGCCCGGTGGCGGTGACGCTCGGCAAGACGGTCAACAACGGCTGGGGCGCCTATGAGTGCTGCTGGGCGCGCACCGTGCTGGCCACCCTGGTGGGCGCCCTGGAGGTGCCGGGCGGCACACTGGGCACCACGGTGCGCCTCAACCGACCCTACGAAAACCGCCTGAAGAGCGTCAAGCCCGGCGAGGATGGTTTCATGAACGCCCAGATGAACTCGACGAAGAAGGGCGGCTGGGCGGAAAAGCCCAAGGGCCGCAACGCCCACACTACGCTGATTCCCATCGTCGGCGATTCCAGCTGGGCCCAGGCCCTGGGGCCGACCCATCTGGCCTGGATGTTCCTGAAGGAGGCCCCCGAGGGCTGGGAGCCGCCCGAGCCGCCCGATGTGTGGATCGCCTACCGCACCAATCCCGCCATTTCCTTCTGGGACACCGCCCAGCTCTCCGGGAACATGGCCAGGATGCCGTTCGTGCTGTGCTTCGCCTACACCATGGACGAAACCAATCACATGGCCGACATCCTGCTGCCCGAGGCCACCGACCTGGAAAGCACCCAGTTGATCCGGGCGGGCGGCTCCAAGTTCGTGGAGCAGCACTGGGAGCACCAGGGCTTCGTGCTGCGCCAGCCGGCGGTAGCGCCCCACGGCGAAAGCCGCGACTTCACCTGGATCACCACCGAACTGTCGCGCCGCGTCGGGCTGCTGGAAAGCTACAACCGGGGTCTCAACAAGGGTTTCGCCCTGGTGCCGCTGAAGGGCGAGGGCTACGACTTCACTCTGGCAGAAGACCAGGTCCACGACGTGGACACCATCTGGGACGCGGTGTGCAAGGCGGCCACCGCCGGCGCCACCGCCGGCAAGGAAGTGCGCGGCCTGGACTGGATGAAGGAGAACGGCTTCTTCATGCAACCCTTCGCCCGCGAGGACTGGTACCTGCACGCCACCATGGTGGAGCAGGGCCTGCGTTACGAGCTGCCCTACCAGGAGCGGCTGATGCGGGTGGGCGAGGAGTTGCGCCGCCGCCTGCACGAGGCCGGCATCTTCTGGTGGGACGAGCAGTTGGAGGAATACCAGGGCATCCCCCACTGGCACGACGTCCCGGGCCGCTGGGTAAGCGCGGTGGAGCAGGCCGGCGCCAAGGCCGAAGACTTCCCCTTCTGGGGTATCACCACCAAGACCATGCCCTACACCACCGGCAACAATGCCGGCATCCCGCTGATGAACGAGGTGGCGGGCAATCTGCGCGGCCACGGCTCGGTGATCATCAACGCCTCGGCGGCGGCCAGGCTGGGCATCAAGCCGGGCGACTGGGTGGAGGTCAGCTCCATCGTCGGCCAGACGCGGGGCCGCGCCGCCCTGGTCCAGGGCTGCCGCCCCGACACCATCGTCATTCCCGGCCAATTCCAGCACTGGAAGACGCCCTACGCCAAGGATCTCAACTTCCCGTCGCTCAACACCATCACCCAGATGTCGCTGGAGCTGACCGACGCCACCGGCTCGGGCTCGGACGTGGTGCGCGTCGCGGTGCGCAAGGTCGACGGCCCCCTGCCGGCGGGAGAGGAATCATGAGCGCCCTGCCGGTGTCCGCCGCCACCACCCGCCGCCCCGCCGTGGAGACCGTCACGGTGGAACGCTGGCGGGACGGGGCCATCGAGACCGCCGACGACGTCGCCGCCGCCGAAGTGCCGGTCTGCCTGGAATACAACGGCATCTCCCACGCGGTGATGCTGGCCTCGCCCGCCGATCTCGAGGATTTCGCCCTCGGCTTCAGCCTGACCGAAGGCATCGTCGACCACCCCCGCGACATCCTCGACCTGGAGACGGAGGAACGGTGCGAGGGCATCGCCGTGCGGCTGACCGTCACCGCCCAGCGCTTCCACCGCCTGAAGGAGCGCCGCCGCTCCCTGGCCGGGCGCACCGGCTGCGGCCTGTGCGGCACGGAAAGCCTGTCCCAGGTATTCCGCGACATTCCCCGCCTGCCCACCACCTCGGCCATGGCCGCCCCGGCGCTGCAGGAGGCCTTCCAGTCCCTGGCCTCCAACC
>NZ_AONQ01000049.1 GCF_000342045.1 Paramagnetospirillum caucaseum | reverse complement strand
GCCGCCGGTGCCGTGGTGGTCACCAGCCGCGCCAGCTACGAGATGGTGCAGAAGGCCGCCGCCGCCGGCATCGGCATCCTGGCGGCCATCAGCGCCCCCACCGTGCTGGCCATCCGCATGGCCGAGGCGCTGAACCTCACCCTGGTGGGCTTCGCGCGCAACAACAGCCACGTCCTCTATGCCGGGGCCGAACGCATCCTGCCGGGAGAGTCCCGATGACCCGCTATGTGATGATCGCCGACCTGCGCCGCTGCGTCGGCTGCCAGACCTGCACCGCCGCCTGCAAGGAAACCAACGGCACCCCGCCCGGCGTGCAGTGGCGCCGCGTCCTCGATCTGGAGGCCGGGGAATACCCCGAGGTCAGCCGCGTCTTCGTCCCCACCGGTTGCCAGCATTGCGACGAACCGCCCTGCATGGAGGTCTGCCCCTCCACCGCCACCGGCAAGCGCAAGGACGGCATCGTCACCATCGACTACGACCTGTGCATCGGCTGCGGCTATTGCGCCATCTCGTGCCCCTACGAGGCCCGCTACAAGGTGGACGAAGCCGACTTCGCCTATGGCCGCGCGGCGGTGGCCTCCGAGCAGGCCCGCTTCGACCCGGCCAAGATCGGCGTCGCCACCAAGTGCACCTTCTGCGTCGACCGCATCGACGTCGGCGTCAAGGCGGGCAAGGTGCCGGGCGTCGACCCCGAGGCGACGCCGGCCTGCGTCAATTCCTGCCTGTCGGGCGCGCTGCGCTTCGGCGACATCGAGGACCCGGACAGCGCCGTGTCGCGTCTGGTGGCCGAGAACCAGTGGTTCCGCATGCACGAGGACGAGGGAACCGGGCCGGGCTTCTATTATCTCTGGGACAAGGGTGCGCTATGAGACAGATCGCGACGGCCAAGCGTCAAGGCTTCTGGGACCTGCGGGCGGCGGGCAATTTCATCGGCGGCGGCACCGGCACCGGGCTGCTGCTGGTCGCGGCGGCGGCGGCCCTGGCCGGAAGCGACGCCACCATCCCCCTGGCCGCCGGAATCGGCTTCGTCATGGCCGGGCTGTCCCTGGTCTGGCTGGAGATCGGCAAGCCGTGGCGGGCGCTCAACGTCTTCTTCCACCCCCAGACCTCGTGGATGACCCGCGAGGGCATCATCGCCGCGCCCCTGGCGGCGGCGGTGGCCGGGTACGTGGTGTTCGGCCATCAGGCGCTGCTGCCGGCCATCCTGGTGCTGGCGGCGGGCTTCCTCTACTGCCAGGCCCGTATCCTCAAGGCGGCGCGCGGCATTCCCGCCTGGAAGCAGCCCGAGATCGTCCCCCTGATCATCGCCACCGGCCTGGCCGAGGGCAGCGGCGCCGTCCTGGTGCTGGGCGAGGCCTCGCCCGCATTGATCGCCGTCGCCCTGGCCGCCGGCCTGGCCCGCGAGGGAGCCTGGTGGGCCTATCGCCGGGGATTGGTCGCAAGCAAGGCGCCGGCCGGAACCCTGGATTGCCTGGCCTCCCCCACCGCCCGCGGCCTGAGGGCCGCCCAGCTGGCCGGGTTGGCTTTGATCGGCATGGCGCTGGTCGTCCCCGCCCCCCTGGCCGCCCTGGGCGGCCTGCTGGCGGCGGTGTCCGGCTGGGGCATCAAGGCCCTGCTGGTGACCAGGGCCGCCTTCACCCGCGGGCCGCGCATCAGCCACACCCCGGTACGCGGCCGCAGCGTCAGCCGGACGGTCGAGGCCTGACATAAAAAGGGGGCCCGAAGGCCCCCTTTCCGCTTCGTCCTTGAAACGAAAGCCTACCGCTTCATGATGGTCGCGCCGGCGTAGCGGGCGGCGGTGCCCAGCAGTTCCTCGATACGGATCAGCTGGTTGTACTTGGCGATGCGGTCGGAGCGCGACAGCGAGCCGGTCTTGATCTGGCCGCAATTGGTGGCGACGGCCAGATCGGCGATGGTCGAATCCTCGGTCTCGCCCGAGCGGTGGCTCATCACGGCGGTGTAGCCGGCCTTGTGAGCCATGTCGACGGCTTCCAGGGTCTCGGACAGGGTGCCGATCTGGTTGACCTTGACCAGGATGGAATTGGCCAGGCCCTTGTCGATGCCCATGGACAGGCGCTCGGGATTGGTGACGAACAGGTCGTCGCCCACCAGCTGGACCTTGGCGCCCAGGGCGTCGGTCAGCAGTTCCCAGCCTTCCAGGTCGTCCTCGGCGCAGCCGTCCTCGATGGAGATGATCGGGTAGTTGGCCACCAGCTTGGCGTAGAACTTGACCAGGCCCTTCTGGTCGAAGGTCTTCTTGGCGCCTTCCATGACGTACTTGCCGCCCTTGAAGAATTCGGAGGAGGCGCAGTCGAGCGCCAGCATGATGTCGTCGCCCGGCTTGTAGCCGGCGGTCTCGATGGACTTCATGATGAAATCCAACGCCATCTCGGCGCTCTTCAGATTCGGTGCGAAGCCGCCCTCGTCGCCCACATTGGTGTTGTGGCCGGCGTCCTTCAGGGTCTTCTTCAGGGCGTGGAACACCTCGGCGCCCATGCGGATCGCCTCGGAGCACGACGAGGCGCCCACCGGCATGATCATGAATTCCTGGATGTCGATGGGGTTGTCGGCGTGCGCCCCGCCATTGATGATGTTCATCATGGGCACCGGCAGGGTGGAGGCGAAGGCGCCGCCCACATAGCGGTAGAGCGGCAGGCCGGATTCCTCGGCGGCGGCCTTGGCGGCGGCCAGCGAGACGCCCAGGATGGCGTTGGCGCCCAGGCGGGCCTTGTTGGCGGTGCCGTCCAGGTCGATCATAGTCTTGTCGAGCAGGATCTGGTCCTCGGCATCCATGCCCGACAGGGCGTCGTAGATCTCCCCGTTGACCGACTCGCAGGCCTTCTGCACGCCCTTGCCGAGATAGCGCTTCTTGTCGCCGTCGCGCAGCTCGCACGCCTCGTGAACGCCGGTGGAAGCCCCCGACGGAACGGCCGCGCGGCCGATCACGCCGGTTTCCAGCACCACGTCGACCTCGACGGTGGGATTGCCGCGCGAGTCGAGAATCTCGCGGCCATGGATATCGATAATGGCGGTCATCGGTACTCTCCCCTGGAACGACTGGGATCAGTCTATGGAAACGGGATACGACTTGGCGGTGGCGTCGAGCTTCATCAGCACCTCGATCAGCGCCGGCATATCCTTCATGGCGATCATGTTGGGGCCGTCGGACGGCGCATGATCGGGATCGGGATGGCATTCCACGAACAATCCGGCGATGCCGATGGCAACGGCGGCCCGCGCCAGGACGGGAGCGAAGCGGCGGTCGCCGCCCGATGAATTGCCCTGGCCGCCCGGCGCCTGAACGGCGTGGGTGGCGTCCATGATCACCGGCCAGCCGGTCTTGGCCATGATCGGCAGGCCGCGCATGTCGGTGACCAGGGTGTTGTAGCCGAAGCTGGCGCCGCGCTCGGTCAGCAGGATGCGCGAATTGCCGGTGCTTTCGATCTTGGCGGCCACGTTGGCCATGTCCCAGGGCGCCAGGAACTGCCCCTTCTTGACGTTGATCACCGCGCCGGAGCGCCCGGCGGCGACCAGCAGGTCGGTCTGGCGGCACAGGAAGGCGGGAATCTGCAGTACGTCGGCCACCCTGGCGGCGATGGTGCACTGTTCCTCGGTATGGACGTCGGTCAGCACCGGCAGGCCCAGCCTGGCCTTGATCTCGGCGAAGATGGGAATGGCCTTGTCCAGCCCGATTCCGCGCCGGCCGGCCAGCGAGGTGCGGTTGGCCTTGTCGAAGGACGATTTGTAGATCAGGGCGATGCCCGCCTCGGCCGCCATGACCTTCAGCGCCTCGGCGCATTCCAGGGCATGCTCCCGGCTTTCCATCTGGCACGGCCCGGCGATCAGCACCAAAGGCAGGTCGTTGCCGAGAATGACATCGTCATTGACGGCAACATGATGGCGGGTCTGGGTCATGGCGAAAGCCTTTAGACGAGACGCGAGTTAAACGAGGCGCGACTGGCGAACCGCCGCCGCGATGAAGCTGGTGAACAGCGGGTGCGGATCGAAGGGCTTGGACTTGAGTTCCGGATGGAATTGGACGCCGACGAACCAGGGGTGGTCGGGGATCTCGACGATCTCGGGCAGCACGCCATCGGGCGACATGCCCGAGAACGACAGGCCGGTCTTCTCAAGCGCGTCCTTGTAGTCCAGGTTGACCTCGTAGCGGTGGCGATGACGCTCGCTGATGCGCTCGGCGCCGTAAATCTCTCGCACGCGGGATTCCTGCTTCAGGCGGCACTCATAGGCGCCGAGCCGCATGGAACCGCCCAGATCGCCGCCCATTTCCCGCTTTTCGGTGGAATTGCCGCGCACCCACTCGGTCATCAGGCCGACCACCGGGGATTCGCACGAGCCGAACTCGGTGGAGCTGGCCAGGGGAATGCCGGCCATGTTGCGGGCCGCCTCGATCACCGCCATCTGCATGCCGAAACAGATGCCGAAATAGGGCACCTTGCGCTCGCGGGCGAAGCGCACCGCCTCGACCTTGCCGAAGGCGCCGCGTTCGCCGAAGCCGCCGGGCACCAGGATGCCGTCGCAGGGTTCCAGATGCTGGACCACGTCACCCTGCTCGAAGATCTGGCTGTCGATCCAGGCCAGGTTGACCTTGACGTTGTTGGCGATACCGCCGTGGTGCAACGCCTCGGCCAGGGACTTGTAGCTGTCCAGCAGGCTGATGTACTTGCCGACGATGGCGATGGTGACCTCGCCCTCGGGCTGGCGAATGCGGTCGACGATGGTCGACCAGCGCTTGAGGTCCGGCATGGGGGCGTTCAGGCCGAAATGGCGGCAGACCACGGCATCCATGCCCTGCTCGTGGTAGGAGATCGGCACCTGATAGATGGTGTCCACGTCCAGCGCCGGAATGACGGCATCGGGCGCCACGTTGCAGAACAGCGCGATCTTGCGGCGGTCGCCCTCGGGGATCTCGCGGTCGCAGCGGCACATCAGCATGTCGGGCTGGATACCCACCGACAGCAGCTCCTTGACCGAATGCTGGGTCGGCTTGGTCTTCAGCTCGCCGGCCGAGGGGATGTAGGGCACCAGGGTCAGGTGGACGAACATGGTGCGCGCCCGGCCCAGCTCGTTGCCCAGCTGGCGGATGGCCTCCAGGAAGGGCAGGCTTTCGATGTCACCCACCGTGCCGCCGATCTCGCACAGGCAGAAATCCTCGTCCGTGAGATCGCTCTTCACGAATTCCTTGATGGCGTCGGTGACGTGCGGAATCACCTGGACGGTGGCGCCCAGATAATCGCCGCGCCGCTCCTTGGCGATGACGTTGGAATAGATACGCCCGGTGGTGATGTTGTCGCTCTTGCGCGACGGCACGCCGGTGAAGCGCTCGTAATGGCCCAGGTCCAGGTCGGTCTCGGCCCCGTCGTCGGTGACGTAGACCTCGCCGTGCTGATAGGGGCTCATGGTGCCCGGATCGACGTTGAGGTAAGGGTCGAGCTTGCGCAGGCGCACCTTGAAGCCGCGCGCCTGGAGCAGCGCCCCCAGCGCCGCCGAGGCCAAGCCCTTGCCAAGCGAGGAAACCACACCGCCGGTGATGAAGATGAAACGGGTCATCGGACTTTCGCCCTCGCTTTTCGTTTCCCCAAACGCCGTCCCCGCCCCTTGGCCGGGCGGCGACGCCCCCTATAAATCCCGGTCCGCTTGGCCTAGCGCGACAGCGGCGCGCTGGGAGCGGCCGGCTCGGCCGGCGCCGCCGGAGCGGCGGGAACGGCCGAAGCGTCGTTCAGCTTGTCGAACGGCGAACCGCCGCCGGTGCGCGAATTGGCCAGCAGGGCCAGCGCCAGGCTGGTGACGAAGAACGACGTCGCCAGGATGGCGGTGGTCCGGGTCAGCAGGTTGCCCGCCGCGCGGCCACTCATCAATCCACCGCCGCTGCCGCCACCGATGCCGAGCGCCCCGCCTTCGCTACGCTGCAGCAGGATCACACCCACCAGCGATACGGCGAGGATCAGATGAATGACGAGGATGATCGGGAAGACGTCCATGGATAAGCCACCGGAAAATTGGCCGCCCGCGACCGGGTCCCATACGGAACCGGCCTCGGGCGCGAAGGAATTGTTGCAGGCGTTTTTAGCCCCGGAGAGGCAGGAAGGCTAGTGCAAAGTTCCTGCCCCGCGCCTCTTATCCTCAGCTTTCGCACACAGAGCATGTCATCGCGGGCCAAGCCGAGGGATCTCATCCAGACGCGGCTTTGCCAATCCGGCACCAGCAGCCCAGGCGGAGATCCCTCCGCCCAGGGGCGTCGGGATGACAAATGAGGGGTCAGCAGCTTTCGGCGATGGCCCAGAAATCCGCCACCTTGAGCGCCGCGCCGCCGATCAGGCCGCCGTCCACATCGGGCAGGGCCAGCAATTCCCTGGCGTTGTCGGGCTTCATGGAGCCGCCGTAGAGAATACGCATCTTGCCGGCCTCGGCGGCGCCGATCAGCTTGACCAGCTCGGCGCGGATAGCAGCATGCACTTCCTGCGCCTGGGCGGGGGTGGCGACCCGGCCGGTGCCGATGGCCCACACCGGCTCGTAGGCGATGACAGTGTTGGCGGCATTGGCGCCCTCGGGCAGCGAGCCATTGATCTGCGAGCGGTTGACCTCGATGGTCTGCCCGGCATCGCGCTGGGCCAGGGTCTCGCCGATGCAGACGATGGCCACCAGCCCGGCGGCCAGGGCGGCGGCGGCCTTGGCCTTGACCACCGAATCGGTCTCGGCGTGGTCGGTGCGGCGCTCGGAATGGCCGACGATGGCGTATTTGCAGCCCAGATCGGCCAGCATGGCGGGCGAGGTGTCGCCGGTATGGGCGCCCGAGGTCTTGGCATGGCAATCCTGGCCGCCCACCGCCAGCCTGGAGCCGGCCACGGCGTCGGCCACCGGAGCGATCAGGGTGAAGGGCGGACAGACCAGCAGGTCGCAATCGGGAGAAGCCGAGGCCAGCTTGTCGGCGATCCCCTTGGCCAGGGCGATGCCGTCGGCCTTCAGCCCGTTCATCTTCCAGTTACCGGCGATCAGCTTGCGTCGAGTGGTCATGGCGGCGTCTCCCCTTGCCTGACGAAAAGTGCTGCGGGCCATATAGCACCAGAAGGGCGAGGGCTACAGGCCAAAAAACCGGGCGGAGCCGTTTCCGGCCCCGCCCCATGGATGTCGCCTCGGCCTCCGCTCAGACCTGCGGGCTCTTGGCCAGGTAGATGGCGCGCTTTTTCAGCGAGCATGAGAAGGACAGCATGAAGCGCAGCGCTTCCTGCGTCTCCTTCTGGGACAGCATGCGCATGGTGCCGAACAGGCCCCCGCCGCCGCCCGGGATGTTGCAGGAATCGATGGCGTCCTCCATGGCGCCCTTGGCCTCGTGAGCCAGGGTGGCGAGGTCCTCGGTCCCTAAGTTGTTGGCCATGTGCTCGATGAAGGAGAAGGCGCGGTCCACCATGGAATCGGTGGCCGCCGAACGCATGGCGTGCAGCATGAACAGGGCGTCGATCACCGTCTGCAGCGCGCCGGTGCGCTGCAGGGTGCCGACGGCGTCGAGCAGGGCGATCAGCCCGTCCTTGACGTCGGGCTCGTTGAGCTTGTCCACCACCTCCAGCGCGTTGCCGGCGGTGCTGGTCAGGCGCTCGACCATGGAATCGGACAGGGCGTCGCGCACGCCCTGGGCCAGACGGGCCATTTCGCTGACGGAGGAATCGACCTCGATCTTGGGGATCTCGTTCATGGCGCCCCTCCTAGAGCAGGCCGCGGGCCGACAGCCAGTACAGCCGGTTGTAGGCCAGCTTGAACCAGTGGATCATCTGCGACGGCGGCCCGGGATTGGGCGGCGTGGTGTAGTTGAACCACACATAGGTGCCGCTGCCCAGCCCGGTCTCGACGAAGCAGAACACCTTGCCGTCGTATTCACGGGCGAAGGTGTTCTCCTGACACAGCGACACCAGGTTGTCGATGGTGACGTCGGCCTCGAAATGGGCGGTGGAGCCGGCCTTGGAGATGGGAATGTTGGTGGTGTCGCCCACCACGAAGACGTTGGCCGAGCCCTCGCGGTGCAGGGTCTTGGTGTTGGTCGGCACCCAACCGCCCTTGCCCAGGCCGGAATCGTCGATCACCTGGGCGCCCTGGTGGGGCGGAATGGTGATCAGCAGGTCGTAGGGCAGTTCGCTGCCTTCCATGGACTTGATGGTCTTGGCCTGGGGATCGACGCTTTCGGTATTGAAGAAGGTCTCGTACTTGATGCCCAGCTTCTCGAATTCCGGCTTGGCCCAGTGGGCGACGGGCTCCAGCGCGTGCAGCCGGCCGATGGGGTAGGTGTAGGTCAGCTCGGCCTTGTCCCACAGGCCCTTGGCCTTGAGGTAGTCGTGCAGCATGAACGCCACTTCCAGCGGCGCCACCGGGCATTTGTGGGGGGCGTTGACGTTGATGACGATCTTGCCGCCCTTGAACTCGTTCAGGGCAGTGCGCAGCTTGCGGGCACCGTCCAGGTCGTAGAACCAGTGGCCGCCCTCCTTCATGCCGGGAATGGTCTGCGGCATGATGCGCGAGCCGGTGGCCAGCACCATGTAGTCATACTTGAAGGTGCGGCCGGCCTCGGTGGTGACCTGGTTCTTCTCCACGTCGATGGCCTTGGCCGGATCGACGAAGAAGTTGACCCGCTTGTCCAGCACCTTGCGCTGGTCGCGGAACAGCTCCGCCTCGCGCATGCGGCCGAACGGAATGTACAGCAGGCCCGGCTGGTACATATGGGTCTCGCTGGTGCCCAGCATGGTGATGTTGAGCGCGCCGGAGCGCAGCTCGGCTCCCATCTGGCGACAGATGCCATTGGCGACGATGGTGCCCGCAAGCCCCCCGCCGACGATCAGAATCGTCTTCGACATGAACTCCCTCCCTACGAGAGTATTGATGTATATATATTTCCCCTATGCCGTCTTCGCGGCACTTTCCGCACCATTTTGGCGTCGGCTATCGGGTATTGTACGCCTATTTGGCCTTACGCACCACGACACTCCAGTACCCGTCATGCTCGGAGGCCTCGACCACGGAATGGCCGACCTTGGCGCACCAGGCGGGAATATCCGAGGCCGATCCCTTGTCGGACGACCACACATCCACCTCGTCGCCGATGGACGCCAGCTTGAGGGCGGCGATCAGCTCCATCAGCGGCCCGGGGCAAAAGGCGCCGCGGGCGTCGATCTTCTGGCGTTCGGCCATGATGTTCTTCCTTCCAGAAAGGTGAGGTCAGATGGTGATGAGTTCGCCGCCCTCGGAATCGGCGAGGAACTTGGCAAGACCCATGGGACCGTCGAACAGATCCTCGGTCAGGTGCTTGTCATGGTCCCAGTGCTTGAGATCGAGCACCATGGAACACACCCACATCTTCATCTCGCCCAGCATCTTGCCCTGACCGAACAGCTCGATGGCGTCGGGGACGTTCTGGGTCTTGAACATCTCGTGGAAGTGGCCTCCCTGATAGCGCTCGGCCGGGCTCTTGCCCCGCTCGAAGGCCAGGACGGCGTTCATGGTGACGAACACCTCGACCGGCCGGTCGGAGACGGCGGCCACCGAGGCCACCATGGCGGCCAGCTGAATCTTCTCGTGCTCGCCTGAGCACAGCATCACGTACAGCGGCTTGGACGACATTGGCTTCCCTGCGTTCTTATGGTTGGCGCCGGCTTATAAGAATCGGCTTACCTTCGTTTTTTATTATATACACAGATTCCAGGGTTTTGCCGCAACAACATTTCGCCCCATCGGCGTCGAATATGCCTTTCGGCAACGCCGGCGGCGGCGGAAAACCGGCATGGAGGGCGCCACTTCCATGTTGCGGCCCCCCTGCCCCCTCCTTATTATGCGCCCTGCCTCAGGACGGCCGGCATCCGGCGCGTCCCAACATCTTTTTCGGGACTCGGCTGCCTCCATGCTCGACGTATTCCGCTCCGCTTCGAAGACCTGGATCGTCAGGTTGCTGTTCGCCCTGCTGGCTCTGAGCTTCGTGGCCTGGGGTGCCGGCGACGTGGTGCGCGGCGGCGTGGGCCGCAGCCCGGCCATCGAGATCGGCAAGACCTCCATGTCGGCCGCCGAGGTGATGGCCGAGTTCAAGCGCGAGGTTGAGCGGCTGCAGCCGCTGTTCGGCGGCAAGCTCACCGCCGACGATGCCCGCAAGATGGGCATGCTGGACCGCACCATCGATTCGCTGATCGCGCGGACCCTGATCGACGAGGCGGCGCGCTCGCTGGGGCTGGCCGCCACCGACGAGACCATCCTGCGCCGGGTGGCCTCCAACCCGGCCTTCAAGGGCCCGACGGGTCAGTTCGACCGCGAGATCTTCCAGGCGCGGCTGGCCCGGCTGGGCCATACCGAGGACAGCTTCATGAAGACCGAGCGCACCAACATGGTGCGCAACCAGATGGTCGAGACCGTCGCCGCCGGCATCGGCGCGCCCCAGGCGCTGACCGATCCGCTGCTGACCTGGCGCGAGGAGCGCCGGACCGCCGAGACCTTCGTGATCAAGGACGAGTCCACCCCGCTGCCCCCCGCCCCCGACGCGGCCCAGCTGGAGGCCTATTACAAGGACAGCCTCAACCGCTTCATGGCGCCGGAATTCCGGGCGCTGACCGTGCTGCTGCTGCGTCCCTCCGACGTGGCGGGCGACGTCAGCATCGACGAGGTCATGCTGAACGACGCCTACCAGCAGCGCATCGACGAGTTCACCACGCCCGAGCGCCGGACCGTGTCGCAGATCGTCTTCAACGAGCAATCCGCCGCCGCCCAGGCCACCGACATGGTGACGGGGGGCAAGGATCTGGCGGCGGTGGCCAAGGCGCTGGGCGCCGAGATCATCGAGCTGGGCACCGTCGAGAAGGGCGACCTCCCCGATGGTCTGGCCGAGGCGGTGTTCAAGCTTGCCTCCGGCGCCACCGGCCAGCCGGTCAAGTCGGCGCTGGGCTGGCACGTGGTCAAGGTGAGCCAGGTCCAGGCCGGCCGCACCCGCTCTTTCGCCGAGGCCAAGGCCCAGCTGGAGCAGGATCTGCGCAAGGAAAAGGCCATGGACGGCCTGTCGGAGCTGGCCAACAAGGTGGAGGACGCCCTGGGCGGCGGCGCCACCCTGGAGGAGGCGGCCAAGCGCCACAACCTCAAGATCGTCACCATCGCGGCGGTGGACGCCCAGGGACGCGGCACCAACGGCAAGCCGGTGGCCGACCTGCCCAAGTCGGACCAGTTCCTCGACGTGGCCTTCCACACCGACCAGAGCACCGAGAGCCCGCTGACCGAAGTGCCCAACAACGGCTATTTCCTGCTGCGCGTCGACGGCGTGACCCCGCCGGCCCCCAAGGCTCTGGCCGACATCAAGGCCGAGGTGCTGGCCACCTGGCAGGCCGAGCGCCGCCAGGAGCAGGCCCGCGACAAGGCCCAGAAGCTGGCCGACCGCATCAAGGCCGGCGAAAGCGCCGCCCAGGTGGCCCTCTCGGCCGGCGCCAAGCTGGAAGCCGCCAAGCCGTTCACCCGCGAACCGGCCGAGGGCACCACCCTGCCCGCCACCATCATCGCCGAGCTGTTCAACGGCCCCGCCGGGCGCCGTCGCCATCGCCCCGGTGCAGGGCGGCACCCTGGTGGCCCGCCTGACCGGCGTGGTGGGCTTCGACGTCGGCGCCAACCCCGCCGTCACCCAGGCGGCCCGCCAGCGCGTGTCGCAGGCGGTGGCCACCGACATCGCCGACCAGTACATCGCCGCCCTCAACGCCTCCATCGGCGTCAAGGTCGACCGTCCCCAGCTGACCCGCGAAGAGTAACAGCGTCATCATGAGCCACCAGCCCGACTTCCCCGCCTTCGCCGAAGCCTATGACAGCGGCAGGCCTCAGGTGGTCTGGCGGGTGCTGGTGGCCGATCTGGAGACGCCGGTTTCCGCCTTCCTGAAGCTGGCCAACGGCCAGCCCAACGCCTTCCTGCTGGAATCGGTGGAAGGCGGCGCGGTGCGCGGCCGCTATTCCATCCTCGGCATGAAGCCCGACCTGCTGTGGAAGTGCGTCGGCAACCAGGCGTGGATCAACCGCAACGCCCGCTCCAAGACCGGCTCGTACCAGCCCTGCCCGGTGGCCGCCAGGTCCGGCGCGCTGGACTCCCTCAGGGCCCTGGTGGCGGAATGCGGCATCGAGACGCCGCCCCACCTTCCCCCCATGTCGGCCGGCCTGATCGGCTATATGGGCTACGACATGGTGCGGCTGGCGGAAAAGCTGCCCGACGCCAATCCCGATCCCATCCAGGTGCCGGACGGCATCTTCATGCGCCCGACCATCATGGCGGTGTTCGACAACGTCAACGGCACGTTGACCGCCGTCGCCCCGGTCTGGCCGCGCCCCGGCATGGATGCCCAGGCCGCCTGGGATCTGGCCTGGGAGCGCCTGGAGCATGTGGTCGAATCCCTGGAAAGCCCCCTGCCCCACACCTATCTCGGCTTCCCGCGCGACGAGCACCAGCCCATTCCGGTGCCCAGCGTGTCGCCCGAGCATTACTGCCGCATGGTGGAGAAGGCCCAGGACTACATCGCCGCCGGCGACATCTTCCAGGTGGTGCTGTCCCAGCGCCTGGCGGTGCCGTTCCGGCTGCCGCCCTTTTCGCTGTACCGCTCGCTGCGCCGGCTGAACCCCAGCCCGTTCCTGTTCTTCCTGGACCTGGGCGAGTTCCAGCTGGTGGGCTCCAGTCCGGAAATCCTGGTCCGCTTGCGCGACGACAAGGTCACCATCCGCCCCATCGCCGGCACGCGCCGCCGGGGCAAGACCCCGTCCGAGGACGAGGAACTGGCCGCCGATTTGCTGGCCGACCCCAAGGAGCTGGCCGAACACCTGATGCTCTTGGACCTGGGCCGCAACGACGTGGGCCGGGTGGCTTCCATCGGCTCGGTCGAGGTCACCAAGAAGATGGCGGTGGAATACTATTCCCACGTCATGCACATCGTCTCCAACGTCGAGGGCCGCATCCGCGAGGGTTGCGACGCCATGGACGCCCTGATGGCCGGCTTTCCCGCCGGCACCACCTCGGGCGCCCCCAAGATCAGGGCCATGGAGATCATCGACGAGTTGGAGACCGAGCGGCGCTCGTTCTATGCCGGGGCCATCGGCTATTTCGACGGCAACGGCAACATGGACACCTGCATCGCCCTGCGCACCACCCTGGTCAAGGACGGCACCATGTACGTCCAGGCCGGAGCCGGCATCGTCGCCGATTCGGTGCCGCTGTCCGAGCATGAGGAATGCATGAACAAGGCCCGCGCCCTGGTGCGCGCCGCCGAGGACGCCATCGACTATACCCTGGTCAAGCAGTAGGGCGGCTCCCAACGAAGCCGCTTGCAAAAACCCTTCGCTCCGCGCATATTGCGAGTCATTCGCATTTGCACTTGGAGGGCGCGATGGGTTTCATCGAGGGCAGGACGATCCTCAACCGGCAGGCCATGACCGCCCGGGATTACATCTGGCTGGCCGTGCTGGGGGCCACCGAGCGTGCGCCACTATCCATGGACGACGCCATGCAGGCGGTCGCCACCCTGACCGGGCCAGCCTGGGCGCCGGTCACCCAGCTGGTGTTCGACGCCATCGACGAGATGCTGGAGGATGGCCTGCTCAACCCGGTGGAGCGCTCCATGCGCCTGGCCATCACCGGCGACGGCCGCCGCCGGCTGCACGATCTGGTCGCCCAGCCCCTGGCCTCGCCGCTCTCCACCTTCGGGCAGGTGGGCATCCGCCTCAAGCTGGCCTTCCTCGATCTGGCGCCGCCGGTGGTGCGCCGCCGCCAGATCGATGCCATCCTGCGGTCCTGCGATTGCGAGATCGCATCGCGCACCGCCTCCTGCCCGGCCTGGGCGCTGAACGGCCCGCTGGGGCGGGTGTGGCTCGACCATCAGGTGGACGCGCTGGAAGAGATGGCCGAGGTGTTGCGCCGGCTGGCCCGGGCGGAAGGCGCCAGCCTGACCGAGGGTTAAACCCTTCCCTCGAAGCCGAAGCCGGCGGAATCCACCGCCTGCCTGACCTGGGCCTCGTCGGCGCCGTCGACGGTCACCGCCTTGTCGCCCAGGTCCACCTCGACCTTGGCGCCGGGGGCGATTTCCTGGATGGCGGCGGTCACCGACTTGGAACAGCCGCCGCAGCTCATGCCGGTGACGCGATAGGTGGTGGACATGACCTTCTCCCCATGAGGATTGAACTGGGGGGAGTGTGAACCTTCCAGCCCATGGAAGGTCAAGGGGGAGATTTACTGTCCGTTGCCCATGCGGATGATGGCGCTGACCGGCACCAGGGCGAAGCCGCGCGCCTCCAGCCCCGGCAGCCAGCCGGCCAGGGCCTCGATGGTGCCGTCATGGGGATGGCCGATGGCGATGGCGGCGCCGTGCTTGCGGGCGTAAGCCTCGGTCTTGGCCAGCTGGGCGCGCACATGGGCGACGCCCTGGTCGTTGTCGAGGAAGACATGGCGGGAGGCGAAGGGCACACCGTAATGCCGCGCCGTCTCGGCCCCCACCGTGCGCTCCGAGGTCACCGAATCGATGAAGGCCAAGCCGCGCCGGCGTAATTCCCCCATCACCACCCGCATGCCCGCCGGGTCCGAGGTGAAGCGCGAGCCCATGTGGTTGTTGATGCCCACATAGCCGTCGAAGCGCGACAGCCCCCAGTCGAGGCGACGGCGGATCTCGTCGGCGGCCAGCCCCACCTCCAGCACCTCGGGGCCGGGATCGTAGGAGGCGCTTTGCGGCTGCATGGGCACATGCACCATCAGCTCGTGGCCATGCCCCCTGGCATCGTGGGCCTGACGCGCCACATCCTCGGCATAGGTCATGTAGGACAGGGTCAGCGGCGCCTTCAACTGGGCCATGCGCTCGCTGCGGCGACGGTCGACGCCCAGGTCGTCGATGATGATGGCGATCACCGGCCGGCCGCCGGTCTTCGGCGGCGGCTGGGCGTTGCGCAGCCAGACCGCCGCCCCGGCGGGCGGCAGCTTGATCTCGGGCGCCGGCTGAGGCGGCGGCGGCATGGGGGCCAGCGCCACCACGTCGGAGGCATGGCCGAATTCCAGGGCCTCGGACGAGCCGGGATCGGGGCGCGGCGGCGGCGGCGCCAGCAGCGGGCGGCCCTCGTCGTCATCGCCCGACGACGGCCCGGGCCGCGGCGGGGGAGAGGCGGCGACCACCGGCGCGGGAGCCTGCTCCGCTCCGGGCTGCGGCGCCTTTGACGAGTTGCCCGACCACAGGCCCACCCCCAGGCCGATGCCGACGCCGATCACCAGGACCGCGGCCATCAAGCCGACCAGGACAACGGGACGTTCCCACAGGGGCCTCTTGTTGCCCATCAGCATCCGTCTGACGTCTCGCCGCCCCACGTCTCACCACCCAGGTTGAAGCCGCCCCCCTTGTAAGGCCAAACGGCCGGAGGCGCAAAGGCTCATGGCGGTCGTTTCCCGCCTGTCATCCCGACGATCAGCAGGGGATAAGGATCTCCGCCGGTTCCGCGCCGTCAGAATCGGCACCTCGCCGCCAGCCCCCCGGCTTCGCCGGGGATGACACTCGAAACCTCGGGAAAAGCTCAGTCGGCCGATTGCAGCCCGCCGAAGCGGGTATAATAGGCGGGATGGGCCTCGGGCACCGGGCCTTCGGCGGTTTCCAGCATGCCCATGACATGGGTCTCGGCCGCCGACTGGACCAGACGGTAGAGGTTGCGGCACAACACCCGCGCCGAGGTCCCCGGCCAGTGGGCGGGCAGCAATTCGTCGGGCAGCATGGGGTCGCGCAGCAAGGCGCGGCGATAACCGTGCATCAGCAGGGTGCGGACCACGAAGCACATCTGGGGGTCCAGCTCGCCGTTGCCGGACAGGGCTTGCCACAGCGGGCGGAAGGTGTCGAGGAACTCGTTGTAGTCGGCGGCCAGGCGGTCCAGGTCCCAGCAGGTGTGGATCAGGTCGCGCAAGGCCTCGGGCGTCACCCAATCCTCGGCGGCGGCGCTCATCATCACGGCGCGGTCCTGCACCCCGGCCTCGGCCAGGGCTTGCCGTACCGCGCTGCGGTCGGGGTCGGGGTGGACCAGGACGCCGCTGGCCAGCTGGCCGAAGCCCAGCCAGCCCAGGTCGCGGCGCAGCGAATCGCGGCGCTCGGCGTCCATGCCCTCGATATTGGTGACCGCCAGGGTCCAGCGCCCGTCCCAGGGCTTGCCGTTGTAGTGGTAGATGCGGTTGTGGGCGGCCTCGAAGCGGCGCCGGCCCATCTCGGTCAGGCGGTAATAGCTGCGCCGCCCGATCTGCATGGAGGACAGCCACGCCTCCTTGGACAGGCGGAACACCGAGGTCCGCACGATGCGCTCGTTCAGCCCCAGGGGTTCCACCAGATTGATGACGCTGCCCAGCCAGGCGCTGCCGCCGTGATGGGAGATGGCATCGCCGTAGACGGTAATGATCAGCGACTTCGCCTTGGGGCGAAGTCGCGCCAGAACCTGTCCTACGATTTCACCGATCCGCCGGTTCATGCCGCCTGCTTGGATAAAGACTAAGTCGCCCGATCACGCGGCACATCCTAATGAAGCCGCGTTTTCGGGCAACCAAGATTTTTCCGCTCGGGCACGAATCTTGGAATCAGCCCCAGATATCCTGGGTGATGTTGGCGTACCAGCTCTCGGCGTAGGAGGCTTCCAGCCCCCGGAACATGGCCGAGGCCCCCTTGGGGCTGATGCCGCCCGAGCCGGGGACGTCGGCGATCTTGCCGTTGATGACCCGGTAGACCCCGGCCACAGTGATGCCGTAATCGGGCGACAGCAACGAGTAGCAGGTGTTCATCCAGATGGGATCGGGTGCCGGCTGCCCCCGCAGCGACGCCACGATGGCGGCGGCGGCAACCTTGGCCTGGGAGTTGGCGGCGAATCCCGACTTGGGCTGCGGCGCGGCGCTGGTGGCGTCGCCCACCACGTAGATGTCGGGCGCCTTGACCGACTGGAAGGTCTGCGGCACCACCGGCACCCAGCCCGAGGAATCGGCCAGGCCGGCGGCGATGACGATGCCCCCGGCGGTCTGCCCGGGGATGTAGTTCAGGACGTCGGCCTTGTGGCGGGTGCCGAACTCGGTCTCGACGGTCAGCCGCTTGGCGTCCACCTGGGTCACCTTGCCGTCCTTGGACAGTGGCACCCACTCGATCAGGCCCTTGTACAGCGCGTCCCAGCCCTCGATGAACAGCGGCTGCTTGGAGAAGCTGTCCTTAGCGTCGAGCAGCAGCAGCTTGGAACGCGGCTTCCTGGTCTTGAGGTAATGGGCGATCAGGCTGGCCCGCTCGTAGGGGCCGGGCGGGCAGCGGTAGGGGTTGGCGGGGATGGACATCACCACCACGCCGCCGTCGGGCATGGCCTCCAGCTGGCGACGCAGCAGCAGGGTCTGCGGCCCGGCCTTCCAGGCGTGCGGCGCCAGTTCGGCGTCGGCCTCGGAATAGCCCTGGGCGCCCCACTTGATGTCGATACCGGGCGACAGCACCAGCTTGTCGTAGGGCAGCTTCTCGCCGCCCTGCAGCACCACCAGCCGGGCGGCGGCGTCGATATTGGTCACCTCGGCGTGGATCACCTCCACCCCGTGGCCGCGCAAGCCCTCGTAGCCGAAGGTGTTGGCCTCCAGCGAGCGGAAGCCGCCGATCACCGAATTGCTGAACGGGCAGGTGATGAAGCGGGTCGAACGTTCCACCAGGGTCACCCGCAGCGAGGGATCGAGGCGGCGCAGATACTTGGCGGCAGTCGCCCCGCCAAAGCCGCCGCCCACCACCACCACGCGGGGGCCGGTGCCGGCCGGGCCGGTGGCGCAGGCCGAGGTCAGCGACGACAGGCCGGCGGCGCCGGCCAGGGCCAGGAAGGAACGGCGATCGAAAGCGTTGGTCATGGCGTTCACTCCCCTCAGCGCAGATTGGCGAAATACTGGGCGACCGTGTCGATCTCGGCCTCGGTAAGGCCCTTGGTCAGACGCGGCATGACCGTGGCGTTGGCCACCTTGTCGGCCTTGAAATCGCGCAGCTTGCCGGCGATCAGGAAGGCGGGCTTGCCGGCGATGGCCGGGATCGCCCCTTCGTTCCGGCCCTCCGTGCCGTGGCAATTGGCGCAGACCGCCGCCGCCAGCGGGGCGGGCTCGGCGGCCCGGGCCGTGACGGGATGGGCGACAACCACACCCAGAATGACCAGAATCGGCAATATCCGCATGGCAACCTCCACCTCGGTGAGGGAAATTCGGCGCATTCTACACGTTTTCGCCGACGAAAACCCGCGCCTTGCGCAGGAAGACGGAGACCTCGAGGCCGCGCCGCAGGCCAAGCTTGTCCTTGATGTCGCGCGACAATTCCGCCTCGACGGTGACGCCGCCGGCCAGTTCCAGTTCGGCGCGCACCACGGGGCCGAGCACCACTACCTGGCGGACCCTCGCCTGGGGCAGATCGGGCGACAGTTCGAGAACTTCCACGTCATGGGGGCGGATGAAGGCGGTACCGGGGCCGTCAGCCCTTCCCTCACCGATATGCAGGCCGCCCACCTGGGCCTGGCCGCCGGCCACCCGACAGGCCACGGCGTTGACGTTGCCGAGGAAGCGGTAGACGAAGGGCGTGGCGGGGCTGTCGTAGATCTCGGCGGGGGTGCCGATCTGCTCGATGCGGCCCTTGTTCATCACCACCACCTCGTCGGCAACCTCGAGCGCCTCCTCCTGGTCGTGGGTGACGAACACGCCGGTCAGGCCCATCTCGTCGTGCAGATGCCGCAGCCAGCGGCGCAGGTCCTTGCGCACCTGGGCGTCCAGCGCGCCGAACGGCTCGTCGAGCAGCAGCAGGCGCGGCTCCACCGCCAGGGCGCGGGCCAGGGCGACGCGCTGGCGCTGGCCGCCCGACAGCTGGCTGGGATAGCGCCCGGCCAGGCCTTCCAGCTGCACCAGTTCCAGCAGGGTATGGACCTTCTCGGTGATGGCGGCCTTGGAGGGACGATTGGCGCCCTTCCGGACCTTCAGGCCGAAGGCGATGTTCTCCGCCACCGTCATGTGGCGGAACAGGGCGTAGTGCTGGAAGACGAAGCCCACCTTGCGGTCGCGGGTTCCCAGACCGGTGGCGTCGATGCCGCCCAGACGGATGCGCCCGTCGTCGGGCTGCTCCAACCCGGCCAGGATGCGCAGCAAGGTAGTCTTGCCCGAGCCCGAAGGCCCCAGCAGCGCCACCAGCTTGCCCTGGGCCACCCGCAGGGACACCTGGTCCAGCGCGGCGAAATTGCCGAAGCGCTTGGAGACGTTCTCGACCTCGATCATACCGGCTTCCTCAATGGCCTGCGGCGGCAAGTTCGTCCCGATGCCACCATTCGAGCGCCGATTTGACCGCCAGAGTGACAAGGGCCAGAACGGCGAGGAGAGAGGCGACCGCGAAAGCGCCGACGAAATCGTATTCATTGTAGAGTATCTCCACATGCAGCGGCATGGTGTTTGTCAGTCCCCGGATATGGCCGGAAACCACGGATACGGCACCGAACTCTCCCATGGCCCGCGCGTTGCACAGCAGCACGCCGTACAGCAGCCCCCAGCGGACATTGGGCAGGGTCACCAGCCAGAAGGCGGCAAGGCCCGAGGCCCCCAGGGTCAACGCCGCCTCCTCCTCCTCGCGCCCCTGCTCCTCCATCAGCGGAATCAACTCGCGGGCCACGAAGGGAAAGGTGACGAAGACGGTGGCGAGCACGATGCCCGGCACCGCGAAGATGACCTTGAGGTCGTTTTCCGCCAGCCAGGGGCCGAGCAGCCCCTGCAGGCCGAACAGCAGCACGTAGATCAGCCCCGAGATCACCGGGGAAACCGAGAACGGCAGCTCGATCAGCGAGACCAGCAGGCTCTTGCCGGAAAAATCGAACTTGGCGACGGCCCAGCTGGCCGCCAGGCCGAAGGCGACGTTGAGCGGCACCGAGATGGCGGCGACGATCAGGGTCAGGCGGATGGACGACCAGGTGTCGTCCCCCGACAGGGCGCGGACATAGGCGTCCCAGCCCTTGGCGAAGGCCTCGGCCAGCACGGCGACCAGGGGGGCCACCAGGAACAGGGCCAGGAACGCCAGGGCCAGCAGGGTCAGCCCCCAGCGCACCGGCGGCGTTTCACGGGTCGAACTCGCGCTCATCGTCTCACCCTCCCATCTGCGCGCGGCGCCACTTCTGCAGCAGGTTGACCGCCAGCAGCAGGGTGAACGAAATCGCCAGCATTACCGTGGCGATGGCGGTGGCGCCCACGTAATCGTACTGCTCCAGCTTGGTGACGATCAGCAAAGGCGCGATCTCGGACACGCCGGGCAGGTTGCCGGCGATGAAGATCACCGAGCCGTACTCGCCCACCGCCCGGGCCAGGGCCAGGGAAAAGCCGGTCAGCAGCGACGGCAAGACGGCCGGCAGGATCACCCGCAGGAAGGTCTGCAGCCGGTCGGCGCCCAGCGAGGCGGCCGCCTCCTCAAGTTCCAGGTCCACGTCGTGCAGCACCGGTTCCACCGTGCGCACCACGAAGGGCAGGCCGATGAACACCATGGCCACCACCACGCCCAGCGGCGTGAAGGCCACCTTGACGCCCAGCGGCTCCAGCAGCCGGCCCAGCCAGCCGTTGGGGGCGTACAGCGCGGTCAGCGCGATGCCGGCCACGGCTGTGGGCAGGGCGAAGGGCAGGTCGATGGCGGCATCCACCAGCCGGCGGCCGGGAAAGGGATAGCGCACCAGCACCCAGGCCACCAGCAGACCGAATACCGCGTTGATCAGCGCGGCGGCCAGGGCGCCGCCGAACGACAGGCCGAGCGCCGACAGCACCCGGGGGTCGCTCAGGATCGCCGTCCATTGCTCCAGCGTGGTGCCCGCCGCCTTGATCACCAGCGCCGCCAGCGGTAGCAGCACGATCAGCGACAGATAGGCCAGGGTGAAGCCCAGCGTCGGGCCGAAGCCGGGAATGACGCTGGGCGCGCGGCGCGGCAGGGAAAGGGCGAGGACGGCCAATTTCTCCGCCCCTATTTCTTGGCCGTGATGCGGTCGAACACGCCGCCGTCGGAGAAGTGCTCGGTCTGGACCTTGCGCCAGCCGCCGAACACGTCGTCGATGGTGAACAGCTTGACCGGCGCGAAGGCGGCGGCGGTCTTCCTGACCACCTCGGGATCGCGGGGACGGTAGAAGTTCCGCGCGATGATCTCCTGGGCCTCGGGGGTGTAGAGGAACTCGAGATAGGCCTGGGCGACGGCGCGGGTGCCGCGCTTGTCCACCACCTTGTCGACCACCGCCACCGGCGGCTCGGCCAGGATGGACAGCGAGGGGGTGACGATCTCGAAGCCCGAACCGAATTCCTTCAGCGCCAGATGGGCCTCGTTCTCCCAGGCCAGCAGCACGTCGCCCAGGCCGCGCTGGGCGAAGGTGACGGTGGAGCCGCGCGCCCCCGAATCCAGCACCGGAACGTTCCGGAACAGGGCGGCCACGAAATCCTGGGCCTTGGCGGCGTCGCCGTCGTTGCGGTCGAGGGCGTAGCCCCAGGCGGCCAGATAGTTCCAGCGCGCCCCGCCCGAGGTCTTGGGATTGGGGGTGATCACCGAGACGCCCGGCTTGACCAGATCGCCCCAATCCTTGACCTGCTTGGGATTGCCCTTCCTGACCAGGAACACGATGGTCGAGGTGTAGGGCGCCGAATTGTAGGCCAGACGCTTCTGCCAGCCGCCGTCCAGCAGCCTGGCCTTGTCGGCGACGGCGTCGATGTCGTAGGCCAGCGCCAGGGTCACCACGTCGGCCTCCAGCCCGTCGATCACCGAACGGGCCTGCTTGCCCGAACCGCCGTGGGACTGGTTGATCTTCAGGTCCTCGCCGCTCATGGCCTTCCACTGCTTGATGAAGGACTCGTTGAGCGCCTGATACAGCTCGCGGGTGGGATCGTAGGACACGTTGAGCAGCGTGCGGGACTCGGCCGCCTGGGCGCCGGGCATCAGGACCGCCAGCCCCAGGGCCAGCACCACCGCGAACAGGGCGGCCAACAGCAGGCTTCGCGCCTCATCCTCATGAAATCCGATCATCATACCCTCCAACTCCACACATGGGGCACGCCACCTCTCTTTAGTCTGCTAATCTGTAGACTAATAGAATTATCGTGTCAAGCGGTCGGAACAGCCATGGGGAAGCACCCGCCGGCGGGATGCGGAACGCCCGGCGCTGCAAAGGGAAGGGACGGATTCGGGAGGCGGCAGGCGGTCTTGCGGCTCAGATCAGCCTCAAGGAGCCGGCACGCCCTCCCCCTGCTCAAGCAAGGCCTGCTGCTCGAAGCGCCGGCAGACATCCTTCAACTCGGCGGGGGAAAGAAAGATGCCGAAGCCCATCAGGTCGTTGCGGATCTTCAGCATCAGGAACCCCTCGGTGGCCGAGGTCGAAACCCTGGCGAAATCGGCATCGAGAAGCAGGCGGAGGTAGTTCTGGCTGTCCTCGTCGGTCAGGTCGCAGACCCAGCCCGCCAGCAAACGGTTGCGGTGCGCCCGGACCCAGAACGCAGCCTCGTCCCGGCTGCGATAGGCCGCCTGGCTGGTCAGCCCCTTGGCGTGGAAGGTCTCGAGGATTGCCACGTCGTCACCTCACATCGGCCCTCGCGGGGCATGCACCTATTCCGGCCGTTCCGACCGCAACTTCTTGGTCTCGGAGCGCTTGCCCTTGCTCTCCAGCCGACGCTCCTTGGAGCCCTTGGTGGGCTTGGTGGGACGGCGCTTTGGCGGTGGCGGCTTGGCGGCCTCGCGGATCATCTCCACCAGCCGGTCCAGCGCCTCGGCGCGGTTGCGCTCCTGGCTGCGATGGGTCTGGGCGATGATGATGATCACGCCGTCCTGGGTCAGGCGGCTGCCCGCCAGTTTCTGCAACCGCACGCTCACATCATCGGGCAGCGACGGCGAACGCCGCGCATCGAAGCGCAGTTGGACCGCCGTCTCGACCTTGTTGACGTTCTGGCCGCCCGGGCCGGACGAGCGGACGAAGCTCTCGTCGATTTCCTTCTCGTCAATGGAGATGCGGTGGGTGATGTGGATCATTCAGTTTTATATCGGGTGCGCCGGCCTTTCGTCCAGATGGCCCACAGCGCGGCAAAGTCCATGATCTACTCCCGGACTGCCCGTTTGGTCAGGATTCGTCACGAGATGTCATGATGCCGCACGCCTAGACCTTTGGTATCATTTCCGAAGATTGGCTGGAGCGGCGACGCACTGGGGGACAGGATTTGAGCGCCACGCAACCAGGTTCGGATGCGATCCCCGCCCTCGCCGAGGTCAAGGCCCGGGTGGCGCGCTATGCTGCCCTGGGCCTGCTGGCCTGGAGCCTGCTGCTGGGCGGATCGCTGGCCTGGAACATCGCCAAGCAGCACGAGATCACCCTGGAACTGGCCACCAACACCGCCCTGGCCAATTTCAACAAGGACGTCGCCTATCGCCTGTGGGCCTCGGGCCATGGCGGCGTCTATGTCGAGCCCACCGAGAAGACGCCGCCCAGCCCGTGGATGGCCCACCTGCCCGACCGCGACCTGATCGCCGATGACGGGCGGCGGCTGACCCTGATGAATCCCGCCTACATGCTGCGCGAGATGATGCAGGACCATGGCGAGCTTTACGGCATCAAGGGGCGCATCGTCGGGATCATCTACCTCAACCCCAACAACAAGGCCGACCCGTGGGAGGCCGAGGGCATCCGCCAGTTCGCCGAGGGCCGCAAGACCGAGCTGATGGAGGTTTCCGACATCGACGGCGCCCCCTTCCTGCGCCTGTTCAAGCCGTTCCGCATGGAGCCCAGCTGCCAGAAATGCCACGGCCATCTCGGCTTCCAGGACGGCGAGGTGCGGGGTGGCATCGGCGTCTCGGTGCCGCTGGCGCCCTATCTGGCCAGCGAGGCCGGCGCGGTGCGGACCATGAGCACCACCCACGGCGTCCTCTGGGTCCTGGGGACGCTGGCCATCGGCGCAATCGCCCGGCGCAGCCATTCCCGGCTGGTGGCCAACACCCGGATGACCCTGGCGCTGCGCGACAGCGAACAGCATTACCGCGCCATCATCGAAACTTCGTCCGACGGCTTCTGGATGACCGACCGCCAGGGCCGCCTCATGGAGGTCAACAACGCCTATGCCGCGCGCTCGGGCTACAGCCGCGAGCAGTTGCTGAGCATGATCATCTCCGACCTGGACGCCGTCCAGACCGAGGAATCCATCCGCGCCAACATCGAGACCGTGGTCAAGGGAGAGGCCCGCCGCTTCGAGACCCGCCACCGCGCCAGGGACGGCGGCGAATGGGACGTGGAGATCAGCACCTCGTATTTCCCGGCGGGCGGCGGACGGCTGTTCGTCTTCCTGCGCGACATTTCCGAACGCAAGCAGGCCGAACGGGTTCTGGCGGAAAGCGAGCGGCGCTTCCGCGAAATGGCCGAGACCATCGATCAGGTGTTCTACATCGCCGACATGGACTATCGCCGCTTCCACTATGTCAGCCCGGCCTTCCGCCGCCTGTGGGGACGGGACCCCGAGGAACTGGTGGCCGATCCCTCCCTGTGGCCGGCCTGGATTCATCCCGAGGACCGCGACCAGGTGATGAATTTCGTGGCGTCGCGTATCGGATCGGGGGAATACGAATCGGACTTTCGGGTGGTTCGCCCCGACGGCACGGTGGCCTGGCTGCACGCCAAGTCCTTCGAGGTCGCCAATCCGTCCAGCGGCTCTCCCTATACCCTGGGATTCCATACCGACATCACCCAGGCCAAGGCGATCGAGGAGGCGCTGCGCGACAAGAATCAGGCGCTGGAGCGCTCCAACGCCGATCTCGAGGCCTATGCCTACGTCGCCTCCCACGACCTGCGCGAGCCGCTGCGCAACATCACCTCGTTCTCCACCCTGCTGGCCCGGCGGCTGGAAGGGCGGCTGGACGGCGATGAGCGGGAATTCGTCAAGATCATTACCGACGCCGCCAACCGCATGGACTGCCTGGTGCGCGACCTGCTGGAGGTCAGCCGGGTCGGGCGCGGCACCCAGGCCATGCACCCGGTGTCACTGTCCGATCTGGCGGCCGGCACCCGCGACAGCCTGCGCAGCCAGATGGAAGCCGCCAGCGCCACCATCGAGATCGCCGCCCCCCTGCCCCAGGTCATGGGCAGCGACGACGAACTCTACCGCGTCCTGCTCAACCTGTTCGGCAACGCGCTGAAGTACCACGGCGCCCAGCCGGTGCGCATCACCGTGGATTGCCGCGCCGACGGGCCGGAAATGTGGCGGATCACCGTGGCCGACAACGGCATCGGCCTCGAACTTGGCCGGGGATACGAGGAACGGATCTTCGGGCTGTTCCAGCGCCTGCACCAGCGCGACGAATACGGCGGCGGCACCGGCATCGGCCTGCCGGTCTGCCGCAAGATCATCGAACGCCACGGCGGCCGCATCTGGGCGGAATCCGACGGCCCCGGCAAGGGCACCCGCATCGTCTTCACCCTGCCCAGACTACCGGACTAGAGCATTTGTGTGCCATGGGGAGCGCTCTCTGGTAGAATTGATGATCGTGTCCAGACATTCCCCCAAGGATTTCACCCCATTGAAGGTCTCCTGGCGCATCACCGGCATCTATGCCGCCGTCGGACTGAGCTGGATTTTCCTGTCGTCCCTGGCCGTGTGGATGAATGTCCCGGAACCCCCGGGCATGGCCTCCTTGCTGGAGGTGGCCAAGGGCTGCGCCTTCGTCCTGGTGACGGCGCTGATGCTGCTGGTGCTGCTGCGCCGCTGGGAAAAGGAACTGGACCGGCGGGGCGCCGCCCTGGCCGAAAGCAACCGCGAGCTGACAGAGGTCAACACCCGGCTGTCGGGCATCATGCGCGGCTCCCACGACCTGATCGCCGCCTGGGACCGCAACAGACGCCTGACCGCCTTCAATCCCCGCTATCAGGCGGTGTGCTGGAACTTCTTCGAGCGCGACGTCAGGATCGGCATGTCCATCGAGGAGCTGTTCGTCCACGTCCCCGACCGCTACCGCCTGTTCGCGGAATGCTGGGACCGCACCCTGGCCGGCGAGTCCTTCGTCCAGTTGCAGTCGCTGACCACCGACGGCGACACCGCCTGGTTCGAGACCAGCTACGGCTCGCTGCCGGGCCCGGACGGCCGTCCGGCGGGGGGATTTCACATCGTGCGCGACGTCACCGACCGCGTCCGCACCGAGGAGGACCGCCGCTCCCATGCGGAAAAGCTGGCCAAGGCGGTGGAAACCCTGACCGAGGCCAATTCCGAGCTGGAACGCTTCGCCTATGTGGCGTCCCACGACCTGCAGGAGCCGCTGCGCACCGTCGCCTGTTTCGCCCAGATGATCGAGCGCGATTACGCCCAGGTCCTGGATGACCGCGGCCGGCAATACCTCGATCTGGTGACCGGCGGCGCCATCCGCATGCACCACCTGATCAACGACCTGCTGGCCTATTCGCGCACCACCCGCAACGAGGGGCGGATCGAACCGGTCTCGGCCGAATCCGCCTGCCACAGCGCACTCAACAACCTGCGCGAAGCCATCGATTCGAGCGGGGCCGAGATTACTGTCGGCCCCCTGCCGGATGTCGCCGCCGATTCGGTCCTGCTGATCCAGGTCTTCCAGAACCTGATCGGCAATGCCGTCAAGTACCGCAAGGAGGGAATCGCCCCCCGCGTGCGGGTCGCCGCCGAGCGCCAGGACCGCCAGTGGGTGTTCTCGGTCAGCGACAACGGCATCGGCTTCGACCCGGCGGAGCAGGACGTGTTCGAACTGTTCCGCCGCCTCCACCCTTATTCCAGCTATGCCGGCACCGGGGTGGGACTGGCCATCTGCAAGCGGATCGTCAGCCGCCTGGGCGGCCACATCTGGGTGGAATCGGTCCCTGGGGAGGGAAGCTCCTTCCGCTTCACCCTGCCCCTTGCCGAGCAGCTTCAGCCTGCCGACACGCTTCCGTGAGCGCCGCCTCGAAATCCGGCAAAACCCCGGCGGGCGCGGCGGCGTACATCAGGTTCTCCACCAGGCCGAAATCCTCGACCAGCATGCCGTGCTGGCGGCAGAACGAGCGCCCGTCGGCGTCACAATCGTGGGGAACCCGCTCCTTGTAGGGGCGCATGTCCTCGGACCACGCCACCACCGGCTTGCCCAGGGCTTCCGCATAGCCCATCTCCCAGGTGGTTCCGGGGCAGGAACCGGGGCCGCGGAACGGCGAAACGCAAGCGATCACCACGTCGCATTCTCGAATCCGCCCCACGTTGCCACGCCGGATCAGCGCCGCCAGTTCGGCCGGCGGCAGGCCGCGCTGCTCCGCCTCGGGCTCGAACGGCGCCACACCCTGAAGGCCGTGCTGGCCGCACATCTCCACCAGATAGTCGAGCAGGGCCTTGGCGGCCGGATGGAACACGGCCGGACCGGCGAGGTAGGCCTTGGGCTTGTCGGACATGAACGGGGTTTCCGGATGGGGGATCAGGCCAGAACGTCCAGGGCTTCCTTCTCCGTCCTGGCGATGCGGGAGAAGGTGCGGGCGGCCAGGATATAGGCCTGCTTCGCCTGGCCGAGGTCGATCACCTCGCGCGCCAGATCCACCCCGCCCTCGGGCGGCAGCGGGACATAGGCCGCCCCGGCCGGGCTGGTGGACACCACCTGGCCCCTCTGGGCCTGATAGTCGGGCGTGGTGAGATTGGCGATGTTGCCGGCGGCTTTCTCGGCAACCCGCGACTGGGTGGCCAAGCCACTGAGCAATGTCGTCGAGGCTATGGAGGAAATCATCTCGGTCCGGCCGCTTGGTCAACGCCCCATCATGCGCCTTCGCCCCGCCTCAAGGCAAGCCGATCGCCGCGAGGCGCGCCGCCATGCCGGCGGCGTCGGGACGGCGGGCGGGATCGGCCTCCAGGCACTGGGCAAGCAGATCGGCGAAAGCGGCGGGCAGCCCCTCCACCGCCGCCAGCCGCCGCCGGTCGGGGAAGTGTCCGGTCAGCATACGGATGCCGATCACCCCCAGCGAGAAGATGTCGGAACGGTCGGTGGCCTGACTGGCCTGGGCGTATTGCTCCGGGCTGATGTACTCGCGGGTGCCGAACCACTCCCGCCCCGCCGAGACCGGCTCGCCCGGCGGCTTGGCCATGCCGAAATCACCGATCTTGACCCGCCCGCCGGGACCGCCGGCCAGCAGCAGATTGCGCGGCTTGAGATCGCGATGGACGATACCCTTGCCGTGAATGTCGACCAGCGCCGAAAGCACCTGCAGCAGCACCGCCTTGGTGCGGGCCGGGGTGGCGGCGCGGGCCGTTTCCCCCTCGCCCGCCCCGCCATCGAAGAGGTCGGGGCCGATCTCGTGGCGCAGGGACAGGGGCAGGTATTGCATCAGCAGGCAGGGCCGGCCGTCGGCGGCATGCTCCAGGCCGACCGCCGGCACGATATGGGGATGGTCGAAGCGGGCCTGCAGCCGGGCCTCCTGATAGAAGCGTCGGCGCCACTCGGCCACCGGGAACGGCGGAATGATGCCGTTTTCGTCGGATTTGGGGGTGAAGGCCTTGACCGCCACGGCCCGGCCGAGCCCCAGATCCTCGGCCAGCCAGATGTCCGAAAACGCCGTCACCGCCACCAGGCGATGGAGGCGATAGCCTTGCAGCTCCAGCGCCGCCGACGCCTCCACCGGCTCGTCCATGTCCCCCGCCCCCATAAAAAGGGTCCGCCCGCCGTGGCAGGCGGACGGACCCGGTAAAGTGTTCACCCCATCCCTAGAACTTGATGCTCTCGATGTTGGTGAACTCGATGGTCTGGTCGCCATCCTGGCTGTGAACCGTGATGGTGCCCGACTTGTCCTGGCCGAGATTGATGGTGCCGGCCGCGTCGTGATCGCCGTCCGAAGCCACCGTCCAATCGCTGCCGCCGGTCGAGATGGTGATGCTCGCCCCCTCGCCCATGTTGGTGGACAGGTCGATGGTGTCGGTCCAGTTGCCGCCGGCGCCGCCGTTGACGGTGTCGTGGCCAGTGCCGAAGTCGAACAGGAACAGATCGCTGCCGTCCTGACCCATCAGGTCGTCGCTGCCGGCCCCCGCCACGATGGTGTCGTCGCCGGCACCGCCATGGATGGTGTTGCCGCCATCGCCGGCCACCAGCAGGTCGTCGCCGCTGGCCGACCAGATCACGTCGTGACCGGTGCCGCCGGCCACCGTCAGGTCGCCGTAATCATAGCGGCTGGTGGTCATGTCGAGGATGACGTTGTCGCCGTCGCCCAGTTGGATGTGGTCGAAGCCGCTGATCTTCTGGCCGTGATCGGCTCCCTCCAGCGACATGTAATCGTTGCCGCCGGCCCCGATCAGAGTGTCGCCGCTGTCGCCGTTATACGACTCGTTGTGGCGGTTGTAGCCGGAGATGCTGATGGTGTCGTTGGTGCCGTCCTGGTCGCCGTTGCCCACATCCACGGCGCGCCAGCCACTGCTCCAGTTGGTGCCGTCGTCGCTGGCATGGACGACGTCGCCGTCATTGCCACCGCCGCTGTTGTGGCCCCAGCCGCCATGGCCATGACCGCCACCGGAACGACCGCCGCCGGAACCGTGACGACCACCGCCGGAATGGCCGCGTCCACCGCCGGAATGGTCGTTCTCGGCATTGTTGTGGTCGCCGGAATTGCCGGGGGCATCCTGGTCGCCGTTGCCCCAGCCGTTATTGCCGTGGCCGCCGCCGGAATGGTTGCCGCCCACCGACCACGAGCCGTTGGCGCCCCAGCTCTCGTCACGGCCGCCGCCATTGCCCCAGCCGATGGCATGGCCGCCGCCGCTGCCGTTGCCGCCGCCCGAACCGCCGGTGACCTGGACCGAGATGGTCTGGGTCGCCAGGCCGCCATTGCCGTCGTCCACCTGGACGGTGAAGGTGTCGGTGCCGCTCCAGCTGGTGTCGTCGGCGTTGTAGAAGAACGAACCGCTATCGGAGTCGATCACCAGGTTGCCGTGCTGGTTGCCGCTGTCGAGCACCGAGTAGGTCAGGGTGTCGCCGTTGACGTCGGTGGCGCTGACCCGGCCGATATTCGAGGAATTAGGCTCGCTGTAATCGACGCTCAGGGTCTCGGTGGTCTGGGCCGCGTTGATCACCGGCGCGTCATTGGGATCGTCCACATAGACCGACACGGTGGCGACGTCGGTGCCGCCATGGCCGTCGCTGACCGTGTATTCGAAGGTGGTGGTGCCCTCGAAGCCCCTGTCGGCGGTGAAGACGACCTGGCCGTCGGCGCCGAGGCTGACGGTACCGTGCTGGGCATTGCCCACCGAGATGATGCTCAAGGCATCGCCATCGGCGTCGGTGTCGTTGGCCAGCAGGTCGGCGCTGTCGATGCTCACCGTCCGGTTGGTGTCGGTGGCGATGCGGTCGTCGGCCACCGTCTCGCCGGCATTGCTGCCGACGCCCACCTGGGTGGTGACCGACACGTCACCGCCATGGGCCTCGGTGGAGGACACCGTGGTGGTGAGGTTCAGGCTGTTGGCGGTGACCGGGGTATCGGTGACCAGGGTCACCTCGACCGGCGAGCCCGACATCACGTTCAGGGTATAGGTGCCGTCGGCGTTGGGGGTCAGAACCTCGCCGTCCAGTTCGAGAGTGGCGCCCGCCGGGATGTTGCCGATGGTCACCGGCGACAGCGTCTCGCTGCCGTCGGTATCGTTCAGCGTCGCCTCGATGGTCAGCGGGGTCTTGTAGGTGGAGGTCGTGGTGGTGGTGTCGAAGGCCGAAGCGTCACCGATCACCTGGCCGTCGGCGAACTTGATGTTCTCGAAGTCCTTGACGTAGTTCTTGACGCCGTTGGCGTTGGCATCCCACTCGGCCTTGGTGACACCGGTCAGTTCGATGGAGTCGGTGCCCGAGCCGCCGGTCACCGTCGCCCACAGGTTGTCGCCGGTGATGGTCACCCGGTCGTTCCCCGAGCCCATGTCCACCTTGGAGCTGATGTCGCCGCCGATCTTGACGGTATCGTTGCCCGAACCGGCATCGATGGAGGCCCAGGAATCGTCGGCCACTTCCAGATAATCGTCGCCGGAGCCGAGGCTCGCCTTCGAACTGAGATCGTCGCCGACCAGCACCCGGTCGTTGCCTTCGCCCACATCGATGGAGGCGTTGGCGTCGCCGCCGGTCTGCAGGTCGTCGGCACCCGAACCGAGGCTGATATTGCTGTTGAGGTCGCCGACGATCTTGACGTCGTCGCTGCCCGAGCCGGTGGAGATGGACGCGTTGGCGTCGCCGCCCACCTGCAGGCGGTTGTCGCCATTGCCCAGGTCGATATTGCCATTGAGGTCGTCGCCGACCCGCACGGTATCGTTGCCCGAACCGCCGGACACCGAGGCGTTGACGTCATCGGCCATATCCAGGGCGTTGGTGCCGTTGCCCAGGTCGATCTTGGCGTTGACATCGTCGCCGATGGTCACCTGATCGTCACCGTTGCCGGTACTGATGCTAGCGTTGTTGTCGCCGCCGATACTGATCACGTCGGCATTGTTGCTGCCGTTGTTGGCGGTGTTGAGGTCGCCGGCGACATTGGTGGTCGGCGTCGCCGTGGTCGGGTCGGACATGGTGTCCAGACCGTTCCAGTCCACGTCGGCGCTGGTGCCGGTGGTGGTGGTCTCAACCGTGGTGGTCCCCATGGACACCGACAGGGCCGGCCCCTGGGCATCATCGTCGATGCGGCTGTCGTCGCCGGCCACCGGCCGGTGATTGGGGTTCTCCACCGTGACGGAAACCGTCTCGGTGGTGGTGCCGCCGTGGCCGTCGTCGATCACCACCTTGAAGGTGTCGGTGCCGCTGAAATTGCCGGTCGGCGTATAGGTGAAGGTACCGTCCGGGTTGAGCGCGACCGAACCGTGCTGCGGGCCGTCGTTGCCGGTGGCCAGCGAGAAGTTCAGGTCGTTGCCGTCGGCGTCGGTGGCTTCCACCTGGCCGGTGACGGCATTGTTGACCGCGGTGCTGACGCTTTCTGCCTCGCCGGCATCGGGGCCCGTATTGCCGAGGTCGATATTGACTTCGGCCTGGGCGCTGGCCGAGGCGGTGCTGGCGCCGTCGGCGCTGGTCGCGGTGACCGAAAGCTCGATCTCGCCGCTGAAGCCCGGAGCGGTGGTCAGGGTAAGCCCGTCCAGATCCGAGGCGTCCAGGGTGTAGCTGCCGTCGGCGCCGGGGACCAGCGCGACGCCGTCCTGGTACAGGGTGGCGCCCTCCGGCAGGCCGTTCAGGACTACCGTATGGCCTTCCGAGCCGTCCATATCGGGGAAGCTGGCCGCGATGTTGACCTCATGGGTAGAGGTCGGCTCGGCTTCGCCCCACTCGACCGTCATGTTGAGGTCGTTGTAGTCGCGGTCGCCGCCGCCGTTCAGGTCTTCCCAGTTCTGGTTGCCGCCATCCCGGCTGGTATCCTGCATGTGCACCAGATCGTCGGAATTGAGGTCCTTGTTGTCGAACAGGACCTTGGTCCCGGTCCCCGAAAGGACGGCGCCGTTGCTGTCCACCACCTGCCAGTTGCCCGCGGAATCCTTGGTGAAGGTCACGTCGGAGCCGTCGCGGATGCTGGAATTCTGGTCGCCGTTGGGGATGATGAAGAACCCGACCTGATCGGGATCGACGCCCTCGATGGTGACCGACTGGCCGTTGGTGTCGTGGACGTCCTTCCAGATGATCTCGCCGGAGGTCGGGTTGCCGTTCTCGTCCATGACGTAATAGCCGTAGGTATTGTGATACCCGGCCGAGCCGTCATGGTTGGTGACGGTGAAGCTGCCGTTCGTGTCGACCGCGCCCTCGCCGATGGACAGCGAGACGCTGGCCTGGTCGGCCACCGCGCTGACGTCCAGGGAGGCCGAACCGGCGGTGGTCCCGCCCTGGCCGTCGCTGACGGTGTAGCTGACGTCCACGCTGCCGCTGAAGTTCTCGGCCGGCGTGAAGGTGTAGGTGCCGTCGCTGTTCTCGGTGATGGTGCCGTTGGCCGAGGTGAGGTTGCTCACCGACAGGCTGTCGCCGTCCACGTCCGAGGCGTTGGCCAGCAGCTGCGCCTTGGTGAAGGTGATGGAATTGTCCTCGGCGGTATCGCCGAGATCCACCGCGCCACTCACGATCGGGCCGTCGTTACTGCCGGTGATGGTCACGCCCACCGTGGTCGGCTCGCTGGTGGTGGTGCCGTCTGTGGCGACCACCTTGAAGGTGTCGCTCTGGACCGCCCCGACACCCAAGGCCTGGGCCTCGGCATTGGGAGTGAACGTGTACTCGCCGGTCGCCGAATCGATGGTCACCGTGCCGTGATCGGTACTCAGGCTGCTCACCTGGTTGCCGTCCGTATCGACCAGATGGTAGCGGAGCGTATCGCCGTCCACATCACTCGCCACGGCGGAACCGGAGCCGGAACCATCCTCGCTGGTCAGCACATCACTGGCGGAAACAACCTCC
>NZ_AONQ01000048.1 GCF_000342045.1 Paramagnetospirillum caucaseum | reverse complement strand
CCTCTTCAAGGTGTTGCCGGAACTGGCCACCGAACTCAACAAGTAGTTTTCACCCTGCCCTAAGGCAAACGCCCTACCATCCGGGAGCCCAATAATGACTGCTATCAAGAAGATCGGTATTATCGGCGCGGGCCAGATGGGCAATGGTATCGCCCATGTCTGCGCCGCAGCCGGTTTCGACATCATCCTGCTCGACATCAGCGACGAAGCCCTGAAGAGGGGCCTCGGCACCATCACCAAGAACCTGGACCGCGCCGTTGCCAAGGGCAAGCTGACCGAGGCCGACAAGGCCGCCACGCTCGGCCGCATCAAGCCGACCACCGCCTATGCCGATTTCGCCGATAGTGATCTGGTCATCGAGGCCGCCACCGAGGACGAGAAGATCAAGCGGGCCATCTTCGCCCAGCTCTGTCCGGTGCTGAAGCCCGAGGCCCACATCGCGTCGAACACCTCATCGCTGTCCATCACCCGTCTGGGCGCCGCCACCGACCGCCCCGCCAAGTTCATGGGCATGCACTTCATGAACCCGGTGCCGGTCATGCAGCTGGTCGAGCTGATCCGCGGCATCGCCACCAGCGAGGAGACTTTCTCCCTGGTGCGCGAGATGACCCTGAAGCTGGGCAAGAAGCCGGTTTCGGCCGAAGACTTCCCGGCTTTCATCGTCAACCGCATCCTGCTGCCGATGATCAACGAGGCCGTCTACACCCTGTACGAGGGCGTCGGTTCGGTGACCTGCATCGACACCGCCATGAAGCTGGGCGCCAACCATCCCATGGGCCCGCTGGAACTGGCCGATTTCATCGGCCTGGACACCTGCCTGGCGGTGATGCAGGTGCTGCATGACGGTCTGGCCGACACCAAGTACCGCCCCTGCCCGCTGCTGGTGAAGTATGTCGAGGCCGGCTGGCTGGGCCGCAAGACCGGCCGCGGCTTCTACGACTACACCGGCGAGGTTCCGGTTCCGACCCGCTAAGCGGGGCCGCTGGACAAGAGAAGGGCGGGAAGCGAAAGCTTCCCGCCCTTTCTTTTTGTCGGTCCCCGGTCCCCCTCACCTTGGCGGGGGAGGGTCGGGGTGGGGGCTCGCTCAGGCCGCCCCGTGGCAGTGCTTGTACTTCTTGCCCGAGCCGCAGGGGCAGGGCGCGTTGCGCGGCGTCGCGGCCCAGGTGGTGGAATCGTTGGGGTCCACCGTGGTGTTGCGCTGGGCCAGGGCGATGGAGCCGCCGCCGCCCGAGAAGGCGGGGTCTTCCCGGGTTTCCTGGGTGCGCGACGGGCGCTGGGGCTCCAGGGCCTGTTCGGCCTCCTCGTCGCTGGAGAAGCGCAGCTGGACATGGGCCAGCACCGAGGTGACGCGCTCGCGCAGGTCGAGCAGCATCTGCTCGAACATGTTGAAGGCTTCGCGCTTGTACTCGTTCAGGGGATCGCGCTGGGCGTAGGCGCGCAAGCTGATGCCCTGGCGCAGGTGGTCCAACTGCAGCAGGTGCTCCTTCCACGCCTGGTCGAGAATCTGCAGCAGCATGCTCTTTTCCACCATGCGCATGGTGTCGGGGCCGTATTCGGCCGCCTTGCCCGCCGCCTTGCGGTCGGCGTGGTCGGTGACGCGGTGGCGGATCTCCTGGTCGGCGATGCCTTCCTCCTTGGCCCATTCGGCGATGGGGAGGTCCAGGTTGAAGACGCGCAGCACTTCCTCGTGCAGCGCCGCCACGTCCCACTGGTCGGCATAGGCGCGCTCGGGGATGCAGCGGCCGACCATCTCGGCGATGACCTCGTGGCGGAAGGCGGCGATCTCTTCCGAGACGTCGTCGGCGCTCATCAGGTCCTTGCGCTGCTCGTAGATGACCTTGCGCTGGTCGTTCATCACGTCGTCGAACTTCAGCAGGTTCTTGCGGATGTCGAAGTTGCGGGCTTCGACCTTCTGCTGCGCTTTTTCCAGGGCCTTGTTGATCCAGGGATGGACGATGGCCTCGCCGTCCTTGAGCCCCAGCTTCTGCAGCATGCCGTCCATGCGCTGCGAGCCGAAGATGCGCATCAGGTCATCTTCGAGCGACAGGAAGAACTTCGACGCGCCGGGATCGCCCTGGCGGCCCGAGCGGCCGCGCAGCTGGTTGTCGATGCGCCTGGATTCGTGGCGCTCCGAGCCGACCACGTAGAGGCCGCCGGCGTCGCGCACCTTCTGCTTGTTGACCTCGATCTCGGCCTTGATGCCGTCGATGCGCACTTGCCGCTCGGCCGGATCGGTGATCTCGGCCAGTTCCATCTTGGTGCGCATGTCGAGATTGCCGCCCAGCTGGATGTCGGTGCCGCGGCCCGCCATGTTGGTGGCGATGGTCACGCCGCCGGGCACGCCGGCCTGGGCGACGATATAGGCTTCCTGCTCGTGGTAGCGGGCGTTCAGCACCTGATGCGGAATCTTCTTCTTCTTGAGCATGTCCGCCAGCAATTCGGACTTCTCGATGGAGGTGGTGCCCACCAGGACCGGCTGCATGCGGCCGCGGCATTCCTCGATCAGGGTGACGATGGCCTCGTACTTCTCCTTGGCGGTGCGATAGACCTCGTCGTCGAAATCCTTGCGGCTGACCGCCAGATTGGTGGGGATCTCCACCACTTCCAGGTTGTAGATCTCGGCGAATTCGCCGGCTTCGGTCATGGCGGTGCCGGTCATGCCGGCCAGCTTGGGGTACAGGCGGAAATAGTTCTGGAAGGTGATCGAGGCCAGGGTCTGGTTCTCGTTCTGGATGGTGACGCCTTCCTTGGCCTCCAGCGCCTGGTGCAGGCCCTCGGAATAGCGGCGGCCCTCCATCATGCGGCCGGTGAACTCGTCGATGATGATGACCTTGTCGCTCTTGACGATGTAGTCCACGTCGCGGGTGAACAGCTTGTGGGCGCGCAGCGCCTGGTTGACGTGGTGGACGAGGCTGACGTTGCCGATGTCGTACAGCGTGCCCTTCATCAGCCCGGCGGCCTGGAGCATCGCCTCGACGTGTTCGGTGCCGCGGTCGGTGAGCGTCACGGCGCGCACCTTCTCGTCCTTCTCGAAATCCTCGGCCACCAGGTCGGGCATCAGCTTGTCGACCAGACGGTAGAGGTCGGAATTGTCCTCGGTGGGGCCGGAGATGATCAGCGGCGTGCGCGCCTCGTCCACCAGGATGGAATCGACCTCGTCGACGATGGCGTAGTTGAAGGGGCGCTGGACCATCTCTTCCAGGCGGAACTTCATGTTGTCGCGCAGGTAGTCGAAGCCCAGTTCGTTGTTGGTGCCGTAGGTCACGTCGCAGGCATAGGCCTGCTGGCGCTCGAGGTCGTCGAGGCCGTGGGTGATGACGCCGACGGAAAGGCCGAGGAAGCGGTAGACCTGCCCCATCCACTCGGAATCGCGGCTGGCCAGGTAGTCGTTGACGGTGACCACATGCACGCCCTTGGCCGAAAGGGCGTTGAGATAGACCGGCAAGGTGGCGACCAGGGTCTTGCCTTCACCGGTGCGCATCTCGGAGATACGGCCCTGGTGCAGCACCATGCCGCCCAGCAGCTGGACGTCGAAGTGGCGCTGGCCCAGCGTGCGCTTGGCGGCCTCGCGCACCGTGGCGAAGGCCTCGACCATCAGCTCGTCCAGTTCGGCGCCGTTCTCCAGCCGGGCGCGGAACTCGGCGGTCTTGGCGCGCAGCTCATCGTCGGAGAGCTTCTCGAAGGCAGGTTCCAAGGCGTTGACCGCCTCGACATGCTTCTTCAGCGGCTTGAGAACACGGTCGTTGGCGGTTCCGAAGATCCGCCGGGCAAGGGCGCCGAACATGAAGCTTCCCCAAGAATAATGAGAGCAGGCCCGAATGGGGCCTATTGCGACCGGCAAGAGATAGAGGCCGGCCCGCCATCTGTCAATCTCGCGGGCCGTTTTGCGGCGGATGGAATGCCGGGACTTGGGGGGCGGGCGCGGCTGGGGTATAAGGGCGGCACCGCCCGGTCGGGGCGGACTCCCCCAAGGCCCCTTGGCGGAACTGGTAGACGCAAGCGACTTAAAATCGCTCGCCTTCGGGCGTGCCGGTTCGATCCCGGCAGGGGCCACCAAAATCTGCTGGCTTGAACCCTGAGCGCCTTCGCCCGCCAGGCGGCCTCAGCCCCGCGCCGCTCGCTCCAGCCAGGCGGCAAGGTCGTCGGTGACGTGGTGGACATGGGCAAGGTCGCCGGAATCCTGGCCCAGCACCTCGGTGTCGGGGTGCCCGTCCTCCTTGACCCACAGGGTGGTCATGCCGATGGCGGCGGCAGGGCGCAGGTTGCGGTGGATATCCTCGACCATCAGCGCGGCCCTGGGATCGACGGAGTGGCGATCGATCATCAGCCGATAGCATTCGGGCTCGGGTTTGGGGATGAAGCGCGCCGCCCGGATGTCGAAGATGCCTTCGAAGTGCCGGGTCAGCCCCAGGCGGGCCAGCACGTTCTCGGCGTGGCGCTCCGATCCGTTGGTGAAGATCAGCTTGCGCCCCGCCAGCCCCGCCAGGGCGGCGTCCAGCCGGGGGGCGGCGTCCAGCACCGTGCAGTCGATGTCGTGGACGAAGCTTAAGAACGCCTCGGGCTCAATCCGGTGCATCAGCATCAGGCCGCGCAGCGTGGTGCCGAATTCGCGGTAATAGCGCTTCTGCAGGGCGAAGGCCTCGTCCAGCGACAGGTGCAGGCGGTCGGCGATGAAGCGGCGCATGCGCACGTCGATCTGGGGGAACAGGCTGGACGACGCCGGATACAGCGTGTTGTCCAGGTCGAAGACCCAGGTCTCGATGCGCGACAGGTCGGGGAAATCCTTGTCCATGGGCAAGACGTAGCGCGCCCCGGCGCCCATGGCAAGATCAAGCCCTTTAGGGGATCGTTAAGTGCCTATACCTATGGTAGGAGGGGAGTGGGACGTGACGGCCGGGAATCCAGGACCGATGAGCGCGACAGGCGAAAAACAGCGAGGCAAGCCGCCGGCAGGCGGACGTGCCGCCATGGTTCTGGGAGCCGAGGGATTGAGCGCTCTTCCCGGGCCGGCGGTGCTGCTCGACCGCGACGGGACCATCCTGGCCGCCAACCAGCGGGCCGAGCCGCTGGCCCTGGCGGTGGCGCAGGGGCGGCTGGCCTGCCTCGACGCCCTGCTGGCCCAGCCGGGCGCCACCTCGGTGGAAAGCCTGCAGCTTGCCACCGGCGGTACCCTGATCCTCGATCTGGTCTCCATTCCCGCCGAGGGCGGCCAGGTCATCCTGTTCGGCCGCGACGTGACGCTGGAGCGCAACCTCAGGGCCGCCCTGGTGGAATCCCGCCAGCGCTACAAGGACCTGGTGGAGATTTCCAGCGACTTCGCCTGGGAGACCGGGGCCGACGGGCGCTTCGTCTTCGTCAGCCCCAAGGGGGCGCTGGGCTTCGCCGCCGACGAGCTGGTGGGGCGCCGCCCCGCCGAGTTCGTGCTGCAGGAGGAAAACACCCACGGCCCCGGCCCCTTCGACGCGGTGGCCCCGGTCGAGGACATCGAGGTGTGGATGCGGCAATCGGACGGCCAGCCGCTGTGTCTGCTGGCCTCCTCCACTCCCATCCGCGGCGATGGCGGCGAATGGCGCGGCGCCCGCGGCGTCTGCCGCGACGTGACGCAGGAGCGGCTGCGCGACGCGGCGCTGAGCCGGGCCAACAACCGCGAACGCCTGCTCAGCTACATCGTGCGCACCATCAGGGACGAGGTGGACCCCGCCGACATGCTGAAGGCGGCGGCCGAGGCCACGGCCCGCGCGCTGGGCGCTACCGGCTGCCAGATCTTCCGCATCCAGTCCGAGGATTCCGATTTCGTCCTGTCGGCCGATTACGGCCAGTTCGGGGATTGCCGGCCGGTGCTCGACACCTTCGAGGCCTCCGACCATTACGATGCCGATCTGGGCGAGTGGCGGGTGCTGGCCTCGGTCTGCCGCTACCGCCATTCCATCAACGGCGCCGTGCTGCTGTGGCGGCAGATGAACCGCGCCGCCTGGAGCGACGACGACCGCCTGCTGATCGACGACGTGGCCAATCAGGTCGGCCTCGCCGCCGAGCAGATCACCAACCACGAGCGCATGGTCAAGCTGTCGCGTACCGACGGGCTGACCGGGCTGTTCAACCGCCGCGCTTTCTTCGAGGAGATCGCCCGGCGCTTCCACCGCCTGCGGCGCGAGGGGCGGCCCGCCGCGCTGATCTATGTGGACCTCGACAACTTCAAGGCGGTCAACGACGTGCACGGCCACCAGACCGGCGACGAGGCGCTGCTGGCGGTGCGCGACCTGCTGCTGCAGCATACGCGGCCCATCGATCTGGTGGCGCGGCTGGGCGGCGACGAATTCGCCATCTGGCTGGAGGCCGCCGAGGAACGCATCGCCGTCAAGCGCTGCCAGGACCTGCTGGAGGCGGCCAAGGGCCTGGACCCCTATTCCGGCGGGGCGGACAAGCCGCTGGGCTGTTCGCTGGGCGTGGCGGTGCACGGCGGCGGCGACATGGAAAGCATCGAGGAGTTGATCGCCCGCGCCGACAAGGCCATGTACGAGGTCAAGCGCAGCGGCAAGGGTGCCTGGCGCATCGCGCCGCCGACGGGTGGCGGGGAGGGGGCGTGAGCGGATTTCTCAAGCGGCTGTTCGGCGGCGGGCGCAAGGGGCCGCTGGACTACGAGCAGGCCAAGGAACTGGCCGCCCATCCCGATGCCAAGGTGCGCGCCGAACTGGCGGCCCGCGAGGATGTCAAGGCCGAGATCCTCTATTTCCTGTCCGAGGACGGCGACGCCGAGGTGCGGCGCCAGGTGGCGGCCAATCCCCACGCCCCGGCCCAGGCCAATCTCCGTCTGGCCGGCGACCAGAACGACGCGGTGCGCGGCGACCTGGCCGCCAAGATCGCCCGGGTGGCCCCCGGCCTGTCGCCCCACGAACAGGACCGCCTGCGCCGCATGACCTTCGAATCCCTGGAGATGCTGGCCCGCGACCAGATTCCCAAGGTGCGGCAGATCCTGGCCGAGGCGCTGCAGGACGTGGCCAATGCGCCGCCCGACGTGATCCGCCGGCTGGCCCGCGACGCCGAACTGGTGGTGGCCGGGCCGGTGCTGCAATTCTCGCCGGTGCTGACCGACGAGGACCTGCTGGAGATCATCGGCGCCGGTCCCATTCCCGGCGCCCTGGCCTGCATCTCGCGGCGCTCGGTGGTCAACGTCAAGGTGGCCGACGCCATCGCCGCCACCGACGACGTGGATGCCATCGCGGTGCTGCTGGGCAATCCCTCCGCCCAGATCCGCGAAGAGACCCTGGACCGTCTGGCCGACCGCGCCGCCGATATCGAGGCTTGGCACCGGCCCATGGTCGAGCGGCCGCAGCTTTCGGCCCGCACCGCGCAGAAGCTGGCCCGCTTCGTCGCCGCCAACCTGCTGCAGACCCTGGCGGCCCGCCAGGACCTGGACGCCGACGCCATCGCCGCCGTCGCCGCCGTGGTGTCGCGCCGCATCGGCGAGATCGAGGACGATGCCGGTGCCAAGAACGAGGCCAAGCGCGACGCCGACGAGGCCGCCGCCCTGCAGCGGGCCCGTGCCCTGCATGCCGCCGGGCAGTTGAACGAGACGGCGGTGGATACCGCCCTGTCGTCGGGCGACCACGCCTTCGTCACCGCCGCCCTGGCGGTCCTGTCGGAGCTGCCGCCCAAGGCGGTGCGCAAGGTGATCTACACCAAGAGCGCCAAGGGCATGGTGGCGGTCACCTGGAAGGCCGGCCTGTCCGCCGCCTGCGGCACCCAGCTGCAGGCCAAGCTGCTGCGCCTGACCCCCTCCAAGGTGCTGGGCGCCAAGCAGGGCGACCACCCGCTGTCCGAGGCCGAGATGGAATGGCAGCTGGAGTTCTTCGGGGCGGGGGACTGAGTTGCCAGGGCGGGCAGGATGCCCGCGCTCCATTTCTTCCCGGAGCGCGGCCGTCCCGGCCGCAGGTCAGCCCTTCGGCACGCCCGACGTGGTCGAGTGCTCGAAGTGCAGCGCCTCGCCGGGATGGACCGCGTCGTGGGCCGAGTGGGCGACGCGGGCGGCTTCGGCGAAGCCAGACAGGATCAGCTTCAGCTTGCCGGGATAGGTGCAAATGTCGCCGGCGGCATAGATGCCCGGCGCGTCGGTGGCCCCGGTGGCGGGATCGACGGCGATCAGGTTGCGGTCCATGCCGAGATTCCACTGGGCGATGGGGCCGAGATCGCTGGACAGGCCGTAGAAGGGCAGCAGCACGTCGGCGTCGAGGCGCCGGGTCTCGCCCTCCAGGGTGGCGGCCACCACCGCCGACAGCCGGCCGCCGGCACCTTCCAGGCCGTGCAGCTGATAGGGCACCACCAGTTCGATTGCCCCCGATTCGGCCAGTTGCTTGAGGCGCGCCTCGGATTCCGGGGCGGCGCGGAACTTGGGCCGGCGATGCACCACCATCACCCTGGCCGCCACCTCGGACAGCGAGATGGCCCAGTCCACCGCCGAATCGCCGCCGCCGGCGATCACCACGTTCTTGCCGCGGAAATCCTCGCGCCGGCGCACCAGGTAGAACACGCTGGTGCCTTCGTATTGCGCCAGCCCGTCCAGCGGCGGGCGGTTGGGGCCGAAGGCGCCGCCGCCGGCGCAGATGATCACGGCGCGGGCCGTGATGCTGTCGCCGTTGGACAGGCCGCACAGCCAGCGCCCGTCGTCCCGGCGGGACAGCGTGCTGACCTGGGTGTCGAGATGGAAGATGGGGTGGAAGGGCGCCGCCTGCTCGGACAGGCGCTCCACCAGATCGGCGGCCAGGATGGACGGGTGGCCGGGGATGTCGTAGATGGGCTTTTCCGGGTACAGCGCGGAGAGCTGGCCCCCCACCGCTTCCAGGGCGTCGACCACGTGGCATCGCACCTTGACCATGCCGCACTGGAACACCGTGAACAGCCCCACCGGGCCGGCGCCGACGATCACCGCATCGGTTTCGTGCATGACGGTCATGGAAGGCTCCTTACCAGACAAACTTGGGAATGGCGGCGACAGGCGTCTCGCCGTGATGACGGGCCAGTTCTGCCAGCCGGGCCGGGTCGGCGGTCTCGCCCCATTCGATGCCCAGTTCCTCGGCGTGGATGCCGCCGGTGACCAGCACCGCGTCGATGCCGCCGGCCCGGGCGCCCCGGATATCGGTGTGCAGCGCGTCGCCCACCGCGCAGACCCGCGCCTTGTCGGCGATTCCCAGGGCGGCCAGCGCCACTTCGTAGATGGCCGGGTCGGGCTTGCCCCGTTGCACCACCTGGCCGCCCATGTCGGCGTAGCGGTCGGCGATGGCTCCGGCGCAGGTGATGCGCTTGCCCTGGCGGATGACCACATGGTCGGGATTGGCCGAGACCATGGGCAGCCGCCGCGCCAGGGCGCGGTCCAGCACCGGCTGGTAGTCGGCCACCGTCTCGCTCACCTCCACCGGCCCGGTGTTGAGGACGAAATCGGCGCTTTCAAGGTCGACCGACCGGTAAGGCAAGGATTCGTAGACGTTGCGGTCGCGCTCCGGCCCCAGGTGGTAGAGCTTGTCGCCCAGGGCGGCGAAGACCGGATCGCCGCGGCGTTCCAGTTCCAGATGCACCGCCTCGCCCGAGGACAGCACCTCGTCGTACAGATCGCGGGCGATGCCCAGCCGGGTCAGCTGCTCGATCAGGGCGGTCGCCCTTCTGGGGGCATTGGACAGCATGATGGTGCGCTTGCCTGCCGTCCGCAGCGCCGCCAGGGTCCCGGCCACGCCGGGATAGGCTTCGACGCCGTCGTGGATCACTCCCCACAGGTCGAGGACGAAACCGTCATAGCGGCCGGCAATGGCCGACAGCCCGGCAATCTGGGCAATCACAACCCGTGCCCCCGGTGGTCGGCGCCTACCGCCTGGGTGATGGAGGCAAAGCCGTCGCGGGCCAGCAGGTCGGCCATCTCGCGCTTGATGCGGGTGACCAGGGCGGGGCCTTCGTAGACCATGGCGGAGTAGAGCTGGACCAGCGAGGCGCCGGCCCGGACCTTGGCATAGGCCTCCGAGCCCGAGGCGATGCCGCCCACCCCGATGATGGGCAGCTTGCCCCGGGTCAGCTCGTAGACCCGGCGCAGCATGGCGGTGGAGGTTTCGAACAGCGGCGCGCCCGACAGGCCGCCGGTTTCCCGCGCATTGGCCGAGCGCAGGGTTTCGGGCCGCGCCACCGTGGTGTTGGAGACGATCAGGCCGTCCAGGGCACCGTCCATGGCCACGGCGGCAATGTCGGACAGGTCCTCCCAGGCCAGGTCGGGGGCGATCTTCAACAGCAGGGGCGGCGCGCCGGAGGGCATGGCCTTGGTCAGGGCGGCGCGGGTGCGGCCCACCAGGGATTCCAGCTGGCCGCGGCCCTGCAGGGCGCGCAGGCCCGGCGTGTTGGGCGACGAGACGTTGATCACCAGATAGTCGGACAGCGGCGCGAGGCGGGCGGCGCCCTTCTCGTAATCGGCGGCGGCGTCCTCGGTGTCCTTGTTCTTGCCGAGATTGGCGCCGAGGATGCCGGCGCGTGGCCGGGCCGCCAGCTTCTTCGCCACGAAGTCCAGGCCCAGGTTGTTGAAGCCCATGCGGTTGATCACCGCCCTGTCCTCGGGCAGCCGGAACATGCGGGGCTTGGGATTGCCGGCTTGAGGCCGGGGCGTCACCGAGCCGATCTCCACGAAGCCGAAGCCCTGGGCCAGCATGGCGTCGGGCACCTCGGCGTTCTTGTCGAAGCCGGCGGCCAGCCCGACCGGATTGGGGAAGTCGCGGCCCCATAGCCGGATTTTGAGCGAATCCGGGTTGCAGGTCGGCTGCCTGGGGACCAGGCCGGCCTTGAGCAGGCCGATGGTCAGGCCGTGGGCGGTCTCGGCGTCGAGCAGGCGGACCAGCGGCCCGGCGAGGCGGAAATAGTCCAAGGTCAGTCCTCGATGGCTGGAAAGACATGGGTGCCGCCGGGATCCAGCGGCAAGTCGGCCACCCACTTCACCGCGGCGAGCGGCAGGGGGGCGTAGAGATGGGGGAACAACTGGCCGCCGCGCGACGCTTCCCATTTGAGGGCGTCGCCTAAAAGTTGCGGGTCAGCGGCGATGATCAGCAGCCCGTCCTGTCCGGCCCGGTGCTTGGCGACGCTGGCCTCGACCTGGGCTGGGCCGGAGAAATGGATGAAGCCGTCGGCCTCGTCCTGGGACGACCCCCTATATACCCCTGTCGTCTGGGCATATTGCCACTCGGTCCGACGGCATACATGATAGATGGTTGTGGGCGTGCTCATGGCGGCGGACCATACTGGAAGTTGGGGGCGAACGCTAGGCGCCGTCATCGTGGACCGCTCCCTAGGCCTGATGGCGGAAGCCGTGGGGCCTGCGGTGAAAGCCGTGGAGCATTGCAGATTTTTTCATGGCGGCGGCGCGTCATTCTTGCGACCATGTCGCAGATGGGCGACGGCGAACCATAGCCGGGAGATGCATGGTGGGGACGAGATGAAGATTCTTATCGCCGATGACCATGAACTGTTTCGTGACGGGCTCCGCCATGTCCTCGATCAGTTCGAAGGGCCGCCCACGATCATCGAGGCCAGCGACTTTCCGCAGGCCATAGCCGCCGCCCAGACCGACAAGGACATCGACATCGTCCTTCTCGACCTGACCATGCCCGGCATGGCGTGGGCCGAGGGGCTGGCCAAGCTGAAGGAATTGCTGCCGGCCACCGTGCCGGTGATCGTGCTGTCGGCCTCCGACGACCGCCGCCATGTGCTGCAGGCGGTCAACATGGGGGCCGCCGGCTTCATTCCCAAGACCTCGTCGAGCCGCGTCATGCTGTCGGCGCTGAAGCTGGTGCTGTCCGGCGGCGTCTACCTGCCGCCGGCGCTTCTGGACCAGAGCGGCCCCGGCGACGACGGTACCCCCATGGCGGGCGAGACCGCCATCGCGGCGCTGACGCCGCGCCAGCGCGAGGTACTGGCCCTGCTGGGCCAGGGCAAGTCCAACAAGGAGATCGCCCGCGTGCTGGAACTGGCCGAGGGAACGGTCAAGCTGCATGTGACGGCCATTCTGAAGGCGCTCAACGTCAACAACCGCACCCGCGCGGTGGTGGCGGCCTCGCATCTGGGGCTGACGGCCCCCGATGCCGCTCCCTGAGGCGGCGGCCGAGTGGCATAGGCTCGGCGCCGACGAAGTCCGCAGCCGCCTTGGCTGCGGCGCTTCCGGCCTGAGCGAGGACGAGGCCGGGGCACGCCGCGCGCGTTTCGGTTTCAACCGTCTTCCCGAGAAACCGCCCAGGCCCGCCTGGGCGGTTTTTCTCGACCAGTTCCGCAACCTGCTGACCCTGATGCTGCTGGCCGCCGGCCTGCTGGCCGGGCTGGTGGGCGACACCTCCGACATGGTGGTGGTGCTGGCGGTCACCCTGTTCAACGCCATCCTCGGCTATGCCCAGGAACGCCGGGCCGGGCGCATGCTGGGCGCGCTGAAGGCCATGCTGGCCCAGAAGGCCAGGGTGCGCCGCGCCGAGGGCGAGGCGGTGATCGCCGCCGAATTGCTGGTGCCCGGCGATCTGGTGCTGCTCAAGGCCGGCGACCGGGTGCCCGCCGACGGACGGCTGGTGGACGGCCAGGACGTGGAGGCCGACGAGGCGGCGCTGACCGGCGAATCCGAGCCGGTGGCCAAGATCACGCAGGCGCTGGACCGCGATGGCGTGCCGCTGGCCGAGCGGGTCAACATGCTGTTTATGAACGCGGTGGTGACGCGCGGCCGGGCCGGGATGGTGGTGACCGGCACCGGGCCGGCCTCCGAGATGGGCAAGGTCGCCGCCCTGCTGGATGCGGCGGAGGAGGGGCCGACCCCGCTGCAGCGGCGCCTCGACCAGCTGGGCCGCCGGCTGGCGCTGATTGCCGCCGTGGTGGTGGGATTCGTCCTGGTCCAGGGATTGCTGGCCGGCGAACCGCTGGGCCGGATGATCCTGACGGCGGTCGCCCTGGCGGTGGCCGCCATTCCCGAGGGACTGCCCGCCGTGGTCACCGTCACCCTGGCGCTGGGCATGGTGCGCATGGCGGCCAAGGGGGCGGTGGTCCGCCGTCTGGCGGCGGTGGAGACCCTGGGCTCGACCAGCGTCATCTGCTCCGACAAGACCGGCACCCTGACCCAGGGGCGGATGACCGCCCTGGAGGGCTGGGCGCTGGGGCGCCGCCACCTCTTTTCCGGTGACGTGCGGCCGGTCGGCCTGGAAACGGCCCTCGTCCCGGCCGGGCTGTGCACCGAGGCCCGCTTCAACCCCGCCACCGGCGAGGCGGTGGGCGACCCCACCGAGGTGGCGCTGCTGCGTCTCGCCCAACGGGCCGGGGCGTTGCCGGCGCCGGAGGACTGGCGGCGGCTGGCGGAACTGCCGTTCAGCTCCCTCGCCAAGCTGATGGCCACCCTGGACAGCCACGGCGCGGACTGCCGCCTGTCGGTCAAGGGGGCGCCCGACCGGGTGCTGGACCTGTGCGATTCGGTGCTGACCGGCGATGGAATCCTGCCGCTGGACGAGGCCATGCGCCGCGCCATCGCCGCCGAGATGGACGGGATGGGCGGCCGCGCCCTGCGGGTCATCGCCCTGGCCGGCCGCCCCGCCGCCCCGGACGAGGATATCGCCGCCGGTCTCGGCCGGCTGACCCTGCACGCCTTGGTCGGGCTGGCCGACCCGCCGCGACCCGGCGCCGCCGACGCCATCGCCACCTGCCGCGCCGCCGGCATCACGGTCAAAATGATCACCGGCGACCATCGGGTGACGGCGGGCGCCGTGGCGCGCCAGCTGGGCCTGGACGGCGAGGTGGTCGGCGGCGCCGACCTGGACGCCATGGACGACGCCGAGTTGGAAGCGCGGGCTCCGGCCATCGCGGTGTTCGCCCGGGTGACGCCGGAACACAAGGTGCGCATCGTCCGGGCTCTGAGGGCGAGCGGCCACGTCACCGCCATGACCGGCGACGGCGTCAACGACGCGGCGGCGCTCCGGACCGCCGACATCGGCATCGCCATGGGGCGCACCGGTTCGGACGTGACGCGGGAAGCCGCCGCCATGGTGCTGACCGGCGACGATTTCCCGACGGTGGTCGGGGCGGTGCGCGAAGGGCGGATCATCACCGACAACATCGTCAAGTTCGTGCGCTTCCAGCTGTCCACCAATATCGGCGCCCTGCTGGCGGTGCTGCTGGCGCCGTTTTTCGGCCTGCCGGTGCCGTTCAGCCCCATCCAGATCCTGTGGGTCAACATCATCATGGACGGGCCGCCGGCCATGGCGCTGGCCTTCGACCCGGCGCGGCAGGGGCTGATGGACCGCCCGCCCGCCCCGCGCGACGCTCCGATCCTGCCCACCGCCCGGCTGGTCCGTCTGTTCGGCTTCGGCCTGCTGATGGCGGCCGGCACCCTGGGGGTGCTGTGGTGGGAAGGCGACGGCGACATGGCGCGGGCCCGCACCATGGCCTTCACCACCTTCGTCATGTTCCAGGTGTTCAACGTCTTCAACGCGCGGGTGGGGGGCGAAAGCGCGCTGGCCGCCGCCGCCCTGGCTAACGGCAAGCTGTGGGCCGCCCTGGCCGGGGTGGTGGCGTTGCAGGCGGTGGCGGTGCATTGGGGGCCGGCCCAGGCCCTGTTCCGCACCACCGATCTCGGAGTGGGCGAATGGGGCGTCGCCGTGGCGCTGGGCGCCTCGGTGCTGGCGGTGGAGGAGATGGGGAAGCTGCTGTTCGGCTCAGCCCAGCGAGCGGGACAGGATGTCCTGTAGCTGACGGCCGTTGACCGGCTTGTGCAGGATGGGAGTGCCCTCGGCCTCGGCCTCTCTGAGGCCCTCGCCGGTGACGGTGGTGTCGCCGGTGACCACGGCGCCGGGGATACCGTCGCCGAAGGCGCGGCGCAGCAGGCCGATGGCCTGGGTGCCGGTCTGGCCGTCGCGCAGGCGGAAATCCGACAGGATGAAGCCGGGGGCCTCCCCCCCCTCCTCCTCGATCAGCGAGACGGCCTCGTCCGCCGACTGGGCGGCGATGACGCGGTAGCCCCAGCTTTCGAACAGCATCTGGTAGCCGGCCAGGACGATGGCCTCGTCCTCGATGACGACCACCAGCGGCGGCAGGGCGGCGATGTCGCGCGCCTGCGGGTTCCGTCCTTCCGATGCCATCATGATGAATTCCAATCCGTCATCCCGGTTACATGATGCTCGCGATGCCCGCCCAAGAGAAGCGTGCGGTGGTCATAACCCCCTATACACAACGCTGGTGGGGTAAGAACCGCCTGTCGGGGTAGGTGAAGGGTTGCTTTGCCGGTGCGATTCGTCCTTTACTTCCCTCTTAGCGAAGCGGGGGAATCCGTCCCCCGGGAGAGAACCAGACCGATGACCGACACCATTGTTTTGCCCGCCGCCGGCGCCATGACCGAAGCCGACATCGACCCGACCCTCGATCTTGTCGCCGAGATCGACCGCCTGCGCAAGGAACGCAACGCGGTGATTCTCGCCCATTATTATCAGGAGGGCGAGATCCAGGACCTGGCCGATTTCGTCGGCGATTCCCTCGACCTGTCGCGCAAGGCGGCGGCCACCGACGCCGACGTCATCGTGTTCTGCGGCGTGCGCTTCATGGGCGAGGTGGCCAAGATCCTGTCGCCGTCCAAGCTGGTGGTGATCCCCGATGCCGAGGCCGGCTGCTCGCTGGAGGAATCCTGCCGCGCCGAGCCGTTCCGCGCCTTTCGGGAAAAGCATCCCGACCATATCGCCGTCACCTACATCAACTGTTCCGCCGAGGTGAAGGCGGCGTCCGACGTGATCGTCACCTCGTCCAACGCCGAGGCGATCATCCGCCAGCTGCCCGCCGACCGGCCGATCCTGTTCGCCCCCGACCGCCATCTGGGCGCCTACATGCAGAAGAAGACCGGGCGCGAGATGACGCTGTGGCCGGGCAGTTGCATCATCCACGAGCAGTTCTCCGAGAAGGAGCTGGTCAAGCTGAAGGTCCGCCATCCCAAGGCGCTGGTGGCGGCGCACCCGGAATGCCCGGACGGCATCCTCAACCACGCCGACCATGTGGGCTCGACCCGCAACATCCTGGACTTCGTGCTGAACAGCCCGGCCAAGGAATTCATCATCGCCACCGAACAGCACATCATCCACCAGATGAGCAAGGCGGCCCCCGAGAAGACCTTCATCCCGGCCCCCGGCGCCGATGGCGGCTGCTCGTGCTCCAACTGCCCGTTCATGGCGCGGAACACCCTGGAGAAGATCTATCTCTGCCTGAAGAACGACGCTCCCGCCATCACCGTGCCCGAGGAACTGCGCCTCGCCGCCCTGAAGCCGCTGGAGCGCATGCTGGAGATGAGCACGTCCGTGCCCATGTCGGGGGACAAGGTCAATGCGGCCTGAGGTCGATTGGGACGATGCCCGCCGGGTGATCCTGGCGGCGCTGGCCGAGGATACCGGTTCGGACAAGGGCGGCGAAGGCGAGGACATCACCTCGGCCTCGGTGATTCCCGCCGATCTGCGCTTCAAGGGCGTCATGGCAGCGCGCCACACCATGGTGGTCGCCGGCATGCCGGTGGCGGCGGAGGTGTTCCGTCTGGTGGTGCCCGAGGCCCGCTTCACGGCGCGGGTGGCCGACGGCGACAAGGTGGAGGCCGGTACGGTGCTGGCCGAGATGGAAGGGCCGGCCCGCGGCCTGCTCACCGCCGAGCGCACCGCGCTGAACCTGCTGCAGCTGCTGTCGGGCATCGCCACCCTGACCCGGCACTATGCGGAACGCATCGACGGCACCGGCTGCACCCTGCTCGACACCCGCAAGACCATTCCGGGCTTAAGGCGGCTGTCCAAATACGCCACGCGCTGCGGCGGGGCCGCCAATCACCGCATGGGTCTCTATGACGGCGTGCTGATCAAGGACAACCATATCGCCGTGTGCGGCGGGGTGGGCGAGGCGGTGCGCCGGGCCAAGGCTGAGGGGCGGCCCAACATCGAGGCCGAGTGCGACACCCTGGATCAGGTGGCCGAGGCGGTGGAGGCCGGGGCCGACATCGTGCTGCTGGACAACATGGGCCCCGACATCCTCCGCCAGGCGGTGGCCATCGTGGCGGGACGGGCCAAGACCGAGGCGTCGGGCGGGGTGACGCTGGACACCATCCGCGCCATCGCCGAGACCGGCGTGGATTTCGTCTCGGTGGGACGCATCACCCAATCGGCCCCGGCGGTCGATATCGGGCTGGACTGGAGCTGAGATGACGCGCACCGCCCATCCCTACGATCTGCTGGTCATCGGCTCGGGCGCCGCCGGCCTTTCGGTGGCGCTCGGCGTGCTGGCCCGCAATCCGCAGGCCCGCGTCGCGGTGCTGTCCAAGAACGATTTGTCCGAGGGCAGCACCAAGTATGCCCAGGGCGGCATCGCCGCCGTGCTGGACGCCGCCGATTCCACCGAATCCCACATCGCCGACACCCTGGTGGCCGGGGCGGGCATCTGCGTCGAGCCGGCGGTGCGCGCGGTGGTCGAAGGCGCGCCCGAGGCCATCCGCTGGCTGATCGAGTGCGGCGTGCTGTTCGACCACGAGGGCGGCGGCCTGCACCTGACCCGCGAGGGCGGGCATTCCCACCGCCGCATCGTCCATTCCGCCGACGCCACCGGCAAGGCGGTGGAGATGGCGCTGGAGACCCGCATCCGCGCCAGCGGCGCCGATCTGTTCGAGCATCACAACGCCGTCGACCTGATCCGCGAGAAGCTGCCCCAGGGCCGCCTGGGCCGCTGCGTCGGCGCCTATGGCCTCGACCGCCGCGACGGCCGTGTCCACCGCTTCGCCGCCCGCAACGTGGTGCTGGCCACCGGCGGCGCGTCGCGCGTCTATCTCTATTCCTCCAATCCCGACGGTTCCACCGGCGACGGCATCGCCATGGCCTGGCGCGCCGGCTGCCGCGTCGCCAACATGGAATTCAGCCAGTTCCACCCCACCTGCCTCTACCACCCCAAGGCCAAGTCCTTCCTGGTGACCGAGGCGGTGCGGGGCGAGGGCGGCCTGCTGCTGCGTCCCGACGGCACCCGCTTCATGGACGATTACGATCCAAGGGGCGAGTTGGCGCCGCGCGACATCGTGGCGCGCGCTATCGACGACGTGATGAAGCGCCTGGGCTGCGAGTGCGTCTATCTCGACATCAGCCACAAGCCGGCGGATTTCGTGAAGTCCCACTTCCCCACGGTGCACGCCGAGGCGCTGAAGTTCGGCATCGACATGACCAGGGAACCGCTGCCGGTGGTGCCCGCCGCCCACTACACCTGCGGCGGCGTGCTCACCGACCTGGCGGGGCGCACCGACGTGGACAATCTCTACGCGGTGGGCGAGGTGGCCTTCACCGGCCTGCACGGCGCCAACCGCATGGCGTCCAATTCGCTGCTGGAATGCCTGGTGCTGGGTGCGGCGGCGGCCAGGGACATCGCGGCCAGGATCGGCACCATCACCAACATTCCCGAGATCGCCCCCTGGGACGAGACCTGGGTCACCGATTCCGACGAAGAGGTGGTGGTCGCCCACAACTGGGACGAACTGCGCCGCTTCATGTGGGATTATGTGGGCATCGTGCGCTCCACCAAGCGCCTGGAGCGGGCGCGCCACCGGGTCAAGCTGCTCAGGGACGAGATCGACGAGTATTACGGCAGTTTCCGCGTCACCTCTGACCTTCTCGAACTGCGCAACCTGTCCATGGTGGCCGACCTGATCATCCGCTCGGCCCTGGCGCGGCGTGAAAGCCGGGGGCTGCACTTCACCATCGACTTCCCCTCCCTGGACAGCGTCGCGCCGCCCCAGAACACCATCCTGGTGCCCAAGAACTTCTCCGTCCGCCGCGTCGACTGAAGCGAAAGGCCGCCCATGACCAACTCCGCCCGCCGTGTCATCTTCCCCAAGGGGGCCACCGTCTTCGCCGAGGGCGAGCCGGGCACCACCGCCTATGTGGTGGAATCGGGCCGCGTCGCGGTGTTCAAGACGGTCAAGGGCAAGCGGGTCAATATCGGCGACGTGACCCAGGGCGGCATCTTCGGCGAGATGGCGCTGATCGACGATCATCCGCGCATGGCCTCGGCGGTGGCCGAGGAGGAGACCGCCTGCGTCATCATCGGCAAGGAGCGCCTGTCCGAGCAGTTGGACAAGGCTCCCAAGGGCGTCAAGGTCATCGTCAACGCCCTCTTGGGCAACATCCGGGCCATGGGCGCCGAACTGGCCGAGGCCACGGTGATCCTCTCCCATGACGCGGAGTAGAAGGCCATGAAGCGTCGCGTCGTCCTGGCCGCCGCCGTCCTGCTGGCCTTTCCCGCCCTTGCCGTCGCCGCCGAGAAGAAGGACGACAAGAAGAAAGAGGACAAGAAGAAGGACGGTAAGGGGCCGCTGCCCATCCCGGCCAAGGGCCAGCGCTATGCCCGCATCCCCACCATCGCGCTCGAATTGTGGGACGGCTACGGCAATTTCCACCTATCCACCGTCGATCTGCTGCTGCTGGTGCCGGAAGAGGCCAAGTTCTCCGAAAAGGCCATCGGCGACAAGATGCGCAAGGTGCTGAACGGCATTCCCTACGACGAGTACATGAGCGCTAATCCGGCCCCGATGATCAAGGCGGCCATGCTGGAACTGGTGCGCAAGGAACCCGGCTGCGAGCAGACCATGGACGTGCTGATCTCCAAGATGCTGTTCCGCTGAATTCCCTGCGGCGCTTTCGGATTTAATCGTCCCTTAACCGCGAAATGCTAACGTGGCAAGGCTCGAAGGATTCCAGACCCATGCCGCCCATGTCGCTCCTGTTGCCTGATTTCATCGCCGAGGGCCTGGCCGATCCGAAACGGCGGCGGCGTTTGGGCGACATCCTGGTGACGCTGGTCTGCTGCCTGTGGCTGGGCTTTTCCACCTGGACCTTCTTCATCGCCGACATGCCGGACGAGATTTTCGACAATCACACAGGCAAGGCCATGCAGGAGCGCATGAAATCCTGTGAAGGCAGCTTCCAGCAGCGCTACAAGTGCAAGCAGGCGCTGCTGCTGAATGGCGAGCGCTGGGGCTTCGCTGTGGCGCTGGACCGGGTGCTGCTGATCTGCGCCCCGGCCATCACCGCCTGGCTGGTGTGGGGCGCCATCAAGCGCCGCTGAAATTTCTTGCCCCTTATTCCGACGATCGGTTGCCTGGCGGGCGCGCCTGGGGCAGAGTCGAGCCTTTCCAAAAACAAAACCAGAGGTTCCGCCATGGCTGCCATCACCCTCAAGGGCAATCCCTTCAACACCAACGGTACCCTGCCGGCGGTGGGGTCCGCCGCCCCCGCCTTTTCGCTGACCAGCGTCGACCTGGCCGATGTCGGCCTGGATGCGGTGGCGGGCAAGACCGTGGTCCTCAATATCTTCCCCAGCATCGACACGCCCGTCTGCGCCGCCTCGGTGCGCCGCTTCAACGCCGAGCTGGACAAACTGGGCAGCGTGGCGGTGCTGTGCGTCTCCGCCGACCTGCCCTTCGCCCACAAGCGCTTCTGCGGCGCCGAGGGCCTGGAGCGGGTGCAGTCGCTGTCCGACATGCGCGACAAGGGCTTTGGCGAGCGCTATGGCGTCAAGATCGTCGACGGCCCGCTGGCCGGCCTGCTGGCCCGCGCCGTGGTGGTGATCAAGGGCGGCAAGGTGACCTATTCCGAACTGGTCCCCGAGATCGCCCAGGAGCCCAATTACGACGCCGCCATCGCCGCCGCGAAGTAGGGAATTAAGGCGGCCGGGACGGCCGCGCTCCAATTCGCCGGAGCGCGGGCATCTTGCCCGCAAAGCGACGTCAACGGGTCGCTTCCGCCGGGAAGCGGCCCGTTTTCACGCCCCCAGCAGGCGGTTGGCGATCATCTGGATCAGGGCGCCCAGCGACAGGTCGAGCAGCACCAGCAGCCCGGCGGCGCTGGGTTTGACGTCCAGGGCCTGGTGGGCGACATAGGCCTGGTAGACCAGCACCACGATGGTCATCGCCAGATTGAGCAGGGCCATGCCGGGGCCGGGCGCCAGATGGATCAGCAGCCCGACCGGCAGGATCACCGCCATCTGGATCACCTGCGACCAGTTATAGGCGACGATGTAGCGCAGATAGCGGTGCGAGCGTTCCAGCCCTTCCGAGATATGGGTCATGACCAGGGGAAAGGCGACGCAGCCGATGACGAAGGCGATCAGTTCCACCGCCAGCGGCCGCAGCAGGTCGTCCTCGAAGGTGCCGTCCAGGGCCTGCAGCACCAGGAAGCCGGGGACGATCAGCGCCGGGCCCCAGAACGAATGCCAGAAGCCGCGCGGGCTGGCATCGAACCAGATCAGCCCGGTGGGGTCGCGCCGGGCCAGCCGCCAGGCGCCGAAAACACCGGCGAAGATTTCGCCGGCGGTGATCATGGCCTTGCCGTCAGGCGGAGAAGGACGCGGCGGTAGATCTCGGCCAGCGCCTCCATATCGGCGACGGCGACGTGCTCGTCGGTCTTGTGCATGGTCTGGCCGACCAGCCCGAACTCCACCACCGGGCAGTGATTCTTGATGAAGCGGGCGTCCGAGGTGCCGCCCGAGGTGGACGGCTCGGGCCGCAGGCCAGTCACCTCGAAGGCCGCCTGGGCGATGGCTTCGGACAGCGGGCCGGGGGGCGTCAGGAAGGATTCGCCCGACACCTCGACCGTGACCTCCACCGCGCCGCCGGCCTGGGCGGCCACGTCCCTGATCCACCGTTCCAGCGAGGCGCCGGAATGCAGGTCGTTGAAGCGGATGTTGAAGCCGGCGCGGGCCTCGGCGGGAATGACGTTGGTGGCGGGATTGCCCACGTCCACCGTGGTCAGCGCCAGGGTGGAGGCCTGGAAGTGGGGGGTGCCCTCGTCCAGGGGCTTTTCCGTCAGGTGGCGCAGGATGTCCAGCAGGCGGGGAATGGGATTGTCGGCCAGATGGGGATAGGCCGAATGCCCCTGGGTGCCGAACACCGCCAGGCGGCAGTTGAGGCTGCCGCGCCGGCCGATTTTCATCATGTCGCCCAGCCTGCGGGGATTGGTCGGCTCGCCGACGATGCAGCAATCGATCCGCTCGCCCTTGGCCGCCAGCCAGTCCAGCACCTTGACCGTGCCGTCCACCGCCGGGCCTTCCTCGTCGCCGGTGATCAGCAGCGACAGCGATCCCTTGGGGGCGCCGTCCTTGAGCAGCCGCGCCACGGCGGCGACGAAGCAGGCGATGGCCCCCTTCATGTCGGCGGCGCCGCGCCCGAACAGCCGGCCCTGGTCGATGCCGCCCTCGAAGGGCTCCACCGTCCAGCCCTTGCCCGGCGGCACCACGTCGGTGTGGCCGGCGAAGCAGACGTTGGGGGCTTCGGTGCCTAAGCGGGCGTAGAGGTTCCTGATCTCCGGCCCGCCGGTGTTCGAGCGGATGTGGTGGCAGGTGAACCCCAGCTCCTCCAGCGCTCCGGCCAGCACGTCCAGCGCCCCGGCGTCCTCCGGGGTGACGCTGGGGCGGCGGATCAGGGCCTGGGCCAGCCCGACTGGATCGGAAAGGGACATCAGTCGCGCAGCAGCTCGTTGATGCCGACCTTCGAGCGGGTACGCTCGTCCACGCGCTTGACGATGACGGCGCAATAGAGGCCGGGGCCGGGGGTGCCGTCGGGGAAGGGCTTGCCCGGCATGGTGCCCGACACCACCACGGAATAGGCGGGGACGCGGCCCATGAAGATCTCGCCGGTCTCGCGGTCGACGATCTTGGTGGAGGCGCCGATATAGACACCCATGGACAGCACCGCGCCGGTCTCGACGATGACGCCCTCGGCCACCTCGGCCCGCGCGCCGATGAAGCAATTGTCCTCGATGATCACCGGGCCGGCCTGCAGCGGTTCGAGCACGCCGCCGATGCCGGCGCCGCCCGAGATGTGCACGTTCTTGCCGATCTGGGCGCACGAGCCCACCGTGGCCCAGGTGTCGACCATGGTGCCCGAATCCACATGGGCGCCCAGATTGACGAAGCTGGGCATCAGCACCACGCCCGGCGCGATATAGGCCGAGCGGCGCACCACCGCGCCCGGCACGGCGCGGAAACCGGCGGCGCGGAAACGGGCGTCGTCCCAGCCCTCGAACTTGGTGGGGACCTTGTCGAACCAGGTGCCGGGGCCGTCGCCCATCACCTTGTTGTCGTTGAGGCGGAAGGACAGCAGCACCGCCTTCTTCAGCCACTGGCTCACCACCCACTTGCCGTCGGCGCCCTTGGCGGCGACGCGCAGGCTGCCGCCGTCCAGCGCGTCCAGGGCCGCCTCGACGGCGTCGCGCACCTCGCCCTTGGTCTGGAGGTTGATGCCGTCGCGGGCCTCCCAGGCGGCGTCGATGGTCTTTTCAAGGGCGGCGAAGCTCATGGCGGAATCCTGCTGATGCGGTCTGGAAAACGGGGCCCGAACATACTCCGGGCGGCGGGGGAGTCAACAATACCACTTTGTCATTCCGAGGCGGAGCCGAGGAATCTCCGTCTGCGCCATCGTCCCAGGGCAAGGTCCCCCGGCTCCGCTCGGGATGACAGGCCTTTAGTGGTGGTGATGGCCGGGGAAGTGCGGGTGGCCGTGCTCGAGTTCTTCTTCCGAGGCGGCGCGGATATCGGTCACCGTGCAGTCGAACACCAGGGCCATGCCGGCCAGCGGATGGTTGCCGTCCACCACCACCTTGCCGTCGGCGACGTCGGTGACGGAGAACAGCACGGCCTCGTCCTGGTTGCCGTCCATGACGCGCTCGAACTGCATGCCGACCACCACGTTCTCGGGGAACAGCGAGGCATCCTCGACGCTGACCAGTTCGGCGTCGTATTCGCCGAAGGCGTCCTCGGGCTGCAGCTTGATGCACAGCTCATGGCCGGATTCCTTGCCCTCCAGGGCTTCCTCCAGCCGGGGGAACAGGCCGCCATAGCCGCCGTGCAGGTAGATGATGGGCTCGGCGCCCTCATCGACGATGGTGCCGTCGGAATCGCTGACGCGGTAGCTGAGCGTGACGACGGTGTCCTTGGCGATGCGCATGTTCAGTGTCTTTCGTCGATGAGAGAGGCGAGTGCGGCGGCCATCCGGGCCACCGGGGTCTTGAAGTCCGAGGGCTCGGGCTGCCGGAACAGCCGCATGGTCGGGTACCAGGGAGACGTTAGCGGTTCATCCTGCCAACGCCAATCGGAAACGTAGCGCAGCAGCACCCAGACCGGCCGGCCCAGGGCTCCGGCCAGGTGGGCCGCCGAGGTGTCGATGGTGATGACCAGGTCCAGGCGCTCCATCACATGGGCGGTGTCGGCGAAGGAGGCGAGCGCCGGGCCGGCGTCGCGCATCAGCCGGTCGGCGCCGGTGCGCTTCAGGTCTGCGGCGCGCGGCCCCAGTTGCAGCGCGTAGAAGGTGGCGCGGGGATCGGCCAGCAGCGGCAGCAGGTCCTCCAGCGGCCACGAGCGGTCGCGCGGCGTGGTCTTGCCCGCCCAGACCAGCCCCACCGCCAGCTTCTCACCCGGCGGCGGCGCAAGGCGCAGGTTGGGGCGGGGTGGGGCCCGCAGATAGGGAACCCGGGCGGGAATGGCGTCGAAGCGCGTTCCCAGCAGATGGGGCAGGCTGGCCAGCGGCGCCCAGCAATCATGGGCCGGCGGGGCGGCCCCCTTGGTGACCAGCGCCGCCAGCCCGTCCAGCCCGGCGAACAGCTCGCTCTGCTCGGGCAGGCATTCCAGCACCACCTTGGCGCCGCGCCCGGCCAGCAGCGGGACGTAGCGGGCGAATTGCAGGGCGTCGCCGAAGCCCTGTTCCGACAGCAGCAGCACGATGCGTCCGGCGGGGTCGTCACCGGTCCAGCGCGGCCCCGGATGGTCGCGCACCGGATTGCGGGCCAGCCTGGTGCGCCACTCGTAGCCAGCGAAGCCTCTTTCGTAATCGCCGAGATAGAGGTCGGCCAGGGCCAGGTCCCACTGGATTTCGGCGTTGTCGGGCTCGGCCGCCGTCAGTCCGGCCAGCATGGCGCGGGCTTCGCCATGCTTGCGCCGGTCGCGCAGCAGCAGGGCGAGGTTGTAGCTGTAGCCGTTATTGCCCGGCGCCAGCGCCACGGCGCGGCGCAGCGCCGTCTCCGCCTCTTCCAGCCGTCCCAGGTCGCGCAGCGCGTTGCCCATGTTGGAAAGCGTGGCGGCATCCTCGGAGCCCGCCGCCAGGGCGCGGTGATAGCAGGCCACCGCCGCCTCGGGCTTGCCCTGGCGGCGCAGCACGGCGCCCAGATTGGCGTGGGCCGAGGCCCAGCCGGGTTCCTGCAGGGCGGCGGCGGCGAAGCCCTGCTCGGCGGTGTCGATCCGTCCGTCGCGCCACGCCTGGGCGGCGGCGGAGAAGGCTTGCTGCGCCTGTGGCGCGGGGGTGTCGGCCGGCATGTGCTGCTCCTGTCGCGGCGCCCATCTTTCCCGAGGATGGCGGCGGCGGCAAGAGGGGGGACTTGAACGGCGTCCCGCCATCACAATATCAGGACAATGAAATATAGGAGGGCTCGATGCTGATCGAAGGATTTCCGCCGGATGGGGTGGTGACGGTCAACCGGGTGGTGCTGCGTCCGGGGTACACGGTGGACGATCTGGAGGAGCGGGTGGCGCTGCTCTGCGAGAACGTCAAGACCTGGCATTCGGAAACCGGCTTCGTCGGCGGCTTCGTCTGCCTGAATTCCGGCATGATCTCCAACGAGGGCTCGACGGTGGGCCAGGCGGTGAACTCGCCCCTGGCCGGGCGGGAAGCGCTGATCGTCACCTTCTGGAAAAGCTTCGCCGAGCACGAGCAATCCCACCGCAGCCCCACCTTCCAGCCGTTGTTCCGGTCGGTGCTGGAATTGTGCGAGAACGGCAACGAGGAGATCGCCTATTCCATGCTGTGGCAGGGAAAGGCCTATGGGCCGGAGCAGGCCAGGCTCGCCCGGGCGGCCAAGGGCGGCTGAGACTACACCCAGCCCTTGCGGCGGAAGAACAGGTAGGGCAGTACCGCCGACAGCACCGCCAGGGCGATGGCGTAGGCATAGCCCCATTCCCATTGCAGTTCGGGCATGATGCGGTAGTTCATGCCGTACCAGCTGGCCACCAGGGTGGGGGGCAGGAACAGCACCGACATGATGGTGAACAGCTTGATCACCTGATTCTGCTGGATGCCGATCATGCCGAGGGTGGCGTCCAGCAGAAAGGCGATCTTGTTGCCCAGGAAATCGGTGTATTCGGCCAGGGAGTGCAGGTCCTGGTCGATGGCCCGCAGGCGTTCGGGGGCGTCGTCCAGGCCCAGCGCACCGCTGCCGTGGGGCAGGAAGGCGGTGACCCGCTTCAGCCCCAGCAGGGTTTCCCGCGCCTTGCCCGACAGATCGCCGGTACGGCCGATGGTCCGCAGCAGGGCTTCCATCTCGCGCGAGCCGGTGCGGCGGGGACGGTGCTGCGGGCCGTGGGGCTGGTGGAAGATGCGGTGCGAGATGCCGTCCAGCCCGGCGCCCAGGTCCTGCAGCACGTCGGCGATGCGGTCGACGATGGCTTCCATCAGACTCAGCAGCACGGCGGCGCCGTTGGCCGGAGGCGTCGCGGAGGCGGGCAGGGCCGCCGCGAAGGTGGCCATGGCGTGGGGGGTGTCGTGGCGCAGCGTCACCAGCAGGCCGCCGCTCAGGATGAAGGTCACGGCGCTGTTGCGCGGCTCGAAGCCGGTGGCGCCGGTCAGCACCGGTACGGTCATCGCCAGGGCCTCGCCCAGGCGTGACAGGCGCGACGAGGCCTCGATCTCCTGCATGCGGTCACGGGACGGCAGGTCGAGGCCTGTACGGGCCTCCACCAGGGCGATTTCCTCGGCCGAGGGGGCCAGCAGGTCGATCCACAGGGCATCGCGGCCGGCGCCCTCGGCGCCGCCCACGCTCACGCCACGGGCCGTGGCATGATAGGTGGTGATCATGCCGTACCGGCGGCTTCCTGATTGAGATCGGGCTTGGCCGGCGGGGGAGTCTGGGCGGGCTCGGCGGCGCCGTTGCCCTTGTCGTGCTCCAGCGCCTTGACCGCGCCGGCCTTGCGGACCAGACGCCCCTCCATGGAGGCACCGGCCTCGATCTCCAGGCTGTCCTGGATCACGTCGCCGGTGACCTTGGCCGACTTGGCGATCAGCACGGAACTGGCGTTGATCTTGCCGTTCAGTTCGCCATGCACCTGCACGGTCTCGGCGGTGACCTCGCCGGTGATGCGGGCGCCCTCGCCCACCAGCAGGCGCTGGCAGGAAATATCCCCCTCCACCTGGCCGTCGATCTGCATCTCGCCCTGGGTGAAGATGTTGCCGACGATGCGCACGTCGGCGCCGATCACCGACAGCGGCAGGCCGTTGGTGCCGTTGCGTGCCGCATGGGCGGCGCCCGACACCGCCCCGAGGGCCCTACCAAGCTTTGGGAGCATGTTCACCTGCCGCGATGAACTTGAGGGGATCCTTGGCCACGTCGGCGACGCGGACCTCGTAATGGAGATGGGGGCCGGTGGAGCGCCCGGTGTTGCCCAGCAGGCCGATCACCGTCGAGCGCGACACCTTCTGGCCTTCCTTGACCTTGATGCGCGACATGTGGGCGTAGCGGGTGGCGACGCCGTTGCCGTGGTTGATCTCCACGGTCAGGCCGTAACGGTCCCAGGGGCCGGCGAATTCCACCACGCCGTCGCCGGTGGCGTAGATGGGGGTGCCGTGCGGGGCGCCCAGGTCGAGGCCTTCGTGCATGCCGGTGCGGCGGTTCAGGGGGTCGTTGCGGGTGCCGAAGCTGGAATTGAGGTCGTATTCGGCGCGCAGCGGCTCGCCCAGCGGCATCTTCTGCATCACCGCCTTGATGCCGCTCCAGCGGTCCAGGCGGTCGATCAGGTTCGACAGGCTGCTGTCCCCGGTCATGGTGTTGAGCGGAATGAACGGACCGCCGCGGCCGGCGTCGCGCTCCCGGCGCTCGAACAGGCGCGAGGCGTCGAGGCCCAGGCGGGCCAGCAGGCGCTCGGTGTCCGAGATGCGCGACTGGGCGGCGGCGTCGGTGTTCTGCACCGCCTGGGAATAAGCGACGCGCAGGCGCTCCAGCGAGCCTTCCAGGCGGCGGACCTGTTCGCGCACCGCGCGGGCCTCGTCGCCGGCGGGCTGGCCGTCCTCGTTCCAGGCGGGCTCGGCGCCGCTCTTGCTCCGCTTGGCCGGGGCGGCGGCCACCTTCCTGGGCGGCTGGTCCTTGGCCAGGGCGGCGTTGGTCTCGGCCAGCACCACGATGTTGGAATGGACAAGATCGACCTCGCGGGCGATGTCGGCCACCATCTTCTGCGACGACGCCAGACGGTACTGGGCGGCGCGGGTGGCGGCCATCATCTCGTCCAGCTGGCGCTCCTTGGCGGCGATCTCGTCGGGCTGGCGGGTCAGCAGGGCCGACACGATGCCCGCCCACACGGTGACGACGGCCATGATGCCCAGCAGGACCAACTGGCGCTTGCGGGTGAAGGTGAAATGCTCGGCGGTGCCATTGGGGCGGCGGATGAAGACCTGCCACTCGGGAATCATCCACGACGCGGTGCGACGCAACGCCTTGAGCCGCTTGCCGGCTTTCGGGATCAGTCGCTGCTCGGTCACTGTCCTGACGTCCCCCCACGTTTCGGATGGCCTGCCCGGTCGTGAGGCGCGGCCAGTCTATCCACCCCACCCCACCTTAACCTATAGGTAAGAACTCCTTACATCGGTCCGGCCGATATTCCAAATCGAATCTGCCGATCATCGGCAAAAAAAGCGTCACCTCGTTTCATTTCGCCACGCCGCCAACAGGCCGGCCAGGCAGAGCAGAGCCAGGGCCAGCGCGGGCAGGAGGGATATTTCACGAAGGCCGTCGACCACATGGTCGCCCTTCTCCTCGAGGCCCATCCAGCCCTGTCCGCCGGCGGTGGAGCCGGGCGCGATGCGGCGGGGGTCGGGAACGCCGCGTTCGGCCAGCCAGGCCAGCATCCCGCCGGTGGCTCCGGCCACCGGGGCGAGGCGCCCGGACGTGGCGGTCAGCTCGGCCAGCTCCACCGGGGCGGCGTTGCCGGCGGCGGCCAGGGCGACCCGGCCGTCGGAGGTGGCGACCCGCCACAGGCCGGTCTGGCCGGTCTCGGCGACGCCGCGCGCCACACCCTCGGCATCGGGCTGGAGGATCAGCGGCACCTGGGTACCGTCGGGGGCGGTGATCGTGGCCTCGACCGGCCCCTCGGCGCCGCGTGCCGCCACGGCGAGGCGGTCGCCCTCGACCTGGGCGGTCAGGGCGTCCTCCTCCAGGTCGGGTTCCTTCATCAGCCAGTGGCCGAGTCGCCGGGCCATCTCGGCATGGGGGCCGCCGCCCTCCCAGCCGCGCGCCCACAGCCACAGGGTGTCGGACAGCACCATGGCCACCCGCCCGTCGCCGACCCGGTCCAGCACCACCAGCGGGCGGTCGTCGATGCCGGTCAGCAGGGTGGCGCCCTTGGCGGTTCCCACCTCGATCTGGCGCATCCAGCCGCCCCACGGCGTGTCGCCCGGCCGTGTGCCGGGCAGGCCGGCCATGACGGGATGGCGCCGTCCGGTCTCGGTGAGGCGGGGACGGAAGGCGCGGTCGAGGCGCCGGCCGGTGGCCAGGGCGGGCAGCACCTCGGCCAGGGCGGATTCGCCGATGCCGTCGGCCTCGGCGAATTCCGGCCCCACGGCGGCCAGCAGGGCGCCGCCCTCCTTCACGTAGCGGGCGAGGTTGCGGTAATAGGCGGCGGCCAGCACGCCGCGCCGGCGGTAGCGGTCGAAGATGATCAGGTCGAATTCGGACAGCTTCTCCTCGAACAGCTCGCGCACCGGAAAGCTGATCAGGCTCATCTCACGGATGGGGGTCTGGTCGTCCTTTTCCGGGGGGCGCAGGATGGTGAAGTGGACCAGATCCACCGCCGGGTCGGATTTCAGCAGGTTGCGCCATGTGCGCTCGCCGGCATGGGGCTCGCCCGACACCAGCAGCACCTTGAGCCGGTTGCGGACCCCCGAGATGGACAGCGCCGTGCGGTTGTTGGCCAGGGACAGCTCGCCCGGCCCCGGTTCCACCTCCAGTTCCACCACGTTGGCGCCGGCGTGGCGGATGGGCACTTCCAGGGTGGCGTCGCGGTTGAGCGGCGCGGTGAAGGCGGCAAAGGGCTTGCCGTCCACCCGCACCGCCACCACCGCCTCGCCTTTGCCGCCCTGGTCCTCGACCCGGAAGGCCAGGGTGGCGGTCTCGCCCACCAGGGCGAAGGCCGGCGAGGCGCCGGGCACCATCCGCCGGTCGCGCTCGTCCGGGCGGCCGGTCAGCAGGGTGTGGACCGGAGCGCCCAGCGAGCGGCCGAGATCGGCGGGCACGTCGTGCACCCGGCCGTCGGTGATCAGGGTCACCCCGGCCAGCCGGCGGCGCGGCACGTCGACCAGGGCGCGGCCGGCCGCCTCGAACAGCCTTGTGCCCCGGTCCTGACCCGGCTCGGCCCCCACCCGCTCGACGCGGACCTCCAGCCCGGGCAGCAGGGCGAGGCGGCGGGTCAACTCGTCCAGCGCCGCCTGGGCCTGGGCGCGCCGCTCGCCGATGCCCTGGGACGGGCTGTCGTCCACCACCACCAGCGCCACGTCGGGCAAGGGAGTGCGGTTCTCGGCCAGCAGGCGGGGATTGGCCAGGGCGGCCAGCAACGCCGCCAGCACCAGGGCGCGCAGCCAGGTGCCGGACGCCCGCCGCCATGCTCCGATGCCGATCAGCAGCAGGGCCGCAGCCCCCAATGCGGCGATCGCCGGCCAGGGAAATAAAGGCGCGAAGGCGATGGACGAGACGCTCATCGCTTCAACCGGTCCAGGATGGCCGGCAGGTGGACCTGATCGGCCTTGTAATTGCCGGTCAGCGCGTACATCACCAGATTGATGCCGAAACGGTAGGCCAGCTCGCGCTGGCGCTCGCCGCCCGGCACCACGGCATGGATGGGCCGCCCGCGCTCGTCCACCGCCCAGGCGGCCATCCAGTCGTTGCCGCCCAGCACCACCGGCGAGACGCCGTCATTGCCGGCCTCGGCGCCCTGGCTGACCCACAGCGTGGCGCCGTCCCAGCGCCCCGGAACGCTTTTCAGCAGGTAGAACGAGCGGTTCAGCACATGGTCGGCCCCCATGGGGGCCAGGGGCGGCAGCGCCAGCCCGGCCACCAGCCGGCGCAGGCGGGTCAACTCGGCGGTATCGGGACCCGCCCCGGCCTGTCCCTCGTCGGCGGTGTCGAACAGGATCACGCCGCCTTTGGCCATGTAAGCGTTGAGCGTCTCCACCGCCTGTTCCGACGGCTGCGGCTGGCCGGGGGTGATCCGCCAGTAGAGCAGGGGGAAGAACAGCACCGGGTCGCGGCCGGGGTCCACCAGCATGGGCTCGGCCAGTTCGGCGGTGGAGCGCTCGGCCAGCCGTACCGACAGCCCGCGCAGGCCGGCGAGGCACAGGCGGTCCAGGGCGGCATCCCGGGTGGCGACGCAGGCCAGCCGGGTGGCGAGGCCGGCTTCCAGGGCAAGGGATTGCGCCCGGACACCACCGGCCGGCCACAGCAGGGCGATCACGGCGGCGACCCGCCACAGCAGCCCGCGCAGCGCCAGGGTGGCGGCCAGATCGGCCAGGGCCAGGGCCAGGGCGGCCAGCAGCAGGGCGGGGCGGAAATCCAGGCCGGGCAAGCTCTCGCCCAGTTCGGCGGCGGCGGCGCCGGGCGGTGGCGCGAAGGGGGCCGCGGGGGGCAAGGCGGGGCCAAGATTGAAGGCGGTCCGCGCCTCGGCCGGGCCGTAGAAGCCGGGCGGATGGCGGGGCTGCGGCACGGCGGTGGCCAGGGCGTCCCGTTCCAGCGGGGCGGCGATGCCGGCGGCGGGAGCCAGACGCCCCAGGCCGTCCAGGAGTTCGGCGGGGGCCAGCGCCCCGGCCTGGGCCGCCGGGGCGGCGCCGGCCTGCGACAGGGCGGTCAACCGGCGCAGCATGTCGACGAACAGGCCCGACAGGGCCAGATTGCCCCACTCGGCGTTGGCGCTGGTGTGGATCAGCACCACCAGCCCCTTGCCCATGCGTTGGGCGGTGACCAGCGGCGTGCCGTCGGTCAGGCTGGCCCAGGTGCGCGACGTCAGCTCCAGCCCCGGCTCGGCCAGCACCTGCGAGCGGATTTCCACGTCGCCGGGAATGGCGAGGCCATGGAACGGCGAGGCATCCGGGAAGGGGGCGAGGCGCATGGGCGTCGTCCACGACAGCACGCCGCCCAGGGCGCGCCCGCCCGCCAGCAGGCGCACCGGCAGCAGCGGGTCGTCGGCGGCGCTCCCCTGCGCGTTGTTGGGCGCCATCAGCGGCCCGGCGAAGCGCACCAGCACGGCGCCCTGCTCCACCCGGGCGGCCAGCCTGGCGGCGGTGGGGCCGGGGGCCAGGGGCACATCGGCCAGGATGACCACGTCCAGCCCCGGCGCGGCGGCCAGTTCGGCCGCTTCGCCGCGCTTCAGCTCGGCATGAGGGGCGAGCGCCCGTTCCACGTAATACAGGCGGTCGAGCAGCGGCGCCGACGAGGGATCGCCGCCGGCCAACCCCACCGAGCGGCGGCGGCTGGCTTCGTCGAGCAGCAGGGTGGCCCCGGCGGCGCGCTCGCCCTCGATCTCCAGGCGGACCAGCCGGTTGCGCAATTGGGTCGGTAAATCGATGGCCGCCTCGGCGGTGGCGCGGCCGGGCTCGAAACGGCCCTCGCTCCGGGCCAGCACGGCGCCGGCGGCGTCCCGCGCCCGGATGGCGAAGGCTTCCGCCTCGGCGGTGGGCAGGCGGCGGGCCACCGGCATCAACCGCTCGGCGGCGCTGCCGGCGGCGGGCGGCAGCAGCAGGCGACCGCTGCGGCCCGTCACCACCTCCAGGCCGCCGCCCAGGCCCTGCAGCCGACGGGACAGGGCTCCGTCCGCCGGGTCGGCCAGCCCGTCGTTCAGCCACGCCACCCGCCCGGCCCGGTCGAAGGGCAGGGTCTCCAGCGCCCGAAGGGCGGCGGCCCGGTCGGTGGGCCAGGGCTTGGGCTCCATCCCCGCCGCCAGGGTGCGCGCCTCGGTGGCGGTGGTCAGCCGTCCCAGGGCGACCGGCCCGCCATCGGCGGGCGGCGCGGTGCCCAGCAGCAGCACGGGACGGCCGGTCCGCTCGGCGGCGGCCAGCAGCCCGTCGAGATGGGTGCGCCGCCTGTCCCAGTCCCGCGCCGCCGCCCAGCCGTCGTCGATCACCGCCAGCAACGGCCCCTCGACCCGGCCGGCGGGCCGGGGGTCGAGGCTGGGACCGGCGGCGGCCAGGATCAGCAGGGCGGCAAGGAGAAGGCGCAGCAGCAGCAGCCAGAACGGCGTGCTCTCGGCCTGACGCCTTTGGGTGTCGAGGCCCAGCAGCAGGGCAAGGGCGGGAAAGGCCACCCGGCGCGGCCGGGGCGGCGTCACCCGCAGCAGCCGCCACAGCAGCGGCAGACCGGCCAGCAGCATCAGCGCCCAGGGGGCGGCGAAGGCGAGGCCGGGCAGGAAGGTCATGGGAGCTCTCCCCCCACCGCCTGCGCCAGGGCCAGCAGGCACGGCGCGGCGGGGCGGTCGGTGCGGTGGGTGGCGAAGCTCCAGCCCCAGGCGCGGGCCAGTTCGGCCAACCCGTCCCGCCGGGCGGCCAGCCGTTCCTGGTAGCCGCCGCGCAGATCCTCGGCCCGGCCGGTCTCCACCTCGCCCTCACCCTCCAGCCCCTGGAAGCGCAGGCGGCCGGCATAGGGCAGCACCTCCTCGGCGGGGTCGAGCACCTGCAGCAGATGGCCGCCGGCCCCCAGCCGGGCCAGGGCCTCGACGCGGGTGGG
>NZ_AONQ01000047.1 GCF_000342045.1 Paramagnetospirillum caucaseum | reverse complement strand
CGGCGGAAGGCGCCTTCGTCCAGCAGTTGGATGAAGCGGGCCACCTCGGGCGAATCCTCGTTGCCCTGGTAGCGGCAGAACACCGCGAAGGCGATGGCGGCGCGGTGGCGGTGGCCGACCCCCATGAACGGCAGCCGCAGGATGCGCAGGAAGGCCTGCTCGGCGCGGTAGTCGGGATGCTCGTTCCAGAAGATGTCCGACACCAGGCAGGCGGCGTGGCGCAACTGGCTTTCCCGCTTGCTCTCCGACGGGAACAGCGGCGCCATCCAGGCCAGCAATTCGTCGCCGTGCTCGGGAAAGCGGGAGTTCAGCAATGCCATGTGGCGGCACACCGACAGCAGCGGGTCCTCGCTGCGCACCCGTTCCGGCAGGCGCTTGAAGAACTGGCCCTCGCGCATGCCGTAGATGGAGAACACCAGCCGCGACGGGCCGATGGAGCGGATGACGCGGGCCAGGATCAACGCCGCCATGGGCAGGCCATTGGTCCGCTTCTTCGAGATGCCGGGAATCTTCTCCAACGACTTGCGGCTTTGCGCCGAGACCAGTTCCAGGATGGACAGCGCCTCCCTGGCGTCCAGCGAGAAATTGTCCAGCACGGTCAGCGGATGCTGGGTCTGGGCGATGCAGATGCGCGCGATGGAACGCCACGCCCCGCCGACAGCATAGAGGTTGCGCCCCCCGCCCTCGCCCAGCCAGGGAATGTTCTTCAGGTGGCCATCGACGATGACGGCGGCCTTGGCCCGGTCGTCGGCCGAAGCCTCGGACAGGCGCAGCAGGCCGAGCGGCATGGTGACGTGCAGGCCGAAATTACCGCCCTCGACGGTGACCAGTTCCAGCGAACCGCCGCCCAGATCGGCGACGATGCCGTTGGCGTCGGGGGTGCCGCACAGCACGCCCATGGCGGCCATCTTGGCCTCCTGCCCGCCGGACAGCACCTTGACCTCCACCTGGAAGCGCCGCTCGATCTCGCGCACGAAATCGGGACCGTCGGCGGCGTCGCGCACCGCCGCGGTGGCCAGCACGTCCAGGCGCTCGACCTCCATGGCCCGGCACAGGGTGACGAAGCGGCCCACCGCCACCAGGGCGGCCTCCACCCCCTCGGGACTGAGCCGTCCGGTGCTGCCCACCCCCTGGCCCAGGCCGCACACCGCCTTTTCGTTGAACAGTGGCACGGGAACCCGCTGGGCGATGTCGTAGACGCACAGCCGGATGGAATTGGACCCGATATCGACGATGCCGATGGGCTCCTGGCGCAGCTTGATCTTCATGACCGGTCAGGCAAGCTGCAGATGCTTCGACTTGCGCCCGCGCTCGCCCGCGCTGCCACGCCCCGACAGGGACGGATTGGTCATGAAGTAGGTGTGGGCGTTGAAGGCGCCTTCATCGGCCTGGAAACGCTCGTAGACACCGTCGGGGCGCAAAATCCAGGTCTGGGCCTGGTCCTTGAGATTAGCCACCATGATCTGGTCGAGAATCTGGCGGTGCACGGTGGGATTCTCGATGGGTACGAAGGATTCGACGCGCCAGTCCATGTTGCGCGGCATCCAGTCGGCCGAGGAAATGAAGATCTTGGCGTGCCGCGACGGCATGCGGTGGCCGTTGCCGAAGCAGATGACGCGGGAATGCTCGAGGAAGCGGCCGACGATGCTCTTCACCCGGATGTTGTCGGACAGGCCGGGCACGCCGGGCCGCAGGCAGCAGATGCCGCGGATCACCAGATCCACCTTCACCCCGGCCCGGGAGGCGCGGTACAAGGCATCGATCAGCGCCGGGTCCACCAGCGAGTTCATCTTGGCCCAGATGGCGCCGGGCTTGCCGTCGGCCACGTTGGCGATCTCGTCCTCGATCAGCGACAGCACCTTCTTGCGCAGATAGATCGGGGCGATAGCCAGGCTCTCCATGCCGTCGGGCTTGGCGTAGCCGGTCATGAAGTTGAAGGTCTTGGCGGCGTCGCGGCACAGCGCCGGGTCACAGGTGAAGAACGACAGGTCGGTGTAGACCTTGGCGGTGATCGGGTGGTAGTTGCCGGTGCCGAAATGGACATAGGACACCAGGGTGCCGCCCTCGCGGCGCACCACCAGGGAAATCTTGGCGTGGGTCTTCAGCTCCAGGAAGCCGAACACCACCTGCGCCCCGGCCCGTTCCAGGTCGCGGGCCCAGCGGATGTTGGCCTCCTCGTCGAAACGGGCCTTCAATTCCACCATGGCGGTGACCGACTTGCCGGCCTCGGCCGCCTCGACCAGCGCCTTGACGATGGGTGAATCGGCGCTGGTGCGGTACAGGGTCTGCTTGATGGCCACCACCGCCGGGTCGGCCGCCGCCTGGCGGATGAACTGCACCACCACGTCGAAGCTTTCGAACGGGTGATGGACCACGATGTCCTTCTTGCGGATGGCGGCGAAGCAATCGCCGCCGAAATCGCGGATACGCTCGGGAAAGCGGGCGTGGTAGGGCGGGAACAGCAGGTCGGGGCGTTCGTCGACGATCAGGCGCTTGGTGTCCACCAGCCCCAGCAGGCCGTCGATCTCGAACACGTCCTCCTGGTCGGCGTGCATCTCGGCGATGGCCAGCGTCTTGAGATCCTCGGCGATGCCCGAACTGAAGGTCAGGCGGATGACGTGGCCGCGGCGGCGGCGCTTCAACGCCGATTCGAACACGCGGACCAGATCCTCGGCCTCTTCGTCGATGTCCATCTCGGTGTCGCGGATCACCCGGAAATGGCCGAAGGATTCCATGCGGAAGCCGGGGAACAGCTGGTCGAGGAACAGCAGCACGAATTCTTCCAGCGGCAGGAAACGGATGCCGTCGCCCGGCAGGCGGGTGAAGCGCTCGATCTGGCTGGGCAACGGCAGCAAGGCACGCAGCACCTCGCCGTCATCCAGCTTGTTCAGATGCAGCACCAGGGCCGAAGAACCGTTGGGCAGGAAGGGAAACGGATGGGCCGGATCGATGGCCAGCGGAGTCAGCACCGGAAAGACATGCTCCATGAAACGGCCTTCCAGCCACTTCATGTCGGCCTTGGACAACTCGGAGCGGTCGATCACCGCGATCCCCGCCGCGCGCAGATCCACCTTCAGCTCGCGCCAGCACTTCTTCTGGGCCTCCAGCAGCCGGGCCGCCTCGGAATTGATGGCGGCCAATTGCTGGGCGGGGTTCAGGCCGTCCTGGCTGGTGGTCATCACGCCGGCGTCCACCTGCCCCTTCAGACCGGCGACGCGCACCATGTAGAACTCGTCCAGGTTGGCCGCCGAGATGGACAGGAAGCGCAGGCGCTCCAGCAACGGGTGATGGGGATTGAACGCCTCCTCGATCACCCGGCCGTTGAAAGCCAGCCACGACAACTCCCGATTGATGAAGCGATCCTTGGATTCAATATCAATGGTAGGAATGTCGACGGCCTGCGAATGGGTCACGGCGGTTCTCCGTTGGACGAGGCGTGGTGCGCCCCCTTTCATTTATATATCCTGTTCGCAGCCCTGTCATGGCCGAGGCCGTTACCGATATGAGAAAACTGTTCCTGTTGCGTCACGCCAAGTCCAGCTGGGACGACCCGGCAGCCGAGGATTTCGACCGCCCCCTCAACGGCCGCGGCCGCAAGGACGCCCGGCGCATGGGCCGCTACATGGCCGGGCAGGGCATCCGGCCGGGTATCGCGCTGGTGTCGGGGGCGGCGCGCACCCGCGCCACCTGGGAAATGATCGAGTCCCACCTGGAAGGCGTTCCGGTGAGCATCGAGGCCGAGTTGTACGAAGCCGGCAAGTCGCGGCTGCTGACCCGGCTGCGCGGCCTGGACGAGCACATGGAATCGGCCCTGCTGATCGGCCACAACCCCGGCATCGGCCGGCTGGCCGAAGTGCTGGCCGACCACCATGGCGAAGCGGCCCTGCTGGCCGAACTGGCGGACAAATTCCCCACCGGCGCCCTGGCGGTGATCGAACTGAACATCGATCATTGGGGCGAACTGGAGGCCGGACGCGGCCGGCTGGCCGCCTTCGTGCGGCCCAAGGACCTGGAGACGCCTTCACCCGCCGGCAATTCGGCTCTATAACACCCCGGTATTTCCCCGACAGCAGGGCCGGTTCTATGTCCGCAGACCTTCAGTTCATCTTCAACCAGGGAATCGGCGCCCTGCAGCATGGCCGATGGGACGAGGCCGCCCGCCAGTTCCGCACCCTTGCGGCCAGAACGCCCAACGCCCCGGAGCCCGCCTATTACCTGGGGATCGCGCTGCTGTCGGGCGGCCAGCCGGCCGAGGCGGCCGAGGTGCTTAACCGCCTGATCCGCAAGCACGGCGAAAATCCCCTGGCGCTGAACGCCCTGGGCTCGGCCCAGGCCGCCAGCGGCCGGGCGGGCAACGCCGAGAAAACCTTCAAGCGGGTCCTCACCCTCGCCCCGGACCTGAGCGATGCGGCCGACAATCTCGCCCGCCTGCTGATCGAGACCGGCCGGGCGGCCGAGGCCTCCGCCCCGCTGCACTCCGTCCTGGCGCGCGAGCCCGGCCGTTTCGGTAGCCGCCACCTCCTCGGCCGGGCGCTCCGCGACCAGGGCGACATGGAGGGGGCCCTGGCGGCCTTCCGGGCCGTACTGGAGACCCAGCCGAATTTCCCGCCGGCCCTCAACGACCTCGGCCTGCTCAACTACGCCTGCGGCAAGGGCGAGGATGCCCTGGAATGCTTCGAACGGCTGCTCCGCCTCAATCCCGCCGATTACGTCGCCGCCAACAACCGGGCCATGGCCTTGCGGATTCTCGGCCGGTCGGAGGAAGCCGAGCAGCAATACCGGGCTCTCCTGGAACACTTTCCCGGCCATCCCGAGATCAACCTCAATCTCGGCAAGCTTCTGGCCCGCGCCGGCCGCCCCCTGGACTCGGCCCCCTTCCTGGAAAAGGGCGGATGCATCGAAGCCCGCTGGTGGAACGCTGTGATCCTCCCCAACCAGTACGAGACCGAAGAGCAGGTGGCCAGTTGGCGAACGCGGTATGCCGAAAAGCTCGGCGCCGTGGCGGCGGAAATCCATGCGCTGCCGCCCGCCGACCTAGCCCGGCAGGCCGGCATCCTGGAGATGGATGTGTTCTTCCTGGCCTACCAGGCGGGAAATGACCGCGACCTCAATGCCCTGCTGCGCGGCGCCCAGTCCAGGGTCGCCAGGGCCTGTCTCGGTCATGCCGAGCCCCTCGCCCGCCGCCCGGCCGAGGGGCGCATCCGGGTGGGCTTCCTGTCGGCATTCTTCAACACCCATGTGGTGTGCCGGCTGATATCGGGATGGATGACCGGCCTGGACCGCGACCGGTTCGAGGTCTTCGTGTTCCATACCGGCGCCATCTGGGACGGTGAAACCGACCAGTTGGCCGCCAGGGTCGAGCATTTCATCGACGCCAACCGGCCCAATCCCGACAAGGCCCAGATGGTGCGGCAGGCCGATCTCGATGTCCTGATCTATCCCGATATCGGCATCCATACCGGCAACGACAGTCTGGCCATGCTGCGCCTCGCCCCGGTCCAGTGCGCCGCCTTCGCCCATCCGGTGACCACCGGCATGGCCTCCATCGACTATTTCCTGAGCGGCGAACTGATCGAACCCGAGGGCGCCGACCTGCACTATACGGAAAAGCTGGTCCGCCTGCCCGGCATCGGCTTCAACATCGCCCACCCCAAGGTGGACGGCGCCGTACCGCCTCCGGCCCGCCCAGCCGGGGCGGGGCCGCTGTTCTTCTGTGCGCAGAGCCTCTACAAGATGCTGCCCCGCCGGGACCGCGTCTTCGCCCGGATCGCCAAGGCGGTGGGTCCCTGCAGCATCGACTTCATCGACCGCTTCGGCCTGTACGCCGATACCTTCCGCAAGCGTATGGACATGGCCTTCGCCGCCGAAGGCCTGGAGGCGGAACAGTTCATCCGCATCCATTCGGCGGTCACCTCTATGGAATTCCTGGGCATGGTGCAGGCGGCCGACGTGTCGCTGGACAGCCTGGACTGGTCGGGCGGCTATACCTCCCTGGAAGCCCTGGCCTGCGGCACGCCCATCGTCGCCGGCACCGGCCGCTTCCTGCGCGGCCACGTCTCGGCCGGCATCCTGCGCGCCGCCGGGCTGGACGAACTGGTGGCGCATGACGAGGAGGCCTATGTGGCCCTGGCCGTCCGCCTGGGCACCGACAAGGGCTACCGCGAACAGATATCGCGCACCATGCGGGCCAACGGCCCTGGAATCTTCGACAGCACCGCCCCGGCGGAAGGGCTGGCCGCCTTCCTGGAATCGGTGGCCCGGGGTTCCTAAAGCGTCCCCGGGAACGCCCCGCCGTCGATCAGCAGGTTCTGGCCGGTGATGTAGCCGGAGCGGGCCGAACACAGGAAGGCGCAGGCGTCGCCGAACTCGGCCGGATCGCCGAAGCGCCCCGAGGGATTGGCCGCCTTGCGCCGCGCCGCCGCCTCGTCCACCGTGATGCCCTCGGCCTTGGCCTGTCCCGCCAGCACCGTCCGGATGCGGTCGGTATCGAAGGGGCCGGGCAACAGGTTGTTGATGGTGACGTTATGGCGCGCCACCTGCCGCGCCAACCCGGCCACGAAGCCGGTCAGTCCGGCCCGCGCCCCGTTGGACAGGCCCAGCACGTCGATGGGCGCCTTGACCGCCGCCGAGGTGATGTTGACGATGCGCCCGAACCGGCGCGCGATCATGCCGTCCACCGTGGCCTTGATCAGCTCGATGGGGGTCAGCATGTTGGCGTCCAGCGCCTTGATCCAGGCGGCGCGGTCCCAGTCGCGGAAATCGCCGGGCGGCGGGCCGCCGGCATTGGTCACCAGGATGTCGGGATCGGGCAGCAGGGACAACAGCACGCCGCGCCCCTCGGGGGTGGTGACGTCCACCGGAGCGGTCTTGACGGCGGCGCCGGTGGCGGCCCGGATTTCCCTGGCCGCCTGCTCCAGCACCTCGGGACGGCGCGCCGCCATCACCAGGTTGACGCCCTCGCGGGCCAGGGATTCGGCGCAGGCGCGGCCCAGGCCGCGCGAAGCGCCGCAAACGATGGCGCTACGGCCCTTCAGTCCCAGATCCATCGTCCTCGTCCTCCCCTTCCAGGATGCGCCGGGCCAGCGGCACGGTGACGGCACGCCGCCCGGCCAGGGCAGCGCGGTCCAGGCGCTCCACCATTCCGGCGCAGGCGGCGAAGCTGCGCTCCATGCGGCCCACCAGGAAGTGAACCACATCCTCGCCGATCCGCAACTGGCGATCGTCGAACAGCTTGACCAGCAGGGCGGCCAGCAGGGAATCGTCGGGGGCGCCGATACCGGCCACCGGCATGGCCAGCAGCCGCGAGCGCAGGTCGGGCAGACGCACGCCCCACGCCGCCGGCGCGGCACGGGCGGTGAGCAGCAGGAAACGCCCCATCTCGCGCCCCTGGTTGATCAGGTGGAACAGCGCCACCTCGTCCAGGCCGGGGCGATCGCAATCCTCCACCGCCAGTACCGGCACCGATTCCAGCAGCGGGCGCGAGGAATCCGGCGCCAGCTCGGCGGCGGAGACCAGTACGCCGCCGCCGCTTCGCGCGAACAGATGGGCCAGGTGGGTCTTGCCGCTGCCCGCCGGCCCGGCCAGGATGCTGGCCGGCCCGGGCCAGAGCGCCGGCGCGCCGATCCATTCATGGGCACGGGCGTTGCACGGCGCCACCAGGAAATCGTCGGCGGCCAGCGAGGGCACATGGCCGAACGCCAGGGGAAGCTGACGGTCGTCGCTCATGACTTGCTGTAATCGTCCCCGGCGCCGTCGTACAGCGAACTCTTCATGTAGTTCTGCAGGGCGAAGCGGGTCAGCACGCCGATCACCGAGGCGGCGGGCACCGCCAGCAGGATGCCGACGAAGCCGAACAGGGCGCCGCCGGCCAGCAGTGAGAAGATGATCCACACCGGATGCAGGCCGACCCGGTCACCCACCAGCTTGGGCGTCATAACGTTGCCTTCCAGGATGTTGCCGATCAGGAAGACGAGGCCGACGCCGCCCAGCAGGTGCCATTCGCCGCCCTGGGCCAGGGCGAGGCCGATGCTGGCGATCAGCCCGATCAGCATGCCCACGTAGGGGACGAAGGCCCCCAGCCCGGTGCCCAGCCCGATCATCAGGCCGAGGTCGAGACCGGTGAGCGTCAGCCCGACGCCGTAGAAGATGGCCAGCACGATGCACACCGTCGCCTGGCCGCGCACGAAGCCGGCGATGGTGCGGTCGATCTCCCTCAGCTCGAAACGGATGGTCTCGGCATGATGGCGGGGCAGCCAGGAATCCACCTTGGCGACCATGTGGTCCCAATCACGCAACAGGTAGAAGGTCACCACCGGGGTGATGAACAGCAGCGACAGGATGCTCATCACCGCGATGCCGCCCGACAGCACCCCCTTCAGCACCCCCAGGCCCCATTCCATGGCCGTCCCGGCATAGGCCCCGGCCGAGGAGCGCAGCTTGTCCAGGTCGGCGGGCGACAGGTGGCTGTAGACCTCCTCGAGCAGCGGCAGGGCGCGTAACTGCAGGGATTCGGCATAGGAGGGCACCTTCTGGACGAAGGTCACCACCTGGCTCTGGATCATGGGGGCCAACAGGGTCAGCCCCAGGCCCAGCATTCCGAAGAACACCAGGCAGATGATCGCGGTGGCCAGGGTGCGCGACAGCCCGGCCCTTTCCATGCGGTCGGCCAGGGGGTCGAGGAAATAGGCCACCGCCATGCCGGCCACGAAGGGCAGCATCACGCCGCGCAGCAGATAAAGCAGCACCAGGAAGGCCGCGCCGCCGATCAGCCAGAAGCGCAGCCGCTGCCCCGAACTCATGCTCATGGCGTCCCCTTCAGCCTCATCACCCAGAATCCGTCATTCCAATCCATCTGCAGGCCGGCCGCACCCAGGGTGGCCTTGACCTGCTCGGGCTCGCCCAGGGTGTGCAGCATCAGCGCCGCCTCCTCCCTGGACAGCGAGACGATCTCCCAGCGGCGCACCAGGGGGACGCGGCCCAGCCGCTCCCGTACCGCCAGCCAGTCCTCCAGCCCCTTGAGCGGCGCCATCACCGCCATCGAGGCCGCCCGGTCGAAGGACAGCAGGTTGGATTGCTTGTAGGCGTTGTCCAGGGTCTGGGCGGCTTCGGCGGCGGCGTGGCGCAGCACCGCCTCCAGCCCGGCCTCGCCGATGGGGTAAGAGCGGGTATCGAAGGGCTTCATCACCCCGGGCATGCCGGTGGCGGTCACCTCGACCGCATTGGCGGCGCCGTTGACCATGGCGGTCATCACCAGCACGTCGGGGGTACGGAAACGGGCGCCCAGCGCGGCCAGCGCCTCGGAATCGCCGGCCAGGGCCTTTTCCACCGGCAGGGATTGGGCGTCGGCGATATCGCCGGTGGGCACCGCCAGCGGCACCAGCCCGCCGCTGCCCTGGGCCAGCCACGCCGCCCGCCAGGGATTGGGATCGTCCCACAGCAGGGCGCGGCCGGTTCCGATGGGGCGGAACACCGGCACGATCACCACCGGACGCGGCCGGGGCTCGGCATATTTGAGTCCGGCGCCCTGCAGCAGCTTCTTCACCGCGGCGGAATTGTAGCGGACGGTCAGCGAGGCGATGTAGCGCACCGCCGAGGACCGCTCGTGCTCGATGGCCACGTCGCGCACGTATTGCAGCGCGTCGGCCTGGGGCAGGCGGCCATGGTCGGCGGGCATGGTCAACCGTTCGAGCAGGCGCCGGAAGCCGGTCCGCTCTGCCTCGGCGATGGCCTGTTCCTTGGCCGCCGCCACGCCCTGGGCGGTAATGTCGACCTCGATGCCGCGCACGGCGAAGGCGTCGGCGGCCATCGAGGCGCCGGGAAACGTCAGCAGAAAGGCGAGGACCAGCCAGGCAAGCCGGAGACCGCGAGAAGACATTGCAAACCGTCCGGGATGAAGTATTTTGGCCCACTCAATTTCGCCGAGACCATACCACACCCATGCCCACGAGGAAGCCCATTCCCGCGCAAGACAACAGCCAAGGCCTGACCTACCGCGATGCGGGCGTCGACATCGACGCCGGCGAAGCCCTGGTCGAGGCCATCAAGCCGCTCGCCAAGTCCACCGCCCGTTCGGGCGGCGCCGCCGGTCTGGGCGGCTTCGGCGCGCTTTTCGACCTCAAGGCCGCCGGATTCAAGGACCCGATCCTGGTCTCCTCCACCGACGGGGTCGGCACCAAGCTGCGCGTCGCCATCGAGGCGGGCAAGCACGATACCGTGGGCATCGATCTGGTGGCCATGTGCGTCAACGACCTGGTGGTCCAGGGCGCAGAGCCGCTGTTCTTCCTCGACTATTTCGCCACCGGCAAGCTGAAGGTGGCCGAGGGCACCGCCATCGTCTCCGGCATCGCCGAAGGCTGCCGTCAGGCCGGCTGCGCCCTGGTGGGCGGCGAGACCGCCGAGATGCCCGGCATGTATTCCGAGGGCGACTACGATCTGGCCGGCTTTTCGGTGGGCGCCGCCGAGCGCGACAAGCTGTTGCCGGTCGAGGACGTGGCCGAAGGCGACGTGCTGCTGGGCCTCGCCTCGTCGGGCGTGCATTCCAACGGCTATTCCCTGGTACGCCGCATCGTGGAAAAGGGCGGCCTGTCCTATGAGTCAGACGCCCCCTTCGCGCCGGGCCGCAAGCTGGGCGAGGCCCTGCTGGAACCCACCCGCATCTACGTCAAGAGCTGCCTCGCCGCCATCAAGGCCGGCACCGTCAAGGCCCTGGCCCACATCACCGGCGGCGGCCTGATCGAGAACGTGCCGCGCGTCCTGCCCGAGGGCGTGGTGGCCGAGATCGACGGCTCCGCCTGGGCTCTGCCCCCGGTGTTCAAGTGGCTGGCCCGGGAGGGCGGCGTCGTCGCCCACGAGATGGCGCGGACCTTCAATTGCGGCATCGGCATGGTGGTGGTGGTCTCCGCCGCCAAGGCCGACGAGGCCGCCCGCATCCTGGGGCAGCACGGCGAGACCGTGGTGCGCATCGGCCGCATCCGCGCCCGGACCGGCGATGAGGCCCAGTCCCAGGTGCTGAACCAGGGCGAGTGGGTCTGAACATGCGAAAGAAGGTCGGCGTCCTGGTCTCGGGCCGGGGCAGCAATCTCCAGGCCCTGCTCGACGCCTGCGCCGATCCCTCCTTCCCGGCCGAGATCGCCCTGGTGATCTCCAACGTGCCCGGGGTCTATGCCCTGGAGCGCGCGGAAAAGGCCGGGGTGCCGACCCTCGTCATCCCGCACAAGGGCTTCCCGAGCCGCGAGGCCTTCGATGCCGAGATGGACAAGGCCTTGCGGGCCGCCGGCATCGAGATCGTCTGCCTGGCCGGCTTCATGCGCCTGCTGTCCCCCCCCTTCGCCGAAGGCTGGCGCGGCCGCATGATCAACATCCACCCCGCTTTGCTGCCCTCGTTCAAGGGGCTGCACACCCACGCCAGGGCCATCGAGGCGGGGGTCAAGCTGCACGGCTGCACCGTCCATCTGGTGACGCCGGAACTGGATGACGGCCCCATCCTGGTGCAGAAGGCGGTTCCCGTGCTGGCCCAGGACGACGAGGATTCCCTGGCCGCCCGCGTGCTGGAGCAGGAGCACAAGGCCTACCCGGAAGCGCTGCGCCTGCTGGCCGAGGGCCGCGTCACCGTCGAAGGCAACCGCGCCCTCATCCGCGATGCCTGATGTCGGCTCGGTCCTGGTCTATGTGGGCCTGGACGCGGTGGGCGACGGCCTGATCAAGCTGCCCTTCGTCCGTGCGCTCCGTGCCGCCTTTCCGGCGGCCCGCATCACCTGGCTGGCCGGCAAGGGCCATACGGTCTTCGCCGATACCCTGGCCCCCGTGGTGGCGGGTCTGATCGACGAGGTGATCGACGAGGCGGAGATCGGCTCGCGCCTCCCGGAACTGCTGGACAATCCCCTGCCCGGCCGTGCCTTCGACCTGATCATCGATACCCAGCGACGGGTACTCACCACCCTGATCCTCAAGCGCATCCGGCACGAGCGCTTCATTTCCGCCACCGCCGCCTATCTGTTCTCGAATGGAAAGCCCGGAAACACCGCACGGCCGGCGTCCTTGGCCGGGCAGATGATGCAACTGGCCGAGGCGGCGGCGGGCCACCCGGTAGAAGCCGATTTTCCCCTGCCCCGCGACCCGGAGGTGGAGGCCGAGGCCGATCGCCTGCTGCCCCCCGGCCGGCGCTATGTGGGGCTGGCGCCGGGGGCTGGCGGCAAGCACAAGTGCTGGCCGCTGGAGCGCTACATCGCCCTGGCCGCCGGATTGACGGATGCGGTGCCGGTGTTCCTGCTGGGTCCGGCCGAGGCCGGGGACTGGGCCGGCACCATCCGCGCCGCCCTGCCCCAGGCTTTGCTGCCGCTGCAGCAGACCCCGGCGCTCACCCCCATGCTGACCATCGCCCTGGGGCGGCGGATGGCGGCGGCGGTGTCCAACGACAGCGGCACCGGCCACATGCTGGGCGCCGCCGACATTCCGCTGGTCTCGCTGTTCGGCCCGACGGCGGCCGACAAGTTCGCGCCGCACACCCGCCGGGCCATGGTGCTCCGCGCCCAGGATTTCGGCGGCGCGGCCATGGAGGCCATTCCGCCGGAGGCGGTGGAAAAGGCCCTCCGTCAGTTGTTGCTTTGACCCGGATCAAGGCTGGGTCTACCATATCCCCACAATCCCAACATCGAGCTTCGTCATGAATATCAAGGACCACATCCGCGGCGTTCCCGACTTCCCCAAGCCGGGGATCCTGTTCTACGACATCTCCACCCTGCTGGCCCATCCCGACGCCTGGCAGGTGGCCATGGGCCGCATGGCCCGCGAGATCATCAGGTTCCAGCCCGACGTGCTGGCCGGCATCGAGTCGCGTGGCTTCCTGGTGGCGGCGCCGCTGGCGCTGAAGCTGGGCTGCGGCTTCGTCATGCTGCGCAAGAAGGGCAAGCTGCCGGGCAAGACCATCCGCCACGACTACGAGTTGGAATACGGCACCGACACCATCGAGATTCAGGAAGACGCCATCGCCGAAGGGCAGCGGGTGGTGATTCTCGACGATCTGCTGGCCACCGGCGGCACCATGGCGGCCGGCATCCAGTTGCTGCGCAAGATCGGCGCCCACGTCACCGGCGCCGGTACGATCATCGATCTGGCCTTCCTGCCGGGCAAGCAGCGGCTCAAGGAACTGGACGTTCCCTTCACCTGTCTCGCCTCCTACGACGAGTAGGGGACGACATGCCGTTCGCGGGGGTCGAGGCTGCCTTGGCCGGCATGGCCGTGGGAGCGGCGGTGACGCTGCTCGCCATGGGCCGGCGCCGCGCGCCCCCGGCCACGGCCACGGCCACGGCCAACGGGAAAGGCACCCTCGACGCCCAGCGCCAGTTGGTCGAGGCGTTGGGCAGCAGCCGCGACGGCGTCGCCCTTTATGATTCCGGCAACCGGCTGATCACCTGCAACGAGCGGTACCGGCAGTTGCTCTCCCCCATCCGGGATTCCATCGTCCAGGGCGCCCGTTTCGACGACCTGATGGCCGAGCTGGCCCGGGTCGAGAACAAGGACGAGGGCTGGCTGGGCCGCAAACTGTCGGGCGGCGGCCTCACCGACGCCACCGCCAGCGAGGACAAGTTCCGGGACGGCCAATGGATCACGGTCGGCGCCTACGCCACCAACGAGGGCGGACAGCTGCGTATCCTGCGCGACATCACGCCGCGCAAGCAGGCGCAGATCTCGCTGGAAGGCACCGTGTCCTGGCTGAAGGGCGTGATGGACACGGTGGTGGACGGCATCGTCACCATCGACGAGACGGGCACGGTGCTCAGCTTCAATCCGGCGGCCGAGCGCCTGTTCGGGTGGTCGGCCGACCAGGTGGTGGGGCGCAACGTCAACATGCTGATGCCCGATCCCCATCGGGCGGCCCACGACGGCTATATCCGCGGCTACCTGGAAACCGGCATCCGCAAGATCGGTTCCAGCGGCCGCGAGGTCGAGGGCCTGCGTCGCGACGGCACGCGCTTTCCCATGGAACTGGCCGTCGCCGAGATGCACCAGGGCGACATGCTGACCTTCATCGGCGTGATCCGCGACATCAGCGAGCGCAAGAAGAACGAACAGGCCCTGCTCGACAGCAAGAACAGCCTGCGCGATCAGGCCGACCGTCTGCAGGCGATCATCGACAACATGCCGCAGGGGGTGGCGGTGTTCGCCGCCGACGACGCCCTGATCGCGCTCAACCAATCGGCCATCCGCATGCTGGGCCTGCCCAAGGCCGAGATCACGCCGGGCACCATCGACATCTCGCTGTTCATGGCGCTGCTGGCCGCCAACGACACGCCGCCCGGACGCCAGACCGCCCAGCTGACCGCCGACCTGGCCGAAAGCATCCGCGAGCGGCCGGAAATGGTGTTCGAGCACTTCGCCCCCAGCGGCATCATCATGGAGGTGCGCTCGTCGGCCATGCCGGGCGGCGGGCTGATCCTGTCCTTCACCGACATCACCGACCGCAAGCGCACCGAGCAGACCCTGCGCGAGGCCAAGGACGAGGCCGAGCGCGGCAACCGGGCCAAGAACACCTTCCTGGCCAATATCAGCCACGAGCTGCGCACGCCGCTGAACGCCATCATCGGCTTTTCCGAAATGATGAAGCACGAGATCTTCGGACCACTGGAGCCGGCCAGCTACCGCACCTACGTCGACGACATCCATGAAAGCGGCCAGCACCTGCTGGAGCTGATCAACGACATCCTGGACATGTCCAAGGCCGAGGCCGGCATGACCGACCTGATGGAGGCGGCGGTGCATGTGCCCGACCTCATCCGCGTCGCCATCCGCCTGTTGAGCCGCCGGGCCGACCATGCGGGGATCACCCTGGCCGAAGACCTGCCGCCCGCCCTGCCGCCGCTGCTGGCCGACGAGCGGCGGCTGCGCCAGATCATCCTCAACCTGGGCTCCAACGCGGTGAAATTCACCGACGAGGGCGGCTCGGTGACCATCGGCGCCCGGGCGAGCCAGGCGGGCTTCGTCATCACCGTCAGCGATACCGGCATCGGCATGACGCCGGAAGAGCTGCAACGGGTAATGGAGCCCTTCGTCCAGGCTGACACCAGGCTGTCGCGCAAATACGAGGGCAGCGGCCTCGGCCTGCCGCTGACCAAGGCCCTGGTCGGCGCCCATGGCGGCACGCTGCGCCTGGACAGCGAGCCGGGCGGCGGCACCACCGTCTCGGTCACCTTCCCCGCCTCGCGCATCGTCAACAGCGACACTTCGGCGGCGGATATCTGACCTCAGCCCCGCCGGCCCAGTTCGATCTTGGGACAGCGGTCCATCACCACGCTCAGTCCCGCCGCCTCGGCCCGCCGGGCGGCCGCCTCGTCGATCACGTCCAGCTGCATCCACACCACCTTGGCGCCCATGGCGACGGCCTCGTCGGTGATGGGGCCGGCCGCCTCGGAATTGCGGAAGATATCCACCATGTCCACCGGAAAGGGGATGGAGGCCAGGTCCTTGTAGACCGTCTCGCCCAGGAATTCCTGCCCCTCCAGTCCCGGATTGACCGGCACGACGCGATAGCCGCGATCCTGAAGATAGGCGGCGACGTAATGGCTGGGGCGCGAGGGATTGTTGCTGAACCCCACCACGGCGATGGTCCGCACGGTGGCGAGGATATGGTCGATCAGACTGTCGCTGGCGCGCACGAGGTTTCTCCCGCAGGGGTCCGCCGGGAACTATAGCGGCCTTGCCGCCTTTCGCCAGCCTTCCTAAAGTGGCTCGACCGTCGGGAGGAGGGGTGGATGGACATCACGGTGCAGGGCAGACGGATCTTTGCCGCCACCTTCGGCGCAGCGACGGACCCGGCGGTGGTGCTGGCGCACGGCGCCGGCGGCAGCCACCGGACCTGGGATTCCATCGCCGCAGGCATCGCCGCGCGCGGCTTCCGCGTCCTGGTTCCCGACCTGCCCGGCCACGGCGCGTCCGAGGGACCGGCCCTGGAAAGCATCGCCGCCATGGCCGGCTGGTTGGCCGACTTCCTCGGCGCCGCCGGGGTGGAGCGGGCCGCCCTGGCCGGCCATTCCATGGGCGCCCTGGCGGCGCTGGATTGCGCCGCCCGCCATCCCGCCAAGGTCACCTCCCTCGTCCTGCTGGGCGCCGCCGCCGCCATGCCGGTCAATCAGGCGCTGCTGGACATGGCGCTGGCCGATCCGCCCGCCGCCGCCGCCCTGATCGCCAAGTGGGGGCTGTCCAAGGACCCGCCGCCCGCCGCCGCCCTGGTCGCCGGGACCGCCGCCGCCCTGTCGGCCGCCGCGCCCGGCGTGCTGCATGCCGATCTGGCCGCCTGCAACGCCTATGACCGGGGCGAGGCGGCGGCGGATGCCATCGCCTGCCCGGCGGCGGTGATCGTCGGCGGGCAGGACCGCATGGCGCCACCCGAATCCGGCCGCACCCTGGCCAGCCGTCTGAAGCGGGGCCGCGCCATCACCCTGGAACGGGCCGGGCACCTGATGATGGCCGAGCACCCCGAGGCCACCCTGGCCGCCATCCTCGACGCTCTCGACGCCGGCCTCGACCCCGCCGACTGGGAGGCGTTCCGCGCCCAGGCCCACCGCATGCTGGACGAAAGCATAGACTTCCTGCGCGACCTGCGCCGCCGCCCGGTCTGGCGCCCCATGCCCGCCGGGACGCGCGCCGCCTTCGACGCCGCTCCGCCCCGCTCCGGCCAGGACCTTGCCGCCATCGACGCCGAGTTCCGCGCCCTGGTCGAGCCCTATGGCCCCGGCAATGTCCATCCCGGCTTCATGGGCTGGGTGCACGGCGGCGGCACGGCGGAAGGCATGCTGGCCGAGATGCTGGCCGGCGGGCTCAATGCCAATCTGGGCGGCCGCGACCACGCCCCCATGGAGGTGGAACGCCAGATCCTGCGCTGGATGCGCCCCCTGTTCGGCTATCCCCAAGGGGCCAGCGGCCTGTTCCTCACCGGCACCTCCATGGCCAATTTCCTGGCGGTGCTGGTGGCGCGCACCACGGCGCTGGGCGCCGGCAGCCGTCGCGGCGGGGTGAGCGGTGGCGAAAGGCTGGTCGCCTACGCCTCCGCCGCCGCCCACGGTTGCCTTCCCCAGGCCTTCGCCATGAGCGGGCTGGGTTCGGATTCTCTGCGCCTGATCGCCACCGATGCCGGCCACCGCATGGACCTCGAGGCGCTGAGGCAGGCCATCGCCGCCGACCGCGCCGCCGGATGCCGCCCCTTCATGGTGATCGGCAGCGCCGGCACCGTGGACGTGGGCGCCGTCGACGACCTGACCGCCCTGGCCGACGTGGCGGCGGCCGAAGGGCTGTGGTTCCATGTGGACGGCGCCTTCGGGGCGCTGGGCATGATGTCGCCCGAACTGGCGCCGCTGCTGGCCGGCATCGAGCGTTCGGATTCACTGGCCTTCGACTTTCACAAATGGGGGCAGGTGCCCTATGACGCGGGCTATCTGCTGGTCCGCGACGGCGAAGCCCACCGGACCGCCTTCGCCTCACCCGCCGCCTATCTGCGGCGCGAGACGCGGGGGCTGGCCGCCGGCTCGCCCTGGCCCTGCGATTACGGTCCCGACCTGTCGCGCGGCTTCCGGGCGCTGAAGACCTGGGTGACGCTGAAGGCCCACGGTATGGACGCCCTGGGCGCCGCCATGGCGCGGACCTGCCGGGTGGCCCGCCACCTCGCCGCCCGCGTCGAGGCCGAGCCGGACCTGGAACTGCTGGCGCCGGTGGCGCTCAACATCGTCTGCTTCCACCGTCCGGGCGAGGATTCCGCCCGCATCGCCGCCGACCTGCACGAAGCGGGCATCGCGGCGCCTTCCACCACCACCGTCGGCGGGCGGCTGGCCATCCGCGCCGCCATCGTCAACCACCGCACCCGCGAGGCCGACGTCGACCGCATGGTCGACACGATCCTGAGCGTGGGAACGAAGCAATGATTAACCATTTCGGGATAGTGTGGGGCGTCCCATAGCCCGAGGAAGCGCCGTGACATCAGGACAGGACAGACCTTGGCCCCCCGAATCCATGGGGATGGCCCGGCTGACCACCATGGCCTTTCATGGCGAGAACATGGTGCCGCCCGCCATCGAACTGTTGAAGCGGGCCGAGGCCGATCCCACGGATTCGGCCGCCCTGCTCGACCTCGCCACCATTCATTTCCTGCTGGGCCATGAAGAGGCCGGGCAGGCCTATCAGGAACGCGCCCTGGCCCGCGACCAGGTCTACCGCGATCCCTTCGACGGCGATGCCGAGCCCGAAATCAGCCTGCTGGCCTTCGCCGCGCCGGGCAACCTGATGTCCAACGTGCCCATCCAGTTCCTGCTGGAAGGGTCGGGAATCCGCCTGGACACGCTGTACGTGGTGCCGGGCATGGACCTGCCTGAACGGGTGCCGGGCCACGACATGGCCATGGTCATCGTCGGGGAATCCGAGCCCAACCGCGAAATTCTCGAACGCATCGCCGCCTTCGCCGATCTGTGGCCCTGCCAGCCGGTACTCAACGACCCGCGCAAGGTGCTGCAACTGTCCCGCGACGGGGTCAGCACCCTGCTGGCCGGGGCGAAGGGCGTCCGCATCCCCGCCACCACCCGGGTCGATCCCGAGACCCTGACCCGCCTGGGCCGGGGCGAGGTGGCCCTGGCCGACCTTCTGCCCGACGGCAGCTTCCCGGTCATCGCCCGGCCGCTGGATTCCCACGCCGGCAAGGGGCTGGCCAAGCTGGACGATCCCTCGACCATCGCGCTCTATCTGGCCGCCCAACCCGCCGAGGGCTATTACCTGTCCAGCTTCGTGGATTATCGCGGCGCGGACGGCCTGTTCCGCAAGTACCGCATCGCCATGATCGACGGCAAGCCCTTCGTCTGCCACATGGCGGTGTCCAGCCACTGGATGATCCACTACCTCAACGCCGACATGCGCGAAAGCGCCGAGAAGCGCGCCGAGGAGGCCCAGGCCTTCGCCACCTTCGACCGGGACTTCGCCGCCCGTCACGCCGGGGCCTTCGCCGCCATGGCCGAACGCATCGGGCTGGACTATTTCGCCATGGACTGCGCCGAGACCCCGGACGGCCAATTGCTGGTGTTCGAGGCCGATACCGCCATGATCGTCCACGCCATGGACCCGCCCGACATCTTTCCCTACAAGGCGCCGCAGATGCGCCGCATCTTCAAGGCCTTCCAGGACATGCTGCGGCGGATCAAGCAGGCCAAGAGCGCCTGAGGCCATGGCCTGGGATCTCTCTCAACCGGCCGACACCCTGCTGACCACCGGCGGCGACGAGCGCCTGCTGGTCGATGGCGAAAGCGGCCTGAACCGCTACGGCTGTTCGCCCCGCCCCCGCCCGTGGGCCATCACCTTCGCCTCGACCACCGCCACCTCGGTGTCGGACGGCGCCTTCGCCCATGTGGAGGGATTGCGCCGCCGCCTGGCCGACGCCGCCCACGCCGGACGGCTGGACGAGGAATACGCCCGCGCCATGGAAGAGGTGCGCGGCGAGGTGCCCCGCCAATGCGGCATGGCGCCGGGGACCGAGGCCATCCTGACGCCGTCGGGCACCGACGCCGAGTTCTACGCCCTGCATCTGGCCCTCGCCGCCGACCGCCGGAAGCTGACCAGCATCGTCATCGCGCCGCGGGAGACCGCCAGCAACGTCCTGCAGGCAGCCTCGGGCCGCCATTACAACGCCACCACCGCCATGGGCCATCACGTCACGGTGGACGGGCCGGTGGACGAGGCCACCGCCGCCAGGATGGATCTGGCCATCCTCCAGGTGCGCGACGGAGCCGGCAATCCCCTGCCGGCCGACGAAATCGACCGGGCCGCCGAGGTCCTGGTGGAGCGCGAGGTGGCCAGGGGCCGCCGGGTGCTGCTCCACCTGCTCGACACCTCCAAGACCGGTCTGGTGGCGCCGGGGGTGGAGTTCACCTTCGCCCTGGCGCAGCGTTTCGCCGGCCACCTGGACGTGGTGGTCGACGCCTCGCAGCTGCGGCTGTCCCGAGAAAGCGTCGCCCGCTACCTGGGCCACGGCTTCATGGTGATCGTCACCGGCTCGAAATTCTTCACCGGCCCGCCCTTCGCCGGCGCCCTGCTGGTGCCGCCCTGCATCGGCGGACGGGTGCTGCTGGGCCAGGCCGCCCTGCCCGAAGGCTACAACGCCTATACCGAGCGCCATTGCTGGCCCGATGCCTGGGAGAACTGGTGCCGGCCCATGGGCGGCGACGCCAATATCGGCCTGCTGATGCGCTGGTGGGCGGCGCTGTGGGAGATGGCCGCCTTCCACGCGGTGCCGGCGGCCGAGGCGCGGCGCATCCTGGAAACCTTCCTGGGAGCCATCCGCACCGCCATCGGGGCGGCGCCCCGCCTGCGCCTGCTGCCCTGCCCGCGTCCCGAGCGGGGCGTGCCGGGGTCGTGGGACGGGCTGGCCACCATCCTGACCTTCGCCGCCACGCCGCCCAAGGCCAAGGCTCCGCTGGGCATGGACGATCTGCGGCGCCTCCACGTCTGGCTCAACCGCGATGTCTCGGCCCTGCTGCCCTCCACGGCGCGGGAGCGGGACCGCCGCCTCGCCGCCCTGGCCTGCCATATCGGCCAGCCGGTGATGGTGGGCGAAACCCTCTCGGGCCTGCGCCTGGCGGCCGGCGCCCGGCTGGTGTCCGGCGCCCGGCTGGCCATGCATGCCGGACGCACGGTGGAAGCCTTCCTCGACCTGGAAATCGCCGAGGCCAAGCTGGTGCTGGCCAAGCTGGACATGCTGCTGCGCCACTGGCGGCACCTGACGCAAGCGGCCTGACCGGCAGAGTTTGCCGGGCGCCCCACCGCCCATCACCACAAAACACCTTTATATCAACACGATACACAATGGCACGGCCATTGCTTGGGTGTTCCGCAAGGATTTAATCTGCAGCGGGCGCACCGGCGCCCCGGAGCATGAAGGCCATGAGCACCAACACTGTTTCCGCCCTGCCGACCGCCCTCGCCGGCCTGTTGAAGCAGTACGCCGCGCCCAGCCAGAAGGGCGACGGCACCACCGCCCAGACCGCCGCCAACCCGGCGGCCAGCCCGCTCAGCCTGGGCCGCGACGAGGCCTATTCCCTGTCGCTGGGCTCGACGCAAAGCGGTTCGGCCATGCTCGGCTACACCCGCCTCGCCACCCTGGGCGCCCAGGTGGACGGCGACTTGCAGGCGGTGGCCACCCAGGCCGCCAGCCCGGGCAGCGCCGGATCGGTCGAGGTGGAGGTCAGCCGCCTGGCCGGCGTCCAGACCCTGGTGACCTCGCTGTTCGGCGACCCCGATTCGGTGTCGCTGGGCACCGGAACCCTGACCGTCCAGATGGGCGAGATGGATGGGGAGACCGGAGCCTTCACCGCCCTGGGCGAACCCGCCGGGATCGTCATCGCCGGCGGCTCGCTCAACGACATCGCCCAGTCCATCAACGATTCCAGGATCGGCCTGACCGCCAAGGTGGTGGAATCGGGCGGCGGCTTCGAACTGGAGATCAGCGGCCAGGACACCGGCGCGGCCAAGGCCTTCGCCCTGTCGGGACTGGCCGAACTGGACTTCGACCCGTCGCGCCCCGACACCTCGCCGCTGACCCTGACCGGCGAGGCCGCCGACGCCCTTTACAGCATCGACGGCACCGAATTCGTCTGGCCGTCCAACGCCGGCGTGCCGGTGGCCTTCGGCACCACGGCGGCGTTCAGCGAGACGGGCGCGCTCAGCGTGCCGCGTTCCACCCTGAGCGAAACCATCCGGAAGATGATGGCGTCGTTCAACGGCCTGCAGCAGGCCATCGTCGAGATGACCGGCGACAAGGGCGAACTGGCGGCGAACGCCAATCTGGCCGCCGGCATGTTCAAGCGCATCGGCGACGCCGCCATGGCCGAGTATCCCACCGGCGGCGACCTCTCGACCCTGGCCGGGATCGGCATCGGGGTGGAAAAGGACGGCGCGCTGTCCATCGACCAGTCCATCCTGGCCGAGGCCCTGGGCAAGGACCCGGCCTCGGTGCAATCCCTGGTCGCCCAGGCGGCCAAGGGCATGGACGACGCCATCCGCCCCTATCTGGGAAGCCGGGGCGCCATCTCGTCGCAGGTGACGGTTCTGGGCTCGCTGCTGGGCCGCGGCTCCAGCCTGCTCGATTATCTCGGCGGCGGGTCGAAGGCCACCGGCGGTCTGGCCGGCGGCGCCACCAGCCTGCTCTCCGCCCTCGGCTGATCGCGCAAACGGCAACGGCCCCCGGGAAGGGGGCCGTTTTCGTCGGCGGACGGCTACTTGCCGGCCGGGCTCGCCGGGACGGCGGGAGTGGCGGGGGTCGCCGGAGTGGCGGCGCGCTCGGCCTTCTTGCCGTAATCCTTGGCGTCCTTCTTGGCGTGGGCGGCGTCGCTCTTGCCCTTTTCCATCTTGGCGGCGGCCGCCCCGGTGGTCTGACCGGTGGCGCCGGTCATGGCGGGAACGGCGGTGGCCGGAGCGACGGTGGAGGACGTGCTGCCCTGGGCCAGGGCCGCCACGGGGAGCAGCGAGGCGGCAATAAGGGCGGTGGCGAGGAAACGGGTGGCACGCATGGGAGGCTTCCTTTTCTTTATCTCGTTCCGAAGGCCGTCATGGCGCGTTCGGTAGGGATAAGGTCGCTCCCGTCCGTGGCGAAATGATGGACGAATTGTGATTCTTTCAGGGCGGATCAGGGCAGTTGCGCCATAATCGGCGCGGTGCCATGGTGCAATCCAACGGACGAAACCCCTTTTGCCAGCGAGGCCCGCCATTTCCCGCGATTCCTGCCGTCTCTACCTGATCACCCCGCCGGTCATCGAAAAGCCCTTCGAATGGGTCGCAACCCTGGAGGCCGCCCTGGATGCCGGCGACGTCGCCTGCCTGCAGATCCGCCTGAAGGGCCTGGAGGACGACGCCCTGGCCCGCGTCGTCGACGTGCTGCGCCCGCCGGCCCAGCGGCGTGGCGTGGCGGTGCTGCTGAACGACCGTCCCGATCTGGCCTTCGAGACCGGGTGCGACGGCGTGCATGTCGGGCAGACCGACGCCTCGTACAAGGAGGCCCGCCAGGCGGTGGGGGCCGGGGGCATCGTCGGCGTCACCTGCCACGATTCCCGTCATCTGGCCATGGAAGCCGGCGAGGCCGGGGCCGATTACGTGGCCTTCGGCGCCTTCTTCCCCACCGAAACCAAGGACGCCCCCACCCGCGCCGGCATCGAGATCCTGGAATGGTGGCACGGCCTGTTCACCGTTCCGTCCGTCGCCATCGGCGGCATCACGGTGGAGAACTGCCGCCCGCTGGTGACGGCGGGTGCCGATTTCCTGGCGGTGTCGGGCGGCGTGTGGAACCATCCCGAGGGCCCGGCGGCGGCGGTGCGGGCCTTCTCCCGCATCATGGCCGAAGGGGGCTGAAGTGAAGCGGGTCTGCGTCTTCTGCGGCTCCAATTCCGGCGCCAATCCGGCCTATGCCGAGGTGGCGGCCCAACTGGGCCGCCTGCTGGCCGGGCGGGACATGACCCTGGTCTATGGCGGCGGCAACGTGGGCCTGATGGGCGTGGTGGCCGATGCCGCCCTGGCGGCCGGCGGCCGGGTGATCGGCGTGATCCCCGAATCCATGCTGAAATGGGAGGTGGGGCACCCCAACCTCACCGAATTGCAGGTGGTGGCCAGCATGCACGAGCGCAAGGCGGCCATGGCCGAGCAGGCCGACGCCTTCATCGCCCTGCCCGGCGGCATCGGCACGCTGGAGGAGTTGTTCGAGGTGTGGACCTGGGGCCAGCTGGGCCTGCATTCCAAGCCGCTGGGCTTCCTGGACGTAGCCGGCTATTTCGAGCGGCTGCACGCCTTTCTCGACCACATGGCCGGCGAAGGCTTCGTCAAGGCCCGCCACCGGGAGATGGCGGCGGTGCACCACGACCCCGCTACCCTTCTGGCCCTGCTCGAGACCTACCAGCCCCCGGCGACGATTCGCGTCATCGACCGCGAAACCGCGTGAAAGCCCGCTTGACAGGGCCGGCGGCGCGCCATATAAAGCGGCCCTCCTCGGGAGCGTAGAGACCGCTTCCGCCGCAATGGAAATGGGCGATTAGCTCAGCGGGAGAGCACTCCCTTCACACGGGAGGGGTCGCAAGTTCAATCCTTGCATCGCCCACCATTTCCCCCCTTGCCTCTCCATCAAAGAAACAGGTTCCGGGACAATTGCCGCCCGAGAATCAGGCAGAGCCTTCGCTTCCCCTTGACCGTGAAAAGCAATCAATCCCGGACGATTTAAGATCAGTCCGCGGCCCTGGCGCGGGTTAGCCTGCGGGAAAAGCAGTGAAGAAAAACTGCGCGGGCCAAAGGCTCAACGCCATGGACCTGGATAGGGGGGGATGATCCGCCACTCTGGCGGCCGATGGAACGGCGCGTCCATGCGTCGATGGTTTCCGTTTGCCATTCACGTCATCGCAGAGCTTACCCGCACAGCCGTTCCGCCGGCCAGGAAGGGGGCATCCCCGCGCAAGACTGGGCCGGGCAAGACGACAGCGATAACTCCGGGAGGAAATTCGGAATGTCTAGGACACGATCGAACTCCATTTGGTGCGCCGTGGCCGCAGCCGCCCTGGCGGTGGCCGCCGTCCCGCCGCAAGCCGCCTGGGCGGGCATCGTCAAGGTCGGGGTGATTCTCACCTATTCCGGCAGCGATGCCGCCCTGGGCGAGCAGATAGAGCGCGGCATCAATCTCTACACCAAGCTGCACAACGCCAGGCTGCCGGCCGGCACCACCATCGAGCTGATTCGCCGCGACGATACCGGCCCCAATCCCGACGTCGCCAAGCGCCTGGCCCAGGAACTGATCCTGCGGGAACAGGTCCAGTTCCTCACCGGCGGCCAATGGACTCCCAACGCCACCGCCGTGGCGGCGCTCAGCAAGGAGGCCAAGGTCCCCTTCGTGGTCATGGGGGCGGGCGGATCGGCGGTGACCGAGCAATCGCCCTACGTCATCCGCACCGGCTGGACCCTGTGGCAGACCAGCTACCCCCTCGGCCCGTGGGCGGTCGGACAGGGCCTCAAGCGCGCCTATACCGTGGTCAACGACTTCACCCCCGGCCATGACGGCGAAACCGCCTTCACCAAGAGCTTCACCGAGAATGGCGGCGAGATCGTCGGGGCCGTGCGGATTCCGCTCAAGACCGTCGATTACCTGCCCTATCTGCAGAAGATCAAGGACGCCAACCCGGACACGGTCTACCTGTTCGCCCCGGGCGGTCCCCGGGCGACCACCATCATGAAGGCGTTCAACGATATCGGCATCACCAAATCCAGCATCCGGGTCATCGGCCCGGGCGACACCACCAGCGACGAGGAACTGCCCAACATGGGCAAGTCCGCGCTGGGGGTGACGACCCTGCTGCAATATTCCCCCTCGGCGACAAGACCGGCCAACCAGGCGTTCATCGCCGCCTGGAAGAAGGAATTCGGCGAGAATGCGGTTCCCACCTCGCTCGCCGTCGCCGCCTGGGACGGCATGGCCGCCATCTACGACGCCGTGATCGCCCAAAAGGGCAAGATCGAACCCGACAGGACCATGGAACTGCTCAGCCACTGGTCCAATCCCGACAGCCCGCGCGGCCCCATCCGTATCGATCCCGAGACCCGCGACATCGTCCAGAACGTCTATCTGCGCCGGGTCGAAGAGGTGGCGGGCACCCCGGTCAACGTCGAATTCCAGACCATCGAGCAGGTTCCCGATCCCTGGAAGGCGCTGAAGCGGAAATAGCCCGATCCGATGGCCCGGGACATTCCCGGGCCGTCACATTTCCAGCGGCACCCGGCTGAGTTCGTTGTTCTTGTTCACCAGCTTGTGGAGCAGATACATGAAGATCGCCTGCTCGCCCTCGGCGAGAGGCTCCAGCAGGATCCGCTCGAAACGGCCGATCGGCTCCTGGATGCGTTCCCACAGAGCCATGCCCTGCTTGGTGATGAAAAGCCTTTTGATCCGACGGTCCTCGCCGGCCCGGCGGTCGAGCAGCCCCTTCTTCTCCAGCCGGATGACCACGTCGCCGATAGTCGAGCGGTCGAAGGCGATCATCCGGGCCAGGGAGCGCTGATCGACGCCCGGATAGGCGCTGACCACGGTCAGGGCGGCGTATTGGACGGGGGTGATGCCGAACTCCTCGGTCTCGCTCAGGAAAATGGAGACCGCAATCTGGTGGAGCCGGCGCGCCAGATGCCCGGGATTGCCATAGATCGGAAGAGCGTCCTGGTCCTTCACGTCGGCCAGCAAATCGGCCATGCCTTATCCTTCACGGCAATTCCGTCCCGGGCGGACGCCGCATCTGATCGTATTTTGCCTTGCAATTCAACCGGCTCGTTCCCCGTCACCCCCGCCTGCGCCATCACGGCACCGAGGTTCCGGGCTGATCGCCGACGGGAAGGCACGGCTCGCCGCCGTGGCCGATCACCTCGACGGTGACGTGGTCCAGGGCGGGAATCGCCGCCAGCAATTCCTTGTAATGCTCGGGATCCCTCGGATAGTGGGTGACCACCGAGACGATGGCCGCCAGATGGCCGGGACGGATGGCCCAGACGTGGAGGTCGGCCACCCGATTGTCGGCATCGGCCTCGATCAGGGCGCGGATTTCACCGGCCAGGGCCGGATTTTCGGCCTTGTCCAGCAGCACCCGCGCGGTGTCGCGGATCAGGCCGCGCGCCCACCAGCCGATGACCGCCGCCCCCACCAGGCCCATGGCGGGGTCCAGCCAGTCCCATGACGCCATCATGCCGGCCCCCAGGGCGGCGATGGCCCCCACCGAGGTCAGCAGGTCGGCCATCACATGCAGGGTGGCGGCGCGGAGATTGTGGTCATGCCCGTGGGCATGGTGGTCATGTCCGTCCTCATGCCCGTGCCCGCCGGGCGGGTCGAGGATCAGGACGCTGGCCAGGTTGACCGCCAGCCCGATCACCGCCACGGCCATGGCCTCGCCATAGGAGACCGCCACGGGGGTCAGCAGACGCTGCGCCGCTTCCCAGACCATCATCACCGCCACCACGCCCAGGACGATGGCGCTGGTGAACCCGGCCAGGGCGTTGACCTTGCCGGTGCCGAAGGTGAAGGCGGGGTCGGCGGCGTGCCGCCGGGCGAAGGCGTAGGCGAACAGGGCGATGGTCATGGCCGCCCCGTGGCTGGCCATGTGCCAGCCGTCGGCCAGCAGGGCCAGCGAGCCGAAGGCCCATCCGGCGGCGATCTCCCCCGCCATGCAGAGGACGGTCAGGATCAAGACCAGACGGACCCGCCGCTCGGAACGGTCAGAGACGGCGGAATCCGCGTGGGGGTGGCGATAGCTGTCCATGCAGTGGATATGCATCTCACCTCCTTATGTTCCCATGGGACGACCATAACCCCATCGTTCAGTGGATGCAAATGAGTGGCGTCCGCATATTTCATGAGTATGGAATACTCCTTATGACTCATGACATTTCAATAAGATACCCAGACGCCATCGGACGGCTCCGTTCCTGGCAAAGGCAATAAGGCCGGAAAAGCCCTTGACTGCGGTGACTTGATATATGCAAATGCGAGTCATTCGCAGCAACAAGGATCCTGGAAATGCCGATGGTTTGGAGACGCGCCCTGCTCATCGCCTGTATCACCCCGGCCTGCGCTTCCGCGGTCGCGGCGGCCGACGGGGCGGCGCCGCAAGAGCGCGGCTCCATGATGCTCGACGCCCTGGTGGTTTCGGCCACCCGCTCCGAGACCTCGGTGATGGAAAGCCCGGTCAGCGTCTCGGTGATGGGCGAGCAGGAGATCAAGCGCACCAACGCGGTGAGCATCGCCGACGTGCTGCGCGACGTGCCCGGCGTCACCATCGACGAATCCTCGCTGCCCGGCATGAAGCGCATCAAGATCAGGGGCGAGGAGGCCCGGCGCGGCGCCGTACTGATCGACGGCCAGGAAATCACCGACCATACCTCCTACGGCGCTCCCATCCTGGTGGACCCCGCCCTGATCGAGCGGATCGAGGTGGTGCGCGGCCCCCATTCGGTGCTCTACGGCTCCAAGGCCATCAGCGGCGTGGTCAACATCATCACCAAGAAGGGCGGCACCAAGCCGCTCCAGGGTAGCGCCGGGGCGTCGTTCATGTCGGCGACCCAGGGCTACGGCGCCAACGCCCTGGTCCAGGGCACCACGGACGGCTGGGATTACCGGCTGTTCGTCGGCCGCACCGAGGAAGGCGACCGCCACACCCCCGACGGCGACCTGCCCAATTCCAATTCCGAGAACAAGAGCATCTCGGGCTACGTCGCCTATCGGGCGGATGGCCACAAGATCGCCCTGGCCGTCGACCGCTACGAGCTGTCCAGCGGCTCGACCACCTCGCCGTCCACCATCGGCTCGGCGTTCAGCAAGTTCCAGCTGGACATGCCGACCCGCGACCTGCAGAAGGTCGGCGTCACCTACGACCTGGACAAGCCCAGCGACTGGATCGCCAAGCTCCACGCCGACGCCTACTACCAGACCATCGACCGGATGTTCACCCAGTTCGTGGCGAGCGGCACCGCCATTCCCGCCGCCTCGGCCTACGACTACCTCCACAACGACCAGGACACCCAGGCCACCAAGGGATTCACCGCCCAGGTCGATTGGACGCCCCACAAGGATCACCTGCTGATCACCGGCGCGCAATACCTGCGCGACGACCTGGACAAGTCCATGACCCGCACCGGCCGCAGCGGCGTCGGCCTCGCCACGGCGGTCAGCCGTTACGCCGACATGGAAGGGCACACGGAGACCATTTCCATCTATGGCGAGGATACCTGGAAGCTGCCCGCCGATTTCTCCGCCGTGCTCGGCGCCCGCCAGTACTGGATCAACTCGGCCCTGGACAGCCTGCAGAGCAACGACGCCGGCTACAAGATGCGCTCGACCTCGGATTCCGCCCCCATCTTCAGCGCCACGCTGCTGTATGCCGGCATCCCCGACACCGTACTGCGCGGCGGTTTTTCCCAGGGCTATGTCTATCCCACCCTGGTGCAGGCCTTCACCGGCTCGTATTTCGGCGCGTCGTCGACCACGCGCCCCAATCCCGACCTCAAGCCCGAGACCTCCAACAACTGGGAAGTGGGCATGCGCCACGGCTCGGGCGGGCTGACGGTGGATACCTCGCTGTTCCGCTCCACCGCCAGGAACTACATCGCCTCGCTGTCCTGCGCGGTGGTCGGGACGTCCGGCGGGCAATGCGCCGTCGGCAATTCCACCGAGGGCACCTACGTCAACCTGGACAGGGCCGAGAGCACCGGCGTCGAGATGGACGCCCGCTACCACTTCGCCGAACTGGGCCTGACCCCCTACGCCACCGGCAGCTGGATCCGCCGCAAATACTTCTTCCGCTCGGCCAGCAGCGGCAAGACCGGCATCCCCACCGTCAGCGGCCGCATCGGCCTGCGAGGCGAGCGCACCCTGTGGGACGGCGCCACCGGCTATGCCGACCTCTACATGCGGGGCGGCTCGCGCGCCGACGAACTGAGCCAGTCGTCGGCCGCCGCCGGCACCATCAGCCTGACCCAGGTGCGGGCCTGGCGGACCTTCAACGCCTCGTTCGGCGCCGATGTCGGCGGCTACCACCTGGGCCTGGACCTGCTGAACCTCACCAACCTCACCTACAACACCACCCCCGACGAATCCAACCAGCCGGGCCGCAGCGTGGTGTTCAACGTCCGCGCCGATTTCTGAAGGAGGCCATGGACATGACCTGGATCATCGGCCGCGCCGTTCTCGCCGTCCTGCTGGGCCTTGGCGGTATCCGCCAGGCCTCGGCCGCCGACACGTCGCGGCTGGTGGTGATCGGCGGCTCGCTCACCGAGATCGTCTTCGCGCTGGGCAAGGGCGGTTCGGTGATCGGGGTCGACCAGACCAGCGTCTGGCCGCCCGAGGTCAAGGCGCTGCCCCAGGTCGGCTATTACAAGAAGGTCTCGGCCGAGGGCGTGCTGTCGCTGTCCCCCACAATGGTGGCGGCCTATCGCGACGCCGAGCCGGCCAGCGCGCTGCGCCAGCTGGAACAGGCGGGAATTCCGGTGGTGCTGTTCGACCGCTCGCCGCCCATGCGGGCGCTGGAGGACAACATCGCCGCCATGGGCCGCCTGCTGGGCGCCGAGCGCGAGGCCCAGGCGCTGCGCCGCTCGCTCGACGACCAGATCGCCGCGGTGGCCCGCACCGTCGCCGGGACGAAGAAGAAGCCCCGCGTGCTGTTCGTCCTCAACTACGATCCGTCGCAGACGGTGGTGGCCGGGGCCGGCACCATCGCCGGCCAGCTGATCGAGATGGCCGGCGGCGTCAACGCCGCCGGCGACATCACCGGCTTCAAGCCGCTCAACGGCGAGATGGTCACCAATGCCGCCCCCGATCTGGTGCTGACCGTCGAGGAGCGCTGGGATGGCATCGGCGGCGCGGCGGGCATGGCCCGGCTGCCCGGCATGGCCGCCACCCCGGCGGGCAAGAGCGGGCGCTTCGCCCCCATGCCCGGCCCCCTGATGCTGGGGCTCGGCCCCCGGCTGGGCGAGGCGCTGCGGCGGCTGTCGGGACTGTTCCACGGCGAGGGAGTGGCCCACCATGGACGCTGAGGTGCTGCCCCTGCCGGTCAAGCGCGGCGCGGCCGCCGATCCGGCGGCCCGTCCGTCGTGGACGCGCTCCGCCCTCGTCATGGCGGCGCTGTGGCTCGGCCTGGCCGTGGTGGTGCTGGCCGGCATCGCCATCGGCCCCGCCCGGATCGCGCCGCTTCAGCTCGCCACCATCCTGGCCGAGCAGATCGGCCTGGCCCTGCCGGTGGAACACACGGCGAGCCAGGCGGCCATCCTGATGAACATCCGCCTGCCCCGCGTGGCGCTCGGCCTGCTGGTGGGCGCCGCGCTGGGCATGGGCGGGGCCGCGCTGCAGGGCCTGTTCCGCAACCCCCTGGCCGACCCCGGCCTGCTGGGCATCTCCAGCGGAGCGGCGCTGGGCGCGGTCGCCGTCATCGTGCTGGGCACCGCCTGGCTGGGCGCCGCCGCCGCCGGCATGACCGCAATCCTGATGCCGCTGGCCGCCTTCCTGGGCGGACTGGCCGCCACCGTGGCGGTCTACGCCATCTCGCGCCGCCATGGCCGCATCGAGCGGGGCGCCATGCTGCTGGCCGGCGTGGCGGTCAACGCCTCGGCCGGGTCCATGACCGGCCTGCTGGTCTATCTGTCGGACAGCGAGCAACTGAAAAGCCTGACCTTCTGGCTGATGGGCAGCCTGGGCGGCGCCGACTGGCGCGCCGTGTGGGCCGCCGCCCCGCTGACCGTGCTGCCGCTGCTGCTGCTGCCCCGGCTGGCCCGGGCGCTGAACGCCATGCTGCTGGGCGACGCGGTGGCCGGCCATCTCGGCTTCGACGCCAACCGGGTCAGCCGCCTGGCGGTAATCCTGGTCACCGCCTCGGTGGGCGCGGCGGTGGCGGTTTCCGGGGTGATCGGCTTCATCGGGCTGGTGGCCCCCCACCTGATCCGCCTGATCGCCGGTCCCGACCACCGCTCGGTCATGCCCGGCGCCGCCCTGGGCGGGGCCATCCTGCTGGTGGGCGCCGACATCTTCGCCCGCACCGTCGCCGCCCCCGCCGACCTGCCCATCGGCGTGGTGACCGGCGCCCTGGGCGGGCCGTTCTTCATCTGGCTGCTGCTGCGCCGCGCCCCGCACGGGAGGGGATCATGCTGATCGCCTCGACGACCGGCGTGTCCCTGCATCTGGGCGGGCGCGACATCCTCAGCGACGTGTCGCTGGAGGTGCGGGCCGGCGAGGTCGTCGCCCTGGTCGGTCCCAACGGCGCCGGCAAGTCGTCGCTGCTGCGGCTGATCGCCGGCGAGACGCGCCCCGACCACGGGGGGATTTCCGTCTGCGGCCGCCCGCTGGACGGCTGGCCCATGGCCGCCCTGGCCCGCCGCCGTTCGGTGGTGCCCCAGGACATCCAGCTGGACTTCGCCTTCACGGCGCTGGAGGTGGTGCTGATCGGCCGTTCGCCCCACGGCGCCGGCCGCGAGGAAAGCCGCCGCGCCCAGGGCATCGCGCTGGACTGCCTGGAGCGGGTGGGCGCCGCCCATCTGGCGGCGCGCTTCTATCCCAGCCTGTCGGGCGGCGAGCGCCAGCGGGTGCAGATCGCCCGCGCCCTGGCCCAGATCGCCGGAATCGAGGTGGACGGGGGCCGCTGCCTGCTGCTCGACGAGCACACCTCCAACCTGGATCCCGCCCATCAGCACGGCATGTTCCGGCTGGCCCGCGAGGTGGCGGCCGAGGGCGTCGGGGTGATCGCCGTGGTCCACGACCTCAACCTCGCCGCCGCCTATGGCGACCGCATCGCCGTCCTCGACCGGGGAGAGCTGGTGGCGTTCGGCCCGCCCGAGGCGGTGCTGACGCCCGCCGTGATCGGCCAGGTATTCGGCCTGGCCTGCGTCACGCTGCGCAATCCGCTGACCGGCAGCCTGACCCTGGCCACCGCCCCCCTGGCCTCCACCTCCATTCCGCAGGGATTGCGCGCATGACCATACTCCTGCCCCTCGAACCCCATTTCGCCCGCCCGGGCGAGCCGCTGGCCGGCGCCTTCGCCGAACGCAACCTGTTTCCGTGGATTCAGCGCCGGACCCGTCCCCTGGAGGACGGCCCCGCCATCGCCGCCCGGCTGCTGGCCGAACGGCGGCCCGGCAAGCGGGTGGCCTATCTGCATGTGCCGTTCTGCGCCAACCACTGCCTGTTCTGCGGCTTCTACCGCAACCGCTCGGCCGAGGAGGCCATGGCCGAGTACGCAAGGCGGCTGGAGCGCGACATCGCCATGGACGGGGCGGCGGCCGCCGGCCCGCCCATCCAGGCCGTCTATTTCGGCGGCGGCACCCCCAGCGCCCTGGCGGCGGACGACCTGTACCGGCTGGTCTCGGCGGTGCGCCGCCACCTGCCCGTGGCCCCCGATTGCGAGATCACCGTCGAGGGCCGGGTGGCCGGCTTCGACGACGACAAGGTCGACGCCTGCCTGGAGGCCGGCGCCAACCGCTTTTCCATCGGCATCCAGACCTTCGACACCGGGCTCCGGCAACGCATGGGCCGCCGGGCCAGCCGGCAGGAAGCCGTCGCCTTCATGGAGCGGCTGCGCGACCGCGACCGGGCGGTGGTGGTCTGCGACCTGATCTTCGGCCTGCCGGGCCAGAGCATGGAGATGTGGCAGGACGACGTGGCGACCTGCCTGTCGCTGGGCCTGGACGGGGTCGATCTCTATTGCCTGACCCTGCACGACAAGAGCCCGCTGGCCCTGTCCATCGCCAAGGGCGCGCTGCCGCCCGCCGCCGGGCTGGAGCGCATGGCCGCCATGTACGGCGCCGGGCTGGAGATGCTCGACGATTCCGGCTGGCGCCACCTCAACCAGGCCCACTGGGCCTCGGCGACGCGCGAGCGCAACCTCTACAACCAGCTGGTCAAGGCCGGCGCCGACTGCTTGGCCTTCGGGGCCGGGGCCGGCGGGCTGGCAGGCGGGCACCGCTACGTCATCCAGCCCGACGCCGAGCTTTACGGCAAGACCGTCGAGGCCGGGACCAAGCCGATCACCGTGGTGCTGCCGCCCCCCGCCAACCGTCCGGCCCGCGATCTGGTCATGGGCGGGCTGGAAGGCGGTCGTCTGGACGTCGCCCGGCTGGAGGCGCTGACCGCCCCCGGCCTCGCCGCCGCGCTGGAGCCGCTGCTGGCCCAGTGGGAATCCGCCGGGTTGGTCCACCGCCGGGCCGCGGCCATCGTCCTCACCCCCGCCGGCTGGTTCTGGCACTGCAATCTGGTCGGCAGCCTGTTCGAGCTGATCGACCTGTTCATGGGAGACGGAGCCCCCTCCGCCGCCCTTTCCTACCCTCAATCACCCCTTCCTCAATCACCCCTCCCTCAATCACAAGGAATGCGTCATGTCGGCTGATCACACCGATCCCTCCATCCTGGCCAATCTGCGCGCCCAACTGGACGAGTCCCAGGACGGCGTGCTGGAAACCATCGCCATCGAGCACGGCGTCACCCCGCTGCAGGTGTCGGAATGCCTGCCCGACCATTGCCGGGTCTCCGTCCCCGGCGACGCCTTCGAGGAGGTCATGGCCGACCTGACCACCTGGGGCGAGATCACCTTCCTGGTCCATACCCGCGACCTGATCCTGGAATGCAAGGGTACCGTGCCCGCCGGCAAGGTGGCGCGCGGCTTCTTCAACCTGGAGGGCCACGGCGCCATCGGCGGCCACCTGCGCTACGGCAATTGCGCCGCCATCCATTTCGTCAAGCGCCCCTTCATGAAGATGGACACCTGCGCCATCACCTTCTTCAACGACAAGGGCGATTCCATGTTCAAGGTCTATGTGGGCCGCGACGACAAGCGCCGCATGCTGCCCGACCAGATCCGCCGGTTCGACGCGCTGCGCGACCGCCTCGCCGCGGCGGTTCCCCAGGCCCTGGCCGGTTGATGGGAGGAATGGGCATGAGCCGCGACCTGCTGCTGTTCGGCGCCCGCACGGGAACCGGGTTGGAATTGGCCCGGCTGGCCCGCGCCGCCGGCTGGCGGGTCACCGCCATGGTCCGGCCGGGATCGTCGGCGGCGGAACTGGCGCTGCTGGGCTGCGCACTGGTCGAGGGCGACGCCCTCGACCGTCCGCAGGTCAGCCGGGCCTTCGCCGCCTGTTCCCTGCCCCCGGTGGTGGTGAG
>NZ_AONQ01000046.1 GCF_000342045.1 Paramagnetospirillum caucaseum | reverse complement strand
CCTAGGAGAGACCTTGTCACCAGACACTCATTGACACCCGCCATATCCTTGAGAATAAGCTTGCATGGAATACTTTTGGGGAAGGCCTTTCGCGTGTCGATCACACCGGAATCGATCCTGTCTTCGGTCGTGCTCCTGACGGAGCAGCGCAGTCAGAAGCATCTGGAGGATTGCCTGGCCGCCACCCTGGCCGAGCTGGCGCATCTGCCGTTCTGCGGCATCTGCACGCCCATGCCCACCGCCAACGGCATCTTCATCGACTGGGCGGCGATCCGCAGCCGCGACGGCGGCGACCCGCCCGACGAATTGCAGGAGATCGGCGGCGACCCCCTGCTGCTGGACTGCATGGCGCTCGGCACCGAGCGGAGCGAGGTCCTGGCCGACGGGAGCATCCGCCGCGCCCATCCGGTGGTCGACGACCGCGGCAAGGTCTGCGCCTTCCTGGTCACCCGCACCGCCCCCGGCCAGGAGGAACCGGCCGCCCTGATCAAGGGCTTCGTCGCCATCTACCGCAACTACCTGACCATCCTGTGGGACGCGGCCCGCGACACGCTGACCGGCCTGAAGAACCGCAAGACCTTCGACGAGAATTTCAGCGCCATCGTCGCCGACAGCCGCCATATCGACGTGTCGTTCAACGGCAACCGGCGTGAAGCCCACCTGGACGGCCAGCATCACTGGCTGGGCATCATCGACATCGACCGCTTCAAGCGCATCAACGACACCTACGGCCATGTGTTCGGCGACGAGGTGCTGCTGCTGCTGTCGGCGCTGATGCGCAAGGCGTTCCGCAGCGAGGACAAGCTGTTCCGCTTCGGCGGCGAGGAATTCGTCGTCCTGCTGGCCCCCACCACCTTCGCCGCCGCCCAGGCGGTGTTCGAACGCTTCCGCGCCACGGTGGCGGGCTTCGCCTTCCCCGAGGTGGGCCGCATCACCGTCAGCGTCGGCTATGTGCGCATCGATTGCGACGACAAGCCCTCGGTGGTGATCGGCAATGCCGACCGCGCCCTGTACTACGCCAAGGGGCATGGCCGCGACCAGGTCCGCTCGTTCGAGCAATTGGTGGCGGAGGGGGAATTGCCCTTCGAATGCCCCTCCCTCGCCAAGGCCAAGCTATTCTGACTTGACTCTGCTGTCGGGATCAGTATGGTGCGCGCCTCGAGTTTTCATCACCAACGCTGTTCGGGATTTTCGCCATGGCCAAGCCTGCCACCATTCTCATCAAGCTGTTGAGCTCCGCAGGGACGGGCTTCTTCTACGTGGCGAAGAAGAATCCCCGCAAGACGACCGAGAAGCTTGAATTCCGCAAGTACGATCCGGTCGTGCGCAAGCACGTCCAGTTCAAGGAAGCGAAGATCAAGTAGTCGGGCGCCGGCCCTTCGGCCGGCAGCGACAGCAAAGATCGAAGGGCGCCCCATGGGCGCCCTTTTCGTTTTGCCTATGGGCAATGTCATTCCAAGCGCAAGCGAGAGGGCTCGCCCGATGGCCGCCAGGATGGCAGGCTCGGCTGCTTTCTGAAAAAAGTCGCGCCCTATTCCAGGAAGCGTGCCACGGTCTGCAGGAAGTTGGCCACCGAGATGGGCTTGGCGATATAGCCCTCGCAGCCGCCCTCGCGGATCTTTTCCTCGTCGCCCTTCATGGCGAAGGCGGTGACGGCGATCACCGGGATGGACTTCAGCTCCGCGTCGCTCTTCAGCATCTTGGTGATTTCCAGGCCGGAAATCTCCGGCAGCTGGATATCCATCAGGATCAGGTCGGGGCGGTGCTTGCGGGCGATGTCCATGGCCTCGCGGCCATCCTTGGTCTGGATGGTCTCGTAGCCATTGGCCTGCAACAAATCGTTGAATAATTTCATATTCAAGTCATTGTCTTCGACGATCAGCACAGACTTGGCCATGACCTTCCCATTTCCCCATTCAGCCCGAAATGACCCCGATGTCGCAGGCTGCCCTTTGCAGAGGCATCATGGGCAATTCCATGCCCCAAGTCAAATCCGAGCATGATCGCCGGCTAACCACCCGCCCAGCGCCAGCAGCAGCCAGGATGCGGCAAGGCTTATTCCACCAAGGGGCGTAATCATCGGGACCGGCAAGGCACCCCCCAGCGCCTTCAGGTAAAGCGAGCCGGAGAACAGCGCGACGCCGGCGACCATCAGGACGGCGGCGGGACGGAACAGCCGGCGGCGCTCGCCGCAGAACCGCGCCAGAGCCAGCAGAGCGACGGCGTGCAGCAACTGGAACTGGCTGGCCAGCCCCACCCAGCGGGCTGCCTCGCCGTCCATCCCGTGGGAGCCCCAGGCGGCGAACCCGATGGCCATGGCTCCGTTCAGCCCGGCCAGCATCAACCAGACGCCCATGCTATTCTCCTCCTTGACCGACCCGTGCCGCCTCACGAGATAATGAAGCGAGTTTGCCCGGCAAGGGGGGAGTTGGGAATGCCTGTTCCGCACATGCTGTTGGCCCTGGTCCTGGGCCTGATCCTGCTGGCCCCCGGCGCCGGCGCCCAGGAGGTGGGCAAGGTGGTCCGCCTGCAGGGCAGCGCCGAAGCCCGCGAGGCCGCCGCCGCCCGCCCCCTGGCGGTGGGCGACCCCATCCGGCGGGGGGAATCCCTGCGCACCGGCCCCGGCGCCCGCCTGCTGGTCCAGTTCATCGACGGCATGGAACTGACATTGAGCGACGGGGCCGAGATGGCGGTGGCCGCCTTCGCCTGGAACGCCGCCCAGGCGGCGGGCGCGGCGGAACTGGCCCTGGTCGAGGGTTCGTTCCTGCTGCGCACCGGGGCGGTGGGCAAGCTGCCCGATCATCCCCTGACGGTGAAGACGCCGCTGGCCTCGGTGGGGGTGCGCGGCACCCAGTTCTGGGGCGGGCCGCTGGACGATCCGCTCAGCGTGCTGCTGCTCGAAGGCCGCATCGTGGTGACCACGGCGGCCGGCAGCGTCGAGTTGGGAACGCCGGGCGAAGGGACGTCGGTGGCCGGGCCGGGGGGCGCGCCGCTTCCGCCGTCCTTCTGGGGCGACGACCGCATCCGGCGCGCCTTCGCCACGGTCGGCTTCGAAAACTGACGCCTACCGGAACACCACCGTCTTCGAGCCGTTGAGCAGCACCCGGTGCTCGGTGTGCCAGCGCACGGCACGGGCCAGCACCACGTTCTCGATGTCGCGGCCGATGGCCACCAGATCGTCGGGGGTGTGGGTGTGGTCGACGCGCTCGACGCCCTGCTCGATGATCGGCCCCTCGTCCAGGTCGGGGGTGACGTAATGGGCGGTGGCGCCGATGATCTTGACGCCGCGGGAATGGGCCTGGTGATAGGGCTTGGCGCCCTTGAAGCTGGGCAGGAACGAGTGGTGGATGTTGATGGCCTTGCCCTGCAGCCGGGTGCACATGTCGGTGGACAGGATCTGCATGTAGCGGGCCAGCACCACCAGTTCGGCATCGGCGCGCCCGATCACCTCCATCACCCGGTTCTCCTGGGCGGTCTTGTCGTGCTTGTCCACCGCCAGGTAGTGATAGGGGATACCGTGCCATTCGACGATGGAGCGCATGTCCTGGTGGTTGGAGATCACCGCCGGAATCTCGATGGGCAGCGAGCCGGTATGGTAGCGGTGCAGCAGGTCGTTCAGGCAATGCCCGAACTTGGACACCAGGATCACCACCCGGGCCTTGCGCGAGCCGTCATGCAGCTTCCAGATCATCTGGAAGCGGGCCGCCACCTCGGTGAACAGCTTTTCCAACTCGGCCATGGGCGGCGTCATGGCGCCGGCCCCGAACACGATGCGCATGAAGAAGCGCGACGACAGGGGGTCGCCGAACTGGGCCGCCTCGGTGATGAAGCAGTCGTGGGTGCTCAGGAACCCCGAAACCGCCGCCACGATTCCCACCGTGTCGGGGCAGGTGATGGTCAGCACCCAGGCGGGCTTGTCGGCCATGATCAGGCTCCTCTTTCAAATAGATCAAAGGGTTTATCCGACCCGGCGCGGATGGGCAATCCCGCCCTTGCCTTTTCGCCGCAAATGCCCGAAGGTCGCGGGAAATCGTTCCCTCACGGAGCAGGCTTGATGATCACCGTTTACTACAAGTCGGGCAGCGCCCAGTGGAAGTACGAGCTGGAAGATTCCGAGCACGACTACATCATCAAGAACGTCCTCGAGGACAAGCCCGACATGAACGAGATGTTCGAGGACTCGCTGGAGATCCTGCGCGACATCTCGGCCATGGACGAGGACGAGATGGAAGAGGACGACGAGATCGACCAGACCATCGCCGTCTCGTTCCTGTGGCACTACTTCAACAATCTGGCTGAAGACGGCGACCGCATCGAGGGCGATATCGTGCTGATCGAGGACGAGGACGGCACCGGCGTCACCGTGCTGCCCGCCGCCGGCATCGAGGCGGAATAGGCTTTTCGCGCGAAAAAGACCCCCCGGCGCCGGCCGGGGGGTCTTTCTCATGTTTGTGTCGATCGATTCCGATCGACACCGCCCTCAAGCGGCGGGCGGGCGCCTCCGCGCCCTTGCCTCCCGCGGCACCGCGCGCGAAAGCGCGCTAACACATGTTTGCCGGCAAAGCCGGCGCCCGCGCGGCCCCTTGGGCCTAGCCAGAGCTCACTTTGAGTTTTGGGGATATCAGCCCACTTCGGCGCGGTAGATGTTGGCCAGTTCCTCGTCCATCTCGGGATCGACCAGCGAGGCGATGGCGGCCAGCAGGCCCATCTCTTCCTTCTGGATGTGGAAGATCTCGCGCTCGACCAGTTCGGCGCCGGCATCCTTGAACTCGGTCCAGGTGGCGTCGGTGAAGCCGGACTCGGCGGCGGCCACCGCCAAGTCAGCTACCTGCAGCGCCAGCGGCAGGATCGAGCGGTGCTCGTGGGTCAGCATGGTGACGATGCCGGTCTCGCCCTGCTCGACGAACACCTTGAACAGGTGGTTCTCCTCGAAGCCGAAATGGTTTTCCACCTCGGACTTGAGGATGCGGGCCAGCTGCTTGAGCTTGCGGCCCAGCAGGTCGTCCTTGGCCGGCGCCTTCTTGTGGGAGCCGAGCAGCTCGTCCAGCGACTGCAACGCCTCGATGGTGGTCATGTGGGCCTGATGCAGCAGGGCGCCGGTCTGGGTATTCATGGAACGCTATCCTTGTTGAGCGGCCGCAGCGGCGGCGGCGGCCATGTGGGACCGATACCGGCGCAACACCTCCACGGTGTAGACGCCGAACGCGACGGCACCGGCCAGACCGGCGATCAGGCCCAGCCGCAGCGGCCAGACCCAGCCGCCGGCCAGGGCGGTGGAAACCAGGACCAGGGCGGCCACATGGCAGCCCAGGTGAATATCGACCGGCAGCTTGGGCGCAAGGTGCGACAGCAACGCCGGCTTGCCACCCAGGGCCGAGGAATGCATGGAGGCCAGGAATGGCATGATCCGCTGCAGGATCGCCGTGACGAAGGACAAGAGCCAGCCGAACACCAGCAGAAAGCCCCACAGCCCCGCCCAGGGGTCGAGCGGCGCGCCCAGCGCCGGGGCCAGCCCGGCCAGCAGGCTGAGCGGCAGCAGCGCCCAGGCGACCCACACCATGCGGAAGAACGGCTCCAGGCGCTTCTTCATGCGGGTCTTGAGGCTGGCCAGCATGCCGCGCAGATAGACCGCCGTGGCGGCCAGCCCCAGCAGGATCCCTAAGGCGGCGGCCGGACCGAACCCGGCCAGGGCGCCCCCCGCCCCCACCGCCAGGCCCAGCCCCGACAGCAGCGCCGTCCGCTTGCCCACCACGTCGGGAACCGCCGAGCCCAGCACGAACATGGGGATCAGCACGTAGGAGAAGCCCAGCGCCAGCATGCCCATGAAGCCGTAGCCGGCCAGCACCGCGTGGGCGGCGGCCGCCGCCCCGTGATCGGGCAGGAAGCCCTTGGTGAAGTCGATGACCAGCAGCAGCCCGAGAACGGCGAGGCCGATCAGCGAGGCCACCGCCAGCCAGGCGTGGCGGGTGACGCCGGGCAGGTCGCCCACCTTGCGCAGGTTGGCCCCCACCAGGCCGCCGAACAGGACCAGACCGGCGACGCTGAGGGTCGCGCCGGCATGCTGGACCCAGGCGACGGCATGGGCCAGGCCGCCGGCGAACAGCGCCACGCCGGGGACATAGAGGATGAACATCAGCTTGATGGCCCAGATGGGGCCGAGAGGGCGCCGCGTCGCCACCGGCAGCAGCTGGATGGCGGCCCCCATGGCGGTCATGGCCAGGGTGCCCAGCGTGATCAGGTGCAGCGCCGCCAGAACCATGCCCTGGCCACCGGCAAAGCCGAGGATGCCGTCATTGCCGACCAGCAGCAGCACCCAGGCCAGCAGGTGGAAGGCCGCCGCCGCCACGAAGAAGCGGTAGGGGACGGAGGGAGGCAGGAGGCGGTCCTTCGCCCCCATCATGAAGCTGCCGGGAAACATCAGCTCATCCGCTCCAGCCACAGCCTGACATTGACCACCTCGCTGGAAACCCGGGCGATGCGCCAGCCGCGCTCAGCCAGTTCGGGGGCGAGGAAATGGGGTTCGCGCTCGTGGTGGACCACCACGGTCTCGCCCGGACCGGCGCGTTCGATCAGCCGCAGGATGGCCAGCATGGGATTGGGCGGCGTCAGCTTGCGCACGTCGATGTGCAGCCCGTCCTCCTCGCGCCAGGTCATGGCGCCCTCGGGCCCCACGTCCACCTCGGCGCCGCTTTCCCAATCCACGCCGCCATCCAGGTGGAAAAATACCCGCCAATGGCCCTCATTGAGCTTGCGGCCATAGGACGAGAAACCCCGCCCGGCCAGGATGCGCCGCAGCGGCGACGGATTGAAGGGCGCGTCGATCACCAGGGAGCCGCCGAATTCGATCCCCGAGGCGGCTTCCATGACGGTGGCGAAGGGATCGACGCCCTGGGCCAGCAGTGAGCGGACGTCCAGCGGCGAGGCGTCGAGCGCCAGGGACAGCCATTCCGGCGGCCCTCCAGCCTCGTTGATCACCGCACTCGCCACGTCACCGGCCATCATGAACACCTTCCGCAAGGGTGATCCACAAGCTGCCCCTACGACCAAGGTCCCGCCTTGACGTTTGTTAAGCTGAGTTTTTATGTGCGGATTGGAGGCATTTGCGGCACCGTCATCCCGGTCCGGGTGGCGCTATTCCCCGCCGCCCTCGCGCACCATGCGGCGCAGGGCCTCCACATCGGTGATCTCCACCTCGCGGCCATGGGTCTCGACGCCGAAGGCCTTGAGGCGGTTCAGGGCGCGCGACAGGCTTTCCGGCGCGATGCCGATGCGGCTGGCCAGCACCGCCTTGGTCAGCGGCAGGCGCACCTTGCCCGAACCGTCGGCCCCCGCCTTGGCGGCCAAAGCCAGCAGGAAGGTGGCGAGGCGCTGGCCCGGCGACTTGCTCTTCAACTCGCTGATCTCGTGGACCAGGCGGAACTGCCATTGGGACAGGCCGCCCAGCAGCAGCAGACCCAGCGAGCGGTTGTCGGCCAGGCGCTTGAGGAACAGCGAGGCGGGTACGTGCACCAGCCTCGACCCGGCCATCACCTCGGCGTTCAGGGGAAAGATGCCCGACGAGAAGATGGCGGCCTCGGCGAACGACACGATGGGGTCGAACACCTCGATGATGGACTGGTCGCCGGTCTCGGTCAGGGCGAAGACGTTGACCCGACCCTCCAGCAGGATGAAGAAGCGGTCGGCCTTGTCGCCCTGGCTGAACAGCAGCTCGGTCTCGGGATAGGCGGCGGAATGGGCGCCGTCCATCAGCAGGGCGAGATCGGTGGGCGACAGCCCGGCCAGCAGGGGGGCCTTGGCGACGAGATCCAGTTCGGCGGCGCTCAGTCCCATCGGCCTTATCCCACCTCTTCTTCGGCGCAGAATTCGCGCAACCGGGCCACGTCGGCGATGACCACCAGATTGTCGGGCAGGGACTCGACCCCGATGCGCCCCAGCTTGCCCAACGCGCGGGACAGGCTTTCCGGCTTCATGCCCAGCTGGTCGGCCACCAGCTTCTTGTCGTAGGGAAAGCGCAGCTCGGCCTTGCCGTCCTCGGCCTCCACCATGGTCAGCAGGAAGGACCCCAGGCGCTGGGCGGTGGTCTTCAGCTTCAGCTCGGCGATCTGGCGGACCAGCATGCGCAGGCGGAAGCTCATGGTGGTCAGCATGTGCAGCGTGATGTCCAGGCGCTCTTCCAGGCGGGCACGGAATGACGGGGCCGGAATGGCCAGCAGGGTCGCCCCGGTCAGCACCCGCGCGGTCATGATGTAGCGGCCGGGGCCGAACATGGCGGCATCGGCCAGCACGGTGGCGCGCCGCGCCACCTCGACCACGCTCTTCTTGCCGTCCACCTCCAGCGACAATTCGACGTGGCCGTCCAGCACCACGTAGAAGCGCTCCACCGGGTCGCCCTCGCGGTAGAGCAGGTGCTCGTGCCCCAGAACCAGCAGTTCGGCGCCGTCAAGAAGCGCGCGCACGTCCTTCTCGGCCAGGCCGGTGAACAGCGGCGCGAATTGCAGTTGCAGTAGCACCTCGCGGTCGAGTGCCTGCGTCATTACGGATTCCCTCGTGTGACTCCGGTCAATCGGGGGGCACCGTACGACGAAGTGCCGGACGGTTCCAGCCCCTAAATACGTCCCCTTGCCGGAGGTCCAGTGGAGGTCTAAGTATGCAGCTGACTCACCTTCCGAACCAGGCACCATGACCGGCAACCCCCATCTTCCCATCGGCATCTTCGATTCCGGCGTCGGCGGACTGACCGTGCTGAAGGCGGTGCGCGAGCGCCTGCCCGGCGAATCGCTGATCTATCTGGGCGACACGGCGCGGCTGCCCTACGGCACCAAGAGCGCCCAGACCGTGGCGGCCTACGCCCTGGAAGCCACCCGCAAGCTGGTCTCCTACGGCATCAAGGCGCTGCTGGTAGCCGACAACACCTCGTCGGCCCATGCGCTGGACGATCTGCGCGCCGCCTTTCCCGGCCTGCCGGTGGTCGGCGTGGTGGAGCCCGGCGCGGCCGCCGCGGCGGCGGCCTCGGCGCGGGGCCGCATCGTGGTCATCGCCACCGAAAGCGCCGTGCAGGCCGGCACCTATCCCCGCGCCATCCTGCATTCGCGCCCCCACGCCCAGGTGACGCAACTGCCCTGTCCGCTGTTCGTCTCCATGGTCGAGGAGGGGCTGGTGGACGGCCCCATCGCCGAGCAGATCGCCCGGCACTATCTCGACCCGCTGTTCAGCGGCCCCGATTCCGCCGACTGCCTGCTGCTGGGCTGCACCCACTTCCCCGCTCTGGCGCCGCTGTTCCGCCGACTGCTGGGCCGCGACGTGGCCGTGGTGGATTCCGCCTCGACCACCGCCATGGTGCTGGAAGACCTGCTGTCGCTCCGCAACCTCAAGGCCGAGGGCGGCGCGGCGACGGTGCGCTACCTCGCCACCGACGCGCCGGAGCGCTTCGCCCGGGTGTCGAAGGTCTTCGTGCCCTGGATCATCAAGGAAGCCGAGGTCGAATCCATCGACCTCGGGTAGCCCGCCATTCCGCCCCCCCGGGCTTGACCCGGGGGGCGGAGACGGGGTTGGCTCAGCCCCCCGCCGCCTTCAGGGCGGCACGGGCCTGGGTCAGGCGGGCATAGAGGTCGTGGCAGGATGCCGCCACCGCCGGGATCTTCTCCCAGCCGAGGGGCAGGTCCTCGGACAGGTCGTGCAGGTCCATCTTGGCCTGGGTCGCCTGGGCGCTCAGTGTCCTGACCTCGGCCTTGAGGGCTTCGACGTCGCTCATGATGCGGGAAACTCCGGTATGAGGGGCGTGGCGGCAGGGCGAGTGTAGCCCGGCCCCACCCGCCCCATCAACCGGCGAGACGGTAGGGCTGCCCCGCGTCAACGGGGCGTACCGGCCGGGATGCCGTCATGGGGGCGGCCTCGACGGCCTCCACCCGGGTGCGGAAGCAGGACAGGCACCACAGAACCGGGGCGAGAACCCGCTCACGCACCACGGAGTGCCGGGTCCGGCGGCCGCAATGGGGGCAATGGCAATATTCGTCCTGGGTCGGGATCATGATGGTCCGGTCGTCCTTGTTTCGCTTCGGGATTCCTAGAGCCACCGGGCCTCGCCGACAAGCGAAGGTTCCGTGACGCTTGGTCCCGTCCAAGCATTCTAGGTACGATTACGGCAAACCTGAGGCGAGCCGCGACCGTGCATATAAATATAAAGATATATATGACAAACATCAAGCCCGCACTTCGGTAAATACCTATTGCGGCGGCATCCTCACCGCGCCGTCCAGGCGGATGGCGCTGCCGTTGAGCATGGGATTGTCGCAGATGGCCAACACCATCCTGGCGAATTCCTCGGGCCGCCCCAGGCGATGGGGGAACAGGGTGGAGGCCACCAGATTGTCCATCACCTCATCGGGCATGCCGGCCAGCATGGGGGTCTCCATGTAGCCCGGCGCCACCGCCATGACCCGGATGCCCAGGGGGGCGAATTCGCGGGCGGCGGGCAGCGACAGGGCGGCCACCCCGCCCTTGGACGAGGCATAGGCGCACTGGCCCACCTGCCCGTCCCAGGCGGCGATGGAGGCGGTGTTGACGATGACGCCGCGCTCGCCGCCGTCCAGGGGCTCCAGTTCGGCCATGTCGGCGGCGGCCAGACGCATGACGTTGAAGGTGCCGATCAGGTTGACCCCTATCACCCGGGCATAGGTCTCCAGCGGCATGGGCCCCTTGCGCCCCACCACCTTGCCCGGCGTCACCACGCCGGCGCAGCTGACCGCGATGCGGGCCGGGCCGTGGGCGTCGCGCGCCTTGGCCAGGGCGGCCAGGGTCGAGGCCTCATCGGTGACGTCGCATTGGGCGAAGACTCCGCCGATCTCCTGGGCGGTGGCCTCGGCGTTGGCGGCGTTGATGTCGAACACCGCCACCTTGGCGCCGGCCTGGGCCAGGGCGCGGGCGGTGGCCTGCCCGAGGCCCGAGCCGCCGCCGGTGACGATGGCGGCCAATCCGTTGACGTTCATTGTCTTTCCCCTGTCAGAAGGTAAGGTCGCCGCCGGCCGGAACCTTGTCGAAGACCGCCAGCACCTGGGCTTGCGCCCCCGCCGGATTCCAGGCGGGCGCGTTGTCGCGGTCGATCAGCAGGGCACGGATGCCCTCGACGAAGTCATGGGCCGGGGCCAGGGCCAAAGCGAGGCGGAACTCCATGCGCATGCACTCGTCGAAGGTGAGCCGCGCGCCGCGCCGGATCATCTCGAAGCTGACCGCCACCAGATGGGGCGACTTGGATTTCAGCACGCCCAGGGTCTCGGCGGCGAAGGGATCGCTCTCGCCCTCCAGGGCGGCGATCACCTCGGCCAACGTCGCCTTGCCGAAGCAACGGTCGATCAGCTCCCGCTTGCCGTCGATGGCCGCCGGGCCGGGGTCGCTGGCGAAACCGTCCAGCGTCGCCTTCACTTCGGCGGCGTCACGGGCCTCGGACAGCGCCTCGACCAGGGCGGGCAGTTGGGCGCTGTCGACGTAATGGGTGGCGACGCCCACATGCAGGGTGTCGGCGGCCTTCAGCCTTGCCCCGGTCAGGCCGAGATACATGCCGATGCTCCCCGGAAGCCGGGGCAGGAAGTACGAGCCGCCCACGTCGGGAAAGAAGCCGATGCCGGTTTCCGGCATGGCGAACAGGGTGCGTTCGGTGGCGACGCGGTACAGCCCGTGCACCGAGACGCCGACACCGCCGCCCATGACGATGCCGTCGATCAGCGCCACATAGGGCTTGGGGCTGGTGTGGATGCGGCGGTTGAGCCGGTATTCGTCGCGGTAGAAGGCGGTGACGTAGTCCAGGTCGCCGGCCTTGCAGGCCTCGTACAACTGTTTGATGTCGCCGCCGGCGCAGAAGGCCTTGTCGCCCGCCCCCTCGATGGTGATGCAGGCGATTTCGGAATCGGCCGCCCATTGGTCGAGGCGGGGATGCATGGCGTGCACCTGATCGAGCGTCAGGGCGTTCAGCGCCTTGGGGCGGTCGAGGATGATGCGGCCCAGATGGCCGGCACCGTCGAAATGGATTTCAGAGGTCATTGCAGACTGGCCTTCCACATCTCGGCGTAAGAGTCGCGCAGCACGTTCTTCTGCACCTTGCCCATGGCGTTGCGGGGCAGTTCGGCGACCACCACCGCCTGCTTGGGAACCTTGTAATTGGCGAGCCGGCCCTTCAGCGCGTCGATCACCCCTTCGGCGGTGAGCGCCGCGCCCTTTTCCGCCACCACGACGGCCAGCCCGGCCTCGCCGAAATCGGGGTGCGGCATGCCGATTACGGCGGATTCCACTACGCCGGCCAAGCGGTCGATGAAGTCCTCCACCTCCTTGGGATAGACGTTGTAGCCGCCCGAGATGATCAAATCCTTGGCCCGGCCGACAATGGAGACGTAACCCCGTTCGTCGATGACGCCCACGTCGCCCGACTTGAAGAAGCCGTCGCCGGTGAACTCGGCCTTGGTCTTCTCGGGCATGTTCCAGTAGCCCTTGAAGATGTTGGGTCCCTTGACCTCGATGATGCCCACTTCGCCCCGGGGCAGCACCTGCCCCTCCTCGCCGGTGATGCGCAATTGCACGTCGGGCAGCGGAAAGCCCACCGTGCCGGCCCGGCGGTCACCGACCAGCGGGTTGGAGGTGAACATGCCGCCCTCGGTCATGCCGTAACGTTCCAGGATGGTGAAGCCGGTCTTTTCCCGGAAGGCGTTGAAGGTCTCCTCCAGCAGCGGCGCCGAGCCGGAGATGAACAGCCGCATGTGGGAGCAGGCCTCCGGCGTCAGGTTGGGGCTGGTCAGGAAGCGGGTGTAGAAGGTGGGCACCCCCATAAACACCGTGGCGCGCTTGAGCAGCCCGATGGCCTGTTCGGCATCGAATTTGGGGCAGAAGATCATGGCGCTGCCGTTCAAGAGCACGCAGTTGATGGCCACGAACAGCCCGTGGGTGTGGAAGATGGGCAGGCAGTGCAGCAGCACGTCGTCGGGGGCGAAGCCCCACAGCGCATGCAGGGTCAGCGCGTTGGAGCCGAGATTGGCGTGGCTCATCATGGCGCCCTTGGGCCGCCCGGTGGTGCCCGAGGAATAAAGGATGGCCGCCATGTCGTCGCCGCCCCTGGGCGCCGTGGTGAAAGTCTCCGCCAGCCCCCCGGCCCGTTCGGGCAGGGTGCCGTCGCCGGTGGCGCCCAGCGTCATGACGCAGGCCGTGATGCCCGCCGCGACGGCAAGGCCTTCCAGTTCGGCCAGGCGGTGCGGCTGGCACACCACGGCGGCCGGCGAAGCGTCGGACAGGAAGTATTCCAGCTCACCCGCCTGATAGGCGGTGTTCAAGGGCAGCAGCACCGCCCCGGCCCGCAGACAGGCGAGGTACAGCACCACCGCCTCGGCCGACTTGTCCACCTGCACCGCCACCCGGTCGCCCGGCCGGACCCCGGCCGCCGCCAGGGCGTGGGCATAGCGGGCGCTCATCGCCTCCAGGTCGCCGTAACTGACGGCGCGTCCGCCGGGGACCTCGATGAACGTGCGCGACCGGTCGGCGGGAAAGCGCGAGCGGAACAGCTCGAACAGATTGTCGGTCATTGGGGCGCTCTCCCTTCGTCACGGAACCCGGAGTACGGCGATACCATATGGGCATGCCGGGCGCCATAGCTTTGTATCCAAGAATAGCATTCAGTGGATACAAGCCTACGCCATGATGGACACGAACTCGGCGAAGATGTCGGCCTGGATGGTGACGTGCTTGCGCATCACCGCCTGGGCGCGCTCGGGATCGGCGGCGACGATGGCGGCCACCACTTCGGCATGCTCGGCCAGCGAGCCGTCGACGCGGCCGGGATGGTTGAGCTGGTAGCGGCGATAGGGCGCGAGACGGGCGAACAGCGAACGCGCCATCTCCTTCAGCACCTCGTTGTGGCTGCCGTCGTAGACGGCGTCGTGGAAGGCGCGGTTGACGGCGTAATAGCCATCCAGGTCGCGGGCCTCGCACAGGGCCTCGGCCTCCGCCACCATGGCGGAAAGCCGGGCTTTCTCGTCGGGGGACATGCGCCGCGCGGCATAGCGGGCGCACAGGCCCTCCACATCGCTCATCACCTCGAACATCTGCACCATGCGATGGAGGTCCAGGGGCGCCACCACGGCCCCCTGGCGCGGCTTTTTGACCACCAGGCCGGAATAGACCAGTTGCAGGATGGCCTCGCGCACCGGGGTGCGCGACAGGCCGAAGCGAGCCGCCAGGCTTTCCTCGTCCAGGCGGGTGCCGGGACGCAGAACACCTTGGAAGATCTCCTTCTCGATCACCTGGCGGATCTCCTCGGCCCGGGTCGCCGGCTTCTTCTGGTCGCTCATCGGGCCTCCAAACCCCTGATCGTGGCGCAACGGAGTATACATCTCCGCCGGGCGCTGTCTAAGCTCAATCCGCATCTCGGACACAAAACTTCGCATCACGTATACAAGAGATGGACCCGGCGCATCCCATGTGATAATTCCATACCCATCGGGACCGTTCACCGGTACCCTTGCGAACAACAACCGGGGCGATAGATCCCGGCTCAGGGATACGAAGCGCATGGATTTCGGATTGACCCCGGACCAGGAGGCTTTTCGTCAGGCGGCCCGCGATTTCGCCCAGGGCGAGATGGCGCCGCACGCCGCACGCTGGGACGAGGATTCCGTCTTCCCCGAGGACACCCTGCGCAAGGCCGCCGGACTGGGCTTCGCCGGCATCTATGTGGGCGAGGACGTGGGCGGCTCGGCGCTCACCCGCCTGGACGCCGCCCTGATCTTCGAGGAACTGGCCGCCGCCTGCCCGTCCACCGCCGCCTACATCTCCATCCACAACATGGCGGCGTGGATGATCGACAGCTTCGGTAATGACGAGCAGCGCAGGCGCTTCCTGCCCGATCTGTGCGCCATGCGCAGGTTCGCCTCCTACTGCCTGACCGAGCCCAACGCCGGGTCCGATGCCGCCTCCTTGCGCACCAAAGCCGAGCGCGACGGCGACCATTACGTCCTGAACGGCACCAAGGCCTTCATCTCGGGCGGCGGGCGATCCGACGTCTATGTGGTGATGGTGCGCACCAATGGCCCCGGCCCCAAGGGCATCTCGTGCCTGGTGGTGGAGCCCGGCGCCAAGGGCCTGTCCTTCGGCAAGCAGGAGAAGAAGCTGGGCTGGAAGACCCAGCCCACCGCCAGCGTGATCTTCGAGGATTGCCGCGTGCCGATAGCCAACCGCATCGGCGCCGAGGGCGACGGCTTCAAGATCGCCATGAAGGGCCTGGACGGCGGCCGCATCAATATCGGCGCCTGTTCCCTTGGCGGCGCGCGGGCCTGCCTGGAGCACGCCATCGACTACACCGGCCAGCGCCAGCAGTTCGGCCAGGCCATCAGCGCCTTCCAGGCCACCCAGTTCAAGCTGGCCGACATGGCCACCGAACTGGAGGCGGCGCGGCTGATGATCCATCGCGCCGCCCATTCCCTGGACGCCAAATTGCCCGAGGCCACGCTCCATTGCGCCATGGCCAAGCGCCTGGCCACCGACGTGGGCTTCGCCGTCACCGACGCGGCGCTGCAACTGCACGGCGGCTACGGCTACATCAAGGAATATCCCATCGAACGCTATTTCCGCGATCTGCGGGTCCACCAGATCCTGGAAGGCAGCAACGAGATCATGCGGGTGATCATCGGCCGGGCGCTGACCAGCTAAGACACGTCAAGACAGGGAGAGCACACATGGCGAGCATCGGGTTCATCGGTCTGGGCAACATGGGGGCGCCGATGATGCGCAACCTGATCAAGGCCGGACACGCGGTGGCCGCCTTCGACCTGTCCGAGGCCGCCTTGAAGGCCGCCGCCGAGGCTGGCGCCACCGCCTGCAACACGGCCGTCGATGCCGCCAGAGGCGCCGAGGTGGTTGTCTCCATGCTGCCGGCCGGCGCCCATGTGACATCGGTGATGCTGGGTGAAGACGGCCTGTTCGCCGCCGCGCCCAAGGGCACCCTGTTCATCGATTCCTCGACCATCGACGTGGCCACAGCCCGGCTGCTGTCCGATGCGGCGGCCACGGCCGGTCACGCCCTGATCGACGCCCCGGTCTCCGGCGGCGTCGGCGGCGCCGAGGCCGGCACCCTGACCTTCATGGTGGGCGGTGCCGACGCCGCCTTCGCCCGCGCCGAGCCGATCCTTGCCGCCATGGGCAAGACCATCGTGCACGCCGGCGGCCCCGGCAACGGCCAGGCGGCCAAGATCTGCAACAACATGCTGCTGGGCATTTCCATGATCGGCACCTGCGAGGCCTTCGCCCTGGCCGAGAAGCTGGGCCTCGACGCCCAGAAACTGTTCGACATCGCGTCGAAGTCGTCGGGCCAGTGCTGGTCCATGACCTCGTACTGTCCGGTGCCCGGCCCGGTCCCCGCCTCGCCCGCCAACCGCGAGTACAAGGCGGGTTTCGCGGCGGCCATGATGCTGAAGGATTTGAAGCTGGCGGTCGAGGCCGCGCAAGTGGCCGGCGCGACCATTCCGCTGGGGGCCGAGGCCGCCCAGCTCTACGCCATGATGGCCGGCGCGGGCCAGGGCGGCCTGGATTTCTCGGGAATCATCCACATGCTGCGCGGCAAGGCCTGAACACGCTTGCACGGCAATTAAAAAAACGTATGCTCGTTTTCAAAGTGAATAAGGCTCACGCCAAGATGGGCCGTCAGGGTGGTTCGGGGCAGGCACCAAAAAAGGCGCCGCTCCGGTTCGGGAGCGATAGACGATGTCCGTATCGGATACACCGGTTCTGGAAGTGCGCGACGTGTCGCTGGCCTTCGGCGGCGTACGGGCGCTGACCGAGGTCAGTTTCCAGGTCAACAAGGGTGAACTGTTCTCCATCATCGGCCCCAACGGCGCCGGCAAGACCTCCATGCTCAACTGCGTGTCGGGGCGCTACAAGCCGACCGCCGGGCGGGTGTACATGGACGGCCGCGACGTGACGGGACTGAGCCCCAACGTGCGCGCCACGCTGGGGCTGGGCCGCACCTTTCAGAATCTGGCGCTGTTCGGGCATATGAGCGTGCTCGACAACATCATGGTCGGCCGCCACCACCTGCTCTCCAATAACGCGGTTTCCGGGGCGCTGTATTGGGGCACCGGGGCGCGCAAGGAAGAACTGGCCCACCGCCGCAAGGTCGAGGACATCATCGACTTCCTGGAGATCGCCCATATCAGGAAGGCGGTGGCCGGCACCCTGCCCTACGGCCTGCGGAAGCGGGTCGAGCTGGCCCGCGCCATGGCGGTGGAGCCCAAGGTCATCCTGCTCGACGAGCCCATGGCCGGCATGAACCTCGAGGAAAAGGAGGACATGGCCCGCTACATCGTCGACCTCAACGAGGAATGGGGCATGACGGTGATCATGATCGAACACGACATGGGGGTGGTCATGGACATCAGCCACCGCGTCATGGTGCTGGAATTCGGCCGCAAGATCGCCGAAGGGCTGCCCGACGAGATCATGAGCAACGAACGGGTCAAGGTGGCCTATCTCGGCGTCGACGACGACGAGCCCGCCCAGACCGGGGAGCAGGTGGCCTGATGAGCGAGCTTCTCGACACCACCATTCACGACACCTTTCCCAAGGCCCTGGTGCATAACGCCCAGCGCTGGCCCGGCGACATCGCCATGCGGGAAAAGGAATTCGGCATCTGGAACGCCTTCACCTGGTCCGACTACCTGAACCGGGTGAAGGATCTGGCCCTGGGCATGCTGTCGCTGGACGTCCAACGCGGCGACGTGGTGGCCATCCTGGGCAAGAACCGCCCGGAAAGCCTGTGGGGCGAGGTGGCGGCCCATGCGGTGGGCGCCATGAGCTTAGGCATCTACCACGATTCCATGAATGCCGAGGTGGCCTACCTGCTGACCTATACCGGGGCGGCCGTGGTGCTGGCCGAGGACGAGGAGCAGGTGGACAAGCTCCTGGAGATTTCCGAGCAGGTCCCCACCATCCGCCACATCGTCTATTTCGACCCGCGCGGCATGCGCAAGCACAAGGACCCGCGCCTGATCTCGGCCGAGGACCTGAAGGCCGCCGCCCAGAAGATCGCCGCCGCCAACCCGTCACGCTTCGACGAGGAAGTGGCCAAGGGCAAGGGCGACGACGTGGCCATCCTGTGCACCACCTCGGGCACCACGTCGAACCCCAAGCTGGCCATGCTGCAGGCCGGACCGTTCCTGCGCCACTCCACCGCCTATCTGCGCGCCGATCCCAAGGCGGCCGGCGATGATTACGTCTCGGTGCTGCCGCTGCCGTGGATCATGGAGCAGATCTACGCCGTGGCCCAGCCGCTGATCTGCCGCAACATCGTCAATTTCGTGGAAGAGCCCGAGACGATGATGGCCGACATGCGGGAAATCGGCCCCAATTTCGTGCTGCTGGCGCCCCGCATGTGGGAAGGCATCGCCGCCGACGTCCGCGCCCGCATGATGGATTCCACCCGCTTCAAGCAATGGATGTTCAATCTGGGCATGAAGCTGGGCATGGCGGCCCTGGACCGGGGCAAGCGCTCCAGGCTGGCCGACTGGATTCTGTTCGACGCCCTGAAGGACCGTATCGGCTTCTCGTTCCTGAAATCGGCGGCCACCGGCGGCGCGGCGCTGGGTCCCGACACTTTCCGCTTCTTCCTGGCCATGGGGGTGCCGCTGCGGCAGATCTACGGCCAGACCGAACTGGCCGGCGCCTATACCGTGCACCGGGAGGGCGACATCGACTTCGATTCGGTGGGCATCCCCTTCGACGACGCGAACTTGCGCATCGACAATCCCGACGCCAACGGGGTGGGCGAGATCGTGGCCACCACCGACGGCATGTTCACCGGCTATTTCCGCAATCCCGAAGCCTCGACCGCCGACATCGTCGACGGCAACTGGCTGAAGACCGGCGACGCCGGCTACATCAAGCCGGCCAACGGCCATCTGGTGGTGATCGACCGCATCAAGGACCTGGCCACTACGTCCCACGGCGTGCGCTTCTCGCCCCAGTTCATCGAGAACAAGCTGAAGTTCTCGCCCTTCATCGCCGAGGCGGTGATCCTGGGCGACACCAAGCCCTATCTCTCGGCGCTGATCTGCATCCGCTTTTCCATCGTCGCCAAATGGGCGGAGGCCAAGGGCATCTCGTTCACCAACTACACCAACCTGTCGGCGCAAGCCACGGTCTACGACCTGCTGCAGGCCGAGGTGGAGAAGGTCAACGCCACCCTGCCCGAGCCCCAGCGCATCCGCAAATTCCTGCTGCTCTACAAGGAACTCGATGCCGATGACGGCGAGTTGACCCGCACCCGCAAGGTGCGCCGCGGCGTCATCAACGAGAAATACGGCGACATCATCGATTCCATGTACGCCGACCGCCCCATGGTTCCCGTGGACGCGGTGATCACCTTCCAGGACGGCACCACCACCAGGGTCAAGACCGAGCTGAAGGTCGTGACATTGCTGCCGCCCCCCGCCCAACAGCTGGCCGCGGAATAGGAGAACGCATCATGGGTTCCTCGCTGTTTCTCCAACTCCTGGTCAACGGGCTGATCGTCGGCACGCTCTATGGCGTGGTCGCCATGTGCTTCGTCCTGATCTACAAATCCACCCAGGTGGTGAACTTCGCCCAGGGCGAGTTCCTGCTGATCGGCGCCTGGACCTGCTGGTGGCTGGTCACCAGCATGGCCCTGCCGTTCTACGTCGCCTTCCCCATGACCTTCCTGTTCATGATGGTGTTCGGCATCGCGCTGCAGATGATCGTGCTGCGCCCGCTGATCGGCGAGCCGGTGATTTCGGTGATCATGGTGACCATCGGCCTCTCGATCTTCTTCCAGGCGGTGATGAAGTCCATCTTCGGCGTGTGGGCCCAGCCCTTCCCCGAGATCTTCCCGGTCAAGTCGGTGGACATCCTGGGCCTCTCCGTCCAGCCCGCCTACCTGATGAGCCTGGTGGTCTCGGTGGTGATCATGGGAGCCTTCGCCTGGTTCTTCAAATACTCGCGCATGGGCCTCGCCATGCGGGCCACCGCCTTCAACCAGCAGGTGGCGCAAAGCCTCGGCATCTCGGTCAAGGCGGTATTCGCCACCGCCTGGGCCATCTCGGCCATGGTCTCGGCCCTGGCCGGCGTGGTGGTGGGCATGGTTAACGGCGTCTCGTCGGCCCTGTCGTTCTTCGGCATCAAGGTGTTCCCGGCGGTGATTGTCGGAGGCCTCGATTCCATCATCGGCGCGGTGGTCGGCGGCCTGATCATCGGCGTGCTGGAGAACCTGGCGGAATACGCCGACGGCCAGTACCTGCATGTGGGCAACCTCTACACCGTGGCACCGTTCTACGTGCTGGTCATCATCCTGATGATCAAGCCCTACGGCCTGTTCGGCACCAAGACCATCGAGAGGGTGTAAGGTCATGATCTCGTCCAGCCTCATTCCCTGCGGCCAGTTCAAGACCACCTACGCGGCCGATACCACCATCTTCCTGACGCCCGCGTCGCGGTACTGGTGCTTCGCCGGCATCCTTCTGGCCGCCGCCTCGCCCCTGGTGCTGAGCAATTACCTGCTGGCCCTGATGATCCAGATCGGCTTCTACGGCATCGCCGCCTTGGGGCTGAACATCCTGGTGGGCTGCACCGGCCAGATCAGCCTCGGCCACGCCGCCTTCTTCGGCTTCGGCGCCTTCGCCTCGGCCTGGCTGAACAACAGCTTCGGCGTGCCGGTGCTGCTGGCCATTCCCCTGGCCGGGGTGATGACCACCCTGCTTGGCCTCTTGTTCGGCATTCCGGCGGGGCGGCTCAAGGGCCTTTATCTCGCCATCGCCACCTTCGCCTCGCAGTTCATCCTGGAGGACTTCTTCGCGCGGGCCAACTGGTTCACCGGCGGGTCGAGCGGCGCCATGGCCAATCCCATCAGCCTGTTCGGCATGGAGCTGTCGGGCGACAAGTCGTTCTTCTACGTGGTGCTGTTCTTCGTGGTGGTGATGTACCTGCTGGGCACCAACCTGCTGCGCACCCGCGACGGCAGGGCCTTCGTGGCGGTGCGCGACCATTACCTGTCGGCCGAGGTGATGGGCATCAACCTCACCAAATACCGCATCCTGTCGTTCGGCATCTCGTCCTTCTACGCCGGGGTGGGCGGCGCGCTGTACGGCCACTATCTCGGCTACGTCTCGGCCGAGGGCTTCACCATCCTCTTATCCATCCAGTTCCTCGGCATGATCATCATCGGCGGCATGGGCTCGGTGATGGGCACCCTGATGGGCACCGCCTTCATGGTGCTGCTGCCCGAAGGCACCGAGGCCGCCGTCAGCACCATCAAGCACTTCACCGGCGACATCCCGGCCCTGACCAGCGCCCTGGCCTACATCAAGGAGGCCGCCATCGGCCTGGCCATCGTGCTGTTCCTGATCTTCGAACCCGACGGCCTGGTTCACCGCTGGCGCCTGATCAAGTCCTATTGGAAGCTGTATCCGTTCTCGTACTGACCAAGACCAACAACAAGAAGCTGAACTTGATTCACCGAAATCATGGGAGGAAATTCACGATGAAGCATATCCTGTTCGCCGGAACCGCCGCCGCCGCCCTGCTGTCCGCCGGGGCCGCCCTGGCCGCCGACGGCATCCTGGTCGGCCATATCGCCGACTATACCGGCGCCACCTCGGCGGTGGGCAAGCCCTACGGCCAGGGCATCGCCGACGCCATGAACTACATCAACGCCAAGGGCGGCGTCGCCGGCAAGAAGATCATCTTCGAGACCGTCGACTACGCCTACGAGGTGCCGCGCGCCATGGCGGCCTACAAGAAGCTGACCGGCTCGGACAAGGCCACCGCCATCCAGGGCTGGGGTACCGGCGACACCGAAGCGCTGATCAGCTCCGTGGCCAAGGACGAGATTCCGTACTTCTCGGCGTCCTATTCCGGCCACCTGACCGACCCGCAGGGCAAGACCTCGGTCAAGGGCGCGCCCTACAACTTCTTCTACGGCCCCAGCTATTCCGACGCCTGCCGCGGCCTGGTCCAGTGGGCGGCCGAGGACTGGAAGAAGAAGGGCATGGCCGGCAAGCCCAAGTTCGTCCACATGGGCGACAACCACCCCTATCCCAACGCCCCCAAGATGGCCTGCGGCGCCTATGCCAAGGAACTGGGCTTCGAGATCGGCAACGAGATCCAGTACTCGCTGAAGCCCGGCGACTTCAAGGCCCAGTGCCTGTCCTTGAAGGAATCCGCCGCCCATTACGCCTATCTCGGCAACACCTCGGGCTCGACCATCTCGCTGTTGAAGTCGTGCGAGACGGTGGGCGTCACCACCCAGTTCCTGGCCAACATCTGGGGCACCGACGAAAGCTCGCTCAAGGCCTCGGGCGAGGCCGCCGACAAGCTGGTCTGGGTGGTGGGCGCCGCCACCTGGAACGACGACGTGCCGGGCATGAAGCTGGTCAAGGAAATCTCCAAGGTCTCCGACGCCGGCGGCGCCGAGGCCCGCCCGGTGCACTACATCCGCGCCGTCTGCTCGGTGTTCTACATGAAGGAAGCCATGGAGATGGCCGCCAAGGCCGGCGGCATCACCGGCCCCAACATCAAGAAGGCCATGGAATCGGGCAAGAAGGACTGGGTCCCCGCCGGACTGGAAGGCGTCTGCCTGCCGTCCACCTGGACCAACGAGGACCATCGCGGCACCACCACGGTCAAGGTCTACCAGGCCGCCACCAAGGGCGGAACCATCGGCATGAAGCAGGTCTACACCGCCGAGATTCCGCGCCGCAAGGAATGGCTGGGCTGGTAACAGGGATTGCGGGCGGGACGTCCGCGCTCCGAGACACGCTCGTTTTGAGGAGCGCGGGCGTCCCGCCCGCCCATTTCCAATAGGACGCGACCATGGCTGAACCGGCATTGAAGCTTGCCCCCGAGGAAATCCTGCTCTCGGTGAACAACATCGAGGTGGTCTACGACGACGTCATCTTAGTGCTGCGCGGCGTCAGCCTGGACGTGCCCAAGGGCAAGATCGTCACCCTGCTGGGCCCCAACGGCGCCGGCAAATCCACCACGCTGAAAGCCATCTCGGGCCTGCTGGGCACCGAGGACGGCGAGGTGACGCGCGGCAACATCACCTTCATGGGCGAGGAAATCGCCAACCGCGCCCCGGAAGAGATCGTCCGGCGCGGCATCTTCCAGGTGATGGAGGGCCGCCGCATCATCGAGGATATGACCGTCATCGAGAACCTGCGGCTCGGCGCCTTCACCCGCAAGGACGGCGGCGCCGCCATCAAGGACGACATCGAAAAGGTCTTCCACTACTTCCCCCGCCTGAAGGAACGCACCGGCCTGGCCGGCTACCTATCGGGCGGCGAGCAGCAGATGCTGGCCATCGGCCGCGCCATGATGGCCCGTCCCAAGATGATCCTGCTGGACGAGCCCTCCATGGGCCTGTCGCCACTGCTGGTCAAGGAGGTGTTCGGCATCATCGAGACCCTGTGCGCCGAGACCGGCATCACCATGCTGCTGGTCGAGCAGAACGCCCGCATGGCGCTGAAGATCGCCCAGTTCGGCTACATCATGGAATCGGGCAAGATCGTGCTGGACGGAACCAGGGACGACCTGGTCAACAACGAGGACGTCAAGGAGTTCTACCTGGGCGGCGACAAGGAACGCAAATCGTTCAAGAACCTCAAGTCCTACAAGCGCAGGAAGCGTTGGCTGTGACGCCCTCCCACCGTCATGCCCGGACTTGATCCGGGCATCCTTGGATCGCCGGGTCAAGCCCGGCGATGACGCGGTTTTCAGTATGGATGCCAATATGACCGAGTACTACGATTCCCTGGAAACCCGCTCGGCCGACGAGCGCGAGGCCGCCCATTTCGAGGCCCTGCCCGCCCAGATCGCCCTGGCCAAGGCCGATGCGCCCGCCCTGGCCCGGCTGCTGGCCCATATCGACCCGGAGGCCGTCACCGGCCGCGCCGCCCTGGCCCGCCTGCCCGTCACCCGCAAGTCCGAACTGATCGACGCCCAGCAGGCCGACCCGCCCTTCGCCTCGCTGATCAGCACGCCCAAGGGCGAGTTGCGCCGCGTCTTCGCCTCGCCCGGTCCCATCTACGACCCCGAGGGCTGGGACAACGACTGGTGGCGCATCGCCCGCGCCCTGTATGCCGCCGGCTTCCGCCGCGGCGATTTGATGCACAATTGCTTCTCGTACCACTTCACGCCGGGCGGCGTGATGTTCGAGACCGGGGCGCACGCCCTGGGCTGTCCGGTGTTCCCGGCCGGCGTGGGCAACACCGACAGCCAAGCCAAGGCCATCGCCGACCTGAGGCCCGCCGGCTACGGCGGCACTCCCTCGTTCCTCAAGATCATCCTGGAGCGGGCCGAGGAGATGGGGCTCCCACATTCCTCCCTGACCAAGGCCTGCGTCTCGGGCGAGGCGCTGCTGCCCCCCTTGCGCCAATCCCTGAAGGATCTGGGCGTCGACGTCACCCAATGCTACGCCAGCGCCGATCTCGGCCTGATCGCCTATGAGACCCGGGCGCGCGAGGGATTGGTGGTGGACGAAGGCGTCATGGTCGAGATCGTGCGGCCCGGCACCGGCGATCCGGTGCCCGACGGCGAGGTCGGCGAGGTGGTGGTCACCAGCTTCAACCAGGATTACCCGCTGATCCGTTTCGCCACCGGCGACCTGTCCGCCGTCCTGCCCGGTGCCAGCCCCTGCGGGCGCACCAACATGCGCCTCAAGGGCTGGATGGGCCGCGCCGACCAGACCACCAAGATCAAGGGCATGTTCGTCCATCCCCGCCAGATCGCCGAGGTGGCCAAGCGCCATCCCGAGGTGATCCGCGCCCGGCTGGTCGTAGAGAAGGACGGCGAGAACGACCGCCTGATCCTCAACGTCGAGAGCACGGCCACCGGCCTGGAAGCGGCGCTGAAGGACTCCTTCCAATCGCTATGCAAGCTGAAGACCGAAGTGGTCTTCCACGCCCCCGGCGGCCTGCCCAACGACGGCATCGTCATTCAAGACAAGCGAGCCTGATCATGACCCTGACGCCTGAACTCGATCCCTTCAAGCTGGCCAAGGCCCTTTCGGGCAAGCATCTGATCGGCGGCGCGTTCATGCCCGCCGCCCTTGGCAAGACCTTTGCTGTGGACAATCCCGCCACCTGCGAGGAGATCGCCACCGCCGCCTTCGGCACCAGGGAAGACGTCGACGCCGCCGTGGCGTCGGCCAAGGCTGCCCAGAAGGAGTGGGCCAGGCAATCGGCCAGGGCGCGCGGCAAGCTGGTGGCCGAATGCGGCCGGGTGCTGGCCAACCATGTGGAGGAGCTGGGCCGTCTGGTGGCGCTGGAGACCGGCAAGGCGCTGCGCACCGAAAGCCGGGTCGAGGCCGGGGTACTGGCCGACATGTTCGTGTTCTTCGGCGGCCTGGGCAGCGAGTTGAAGGGCGAGACCATCCCCTTCAACCCCGACATGCTGACCGTCACGGTGCGCGAACCGGTGGGCGTGGTGGCCTGCATCATTCCGTGGAACGTGCCGCTGCTGCTGATGGCCATGAAGGCTGCCGCCGCTTTGGTGGCCGGCAATTCCGTGGTGGTCAAGTCGGCGGAGGAGGCGCCGCTGACCGTGCTGCGCGTCGCTGAGATCATGAACACCGTGTTGCCGCCCGGCCTGTTCAACATGCTGTCGGGCTTCGGCCCCGAATGCGGCGCGCCGCTGGTCGAACATCCCGACGTGAAGAAGGTGAGCTTCACCGGCTCGGTGGAAACCGGCCGCATCGTCTACAAGGCGGCCGCCGAGAAGCTGATCCCCGTGACGCTGGAACTGGGCGGCAAGAGCCCGATGATCGTCTGCGCCGACGCCGACATGGACCAGGCGGTGGCCGGCGCCCTGGCCGGCATGCGCTTTACCCGCCAGGGCCAGAGCTGCACCGCCAGCTCGCGCCTGTTCGTGCACGAGAGCATCCACGACGAATTCGTGGCGAAGGTGAAGGCCAAGGTCGACGCCATGGTGATGGGCGATCCCCTGGACGAGAAGACCGACATCGGCACCATCGTCTCGGACGGCCAGCTGGACCGGGTCCGGAGCTACATCAAGCTGGGCGAGGAGACCAAGGGCGCCACCAAGCACGTCTGTTCCGCCATGCCCGCCGATCCCAAGCTTAAGAAGGGCCGTTTCGTCCAGCCGGTGATCTTCACCGGCATGAAGAACTCGGACCGATTGTGCCAGGAAGAGATCTTCGGTCCGGTCTGCGCCGTCATCAAGTGGAGCGATTACGAGGAGGTCATCGCCCAGGCCAACGACAGCGAATACGGCCTGGCCGCCTCCATCTGGACGCGCGACATCAAGGTCGCCATGGACGCCACGCGGCGGCTGGAGGCCGGCTTCGTCCAGGTCAACCAGAACCTGGTGGTCCAGCCGACACTATCCTACGGCGGCGTCAAGACCTCGGGGATAGGCAAGGAAGCCTCGCTGGAATCCATGCTGGAGCACTTCACCCACAAGAAGACCATCATCTTCAACATGAAGTGAGGAAATCGCGTTCGGCCATCATGGCGAGACGGAGAGGAGCGAGATCGTTGGTGGTGACGTCCCACACGGCCCCCGAATCCACGGCACCGTATTCATGGGCGATGATGTTGCGCATTCCTCTCATTTCCCGCCAAGGAATGGAGGGATGCCGCTCTTCGAGCCCTGGGGCAAGGTGCCTTGCCGCCTCGCCGACAATGAACAACTGGTACGTCACCGCGCTGATCAGTATCTCGTCGGCGAGAAACGCCGGTTTGCTGGTTCGGCCGATGAAGTCCTCGATGCGGTTCAAAGCGCCGATGATATCATCCACCCGGCGGAGATGCCGGCTTCGCTCAGGCACGGAAGACATCGGCCTCATCCCGTTCGATGGCGGGAAGGATGCCCGGCTTCACCGACCGGCGCATGACCAGATCAACTTCACGCCCAAGCAGATCCGAGGCACCGTTCTGGACCCCACACAAGGTCAGAAGGCTAAATTTCGCCTCGGGATCAACGTCGATCACCAGATCCACGTCGCTGTCGGATCTGGCATCGCCTCGGGCAATCGAGCCGAACACCGCCAGACGCGTGATTCCCTTTCCCCGGAAGAAGCCCTCGTGCTCCTTCAGGATGGCGATCACCTCGGCAAGGGTCTGTGCGCGTCCCATACGGCGTATCCTACCAAAAACCCCCGTCTTCCGCAAAGGACAGCCCCATGACCGCACCCGACCCCATCGTCATCGTCGGCGCCGCCCGCACCCCCATGGGCGGCATGCAGGGCGACTTCGCCTCCCTGGCCGCGCCGGCCCTGGGCTCCGTCGCCATCAAGGCGGCGCTGGAGCGCTCGGGACTCGCCGCCGATCAGGTGGAGGAGGTGATCATGGGCTGCGTGCTGCCGGCCGGCCAGGGCCAGGCCCCGGCGCGGCAGGCGTCGCGCGGCGCCGGCATTCCCGACGGGGCGGGGGCCACCACCGTCAACAAGATGTGCGGCTCGGGCATGAAGGCGGCCATGTTCGCCCACGACCTGCTGGTGGCGGGCAGCGCCCGGGTGATGGTGGCGGGCGGCATGGAGAGCATGTCCAACGCCCCCTATCTGCTGGACAAGGCCCGCGCCGGCTATCGCCTGGGCCACGGCAAGGTGCTGGACCACATGTTCCTGGACGGGCTGGAGGACGCCTACGACAAGGGCCGGCTGATGGGCACCTTCGCCGAGCAATGCGCCGACCACTACAAATTCACCCGCGAGGCGCAGGATGCCTTCGCCCTGGCCTCGCTCGCCCGCGCCAAGAAGGCCATCGCCGAGGGCTCCTTCGCCGGCGAGATCGCGCCCGTCACCCTCAAGGGCCGCAAGGGCGACGTCCAGGTCGCCATCGACGAACAGCCGGGCAAGGCCATGCCCGACAAGATCCCCACCCTCAAGCCGGCCTTCCGGGACGGCGGCACGGTGACGGCGGCCAATTCCTCCTCCATCTCCGACGGCGCCGCCGCCCTGGTGATGATGCGCCGGTCCGAGGCGCAGAAGCGCGGGCTCCAGCCCATCGCCACCATCCTCGGCCATTCCACCTTCGCCCAGGCCCCGGCGTGGTTCACCACCGCGCCGGTGGGCGCCATCAAGGCGCTGCTGGACAAGGTGGGCTGCAAGGCCGGCGACATCGACCTGTGGGAGATCAACGAGGCCTTCGCCGTGGTCACCATGGCCGCCATGCATGACCTGAAGCTCGACCACGAGCGGGTCAACGTCCATGGCGGCGCCTGCGCGCTGGGCCATCCCATCGGCGCCTCGGGCGCCCGCATCCTGGCCACCCTGATGGCGGCGCTGAAGACCTATGGGTTGAAGCGCGGCGTGGCGTCCTTGTGCATCGGCGGCGGCGAGGCCACCGCCATGATGGTGGAGCTGACATGATCGACGAGCGCAGCGAGGAGTTGCGGCCAAGGGCCGGCGCGGCTTATGCCGCGAAAGCCAAGGCGACCGGAGGTCGCCGCCCGGCGATTGAGGGGCAAAAATCATGATCGCCACCGAGGAACAGCAGTTGATCCGCGACACGGCGCGGTCCTTCGCCCAGGAAAAACTCGCCCCCAACGCCGCCCGCTGGGACCGCGAGCACCTGTTCCCCACCGACGCCGTCGCCGAGATGGGGGCGCTGGGCTTCCTCGGCATGGTGGTGCCGCCGGAATGGGACGGGGCGGGGACCGATTACGTCTCCTACGCCATGGCGGTGATGGAGATCGCCGCCGGCTGCGGCCCGCTGTCGACCATCATGAGCGTCCACAACTCGGTGGGCTGCATGCCCATCCTCTCCTATGGCAGCGACGCCCAGAAGGAGGAGTTCCTGCGTCCCATGGCGCGGGGCGAGAAGCTGGGCTGCTTCTGCCTGACCGAGCCGGAAGCCGGCTCGGACGCCGCCGCCATCCGGACGAGGGCGCGCCGGGACGGCGACCACTACGTCATCAACGGCGCCAAGCAGTTCATCAGCACGGCCAGGAACGGCCAGGTGGCCATCGTCTTCGCGGTGACCGACCCGCAGGCGGGCAAACGCGGCATCTCGGCCTTCGTGGTGCCCACCGGCACGCCCGGCTTCAATGTGGTGCGCGTCGAGGACAAGCTGGGCCAGCACCTGTCCGACACCTGCCAGCTGGCCTTCGAGGACATGACGGTCCCCGCCGCCTGGCGCCTGGGCGCGGAGGGCGAGGGCCTGAAGATCGCGCTGGCCAACCTGGAAGGCGGGCGGCTGGGCATCGCGGCGCAAAGCGTCGGCATGGCGCGCGCCGCCTTCGATCACGCCTTGGCCTACGCCCACGAGCGCCGGCAGTTCGGCAAGCCCATCTTCGAGCATCAGGCGGTGGCCTTCCGCCTCGCCGACATGGCCACCCGCGTCGAGGTGGCCGAGCAGATGGTGCTGCACGCCGCCGCCCTGCGCGATGCCGGCAAGCCTTGTCTCAAGGAGGCGTCCATGGCCAAGCTGTTCGCCTCCGAGATGGCGGAACGGGTGTGCTCCGACGCCATCCAGATTCACGGCGGCTACGGCTATCTCGCCGATTTCCCGGTGGAACGCATTTACCGCGACGTCCGGGTCTGTCAGATTTACGAGGGAACCAGCGACATCCAGCGCCTGGTCATCTCGCGCTCGCTGGCGACCGCTTAAGGTAGGGGAACTTCGACCATGAAAGACATCCTCGTCCACATCGACGACAGCGAACGCTGCGCCGCCCGTCTGGACATCGCCATCGGGCTGGCCAAGAGCTTCGGCGCCCGGCTGACCGGCCTGTTCGCCAGGACCGAGAGCCACCGCCCCAGCGCCGTCGCCCACAAGGCCAGCGACCAGTTGACCCAGGCCCGTGACGCCGCCAAGGGCAAGTTCACCGCCGCCTGCGCCGCCGCCGGCATCACGTCGCGCTGGTGGCAGCTGGCCCATGGCGAACCCGGCCACGTGGTCAGCGAGACCATGTTCTGCGCCCGCTACGCCGACCTGGTGGTGATGGGCCAGTCCGAGCCCAAGAGCAAGCTGGTGCCCGAGGAAATGGTCGAGCACGTCATCCTCCATTGCGGCCGCCCGGTGCTGGTGGTTCCCCATACCGGCAGCTTCCCCAGCGTGGGCGAGCGCATCGCCCTGGCCTGGAACGCCGGCAAGGAAGCGGTGCGTGCCCTGAACGACGCCAAGCCGCTGATGGCCGCCGCCAAGTCGGTGACCGTGCTGTCGCTCCGCGGCCCCTCGGACGAAGCCTCCTCCGGCATGGGCGAGGTTCCCCAGGTGGACATCATCGACCACCTGGCCGCCTGCGGCATCACCGCCAACGCCGAACGCCTGGCCGGCGAGCATATCGGCAAGATGGACATGCTGCTGTCGCGCCTGTGCGACCTGGGCGCCGACCTGGTGGTCATGGGGGCGCACGGCCATTACGGCCTGTCCCTGAAGCGCGGCACCGGCACCCGCTACGTGCTGGCCCACATGACCGTCCCGGTGCTGATGAGCAACTGATGGCGGGCTTCACCCCCAAGGACCCCGACTACCGCGCCAAGGTGGAGGCCAGTTTCGCCCGGCAGGCGTTCCTGGCCACCATCGGGGCGCGCATGGCGGCGTTGGAGCCGGGGCGCTGCACCCTGGACATGCCCACCCGCCCCGACCTCGCCCAGCAGCACGGCTTCGTCCATGCCGGGGCCACCACCACCCTGGCCGACACCGCCGCCGGCTACGCCGCCTTTTCCCTGATGCCGGCCGGCTCGGCGGTGCTGACCACCGAGTTCAAGGTCAACCTGCTGAGCCCGGCCAAGGGCGACAGGCTGGTGGCCCGCGCCGAGGTGCTGAAACCCGGCCGCACCCTGATCGTGGTGCGCTCCGACGTCTACGGCGTCGAGGGGGACCGGGAAACCCTGGTGGCCACCATGCTGGCCACCATGATCTGCCTGGCGGATGCCGCCGACCCGGCCTGACACAGGAGTCCCGCGATGCCCCAGCCCGACCACGTCGTCCGCATCGACCTGCCCGAATCCAAGGACTACCCCGAGGATATCGCCGCCTATTTCGCCAAGTGCGACGAGAAGCTGGGCATGCGGCCCAACGTGCTGCTGGCCTATACGGCGCGGCCCGACAAGTTCCGCACCTTCTCGCGCTTCTACAACCAGCTGATGCTGTCCGAGGATTCTGGCCTCACCAAGCTGGAGCGCGAGATGATCGCCGTGGTCGTCTCGTCGGCCAACCGCTGCTACTACTGTCTGGTGGCCCATGGGCAGGCCCTGCGGCAGCTGTCCGGCGACCCGCAGCTGGGCGAGATGCTGGTGATGAACTACCAGGTGGCGGAGCTTTCCGCCCGCCAGCGGGCCATGCTCGATTACGCCTGGAAGCTGACCAAGACGCCCCACGACATCGCCGAGGCCGACCGCGCGGCGCTGCGCGCGGCGGGCTTTTCCGATGCCGACATCTTCGACGTCACCGACACCGCCGCCTTCTTCAATTACACCAACCGCATGGCCCACGGGCTGGACATGATGCCCAATCCCGAATACCACGGGATGAACCGCTGAGTTTCCTCGAGGGTATCATGAAGACGCGGATGATCGTTGCCGTCCTGGCCATGCTGCTTGGGGCCGGTCAGGCCATGGCCGAGCAGGTGCGCCTGACCTTCCTGCACGTCAACGACATCTACGAATACCGGCCGGTGGAGGGCAGGGGCGGGCTGGCCGAGCTGATGACCGTGCTGGAGCGGGAAAGGGGCCGCAATCCCAATCCGGTGTTCACCTTCGGCGGCGACCTGCTCAGCCCCTCGCTGGCGTCCAATCTCACCAAGGGCGCCCACATGGTGGAATTCTTCAACGCCCTCGCCCCGCTGGCCGCCGTGCCCGGCAACCACGAATTCGACTTCGGCACCGCCAATTTCATCGCCCAGATCAAGGCCTCCGCCTTCCCCTGGGTGGGCTCCAACATCGAGGGCGTCCAGGGGGTGAAGCCCTCGCTGCTGGTGGATGTCGGCGGGGTCAAGGTCGGCTTCCTCGGCGTGCTCACCCGCCAGACCAGCCGCATGTCCACCGCCGAAGGCGCCAGCTTCACCGACGAACACGCCACAGCCGAGGCCACCGTCAGGCAATTGCGCGCCGCCGGCGCCGAGCTGGTGGTGGCGCTGACCCATCTGGATTTGGACGACGACCGCAAGCTGGCCAACGCCGTCAAGGGCATCGACCTGATGCTGGGCGGCCACGACCACGACCCGGTCAGCATCCTGGAGAACGGCCCCCTGGTGCTGAAGGCCGGCCACGACGCCCATTGGGTCGGCGTGGCGGACCTGCTGGTCGACCGCCCCGACCCGGGCCGGACCGGCCCGACCACGGTCAGGACCGAGGGCTGGCGCTTCCTGCCGGTGGCGAACGAATCCCCCTCCCCCGCCCTGGCGGCGGCAGTGGCCAAGACCGATTCCCTGCTGGGCGAGGCGCTGGACCAGCCCATCGCCACCCTGGCCGCCGCCATGGACAGCCGCACCACCACGGTCAGGGGCGAGGAGGCGGCGTTGGGCAATCTGGTGGCCGACGCCCTGCGCGCCCATTTCGCCGCCGACGTGGCCCTGATCAACGGCGGCGGCCTGCGCGGCAACCGCCAGTACCCGGCGGGAACCAACCTCACCCGCCGCGACCTGCTGTCGGAGATGCCGTTCGGCAACACGGTGATGCTGCTGGAAGTCAGCGGCGCCCAATTACGGAGCGTGCTGGAATACACCCTGTCGGCGGTCGAGGCCAAGGCCGGCCGCTTCCCCCAGGTCTCCGGCCTTTCCCTCACCTACGATCCCGCCCGGCCGGCGGGAAGCCGCATCGTCAAGGCGCTGGCCGGCGGCAGGCCGCTCGACCCCAAGCACCTCTACCGCCTCGCCACCACCGACTATCTGGCGGGCGGCGGCGACGGCTATCAGGCCCTGAAGCAGGGCAAGGTGCTGGTCAACGCCGAGGCCGCGCCGCTGCTGGTCAACGTGGTGGTCGACTACGTGGCCGCCAAGGGCAGCGTGGCGCCCAAGGTGGAGGGACGGGTGGTGGCCGTGCGCTGAACCGCCGCCTCCAGAATACGCACGAAAGCCCTCACCTTGGCCGGACGGAACCGGGACTGCGGAAACACCACATGGATGCCGCCGGACGGCAAGGTCCAGTCGGGCAACAACTGGACCAACCGCCCGGCGGCAAGATCGTCGGCCACCAGGAAATCGGGCAGCACCGACAGGCCCGCCCCGGCGCGGACACAGGCGTGGACCGCCATGGTGGTATCCATGGCGATGCCGGATCGGACCTCGATCCGCCGGGTCTCGCCCCCGTCCTGATGCAGGAAGCTCCAGCGCCGCGGTTCGGGCAGGGCGGTATTGGCCACCCAAGGCAGAGCCTCGACATCCTCCGGGCAGGCCAGGGCTGAGACCCAATCCGGAATCCCCACCAGACATTGCCGGAAGGTGCCGATCCGCCGGGCCAGATTACTGGAATCGGCAAGCCAACCGACCCGGATGCTCACGTCGATGCGGGCGGCGACGATATCGAGGCGCGTGTCGCTCAACATCGCCTCCACCTCCACCTGGGGATGGCGCTGCCTGAAAATCGCAATGGCCGGCGCGACCACGGCGGCACCGTAATCAAAGGGCGCCGTCAACCGCAAGGTTCCCGTCGGCTCGCCGATGTCCTGAGTCACCGCCTGCACCGCATCCTCTGCCTCGTGCAGCAAGGCGGCGCAGCGTTCGTAGAAGACGGAACCGGCCTCGGTGGGATAGAGCTGCCGGGTGGTGCGCACCAGGAGCGCCACCCCCATCTCCTCCTCCAAGCGAGAGACCTGCTGGCTCACCACCGCCTTGGTGACGCCCAGCCGCTCCGCCGCCCGCGTGAAGGAACCGGCCTCGACCACCGTGGCGAAATAGGCCAGGCGATTGAGGTTGACCGATCGCCGCATCCGACCCTCCAACAGTTAAGCAAAAACATACAGTTTGTTAAATTATACGCTATTTATCCGCAGGCGACAGAGTGGGATGGTGATGGCAACGGAGATTGTCATGTCGCCCTCACCCGCCAAACCCATCCACCTCGCCTACCTGTTCGACCCCCTCTGTGGCTGGTGCTATGGCGCAGCCCCCAATCTGGCCCGTCTGCGCGCCCGATCCGATGTGGAGATGGAACTGGTCCCCACCGGCCTGTTCACGGGCAGCGGCGCCCGCTCCATGACCCGCGACTTCGCCGATTACGCCTGGGACAATGATCGGCGCATTTTCAGACTGACCGGTCAGGTTTTCAGCGCCGCCTATCACGACCAGGTGCTGGGTTCCATCGGCCGTCCCTTCGATTCCGGCCCGGCCATCCTGGCGCTGATGGCCGTGCGGCGTACCGAGCCCCAGCGGGAGTTCGAGGCCCTGTCGACCCTGCAGAAGGCCCGCTATGAGGACGGGCGGGACACTACCTCCCTGGACGGCGTGCGGAGCATCCTCGCCGCCCAAGGCTTCAAGGCGGCGGCGGCGGCGCTCGATCACCAGCCCGGCCACATTGCCGAACTGGCGCAAAGCGCCATCAGTCGGGGCCGAGCCCTCATGGCCGGCGTTGGGGCGCAGGGGGTTCCCACCCTGCTCATCCTGGAGGATGCCAACGCCACTCGCATCGACACCTCGACCCTGATCTCGGACCTGCCGCGCCTCCTCGCCATCCCCGATTAACACTGAAACGGAGCCTTCCATCATGCTCAGCAGAAGAGATGCCCTGAAGACCGCCATACTGGCCACCGCCGCCCTTGCCGCCTCGCCCGCCGCCCTGGCCGGCAAGGGCGGCGACCTCATGTGGAAGCATTATCCCGCCGACGAGCGTGGCTTCCTGCGCTCGCCTGTCCTGATCATGGGGGCCAAGGAAGCCATCCTGGTCGACAGCAGCTTCACCCTGTCCGACGGCAAGGCCATTGCCGACGATATCCGCGCCTCGGGCCGCAAGCTCACCGCTATCTATGTCAGCCAGAGCGATCCCGATTACTATTTCGGCCTCGGCCCATCCGTCGCCGCC
>NZ_AONQ01000045.1 GCF_000342045.1 Paramagnetospirillum caucaseum | reverse complement strand
AGCGCGGGCGTCCCGCCCGTTCTTCAGACCGCCTTCACCAGGATGTGGCGCTTCTTGCCGGCGGTCAGCTTGACGCTGCCGTCCTTGAGGTCGGCCGATCCCACCGGCCGGGCCTCGTCCACCGCCTGATCGTTGACCTTGCCGCCGCCGCCCTTCAGCAGGCGCCGGGCCTCGCCGTTGGAGGCGGCCAGGCCGGCGCGCACGAACAGGGCAAAGGCGGGGATTCCCGCCGCCAGCTCGGCGGCCGGAATCCCGACGGTCGGCAGGTCGGTGGAGGCGACGCCCTCCTCGAAGGTCTGGCGCGCCGTCTCGGCGGCCTGGGCGGCGGCCTCGTCGCCGTGGCACAGGCGGGTGACCTCGTTGGCCAGGATCTTCTTGGCCTCGTTGATCTCGGCGCCTTCCAGTTTCTCCAGCCGGGCGATCTCGTCCAAGGGCAGTTCGGTGTAGAGCTTGAGGAAGCGGCCGACATCGGCGTCCTCGGTGTTGCGCCAGTACTGCCAGAACTCCCAGGCGCTCAGCATGTCGTCGTTCAGCCAGACGGCGCCGTTGACGGTCTTGCCCATCTTGGCGCCCGAGGACGTGGTGAGCAGCGGGCTGGTCAGGCCGAACAGTTCGGCCTGATCGGCGCGGCGGCCCAGCTCGACGCCGTTGATGATGTTGCCCCACTGGTCCGAGCCGCCCATCTGCAGGATGCATTTATTGCGGCGGTACAGCTCGACGAAGTCGTAGCCCTGCAGCAGCATGTAGTTGAACTCGAGGAAGGTCAGCGGCTGCTCGCGCTCGAGCCGCAGCTTGACCGAATCGAAGGTCAGCATGCGGTTGATGGTGAAGTGGTGGCCGTAATCGCGCAGGAAGTCGATGTAGTTCAGCTTGTCCAGCCAGTCGGCGTTGTTGACCATCAGGGCGTCGGTCGTGCCGTCGCCGAACGCCAGGTACTTGGTGAACACCGTCTTGATGCCCGCCATGTTGGTGGCGATGACCTCGTCGGTCAGCATCTTGCGCGATTCGTCCTTGCCGGTGGGGTCGCCGATGCGGGTGGTGCCGCCACCCATCAGCACGATGGGCTTGTGGCCGGTCTTCTGCCACCAGCGCAGCAGCATGATCTGCATCAGCCCGCCGACGTGCAGCGAAGTGGCCGTGCAGTCGAAGCCGATATAGGCGGCCTGGCATCCTTCGGTCAGGCGCTTGTCCAGCGCCTCCAGGTCGGTGCACTGATGCATGTAGCCCCGTTCGGTGACGACACGCAGGAAATCGGACTTGAGACTGGTCATAGGGCGCCCGTTCGGCTTGCTGGGAAGAGGCCGCTCGTTTATCACAAACGGGTGGTCGCGACAATCGGGGGGACGCAATGCTGGCGTTGGGGCTGATGAGCGGAACCTCGCTCGACGGGGTGGACGTCGCCCTGGTGGACACCGACGGCGAGACGGTGGCCCGTCTGGGTCCGGCCGCCACCATTGCCTACGGCGCCGACCAGCGCCTGGCCCTGATGGGCGTGCTGGGCGGCACGGGGCCGGTGGCCGAGGTGGAGCGCGACCTCACCCTGTTCCATGCCCGGGTGGTGCGGGACTTTCTGGCCGGGCACCGCATCGACCCCGCTTCGGTGGGGATCACCGGCTTTCACGGCCACACCATCCTGCATGCCCCGCATGAACGCCGTACCTGGCAGATCGGCGACGGCGCCCTGCTGGCCGCCGAGATCGGCATCAACGTGGTCAACGACTTCCGCAGCGCCGACGTGGCCGCCGGGGGGCAGGGGGCGCCATTGGTGCCGGTCTATCACCGCGCCCTTGTCGCCGGGCTTGAGGGGAGCGCCGGCCTGGAGACGCCGCTGGCCGTCCTCAACCTGGGCGGCGTCGGCAACGTCACCTGGATCAGCGACGACGGTTCGCTGCTGGCTTTCGACACCGGGCCGGGCAACGCCCTGATCGACGACTGGGCCCAGGCCCATACCGGCCGGCCGCTGGACGTGGATGGCCAACTGGCCGCCGGCGGGCGGGTTAACCGCGACGCGGTGGAAGCCTTCCTGCATCACTCCTATTTCGACCGCCATCCGCCCAAGTCGCTGGATCGCGACGAGTTCCACGCCCTGGCCTGGGAACTGGTCAGGGGCGCCTCGGCCGAGGACGGGGCGGCGACGCTGACCGCCTTCACCGCCGCCTCGGTGGCGCTGGCCGCCTACAGTTTCCCCCGTCCGGTCAAGCGCTGGCTTGTCACCGGCGGCGGACGGCGCAATCCCGAGATGATGAAGTCCCTGGGCCGCGCCCTGCCGGCCCCGGTGGAGCCGGTGGAGGCGGTGGGCTGGAACGGCGACGCCCTGGAGGCCCAGGCCTTCGCCTTCCTGGCGGTGCGCTCCCTGGCCGGCAAGGTGCTGACCTATCCCGAGACCACCGGCGTGCCCGCCGCCCAGACCGGCGGCCGCCACCATGTTCCGTGAGTGGAGAGTTTCCATGCGCCTGACATTCGCCGTCCTGTGCCTGCTGCTGGCCGCCGCCGGCGCCCGGGCCGACCAGGTCACCGCCGTGGCGGCGGTTCGCGCCCAGCCCAAGGTGCTGGACGCCTCCATCGACGAGCGGGGCAATCTCTACGTGGTGGTGAAGAACGAGATGGTGTCGTGGGAGCAATATGGCGCCGCCATGTGCCGGCTGGTGCGGCCCCATCAGGCCCGGGTGTTCCAGACCCACATCATCGACATGACCTCGGTGGGCAAGGGCGCCAAGCCGCCCCAGTGGAAGCGTCTGGCCCAGGTCAATTGCGCGGCGATCAAGTAAGCTCCGACGAAAAACCCCCGCTTTCGCGGGGGCTCTTGTCTCAGCTCAGGGCGACTGCCAGTTCCGGCTCGGGCACCGGCGGCGGGGCCGCCGGGCGGATCACCGCCGATTCGCCCAGATAGGAATCGACCATGGCGTCCAGGGCGTCCAGATGGGTGCCGAAGAAGTGGTTGGCCCCCTCGATGGTCTGGTAGCGCACCTTGATGTTGCGCTGGGTGGCCAGCTTGGCGGCCAGCTTGGCCACGGCCGGCTCGGGCACCAGGTCGTCGTTGGTGCCGTGGACGATCAGGCCCGAGGACGGGCAGGGCGCCAGGAACGAGAAGTCGAAGACGTTGGCCGGCGGGGCCACCGAGACGAAACCGTCGATCTCGGGGCGGCGCATCAGCAGCTGCATGCCGATCCAGGCGCCGAACGAGAAGCCGCCCACCCAGCAGGCCGAGGCGTTGGCGTTGAACGACTGCATCCAGTCCAGCGCGGAGGCCGCGTCGGACAGTTCGCCCTGGCCGTTGTCGAACTTACCCTGGCTGCGGCCCACGCCGCGGAAATTGAACCGGAGCGTCGAGAAGCCCTGGCGCACGAAGGCATGGTACAAGGCGTAGACCACCTTGTTGTTCATGGTCCCGCCGTGCTGCGGGTGGGGGTGAAGCAGGAGGGCCAGCGGGGCGTTTGGCAACTTGCCGTGATGGTAGCGGCCCTCGAGGCGGCCGTCGGGTCCATTGAAAATCACTTCAGGCATGGCGTGCGTACAGTCTCCCTTGCCCGGCACCGGCTCAAACCTGAGCGGTGGTGTCGGGGAAAATACGACAACAAATCAGATTTCAGCCCGTCAAACTTGACTGGCCTTGTCGGGCATCTTATATTCACCTTCGCTATGTCAGCGCCCGAGTGGGCATTCCCCTGGCGGTCGCGAGCGGCCGTCGAGACGTACTTTAACATATTGCGAGCTATGATTTTCAAGAGCCTTCAAGAAGATATTGCGTCCATTCGCAAGCGCGACCCCGCCGCCCATTCCTGGCTGGAGGTGCTGCTGTGCTATCCCGGACTGCACGCGCTGATGTTTCACCGGCTGTCCAACTGGTGCTGGCATCGCGGGTTGCGGGTGCTGGGGCGCTTCGTCTCGCATGTGGGGAAAATCCTGACCGGCATCGAAATCCATCCGGCCGCCCAGCTGGGCCCGCGCTTCTTCATCGATCACGGCACGGGCGTGGTGATCGGCGAGACGGCGGTGATCGGGGCGGACGTGACCCTCTACCACGGCGTGACCCTGGGCGGCACCTCGCTGCACAAGGGCAAGCGCCATCCCACCCTGGAGGACGGGGTGATCGTCGGTTCGGGCGCCCAGGTGCTGGGCCCCATCACGGTGGGCAAGGGGGCGCGCATCGGCGCCAACGCCGTGGTGTTGACCGACGTGCCGCCGGGGGTGACCATGGTGGGCATTCCCGCCCGCATGGTGATGCGGCGTCAGGACGCGGATTTCTGCGCCTATGGCCTGCCGGGCGAGGACCTGCCCGATCCGGTGGTCCGCGCCATCGATTCGGTCCGTTCGCAGGTCGCCACCCTGATGGAGCGGGTCAAGGAACTGGAGACCGAGCTGCACGGCCACCCGACCCAGGCCTGCGCCCGCCTCTCCCAGCCGGGCGCGGCTGAAACGGGCGACAAGACCATTCACGCTGAAGCAGTAAACACGCCGGCCGCCGGGACAAAGGGCCGACATCTGGAACGGGAGACCATATCGTGAAACTCAGCACCAAGGGACGCTACGCCGTCATGGCCATGGTGGATCTGGCCAGCCATTCCGCGGGAAGCCCGGTGGCTCTGGCCGACATCGCCGAGCGCCAGGAGATTTCGCTCTCCTATCTCGAACAGCTGTTCGGCAAGCTCCGCAAGGGCGGGCTGGTCAAGAGCGTGCGCGGGCCGGGGGGCGGCTATCTTTTGTCGCGAATCCCACAACAGACGCGTATTTCCGACATTATCCTGGCGGTGGACGAACCGATCCAGACCACCCGCTGCTCGCCCGGCTCGCCGGCCGGCTGCCACAACAACAAGGGCCGCTGCCTGACCCATGATCTGTGGGAGGAGCTGGGCAACCAGATCTATCTCTATCTCAGCTCGGTGTCCCTGGCCGATGTGTGCGAACGCCGCATCCTGGGCAGCTCGGGCATGTTCCACGGCACCGCCGCGCCCACCGGCGCCGTGGCCGCCCAGTAGGATTGGGACCAGTAGGATTGGGAAAGGAAGGATTGCAGTGAACAGGGCCGTCTACCTCGACTACAATTCCGGCGCCCCCGTGCGCCCCGAGGTGGCGGCCGCGATGGTCGAGTCCCTGGCCGAGCCCGGCAACCCGTCCTCGGTCCATGCCTATGGGCGGGCGGCCCGCGCCCGGGTCGAGGCGGCGAGGCGGCAACTGGCCGGGCTGGTGGGCGCCGATCCCGCCGGCATCGTCTTCACCTCGGGCGGCACCGAGGCCAACGCCCTGGCGCTGCGGGGCAGCGGGCGGTCCCGCCTGCTGGTGTCGTCCATCGAGCATCCCTCGGTTCTCGACGCTGCCGCCGAGGCGGAACGGGTTCCCGTCACCCCCGACGGCCTGATCGATCTGGTGGCCCTCGATACCCTGCTGGCGGCCAACACCCGCCCGGCCCTGGTGTCGCTGATGCTGGCCAACAACGAGACCGGCATCGTCCAGCCGGTGGCCGAGGCGGCCCGCATCATTCATGCGCATGGCGCATGGCTTCATTGCGATGCCGCCCAGGCCATGGGGCGCATCCGGGTTTCCCTCGGGCAGCTGGGGGCGGATATCCTCACGGTTTCCGGTCACAAGATGGGTGGCCCGGCCGGGGCGGGAGCGCTGATTCTCGCCGAATCCGGCCGGACACTGGCACCAATCTTGCTGGGTGGAGGGCAGGAGCGCCGCCGCCGGGCCGGAACCGAGAATGTGGCGGGCATCGTCGGGCTGGGTGCCGCCGCCCAACTGGCGGGGGATGATTTGGCGGCGGCCGACACCACATGTGGTGTGCGCGCCTTGCGTGACCGGCTGGAGCAAGACGCCCTGCGTCTGGTTCCGGACGCGGTGGTGATCGGGGCCGATGCGCCGCGCCTGCCCAACACCTCCTGCCTGGTTCTGCCGGGCGTCGAGGGGCGGACGCAGGTGATGGCGCTGGACCTGGCGGGCGTGGCGGTGAGCGCCGGCGCCGCCTGTTCCTCGGGCAAGGTGGCCCCCAGCCACGTGCTGGCGGCCATGGGCCTGGAGGAGCGGGTCAAGGGATCGGCCATCCGGATCAGCCTGGGCTGGTCCTCACGGCCCGAGGATGTGGACGCGTTCCTGGTTGCCTGGGCCGATCTGGCCCGGCACAAGGGACTGAAGGTTTCGGAGGCGGCCTGAGGCCGTCTCGAGCGACAAACGAAGAAGTAAGGGATCGATGCAAATGACAGCTCTCGGCAAGACGACCCGCCCCAGCCTGCCCCGCGCGCCGGGGGCGCCGGTCTACCTGGACTATCAGGCGACGACGCCTTGCGATCCCCGCGTGGTCGAGGTCATGCTGCCCTGGTTCACCGAGAAGTTCGGCAATCCCCATTCGCGCAACCACCGTTACGGCTGGGAAGCCGAGGAAGCGGTGGAAAAGGCCCGCGAGCAGGTCGCCGACATCATCGGCGCCGACGCCAAGGAGGTGATCTTCACCTCGGGCGCCACCGAATCCAACAATCTGGCCCTCAAGGGCGTCGCCCACTTCTACCGGGAAAAGAAGAACCACATCGTCACCGTGGTGACCGAGCACAAATGCGTGCTCGATACCTGCCGCTACCTGGAGCAGGAAGGCTTCTCGGTGACCTATCTGCCGGTCCGCAGCGACGGGCTGATCGATCTGGGCGAACTGGAGGCCGCCATCACCGACAAGACCGTCATCGTCTCGGTCATGGCGGTCAACAACGAGATCGGCGTCATCCAGCCCCTGGCCGAGATCGGCGCCATCTGCCGCAAGAAGGGTGCCTTCTTTCATACCGACTGTGCCCAGGCGGTAGGCAAGATCCCGCTGGACGTCAACGCCATGAACATCGACCTGATGAGCATCTCGGGTCACAAGCTCTATGGGCCCAAGGGTATCGGCGCGCTCTACGTCCGCCGCCGCCCGCGCGTCCGGCTGGTGCCGCTGATCACCGGCGGCGGCCAGGAGCGCGGCATGCGCTCGGGTACGCTCGCCACCCCGCTGTGCGTCGGCTTCGGCGAGGCCTGCGCCATCGCCAAGGCCGAGATGGCCGCCGAGAACGAGCGCCTGCTGGGCCTGCGCAACCGCCTGCTGGGCGGGCTGAAGCAGCGCCTGCCGGAAATCTACCTCAACGGCGACCTGGAAAGCCGCATCCCCGGCAACCTGAACATCTCCTTCGCCTTCGTCGAGGGCGAGGGGCTGATGATGGGCGTCAAGGAACTGGCGGTGTCGTCGGGCTCGGCCTGCACCTCGGCCTCGCTGGAGCCGTCCTACGTGTTGCGCGCGCTCGGCGTCGACGTGGAGATGGCCCACACCTCGCTGCGCCTGGGCCTGGGCCGCTTCACCACCGCCGAGGACATCGAGTTCGCCATCGACCATATCGCCGACGCGGTCGAGCACCTGCGCGCCATGAGCCCGCTGTGGGACATGCACCTGGAAGGCGTGGACATCAAGTCCATCGAGTGGGCCGAGCACTGAGGAAAAAATTTACGCAATTCGGTACCGAATTGCCTTAGAATAATTCCGGGCTGAGGCCCGAGGGAAAGTTGGAGAACGGTAATGGCTTACAGCGACAAGGTTATCGACCACTACGAGCATCCCCGCAACGTGGGTGCCCTGGACAAGGACGATCACGCGGTCGGCACCGGTCTGGTGGGCGCCCCGGCCTGCGGCGACGTGATGAAGCTGCAGATCAAGGTCAGCGCCGAGGGCATCATCGAGGACGCCAAGTTCAAGACGTTCGGTTGTGGCTCGGCTATCGCCTCGAGTTCCTTGGTGACTGAATGGGTCAAGGGCAAGACCCTGGACGAGGCCGCCAGCATCAAGAACACCGACATCGCCCATGAACTGGCCCTGCCGCCGGTCAAGATCCATTGTTCGGTGCTGGCCGAGGATGCTATCAAGGCCGCCATCGCCGACTACAAGAAGAAGTCGGGCTGAGCGGAGGGAGTCGGAACCTTCCGAAGGTCCCGCGAACCGGATGACGGTTCGACGGGGCCGAGGCAAGCGCGAAGCGCGCCGCGCCTTACGGCGCGAAAGCCAAGCGAAGCGCCCGGCGACTGAGGGCTTACGGCGGACCGACGGATCGGGCCGCCGAAGGATGACAGAAGAAGGGGAACATCATGCCTCCTGCTCCCATGACCATCACCGACGCCGCCGCCGAGCGGGTCAAGGCCCTGCTGGCCAAGCGCGGCAAGCCCAGCGTCGGCATCCGCATCGGCGTGCGCTCCAAGGGCTGCTCCGGCATGTCCTACACCCTGGAATACGCCGACGAGAAATCGCAGTTCGACGAGATTCTCGAGGATAAGGGCGTCACCGTGCTGATCGATCCCAAGGCGACCATGTTCATCCTGGGAACCGAGATGGATTTCGTCGAGGACAAGATGCAGTCCGGCTTCGTCTTCAAGAATCCCAACGAGAAGGGGCGGTGCGGCTGCGGCGAGTCCTTCCACGTCTGAGCCGCCGCCCCATCAAAGAGAAGAGGAACCGGAGAGGACGATGAACGCCCCCGCCGCCGCCCAGATCGTTTCCTGTTGGTCCTGCAAGGGGCCGGTGGCGACACGCGCCCTGTTCTGCTCGGTGTGCGGCGCCGTGCAGGGGCCGGGCACCATCGATCATTTCACCCGCCTCGGCATTGCGCCGTCCTTCGATCTCGACCTGGACGCCTTGCAGCGCCAGTATTTCGGCTTCCAGAAGCGTCTGCATCCCGACCGCTTCGCCTCGAAATCCTCCAAGGAAAAGGCGCTGTCGCAGGCCCAAGCCACCTCGCTGAACGAGGCCTACGAGGCGCTGAAGGACCCGTTGAAGCGCGCCGCCTACCTGCTGAACCACCTGGGCCATCCGGTGGACCTCACCGCCTGCGGCACCATCAACGACCGCGAATTGCTGATGGAGCAGATGGAAAAGCGCGAGGCCCTGGCCGAGGCCACCTCGCCCGACCAGATCGCCAAGCTGGCCATGGAGGCGGAATCCGAGGTGATCGCCTGCCAGTGCCATATCTCGGCGGCCATCAACGCCTCCCATCTGGAGGAGGCCGGCCACCTGACCATCCGCCTGAAATACCTCGCCAAGCTGGCCGAAGAGGCCCGCGCCAAGAAAACCCGTGCCTTAAGGTTGCCCTAGCATGCTGTTGCAGCTTCATGAACCCGGCGAGAGCCCGGCCCCCCACGAATCCGAACGCGGCCTGGCGGTCGGCATCGACCTGGGCACCACCAATTCGGTGGTGGCGCTGGCCCGCGACGGGGCGACCGAGGTTCTGCGCGATGCCGACGGCAAGGGACTGATCCCGTCCGTGGTGTATTACGGCGACGACGGCGCCGTCACGGTGGGGGCCGACGCGCGGCGGATGATCCTGGAAGCCCCCGACCATGTGGTCAGCTCGGTCAAGCGCCTGATGGGCCGCGGCACCGAGGACCTCAAGACCCTGGCCGGCACGCTGCCCTACACCCTGGACGTGGCCGCCGACGGCGGCATGGTGCGGCTCAAGGTCGCCGGGCGGACCCTGACTCCGGTGGAGGTCTCGGCCGACATCCTGCGCGCCGTCAAGGCCCGCGCCGAAGAGGCCCAGGGCAAGGGCGTCGACCGCGCCGTGGTCACCGTTCCCGCCTATTTCGACGACGCTGCCCGCACGGCGACCAAGGACGCCGCCCGTCTGGCCGGCCTCGAGGTGCTGCGCCTGGTCAACGAGCCCACGGCGGCCGCCCTGGCCTACGGCCTGGATAACGCCGCCGAGGGGCTCTACGCCGTCTACGATCTGGGCGGCGGCACCTTCGACATTTCCATCCTGCGCATGGAAAAGGGCGTGTTCCAGGTCAAGTCCACGGGGGGCGATGCCGCTTTGGGCGGCGACGACATCGATCACGCCATCGCCGAGCGCTTCCTGGCCGAGCGCCACAAGGAGCACGGCATCGAGAGCATCACGGCGGGCGAGGCCAAGCAGGCCCTGGCCGCCGCCCGCGTCGCCAAGGAATGCCTGTCGGGCCGCGCCGCCGGAGATTGGGTGATCGAGGTGGACGGCAAGCCGTCCAGGCACGCCATGACCCGCGACGAACTGGAGTCCCTGGCCCTTCCCTGGGTGGACAAGACCATGGCCATCTGCCGGGGCGTGATCGAGGACGCCGGGATCGAGGTCGCGGAAATCCAGGGCGTGGTGCTGGTGGGCGGCTCGACCCGCATGCCGCTGGTGCGGCGCAAGGTGCGTGACCTGTTCGGCCGCGAGCCCCTGGCCGACATCAACCCGGACGAGGTGGTCGCCGTCGGCGCCGCCCTGCAGGCCGAGGCGCTGACCATCGGTTCCGACACCCTGCTGCTGGACGTGACGCCGCTGAGCCTCGGCATCGAGACCATGGGCGGCATCGTGGAAAAGGTCATTCCGCGCAACACCCCTATCCCTGTGGCCATGGCCCAGGAATTCACCACCTACCAGGACGGCCAGACCGCCATGGCCATCCATGTGCTGCAGGGCGAGCGCGAGATGGTCGACCAGAACCGCTCGCTGGCCCGTTTCGTGCTGCGCGGCATTCCCAACATGGCGGCTGGCGCGGCCCGCATCCGCGTCACCTTCACGGTGGACGCCGACGGCTTGCTGACCGTCACCGCCAGCGAGGCCACCACTGGGGTGGAGCAGCAGGTGGCGGTCAAGCCATCCTATGGCCTGACCGAGGACGAGATGGCCAACATGCTGCGTGACTCCCTGGTCAACGCCAAGGACGATATGGCGTCGCGCCTGTTCGCCGAGACGGCGGTGGAGGCCCGCCGGTCGGTGCTGGCGGTGCAGGCGGCGCTGGGCGCCGATTCTGACCTCTTGTCTGAAAGCGAGCGACAGGATATCGATGCAGCCATCGCCGGTGTGGATCGCGCCATCGCCGCCGGCGACCGCGATGCCGTCACGGCCGCGTCCGAGGGCCTGGAGGCCGCCACCAAGACCTTCGCCGAACGGCGGATGGACCGTGGCATCCGGGCCGCCCTGGCCGGCATGACCGTCGAGAAGCTGGATGATGCCCTTGGTGGCGAATAGACAGGAAAAGGCTTGCTCATGCCCAAGATGACGTTCATCGCCCCCGACGGAACCCGCAAGGAAGTCGACGCCGCCGAGGGGCTGTCGGTGCTGGAAGTGGCGCACCGCAACAAGATCGAGCTGGAAGGCGCCTGCGAGGGCTCGCTGGCCTGTTCCACCTGTCACGTGGTGGTGGGCAAGGACTGGTACGACAAGCTGTCGCCCGCCACCGAGGACGAGGAGGACATGCTCGACCTGGCCTTCGGCCTGACCGCCACCTCGCGGCTGGGCTGCCAGATCATCATGAGCAAGGATCTCGACGGCCTGGAGGTCACTCTGCCGGCCGCCACCCGCAACATGATGGTCGACAAGAAGTAGGGAGCGCGCGGCGATGAAGTGGACCGACACCCTCGACATCGCCATCGCCCTGGAGGAAGCGCACGCGGACGCCGACAACGTCAACCTGCGCTTCACCGACCTGCATGCCTGGGTCTGCGCGCTGCCCGGCTTCGCCGACGATCCCGCCAAGTCCAGCGAGAAGATCCTCGAGGCCATCCAGATGGCCTGGATCGACGAGCGGGACTGACCCTCAGGGCTTCCTGGGATTGGGCAGGAAGGCCGAACCGGCCAGGCCCAGTCCCGCCACCGCCGCCGCCATGGCGAAGGCCCCGGAAAAACCGCCCCAGAAATCCGCCATCCACCCGGCCACCGCCGGGCCGACGATCTGGCCCAGGGCAAAGACCATGGTGATGGTCCCGAAGGCCGCCGCCGCCTGCTCCGGCCCGAGATAATCGCCCACCGCCGCCGCCATGATCGAGGGGATGGCCCACACCACCAGCCCGAACAGGGCGATGGAAGCGTAGAGGAACGGCTCGGGCAGCGGCAGCGCCACCAGCACATAGGCGGTGGTCTGGAAGGCGAAGACGATCATCAGCCCGGCCCGCCGGCCGATGCGGTCCGACAATCCGCCGAACACCGGACCCGAGGCCAGGGACAGGAAGCCGATCCACGACCAGAACATGCCGGCGGTGGATTCGGGAAAGCCGCGCTCCTGCACCAGGGCGATGACGATGAAGGTGGCATAGATCACGTAGGTGAAGCCGAAGGCGGCGTAGACCGCCCCCAGATGGGCCAGGATGCGGCGCTTGGCCGCCGGGCTGGGGGCGGCGGCGCAGACCGGGGCGGGGGCGCCCGGTCCGGCGGCCGGGGCGCCGGTGACCGGCGACAGGCCCAGCTCGGACGGAGTGTCGCGCAGCACCAGCAGGTCGATCGCCGCGGCGCCCAGCACCATCAGGCCGATCACCAGCCACGACAGGCGCCAGCCCTCGGCGCCGTAGGCGGCGTTGATGGCCGGCACCAGGGCGCCGGCGGTCATGATGGCGACGCCCGAGCCGATCACCACGAAACCGGCGGCGCGGCCCCTGACCCGGCGGCCGAACCAGTGGGCGATCAGCCCCATTACCGGCACGTTGGCCGAGCCGCTGCCGAAGCCGGTCAGCAGGTAAAGCAGCAGAACCTGGGCGAAACCCTCGGCCCGCGACACCGCCATCATGGACAGCCCGACCAGGACGAGGCCGCCCACCACGGTGCGGCGCGCCCCCCAGCGGCCGACCATCCGTCCGCCCAGCAGCACGGCGGCCATGTAGCCGACGAAATTGCCGGTGGAAATCCAGCCCATCTCGCTGCGGGACAGTTCCAGCGACAGCCCCATGGAGGGCAGGAGCATGCCGAGCGCGAAGCGGCCCAGCCCCAGGCAGGCGAAAATACCGACGCTGCCGGCGGCGACCACCGCCCAGCCGTAATGGAAGGGCAGGCGGCGGACGAGGGGATGCTCGGAGGGATCAGGCATTGTTGTCCTGGTAACCAATCTCCTGGCACCTTGGCATGCCCGTCCCGGCATGCCAAGTTGATTGCGACGCAAAAATCGCCGATGCCGAGGACGTTCCATGGCCGCCTATGATTTCGACCTGATCACCCTGGGGGCCGGTTCCGGCGGCGTGCGGGCCTGCCGCATGGCGGCGCAGGCCGGGCGCAAGGTGGCGGTGGTGGAGAGCAGCCGGGTGGGCGGCACCTGCGTCATGCGCGGCTGCGTGCCGAAGAAGCTGCTGGTCATGGGCGCCAGGTTCGCCGAGGACCTGACCGATTCGCTCGGCTTCGGCTGGAGCATGGAGGGCGCCGATTTCGACTGGGCGCGGCTGGTCAGCGCCAAGAACGAGGAATTGCAGCGCCTGGAAGGCGTCTATATGCGCCTGCTGAAGGAATCCGGCGTCACCGTGGTGGAGGGCCGGGGCACCCTGCTCAACGCCCACGCCGTGCAGGTGGGGCTGAAGGTGATCACCGCCGAGACCATCCTGGTGGCCACCGGCGGCCGGCCCGCCCTGCCCGAGGTGCCGGGCATCGAGCACGCCGTGACCTCCGACCAGGCGTTGGACCTGATGCAATTGCCGGAACGGGTGGTGATCGTCGGCGGCGGCTATATCGCGGTTGAATTCGCCGGCATCTTCAACGCGCTCGGTGTCGGCGTCACTTTGGTGCTGCGCGGCGACACCCTGCTGCGCGGCTTCGACGGCGACATCCGCGCCACCCTGGCCGAGGAGATGACGGATAAGGGCGTGACCTTGCGCACCACCACCCAGGTCCGCGCCATCGAACGGCGCGGCCACGGCTATGGCGTGGAACTGTCCGACGGCCAGATTCTGGACGCCGATCTGGTGATGTACGCCACCGGGCGGGTGCCCAATACCGAGGGGTTGGGGCTGGAGCAGGCCGGGGTGATGCTCAACTCCAAGGGCGCGATCATGGTCGACGCCCTGTCGCGCACCTCGGTGCGCAACATCTGGGCGGTGGGCGACGTCACCGACCGGGTCAACCTCACCCCGGTGGCCATCAACGAGGCCATGGCCTTCGTGCGCACCGCCTTTCTCGGCCAGAGTACCGCCATGGATTACGACAACATTCCCTCGGCGGTGTTCTCCCTGCCGCCGGTGGGTACGGTGGGTCTGACCGAGGCCGAGGCGGCCCGGCGCTTTGGCGCCGTCGACGTCTACCTGTCGCGCTTCAAGCCCATGCGCAACATCCTGGCGGGCCGCGACGAGCGTACCATGATGAAGCTGGTGGTCGACCGCGCCACCGACCGGGTGCTGGGCGTCCACATGGTCGGCGCCGATGCCCCCGAGATCGTCCAGGGCTTCGCCGTGGCGCTGAAATGCGGCGCCACCAAGGCCCAGTTCGACGCGACCGTGGGCATTCACCCCACTTCGGCCGAGGAGTTCGTCACCATGCGCGACAAGCGCCCCTAGGGCCAATCGACATTCAAGCGGATGGGACGAAAAACGGGCCACAGATGAATACAGATTCCCGCTACGCGGGACACAGATAAGGAATATTCTCAATTCATCTGTGTTTACCTGTATTCATCTGTGGCTGAAATTTCTGTCTGGAAGACGCTCTGGCCTGAAATCAGCCGAATTCCCTGAATGTCGATACAGCCTAGACGTTATTGGCGGGCATCCCGGCCGCATCCCGACGAAGGACCGACCATGCTTGAGTATGATTTCCCCCTGTGGCGTCCGCCGTCCGAGGGCGACAACCTGATCATCCAGGCGACCCTGGGTTGCCGCTACAACCAGTGCAGCTTCTGCTCCATGTACAAGGAGAAGACCTACCGGGCGCGGGCGCTCGACGAGGTCTTCGCCGATATCGACGCGGCGGCGCGGGACTGGCCCGACGCCCACCGGGTGTTCCTGGCCGACGGCGACGCCTATTGTCTGCCCACCGAGGCCCTGGCCGCCATCTGCGACCGCCTGGCTCTGCGTTTCCCGGCGCTGCAGCGCATTTCCGCCTACGCCACCCCCTTCGACATCCTGGGCAAGAGCCCGGAGGACATCGCCCTGCTGAAGTCCAAGCGGCTGGGGCTGGTCTATCTCGGCATCGAGACCGGCTCGGACGCCCTGTTGAAGCGCATCGCCAAGGGCTCGGCCAAACAGATGGAGGCCGCGCTGGCCAAGGCGCGGGAAAACGGCCTCAAGGTTTCGGCCACGGTGATCCTCGGCCTGGGGGGCAAGACCGGCTGGGAGGACCACATGGAAGGCACCGCCCAACTGGTCAACCGGGCACCGCCCACCTACCTCTCCACCCTGCAATTGGGCCTGGAGACCAACGTGGCCCCCCGCTTCTTCGAGCGCTTCGGCGAGGAGTTCCAGTGGCAGGACGATCACGGCGTGCTGGTCGAACTGCGCCGCCTGCTGGACCGCCTCGACCCGCCGGCCCCGGTGATCTTCCGCTCCAACCACGCCAGCAACGCCCTCGCCCTGGCCGGCAACCTGCCCAGGGACAAGGCCAAGCTGCTGGCCCGCATCGACGCCGCCCTGGACGAAGGCGCCGGGGTGCGGCCCCGGTGGATACGGGGGTTCTGATCCGGGCCAGCGGGCGTCCCGCCCGCTTTACCGGGTCAGGCCTTGCCGATTCTCTGCGCCGCCGCCAGCAGCAGGGCGTCCGAGCCGCGCGGGCCGATCAGCGATAGGCCGACCGGCAGGCCGCCGGCCGTGCACAGCGGCAGGCTGATCTGCGGGCAGCCGGCCATGCCGGCGATGGTGGTCAGGCTGACGATACGGTGCCTGATCTCCCACATCACCGAGCGGGGCGAGTGGACCGGCGGCGCGGTGACCGGGGTGGTGGGCAGCACCAGGACGGCATTGCCCTCCAGCGCCTCCTGCACCCAACGCCTGGCCCGCAGGCGGAAGCCGCGCGCCGCCGACAGGGTGCGGTTCGACACCTTGGAACCGCGCAGGAAATTGTCCGCCACCTCGAAGCCGAAGCGGGGGTTGGAATTGTTGATCCACTCGCCGAAGCGTTCCCACGCCTCGCGGCCCTGGATGGCGTTCTGGTGCTCGACCCAATCGGCCAGCGGCACCGGCGAGACCCTGCGGCCGCGCACGATGGGGGCGACGGCGTCCTTGATGCGGGGCAGCGCCGCCTCGATGGCGGCGGCGACCGCCGGGTCCGAGGCCGCCAGGGCGTCTTCCAGCACCACCACCTGGGCGGGGCGGACGTCCTTGATCTTCTTGCGCAGCAGCGCCTCGCCCATCCTGGCGAGGATGTCCGGGTCGTCGGCCAGCAGGCCGACGGTGTCGAAGGTGTTGGACTGGCTCAGCACGCCGTCCATGGGGATGCTTCCCAGGGTCGGCCGCAGGCCGAACACCCCGCAGAACGACGCCGGCACCCGGGTCGAGCCGGCGGTGTCGGTGCCCAGCGCCATGGAGGCGAGCCCGCCCGCCACAGCGGCGGCCGAGCCGCTGCTCGATCCCCCGGGCACATGGCCGGGGGCGCGGGGATTGTCGGGGGTGCCGTAATGGGAATTGTCGCCGAAGATGCCGCGCGTCAACTCGTCGGTGTGGGTCTTGCCTACCAGCCGGGCGCCGGATTCCAGCAGGGTACCGATGGCCCAGGCGGTATGCCGGGCCGGCTCGGCCAGACGGCGCCAGTCGGGATTGCCCGCTCCGGTGACGTAGCCGGCGACGTCGAAGACGTCCTTGGCGGCGAAGGTGAGCCCCGCCAACGGGCCGGTCTTGGCGCCATCCAGGTAGACGTCACCGCCCAAAGCGAACGCGTTCAACGGATCATGCATGTCGAGGGACCCCCACTACGTCGCCGCCATTGCGGCCCGTAGGGAAAAATACCAGATCACCGGGCCGGGTCCAGTCCCATGGCGGCATTGCCGGGCTGCTTGCGCGGCAGGGCTACTCGGCGGCCGAGGGTTCGGCCACCTTCAGGTGGTCCTTGTAGTACTTGATCTTCTTCGCGGCATCCAGGGCGGGAGGCGCGAAGAAGAAGCCCTGGGCATATTCGACGCCCACATCCTTGAGGATATTCAGCATGTGGCTGTCCTCGATGCATTCGCCGATGGCGGTCATGCCCAGTTCGTGAGTCAGGCTGACCATGGCGCGCAGCACCGAGCGGCCGCGTTTTTCCCGCGCGTCGAAGATGTAGTCGCGATCGATCTTGACGTAATCGGCGGGCAGGATCTTCAGGATGTCGAAGGCCGCCCCGCCCGAGCCGAAATCGTCCAGCGACAGCCGTACGCCCAGGCGCTTGATGCGGGCCAGCAGGCGCCTGGCCTCGTCCAGATTGTAGATCCGGGCCACGTCGGTGATTTCCAGCACCAGCCGGGCGAGAACCGGCTTGTTCTCCTCCAGGATCTTGATCAGGGCGTGGTAGAAGGCGGGATTGCCCAGCGAGGTTCCCGACACGTTGACGGCGATGGATGCCAGGGACGAGATGTCGGCGCCGGCCTTCATGGCGGCCACCGCCTTTCTCACCGCCATCAGGTCGAATTCGCCGATGACGCCCACGTCGGTGGCGAAGGGAATGATCTGGGACGGCGCGAAGAAGCCCTTGTCGTGGGCGATGCGGCCGAACGCCTCGTAGGCCAGCACCGTGCCGGTGGAGACGTTGACCATGGGCTGGAAGAAGAAGGCCAGCTTGTCGCTGCGGATCATCTTGCGGAAGTTGCGCACCCGGACCAGGGTGTCCTCCACCGCCACCTTGGCGCCCTCGGCCAGGGACTTGATGGCGAACTTGGCGCTGTCCCGGACGAAGCCGTTGATGATGAAGGTCAGCGCCTTGCCGAGATCGTCCTCGGACATGGCGGAATCGTCCATATCCAGCGAGGCGCTGTGCATCTTGAGGCTGGCGCCCTTGACCTTGCCGCTGAACTGGCGGAACACCTCGTTGACCTTCTCGTGCACGTCGCCCGAACTCATGGCCTTGTCGTGGACCAGGCCGAAGGCGCGGTCGTTGAGCGCGCCGGCCGACGACTGGCGGACCGAACAGCTCTCCAGGGTATGGTGCAGCGTGGTGAAGAAGCTCTGCAGCAGGGCCGGTTCGGTCCCGCCGAATTTCGACGCCGACAGGTCGAACATGGTCAGGGTGTAATCCTCGCCCAGGCGGTTGGCCTCGTTCAGGCGCTGGCGCACCATGTCGACGAAGCGCACCCGGGGGTCGGCGGTCTGGCCCGACTGGTCGTTCTCACCCGAGGCGATGGGCGAGATGCGCGACAGCACCAGATGATAGCCGGTGGGGAACTGGGGCAGTTTGATGCCGGCCATGCGCATGCGCGATACGGCGCCCGAGGGGCCGATCATGGACAGCGGGGTGTGGTCGAGGCGGCCGGAATTCCGCAGGCGCTGGATGGCGTCGGTGAACTTGTCCTTGTCGCGGGAAAAGATGAACTCGGCCAGGGGCCGCCCCAGCAATTCGGAATCCGAGATGCCGTAAAGGGCCTCGCCCGCACCGGCGGAGTAGGTGACGACATCCTCGTCGTTCAGTTCCAGCAGCAGATCGGCGCCGGCAAACGCGAACGCGATGAAGCGGTCCCGCTGCAGCTTAAGCTTGTCGATAAGAGACGTGTCCCCGCTTCCCATGGCCTATCCGATCTCCGCAGATTAGTCGCCCAAGGTACTACTCCCCCACAACTAAGTTACAAAGTGACACATATCGTTTCAAGATGATTACGCATTTTGGCCATGGGGGCATACCTCTGGTCGATAATTTCCGGACATCCGGTCAGGGTAGGGCGGCAGATCGCCGGGGAATCGTCAATAAGCAATCCGGTACTCAAATGCGCATTTTTTTCCTGGCGTAATGCGTTGCTCTCGGGTTAAATAGCCCCTTAGATAGGCTACGCGGCGAGATAAGCCGTGAGCTGCTTCTGGGAGGAAAATGAATGCGTAACCTCATGAAATGGGGCGCGACGGCCGTCGTCGTCGCCGGTTGCTCCACCTTCGCCGGTCAGGCCATGGCGGCCGATCCGATCAAGATCGGCTCGATCCTGTCGGTCACCGGCCCGGCCTCCTTCCTCGGCGAGCCCGAGAAGAAGACCCTGGAAATGTATGTCGAGCGCATCAACAAGGAAGGCGGCGTGCTCGGCCGCAAGGTCGAACTGGTCGTCTATGACGACGGCGGCGCCGGCGAGAAGGCCTCGACCTTCACCAAGCGCCTGATCGAAAGCGACAAGGTCGATCTGCTGATCGGCGGCTCCACCACCGCCACCACCATGGCCGCCTTGCCGCTGGCCGAGCGCAACGAGGTGCCGTTCATCTCGCTGGCCGGTGCCGTGGTCATCGTCGAGCCGGTGAAGAAGTGGGTGTTCAAGACTCCCCACACCGACAAGATGGCTGCCGAGAAGGTGTTCTCGGACATGAAGAAGCGTGGCATCACCAAGATCGGCATGATCTCCGAGGATGCCGGCTTCGGCAAGTCGGGCCGCGATCAGTCGCTGCTGGTCGTGAAGAGCTATGGCATCGAGGTGGTCGCCGACGAGATCTACTCGCCGAAGGACCCCGACGTCACCGCCCAGCTGACCAAGATCAAGAATGCGCCGGGCGTCCAGGCGGTGTTCAACTTCGGTTTCGGCCAGGGCCCGGCCATCGTCACCAAGAACTTCAAGCAGCTGGGCATCGCCGTGCCGCTGTACCAGTCCCATGGCGTCGCCTCCAAGGACTACATCAAGCTGGCCGGCGACGCGACCGAAGGCGTCCGCCTGCCGGCCGCCGGTCTGGTGGTTCCCGACCAGCTGCCCGCCACCGATCCGCAGAAGCCGGTGGTGACCGCCTTCAAGAAGGATTACGAGGCCGCCTTCAAGTCGGACGTCTCGACCTTCGCCGGCCACGCCTATGACGGCCTGCAGATCGCTCTCGCCGCCATCAACCGCGCCAGGTCCACCGACAAGGCCAAGGTTCGTGACGAGATCGAGAAGACCTCGGGCTATGTGGGGACCGGTGGGCTGGTCTCCATGAGCCCCACCGACCACATGGGCCTGTCGCCTTCGGCTTTCCACATGGTGGAAATCCGCAAGGGTGACTGGGTTCTGAGCAACTGATCCGACGGTTTGCCGGCGGTTCCGCCTCCCCTTGACCGGGGAGGCGGGCCGCCGGACGACCCCGCCGAGGGAGTTGGGGAAGCATGTTCGCCGCATTTCTGCAGTATCTGTTCTCCGGGCTGACGTCGGGCGCCATCTATGCGCTGGCCGGCCTTGGATTCGCCATCATCTACAACGCCAGCCACGTGATCAACTTCGCCCAGGGCGAGTTCATCATGATCGGCGGCATGGCAACGGCCACCATGGTCGCGGCGGGAGTACCGCTATACCTGGCCATTCCCCTGGCCATGGTCGCCTCCATGCTGGTGGGCGTCGCCATGGAGAAGTTCGCGGTCGAACCGGCGCGCAACGCCGACGTGGTCACCATCATCATCATCACCATCGGCGCCTCCATCTTCATGCGCGGCGCCGCCCAGATCATCTGGGACAAGGAATTCCATTCCCTGCCGGCCTTCTCGGGCGAGACGCCCATCGCCGTCATGGGCGCCACCCTGATGCCGCAGAGCCTGTGGGTGATCGGTGTCGCCGCCGTCGTCATCGTCGGGCTGTGGTACTTCTTCAACCGCACGATGTTCGGCAAGGCCATGCTCGGCACCTCGCACAACCGCCTGGCGGCCCAGCTGGTGGGCGTGGCGGTGAAGAAGGTGCTGCTGGCCAGCTTCGCGCTGTCGGCGCTGCTGGGTGCGGTGGGCGGCATCGTGGTCACCCCGATCACCTTCACCAATTACGAGGCGGGCATCATGCTGGGGCTCAAGGGCTTCTCGGCGGCGGTGCTGGGCGGCCTGGGCAACGGCACCGGAGCCATCGTCGGCGGCCTGATCGTCGGCATCGCCGAGGCCATGGCGTCGGGCTACCTGTCGTCGGCCTACAAGGACGCCATCGCCTTCATCATCATTCTCTTTGTTCTGTTCTTCATGCCCAGCGGCCTGTTCGGCAAGCGCGGCACGGATCGGGTGTGACGCCATGAACCTCATGACCGCAAGAACCGGTGGGCTGGCGGCCCTGGCGATCGTCGTCGCCGTCGCCCCCGTCGGGTTCTCCAACAGTTATTTCTACGACGTCGGCGTCAACGCCATGTTCAACGCCATCGTCTGCGTCGGGCTGAACCTGCTGATCGGCTATGCCGGTCAGATCAGCCTGGGGCATGCCGGGTTCTTCGCGCTGGGCGCCTATGGCAGCGGCATCCTGACCGAACGCTACGGCGTCCCGGCCATCGTCGCCCTGACGCTCTCGGCCGCAGTGGTCGGCATCCTGGCCTTCGCGGTGGCGCGGCCCATCCTCAAGCTCAAGGGCCACTACCTGGCCATGGCGACGCTGGGCATCGGCATCATCATCCATATCGTGCTGAAGACCGAGGCCGGCATCACCGGCGGTCCCGACGGCATGAGCCTGGGCAATTTCAAGATGCTCGGCTTCACCATCAAGGGCGACCAGATGTGGTACTGGGTGACCGGCGTGCTGCTGATCTTCGCGGTGTGGCTGTCGCTCAACCTGATCGAATCGCCGGTGGGCCGCGCCCTGCGGGCGGTGCACGGCTCCGAGGTCGGCGCCGAGGTGGTCGGTGTCGACACCTCCAGCTACAAGGTGCTGGTCTTCGTGGTCTCGGCGGTGTTCGCCTCGGTGGTCGGCTCGCTGTTCGCCCACAAGAACGGCTTCATCACCCCCGACATCGGCAGCTTCTTCGGCTCGGTCCACTTCGTCACCATGGTGGTGCTGGGCGGCATGGCGTCGGTGTACGGCGCGGTGGTCGGCGCGGTGATCCTCACCCTGCTGCCGCAGCTGCTGGCGGTGGTCGAGCAGTACGAGGCGATGATTCTCGGCGTCATCATGATGGGCACCATGATCTTCATGCCCAAGGGCCTGCTGCCCAGCCTGATGATCAAGCTCAAGAGCAGGGAGGCGGGACGATGAGCCTGCTCAAGGTCGAAAAGCTCTCCAAGGAATTCGGCGGTGTCCATGCCGTCGAGGACCTGACCTTCACGGTCGAGACCGGCCATATCCACTCCATCATCGGCCCCAACGGCGCCGGCAAGACCACCCTGTTCAACCTGATCACCGGGGTCTACACCCCCAGTTCGGGCCGGGTGCTGTTCCAGGACCGTCTGGTGTCGGGCATGAAGCCCTACGAGCTGGCGGCGCTGGGTATGAGCCGCACATTCCAGAACCTGCAGATCTTCTTCAACATGCAGGCCATCGAGAATGTCATGGTCGGCCATCACCTGCATCTGGACCGCCGTTTCCTGCCGTCGCTGCTGCGCCTACCCCAGGTGACGCGCCGCGACAGGGAGTGTCGCGACTACTGCGCCGGGCTGATGGAGTTCGTCGGCCTGGGCAAGTACCTCGACGCCGACGCTGCCTCCATGCCCTATGGTGCGCTGAAGCGCCTCGAGATCGCCCGGGCACTGGCCGCCCAGCCCAAGATGCTGCTGCTCGACGAGCCGGCGGCGGGCCTCAACGCGACCGAAAGCCGCGAGATCGACGAGGTCATCAAGAAGGTGGCCTCCTCCGGCGTCACGGTGGTCCTGGTGGAGCACGACATGAAGATGGTGATGGGCATTTCCGACCAGATCACGGCCCTGGATTACGGGCGCAAGCTGGCCGAGGGCACTCCGGCCGAGGTGCGCGCCAATCCCGAGGTGGTCAGCGCCTATCTCGGCACGAACGGGTGATGGAGATGGGAATGCTGCTCGAAATCTCCGGCCTGACCAGCCATTACGGTCGCATCCAGGCCCTCAAGGGCATCGACGTCCAGGTCGCCGAGGGCGAACTGGTGGCCCTGGTCGGCGCCAACGGCGCCGGCAAGACCACCTTGCTGCGCTGCATCTCCGGCGTCCAGGGCGTCACCGGCGGCACCATCAAGTTCGCCGGCCAGGACATCACCAGGATGGCTCCGGAAAAGCGGGTGGGTCTCGGCATCTGCCAGTCGCCCGAAGGCCGCCAGGTGTTCGGCCCCATGTCGGTGGAGGATAACCTGCGCCTCGGCGCCTATCGCCGCCAGGGACCGGACGTCAAGGCGGACATGGACCGCATGTACGAGATGTTCCCCATCCTGCACAAGAAGCGGGACTTGCCGGCCGGCACCCTGTCGGGCGGCCAGCAGCAGATGCTGGCCATCGCCCGGGCGCTGATGGGCAATCCCCGCGTGCTGCTGCTCGACGAGCCCAGCATGGGCCTGGCGCCGCTGCTGGTGGCGGAAATCTTCCGCACCATCCAGGCGCTCAAGGATCAGGGGACCACCATCTTCCTGGTGGAGCAGAACGCCTATGCCGCCCTGGCCATCGCCGACCGCGGCTATGTCCTGGAAACCGGCGCCGTGGTCCTGACCGACCAGGGATCGCGGCTGCTCAACGATGACAAGGTGAAGGAAGCCTATCTGGGGCTGTGACGGCGCCCTGCGCTCAGGCTTGAAGCGAAACGAAAATCGCCGTCAGCGTCCGCTGGCGGCGATTTGCTGTTGTGCCGGGCCGAGGTCGTAGAGGCCGACGGCCGGCGAGAACAGGACCGTGATGGCCAGGGCGGCCAGGCCGACGACGCCAAGGGCGATCCAGCTGCGCGCATTGGTCTCGTTCGAATCGGTCATGGAATCGTACATGATTACAGCCCTCTACGTAATTTCACCTACCCTAAGGAGGTATCGTACTATCCTGAAGGAGTAGGTAGCCCATTCCGTACCGTGGAATCCAGCAAAATCGTGCGGCGCGGCCTGGAGCCACCCATGCGGATTCCGCAATGCAACGTGATACGAAACTTGCTTTTGCCGAAAGAAAACTGTAATAGGTAATCAAATACCGAATTAACCGGCCGCCAAGTGCCGGTGATCGCTTAGAGGCCTACGGGAGGATCGGGAATCCATGCATGAAGTGCGTCTTCATGGCCGCGGCGGACAAGGTGCCGTCTTGGCCTCGGCCATTCTTGCCACCGCGCTGGTGGAGGAAGGGCGACACGTCATGGCCATTCCCGCCTTCGGCTTCGAGCGGCGCGGCGCCCCCGTGGTGGCGTTCCTGCGGCTCTCCGATACGGAAATCCGCCGTGTCACGAACATCTATTCCCCCGATATCGTGGTGGTGATCGATCCCACGGTGGTCCGGGCGGTGGATGTGTTCGCCGGCATGCCCAAGGCCGGCACCCTGATCCTGGCCACAGCCAAGCAGCCGGGCGAGATCGAGGTGCCGGGCGTGGTCAGCCGGGTGGCGACCTGCAACGCCATGACCATCGCCATGGACATCTTCAAGCGCCAGATCACCAACACCATCATGCTGGGGGCCTTCGCCAAGGCCACCGGGCTGGTGAGCGTGGACTCCCTGGAGAAGGCGCTGGAGGAAACCCATTTCCGCGACGCCGGCCTGAAGCAGAACATCGAGGCGGTGCGGCGCGGCTATGCCGAGACCATCGTGCTGGACCTGGGTAAGGAGAAGGCGGCGTGACCCTTCGCAATGTTCCCGACAATATGTGTCCCATCGCCACCGAGTACACCACCATGCTCACTGGCGACTGGCGGGCGCTGCGGCCCATCGTCGACCGTGACCGCTGCGTCAAGTGCGCCACCTGCTGGCTGTACTGCCCGGTGCAGTGCGTGGTGGAGAAGGCGGCGTGGTTCGACTTCAACTACGACTTCTGCAAGGGCTGCGGCATCTGCGCCGAGGAATGCCCGCACCGCGCCATCAGGATGGTTGAAGAGGCGGAGGGCTGACCATGAACAAGGTTTCGACCGGTAAGGTCATCGTCTGCGACGGTAACGAGGCGGCCGCCTGGGGCGCCTGCCTGTCCAGGCCCGACATGGTCGCCGTCTATCCCATCACGCCGCAAAGCTCGCTGGTGGAGTATCTGGCCCAGTTCATCGCCGACGGCCGCATGGACGCCGACCTGATGGACGTGGAGGGCGAGCACACCGTGCTGTCGGTGCTGCACGGCGCCGTCCTGGCCGGGGCGCGGACCTATTCCGCCACCTCGGCCCAGGGCCTGGCCTTCATGTTCGAGCCCTATTTCCGCACGCCGGGTCTGCGCCTGCCCATGGTGGTGTCGCTGGTCACCCGCGACGCCGTGTCGCCCACCTGCGTGTGGGGCGGCCAGCAGGACGCCATGACGGTCAAGGAAGTGGGCTGGATCCACATGTACTGCGAGACCCAGCAGGAAATCCTCGACACCATCCCCATCGCCTACAAGGTGGCGGAGAATCCCGACGTGATGCTGCCGGTCAACGTCAATCACGACGGCAATTACCTGTCCTACGGCGTGGCGCGGGTGGAACTGCCCGACCAGGCGGTGGTGGACGCCTTCCTGGGCGAGAAGCAGGTCAACTGGCACGCCTGCCTGGACCCCGAGCGCCCCATGGCGGTGGACCCGCTGACCGGCGGCGCCGGCGGCATCGGTCCCTCCATGTTCGTCAAGTACCGCAAGGGGCTGTGCTCGGGCATGTCCGAGGCCCTGCGGGTGATCGAGGAGGCCCATGCCGACTGGGGCAAGCGTACCGGCCGCTACTGGTCGCCGCTGATCGAGGAATACCGCATGGAGGACGCCGAGGTGGCGCTGGTCACCATCGGTTCCATGACCGGCGCCGCCAAGGATGCGGTGGACGAGGCCCGTCTGGACGGCAAGAAGATCGGTCTGGTCAAGATCAAGACCTTCCGTCCGTTCCCCGCCGCCCGCATCGCCCAGGCGCTGTCCAAGGTGAAGGCCATCGGCGTGGTCGACCGCTCGGTCAACTTCGGCTGGAACTGCGGCCCGGTCTACCAGGAAGTGCTGGCGGCGCTCTACGCCCTGCCGGTGCGTATCCCGATGATGAGCTTCATCGGCGGTCTGGCCGGCGCCGACATCACCGTCGAGCATTTCGCCGGCGTGGTGGACCGCACTTTCCGTCTGGCCGGGGGCGAAATGGCCACCCAGCCGGTTTGGCTGAACGAGAACGATTGAGGTCGATGATGCCCGAGGCCAAATACCTTCTCGTCGGCTCCAGCCATGCTGCCCTGGAAGCCCTGCGTGCCATCCGTCTGGTGGACCCGGACGGCTCCATGGCCATGCTGACCAAGGACGAGCGGCTGCCCTATTCCCCCACCATCCTGCCCTACGTGGTGTCGGGACGGTCGGGTCCGGACAAGGTGCTGCTGCGCGATCCCGCTTTCTTCGCGGCCAACGCCTGCACCTACGTGCCCAACGCGCAGGCCGTGTCCCTGGATGCCAAGGCGCGTGCGGTGACCCTGGCGAACGGCGAGGTCTGGCGCTACCAGTCCCTGCTGGTCGCCTCGGGCGCCCAGCCGGCCATTCCGCCGGTCAAGGGGCTGGACGGGGTGACGTACCATGTGCTGCGCACCCTGGCCGACGCCGAGGGGTTGCGCGCCGCCATGGGGGCGGCCAAGTCCGCCGTGGTGCTGGGCGCCGGCCTGGTCGGCCTGCACGCCGCCGAGAACCTGGCCGAAGCCGGCCTGAAGGTTTCGGTGGTGGAGATGCAGGACCACGTCCTGCCCGGCTATTTCGACGCCAAGGCCTCGACCCGTATCGAGGAGGCCTTCACCAAACACGGCGTGGACCTCAAGCTGCGCCGCAAGGTGGTCGAGGTCTCCGGCCCCGCCGCCCGCGTCACCCTGGATGACGGCAACGTGCTTGAGGCCGACCTGCTGCTGGTCGCCACCGGCGTGCGTCCGGTCACCGATTGGCTGGAGGGCTCGGGCGTCGCCGTGGACAAGGGCGTGGTGGTGGACGAGGCCATGCGCACCAACATCGACGGCGTCTGGGCGGCGGGCGACGTGGCCCAGGCCACCGACTTCGCCAGCGGCAAGCCGGCGCTGATCGGCATCATTCCCACCGCGGTGGAGCAGGGCAAGATCGCCGGCCAGGGCATGGCCGGGGATTCCTACCGCAAGGATTACGCCGGCGGATTGCCGGTCAACACCTACCGCTTCTTCGGCCGGGTGGCGCTGTCCATCGGCCGCGCCGCCGCCACCGAGGGCGTCGAGGCGGTGGAGACCGATTCGGGCGCCTATCGCCGCCTGGTGCTGGAAGGCAACCGGCTGGTGGGCTACGCCAGCGTGGACGAGCCCTTCGACGTGGGCATCATGGGCGAGCTGATCCGCCGCCGGATCGATTTGACCGAATGCAAGGATGCCTTCCTGGCCTGGCCGGTGGAAACCGGCCGCCGCCTGATGAGCGAGCAGTGGAGATAGACATGGGCGTGGCATTCGACAGCATCGGCTTCAAGGCCTCGCTCTGCGACGGCTGCGGCGACTGCATGACGGCCTGTTCCAAGGCCAAGGGCGGCGCTTCCCGGATTTCCATCGTTCCCGGCGCCAAGGCCGGAACCTTCGAGACCGCCATCTGCCGCCAGTGCGGCGATCCCAAATGCGTCCAGGTCTGTCCCTCGGGCGCCCTGGACAAGGATAACGGCAACGGCATCATCGGCTGGGACGCGTCCAAGTGCGTGGACTGCCTGCTGTGCACCGCCGGCTGCGCCTATGGCGGCATCGCGGTGGACGAGACGGTGGCCCGCGTCGCCAAGTGCGACCAGTGCGACGGTGATCCGGCCTGCGTCAAGGTGTGCCCCACCGGCGCCCTGGAGTTCCGCAAGGCGGGCACGATCTTCAACGAGTACGGCGGCAAGGAGGATCTGTTCGTCCCCGGCCTGTCGGGTTGCCAAGGCTGCAATTCCGAACTGATCATGCGCCACGCCATGCGCAAGATCGGCCGCAACTCGGTGCTGGCCACCCCGCCGGGCTGCATCCCCGGCATGGGCTCGGTGGGCTATAACGGCAAGACCGGCACCAAGGTTCCGGTGTTCCACCCGCTGCTGACCAACACCGCCTCCATGCTGTCGGGCATCCGCCGCTATTACGACCGCATCGGCCGCAAGGATATCGTGGTGATGGCCCTGGCCGGCGACGGCGGCACCTCCGATTGCGGCTTCCACGCCGTGTCGGGCGCCGCCGAGCGCGGCGAGAAGGTGCTGTATGTCTGCGTCGACAACGAAGGCTACATGAACACCGGCATGCAGCGCTCGGGCACCACGCCTTATGGCTCGTGGACCTCGACCACCCCGGTGGGCGAGCACATGAAGGGCAAGACCCAGGACGCCAAGAACCTGCCGCTGATCATGACGGCCCACAAATGCCGCTACGTGGCGACGGCGTCCACCGGCTACATGGAGGACCTCTACGAGAAGCTGGACCGCGCCATCGAGGCGTCGTTCGAGGGCTTCTCCTACCTCCACATCTACTCGCCGTGCCCGACCGGCTGGCGCATTCCCGCGTCCAAGGTGATCGAGGCCTGCCGGATGAGCGTGGACAGCAATTTCAACCCGCTGTGGGAATACACCAATACCAGGGGCTTGCGCTTCACCCACTCGCCGGACAACGCCTATCCCATTACCGAATACGTCAAGATGATCGGCAAGTACCGTCATCTGTCTCCCGACCAGCTCGCCCACATCCAGGCCAAGGTGGACGAGCAGGTTGCGCTGCTCAAACTGATGGCGGCGGAGTCCCCTCCGCCTCAAGCGGCGCACAGGGCTCCGGCCGGATCCTCCACCCCGGCCGGAGCCGAATCTTCCCAGCCCGCAAGGCGGGAAATCGCCAGAAACTGATGTTCAACTCCCCGCTTCGGCGGGGAGTTTTTTGTGGGGATTGAGTTGATCTGTCATCCCGAGCCTATGCGAGGGATCTCATCCTGGCACGGCTTCTCAGGATTGGTTCCGCCTTCCCGGATGGAGATCCCTCCGCCCAAGGGCGTCGGGACGACGGATCCGCCTTCGCCTCAGGCGTGCCGGCGGCTCACCACCCGGGCCAGGCCGGTGATGGCCAGCAAGGTGGTGGCGTAGGCGGCCAACTGGCCGGCGCTGGGGCGATCCACATAGCCAACCAGCGTGTGGAGCAGGCGGCCGCCGATGCTGTTTTCGGGCAACAGCCACGAGGTGTCCCACAGGGGCTGGGTCGCCATGTCGATCAGCCCGGCGGCGGACAGGTAGGTCACCGCCTGGGCGGCCATGCCGGCGGCCAGCAGGGTCACCAGCCAGGTGGTGACGGAAAACAGATGGCGGGCGGGAATGGCCAGCAGGCCGCGATAGAGCAGGATGCCGACGGTGATGCCGGCTCCCAGGCCGACGGCGCAGCCGGCCAGGGTGGCCAGCTTGCCGCCGCTCTCTCCCGAGGCCGACACGCCGAAGACGAACAGCACCGTCTCGGCGCCTTCGCGCAGCACCGCCACGCCGACCACCACCGCCAGGACCGACAGGGGGCGCGAGCCGACGCTGACCGCGTGGCCGACCTGCCGCATCTCGGCGGCCATTTCGCGGCCGTGGCGGCTCATCCACACGGTGTGCCAGCCCAGCATCAGCACCGCCAGGCCGAGGATCGAGGCATTGAACACCTCCTGGCCCATGCCCTCGGCGGCTTCGGAAAGCGCCTCGGCCGAACCGGCCAGCACCGCCGAGCCCAGCAGGCCGGCCAGGATTCCCATTGTCACCCAACGGCGGCTGCCGGCCAGTCCCTTGGTGGCGGCCAGGACGATGCCGACGATCAGGGCGGCTTCGAGAACTTCACGGAAAACGATGACGGCTGACGCCAGCATGGGGGCCTCGCATATTGACCTGTTGGACGTTGCCGCATCCATAGCACCAGAATGTGCAAATGCGAGCGAATTGCAGTATATCCATACTTGAGATAGGTCATTGCCGGACAAATGTAAAGCCTTGAGAATGATCGGACTCCGGGGGTGGTTAGGGGGTTTTGTCGTGCTATATATGCATTATGGATCTGCTGGGCGGGCGGGAACCCCTCGGGTGGATTCCTCCAGGAGGACGAGGGGGCGATGTCTTTGCTGCGGAAGATCGAGGTAACCACCGGAGTCTGGTGGATCGAGGCCCCCCAGGCCGGGGTGTCGGTGCTGTGCGGCTGTCCCGCCGACGCCGTGAAGCACCTGATGAAGCGGGGGCTGATCGTCTCCACCGAGATGAACGGTGTGCCGTTCGAGACCGGGCCCAACGCCATCCTGCTGTCCGACGCCATGGTCCAGAACGGCAGTTTCTCGAATCTGGCCGAGTTTCCCGTCCTGCAGATGCTCTATCGCCAGGGCATGATCCTGCCCGACCATCCGGGCAATACCGGAATCAAGCCCATGCTGATCGGCAGCGCCGACCAGGTGCGCGCCCAGATGCAGTACATCTACCGCGGCAATTACGGCCTGGTGAACGAGGAGGAGATCGTCGAGGCCGGCGAGACTCCCGAGCGGGCCCGCGAGCTGATGCGCATGAAGCTGCGCTTCGCCTTCGGCGCCATCCGCCACCCCGGCGACCTGCTCGACACCCTGGTGGTGGACAACGAGCCGGTGGAAATCAGGAACGGCGTCACCGTGCGCCGCATGCTGTTCAACGTCTTCGAGTTTTCGTACCAGGGCCAGGTCGCGGTGGTCGACCTCAACCTGCCGCCCTTCGAGACCTACGAGTCTCCTTATCCCCTGGGTTTCTACCGCCTGCGCCGTGAGTATTTCGCGGTGATCCATTCGGGCGAGGGCGACGGTTGGGACATCAACCGTCCGTCCATGTCGTCCATCGTCATCTTCCAGGGCAAGGTCTATCTGGTGGATGCCGGCCCCAACATCCTCTACTCGCTCAACGCGCTGGGCATCGGCGTCAACGAGATCGAGGGCATCTTCCACACTCATTCCCACGACGACCATTTCGCCGGGCTGACCACCCTGATCCGCTCGGACCACAAGCTGAAATACTATTCGACGCCGCTGGTCCGCGCCTCGGTGGCCAAGAAGGTGGCGGCGCTGCTGTCCATCGAGGAGGCGGCGTTCTCGGACTATTTCGACGTCTGTCCGCTGGTGGAGGGCGAGTGGAACGCCATCGACGGGCTGGAGGTGATGCCGGTCTTCTCGCCCCATCCGGTGGAAACCACCATCTTCCACTTCCGCGCCATGTGGGAGGGGGGCTACCGCACCTATTCCCATTTCGCCGATATCTGCCGCCTGTCGGTGCTGCAGAGCTTCGTCACCGACGATCCCACCTCGCCGGGCATCAGCCAGGCCCTGTACGACAAGGTGGCCGCCGATTACCTGACCCCGGCCGACGTCAAGAAGATCGATGTCGGCGGCGGGATGATCCACGGCGACGCCTATGACTTCCGTGACGACATGTCGGGCAAGATCATCCTGGCCCACACTTCGCAGCGCAACACCCGCGCCCAGAAGGCCATCGGTTCGTCGGCGTCGTTCGGCACGGTGGACGTGCTGATCCCGTCCAACCATGATTTCATCTGGCCCTATGCCTTCGAGGCGCTGGACGCCTATTTTCCCGGCATTCCCCGCCACCAGATCCGGGTGCTGCTCAACAATCCGGTGGTGACGTTCAATCCCGGCACCATCCTGGTCAAGGAGCGGATGCCCAACGACCACATCTATCTGCTGCTGTCGGGCAGCGTCGAGATGATCCCCATCGAGATCGAGATGCGGTCGGTGCTGTCGGCCGGCGCGCTGATCGGCGAGCTGTCGGGGCTGTTCGGCACCCCGGCGTCGGAGACCTACCGCGCCGCCAGTTTTGTCCAGGCCCTGGCTATCCCCTGTTCGCTCTATCTGGAATTCGTGCGCTACAACAACGTGTTCTCGGGCGTATCGCGCCTGCTGGAACACCGCGAGTTCCTGCTGCGCACCGCGCTGTTCGGCGAGGTGGTGTCGTCCAAGTCCCTGAACCGCATCGCCCAGGCCATGGACCGCGAGGCCTTTATTGCCGATACGGTGATCGAGCCCGGCCCCGGCCGGGTGGCCATGCTGAAATCGGGCAGCGCCGGCCGTTTCCTCGGCGAACACATGTTCGAGACCCTGAAGCCCGGCGACTTCTTCGGCGAGGAGGTGGCGATCTTCGACACCCCCAGCCTGCTGCGCGTCCGGGCCCTGGAAGGCTGCGAGGTCTATCTGGTGCCGGCCGAGGCGCTGCGCGACATTCCCTCGGTGCGCTGGAAGCTGTTCGAGGCCAGCACCAAGCGGACCCGGGCCATGGTCGAGGCCGGCGAGCACGCCCGCGTGCTGATCAAGTGGCACGACGAGTATTCGGTGGGGGTGCAGCGCATCGATTCCCACCACAAGCGGCTGTTCGAGATCGGCAATTCGGTGCTCGACATGATGGAACGCAAATCCTCGGACGCCGAGGTGGCCGAGACCATGGGCCTGCTGCGCGAATACGCCCGCTTCCATTTCGGCGAGGAGGAGGGGCTGCTGATCCGCTACAAGTACCCCGACCTCAGCAGCCACCGGAGCCGCCATCAGCGTCTGCTGGAGCAGCTGACCGAGCTGCAGGCGGCGGTGGCCGGCGGGCGCGGCTACAACGAGGCCGAGGTGCTGACCTTCCTGCAGGAATGGATCGTCGGCCACACCCTGGCCGAGGACCGCAAGTCGGCCATCTACCTCAATTCCAAGGGCGTGTACTGACGCTTCGGTAAGGCTGTCATCCCGAGCGCAGTCGAGGGATCTCGTCCTGGCGTGGCTTTTCAGAACCGGCGCCAATGTCCAGGCGGAGATCCTTCGCTTGCGCTCAGGATGACATGAAGAGTCGGATCAAGGGCCGGGCAGGATGGCGCGGCTGTGCCCAAAGCGATAGAAGCCGGCGGGAGTTGGGGAGCCCGCCGGCTTCATCTTGGGAGGGCCGAACCGGATGAAAAACTCCAACGAGGGCATGCTGGAGCGACCCGGCTCGACTTGATTCAGAGTACGTCCTCAGCCTGACAGGAAGCTGTCGCTACTCCGCCGCCTTGATCGATTTCGGGTGATGGGCCTTGTGAAGGTCCAACTGGTCCCAGACGGCGCAGAACGATTCCACCAGATGGGCCATCATGGAATCGTCGTGCAGCGGGGTGGGCGTGATGCGCAGCCGCTCGGTGCCCACCGGCACGGTGGGATAGTTGATGGGCTGGACGTAGATACCGTGATCGTTGAGCAGCAGGTCGCTGGCCTGCTTGCACAGCGCGGCGTTGCCCACCATCACCGGCACGATGTGGCTGACCGACGGCAGGACCGGGATGCCGCGTTCGCTCAGCAGGCGCTTGGCGGTGGCGGCGCGCTCCTGGTGCTTGTCGCGGATTTCGGGATGGGCGCGCAGGTAGCGGATGGAGGCCAGGGCGGCCGCCGCGGTGGCTGGCGGCATGGAGGACGAGAAGATGAAGCCCGGGCCGAAGCTGCGGATGTAATCGACGCAGGAGGCCGAGGCGGCGATATAGCCGCCGACCACGCCGACCGCCTTGGCCAGGGTGCCCTGGATGATGGTGATGCGGTCGCGCACCCCGTCGCGTTCGGCGACGCCCGAGCCTTGCGAGCCGTACATGCCGACCGCGTGGACCTCGTCCAGATAGGTCATGGCGTTGTGGGCCTCGGCCACGTCGCAGATTTCGGCGATGGGAGCGATGTCGCCGTCCATGGAATAGACCGATTCGAAGGCCACCAGCTTGGGCGTCTCCTTCGGATAGGCCGACAGCAACTGTTCCAGGTGTTCCGGGTCGTTGTGGCGGAACACATGCTTGTCCGAGCGGCCGTGGCGGATGCCCTCGATCATGGAATTGTGGTTGAGCTCGTCGGAGAACACGACGCAGCCCGGAATGGTGGCGCCCAGGGTGGACAGCGCGGTCTGGTTGGCCACGTAGCCCGAGGTGAACAGCAGCGACGCCTCCTTGGCGTTGAAGCTGGCCAGTTCCTCCTCCAGCAGCACGTGGTAGTGGTTGGTGCCCGAGATGTTGCGGGTGCCGCCGGCGCCGGCGCCGCAGCGCTCCAGCGCCTCGTGGGCGGCGGCGATCACGTCCGGGTGCTGGCCCATGCCGAGATAGTCGTTGGAGCACCACACCACCACTTCGCGCACCTCGCCGTCGCGATAGTTGAGGGCGATGGGGAAGCGGCCCTTCTGGCGTTCCAGATCGGCGAACACCCGGTAGCGCCCCTCGCTCTTGAGGTCGGCGATCCGCTTGGTGAAGTAATGCTCGTAATCCATTCCTCTCCTCCCTCGGCCCGTCTGTCCCCGTATTTTCCGGGGGTTCGGGCCGGTGCGCCGATCCTAGAGGATCGAAAAGCGCTGGCGCAAGTGTACAAGCTGTAATGCGCCAAGGCTTTCGACTGCAGTATCACATAGTTATCCGCGTCCAAGCTCGCCATGAGCTTCGTCAAGCGCTTGGCCGAAACGCCGCAGCATCTCGGCGATTTCTCCTTCCGAGATGACCAGGGGCGGGGCGAAGGCCACCGCGTCGCCCATGGCGCGCAGGATGACGCCCCTGTCCTGGGCCTTGGCCACCACCTTGGCCCCCACCGTCAGCTCGGGCGGGAAGGGGGTACGCGTCGGCTTGTCGGCCACCAGTTCCAGGGCGCCGATCAGCCCGATTCCGCGCGCCTCGCCCACCAGCGGGTGGCCGCGCAAGGCCCGCAAACCGTCCTGCAGCACCGGTCCGACCGTAGCGATATGCGACAGGATGTCGCGCTCGGCATAGATGTTGAGGGTCTCCAGTGCCACGGCGGCAGAGACCGGGTGACCGCCATAGGTGTAGCCGTGGCCGAACACCCCGATGCGCCCCGATTCCTCAGCGACCGGGGCGTAGACCCGCTCGTTGACCATCAGGGCGGAGAGGGGGGCGTAACCCGAGGTCAGGCCCTTGGCGAGCGTCATCATGTCGGGGCGGATGCCGAAGGTCTCGGTGCCGAACATCTTTCCCGTCCGTCCGAAGCCGCAGATCACCTCGTCGACCACCAGCAGTACGTCGTGCCTGTCCAGCACCGCCTGGATCTTGGGGAAGTAGCCGGCGGGGGGCACGATGACGCCGCCGGCGCCCATCACCGGCTCGGCGAAGAAGGCGGCGACGGTGTCGGGGCCTTCGGCCAGGATCAACGCCTCCAGCTCACCGGCCAGGCGGGTGGAGAACTCCTCCTCGCTCTCGCCGGGAAGGGCGAAGCGGTAGTGGTGGGGACAGGCGGCCCGCAGCACGCCGGGAATGGGCAGGTCGAACGAGCGCTGGTTGTTGACCAGCCCGGTCAGCGAGGCGGTGGCCACGGTGACGCCGTGATAGGCCTTGTCGCGGGCGATGATCTTCTTCTTGTCCGGTTTGCCCAGGGCGTTGGAGCGGTAATGGATCAGCTTGACGGCGGTGTCGTTGGCCTCGGACCCCGATCCGGCCAGGAACACCTTGGACATGGGGGCGGGGGCCATCTCCAGCAGGCGGGCGCACAATTCGACGCCCGCATCGTGGGCCTTGTGGCTGAACAGGTGATAGAAGGGAAGGCGGCGCATCTGGGCGGCGGCGGCCTCGACCAGCCGCTCCTCGCCCCAGCCCAGCGAGGTGCACCACAGCCCGGCCAGGCCCTCGATGTACTCCTTGCCGCTCTCGTCGTAGACCTTGACGCCCTGGCCCCGGGTGATGACCAGCGGCCCGACTTCCGCGTGGCGCTTCAGGTTGGTATAGGGGTGCAGGACCGAATCCACGTCCTTTTCGGCGATGGTTCGATTGCTGGCGCGCGTCTGCATGGGGCCTCCCGGAATTCAGCGGAAGGCGCAGCATGAACCGCCCTATCGGGGGGATCAAGCCTCAGGGCTCGGTCTGCGGCTTCATCTTGTAGGCCCCCAAGCATGGCAAGCCTCAGGGCTTGGTATGCGGCTTCATCTTGTAGGCATAGACATAGAGGTCGTTGTCGCCGGGCTGGCCGCCGGGCCCCTTGGTCTTGCGCGTGGTGCGGAAGAACTCGGCGACCTCGTGGGCCTCGAACTCGTCCTTGGCCAAGCGAGAGATCCAGGCGTCGCCGCTCTGCTTCAGCTTGTGGCCCGAGAACAGCTTGACCTTCGGGCTGGCGGTGAATCCCACATACCACTGCCCGAAATCGCCGCCGTTGCGGCCGATGCAGTCCTCGATATCGTCGATGATCTCGGTCCGTGACTTTGCCGCCATGCTCCATCCCCATCCTTATGGACCCCAAGGCTTCTATAATGGGCATGTTGCGCCCGGGCACAATAGGGCCGCGACCCGAGCGGGCGAGAGACGGGGCGGCCCGCAGAAGACCCTTGCGCCGGCGGGGCGGCGGGCATAGGATGAAATTTCGTCCCGCCCCTCCGGGAGGGACGGCCAGCCTCCAAACAATGGGGTTGACGGCGAAGTCGGGCGGGTATAGAACCCGCCCCTCGCTGCCGGGAACCCTGGTGTTTTTGGTGGTGGGACGGCCCGGTCAGCGGGTTTTGCCTTCGGGTGAAAGCAGCGGTTGACAGGGTCGGATGGGGCGGTTAGAAACCGCCTCCCGCTGC
>NZ_AONQ01000044.1 GCF_000342045.1 Paramagnetospirillum caucaseum | reverse complement strand
AGTTAAACGGTAGCGGGCTTCGATCAAATGATTGTGGCGCTTCACCAATGCCTTTTCTTTCGGCTTGGTGACGATGATATCCGGCATGGCGGGGATTTATAAGTAATGTCGTGATTTTATGGATAATGGGACACGAGTCAAATTTTTGTCCCATTTCAGCGCTTTCCGTATTGTTGTGCGGTTTCTTGGCTGGTGGGGAATTCGTCCTACTTTACGGGGAATATGTCCCATATCACGGGGAAAACGTCCCAGTTCCACGGGGAATATGTCCCACTTGGCGGGGAATATGTCCCATTTCGGCAACGAAGTTGGTTTGGGTTAGCGGAAATCCCACGACGTAAACTATTATAAAGATTGTATAATATTTACAACAACGCGCGCGAGGCGCGTCAGGTGTTGTTGTTTTTGGATTTTGGTTTTTTGGCCCCTTCGGGGGAACTGGAAATAAGCCGATTACAGGGGCGTTAGTCGTTTTCACGGTGTTCGCCCTGGCTCGGAGGTCAAACGCTTCTGTATGGGGCGGAAAAGGGGCAAATTTCGCCCCTCTATCCTCCGAACAATCGCCGGAATAATCCCGGCTTGCCGTTCGGCGGCGGCAAGCTTGGAAATTGGTCTTATTACCCTCTTTCCCGCGTGATCTTCGCCCCCCGTCGTTCTTTCCGAGAGGGGCGAAGGTGGGGGCTATGGCATTACCCGCCCCAGTTCCTGGATGTCGTCATAGGAGATGTCCATATCGAAAATCGCATTGATAAGCGACGGATAGACGTAGAGGTCGTAATGGCTGCCGAATGAGGTGATCCCGACCCAATCCCCGTAATCGCTCTCGAGCACCGGGATTCCGACCTCCGCGAGCCTATCCAGGTCGTCGCCGTAGAAGCGTGGGAATGCGAGCCACTGATAGATTTCGGTGTATTCTTCGGTCTCGGGATCGTAGGCGGAGCGGATGTCGTCGTAGCTCAGGAAACCCGACTTCAAGAGCTCATAAACCAGCATGGTTTGATTCAGGTGTTGTGCGACATAGGTATAATGGGCGGTAGTGAGTGCGCTTGGCATATGGTGCAAAGTTAAGAAATACGCGAACGTAAAAGACAGACGGGGAAAGCAAAAAGGCAAGGTGGAGACTTGTACTACCTTGCCTTTTTGTGCCGTCTGTATGGTTCGCTCTGGTATTTCTTTTTGCGCCGTGTGGTGGGCGCGAATCATCCGACTTGTTATCGAAGACCGAACAACCTCCGGATAAAGCCGGGTTCGTTTCATGACGGGGGAGGCGGGAGGAGCCGGGTCACAAGATCGGCATTCGCTTGCCGGAGCTCCGCGAGCTCGATTTCGTACCGATCCGCTCGGGCTCGCTCCGCATTCGCTCGCTCGACGGCCTCCCGTTCGCGGCGTTCCGCTGCCTCTACTCGTTCCCGCAAGAGGTTGGCGATCTCGGAGGCGTCGGAATCTTCCACCGCCTTTCGGTCTTGCGACCTCTCGGCGGTCTCAGATTCGCTCCGTCTCCTCGGTTCGCCGAATACCCGTATGAGCTCGGAAACATAGATGTAGCGCTTTGAGTCGCGGATGAAGGTTTGAGACTCGGAAATTTGCCCGCTCCCGAGCTTTCTTTCAATCGTGCGCTTGTTATAGCCAAAACTTTCTGCCGCGTCCTGAAGGGTAACGGCGTATCATTTATCGTCCGACATGGTGCGACATTGTAAGGAAATATTGTGAAAATGTCGTCCGACACTGCGCCGACATTTTCAATAAGTGTATTTATTTAAGCCAAAAAATCAAGTCCGACAGGGTGCGGCATGATGTCGAAAATGTCGTAGTTCTGTCGGAGCAAGGCAGTGCAAAGCAAAAAATGAAACAACATGCCGTCCGACACACGCCAACATTATGCAAAATAAACTATGACATTTACTCAAACATTTTTGCTATATCTCTATTTCAAGCCATCATTGAGCGCCGACACTATCCGACATGTCGGCATTTTGTCGGATGACATGTCAGAGTTATTCAAATACCCCTTCCGCCGATGATCCGTCCGCGTATTTCCATCCGGAGGCAAACCCGCTTTCCTTGATCGTGGCAAGATCGTTGAACAGGAAGGCGGGGGAGAAGGTGGCAAATCCCTTGGCCGTGGCGATTCTCGAACGGATCAGGGCGGACGCCTCCGGCGTCATGGCCACCGACAGCACGAAATTCGCCTTGTCGTGCCCCAGGTGCTCGGAAATGCATCCGGATTGGACGGCATGGGTGAGTTTCAAGAGCTTTTCCACTGCCCGTTTGGTGTCAGTCGTGTTGTTGAGCTCGAGGGCCAGCGCCCGCCGCTTCGTGCCGGTATCGACGAAAAATATTCCGTCCGGTTCGACGTTGCCCAGGTCGCCCGGAAGCGCGAACCGGTTGACGGAGTGCGACGGAATGCCCTTCCGGTTGGCTCCTGTCTTGTCGAAATAGTGAGAGAGGAAAAGTGTCTCCCGAGCTTCACCCGCCTCCGCCCATCGGTCGAGGGCGATGCACACGTCGATATAGGCTTCCCGGTGCTCGTAATCGTGAACGTGGGCAATGCCTCCGACCGGATAGCGGATCGATTCCGCCTCAACGTCGAGGAGCTCGGCGGCCACCGTTGCCCCGTGTTGGGTCAAGGCGTAGACGAAGGGCCGCCGGCGGTGAGCCGACACGGCGAAATATTCCCGGTACTGGAGGAGGTTTCCCCGTACCCGCCTTGCAAGGCGATAGAGGAGGTGATCGCGCACCGTGCTCTCGTGCTTGCCCGCGCCCGCGTCTACGAATTGCCGCACGGTCATGTACCGATAGCGGGCGAGGCAGGCAATCACCCGCTGTTGGCCGGGGGTGAGCGCGTCGAGCGGCGCGAGCAAATCGCGCTGCCGTGGTCGGCGTTTCGGTGTGTTTTCTGTGGTCATGGCATTGGGGTTAGGTGTCTATCGGAAGCGAGAGCTTCCCATCGGCGGCAACGAGCTCCTTGGGGGCGAATCCCTTGCGGGACGAGCCCGCGGATTGGTCGGTTATGGTTCCGCCTTCGTCTGGGGCCGTCTCGATGGTTCGAAGTGGCTTTCTCGGGGTGTAGAAGCGGGCGATTTGATCGGCAAGGGTGGCCTGCCATACCTCTTCCGTCGTCGATCCCCGGTCGTCGATCCGGTGTCCGGGAATCCGGATCACGACGGGCTTGCGCCCTCCGGCGCTGATACAGAACCGGCCTTTCCCTGCCTGGAGGCGTTCAAGCTCCTTCGGATCGGCTCCGGTCTGCTTGGCGAACTTGTGGAGGTTTTCCTCGGAATTGCGCCCGGTGATCTTCACGGCGGTATTGGTAAGCACCGCTTCCGTGAGCTCCCGCCCCATCTCCTGACCGATTCCCTGTTGCACGATGGTGAGGTGGATGCCGAATTTCCGGAGCTCCTCCAGGATCACCCCCAGGCTCGCCGTGATGAAGGCTTGGCATTCGTCGATAAAGACATGCACGGGGACGATGGTATGCCGTGGCGCATCGTCGCGCCCCTGCTTGAAGCCGAATGCCTTGAGGTGGCTCAGGATGAGCTTGCCGAATATCCGGCTTTCCGCCTTGCCGATATCCGAGGCGGAGAAATTGAAGACGATGAAGGCCCGCCGCTTTATGAGCTCCTCGAGATTGATGGTGCTTTTCCCGATCAGGAAGGAGGAAAAGGAATATCGCGAGAGGAGGGCGATGAAGCGCATTTTGACCGCTTGCCGGGTCGGTCGGAGCGAATCGGCAGGCAGGTCGCGGAGGATGAAGGAGAGAAGCGGCGAATCCGCCGCGAATATCCGTCGCCCGGTCTCGATCAAATCCGCATTGTTGTCCAGGTCTACGAAACGCAGGATATCCGCGAAGGTCGATCCGGGGCGGTGAAACAGGATGGTGAGGCACGCCCGCATGAGCGTTTCCATGTAGAGTGAGAAATCCTTGTCGAGAAGCTCCGTCACCACGTCAATGGTATCGTCCACCAGGATCGCGAGCGTCTTGGGATTGCGCCGCTCCTCGTCGGAAATATCGAAGGGATTGAATACGGGCGTTACCTCGGTGCTCATGCCGGGCTGGATGTAGACGAGCCGCTTTCCGTCCGCGAGCTCTCGCCATCGGGCGACCTGCTTGGAAATCGGGCCGTGCGGCTCGATCAGCACCACGGCGGTTTTCGGGTGACGCGTAACGTAGTGGTGAAGAAACCACTTGATGAGCTCGCTCTTGCCCGAGCCCGATCCGCCTACGATGTAGGTGTGTCGCTTGCGGTCTTCCTCGGAAATTGGGAGCACCCGGTAGCGCTCAAAAAAAAACCGAGAAATCGAAGGATCTTGCGCTCCAAGAAACGCAAGATAGCCCACCATATCCGGCGGGAAATCCTTGCGAAAAGCGTCTTTGGCGCGTTGCTCTTGTTCATGGGCGGAAAGGGATTCGGAATATTCTTTATGGGCGATCCGCTCGAGGGCGAAGCGAAAGAAGCGCAGCTCTTTCGCGTTCTTGACCGGCGGCGGATTGCGCCAAAGCCGGTCTTCGATCTCGGCGGCGGAAGACCTGTGGGGTTTTCCGGCGATGGGCGATGCCTCGTGCATCCGGAGGAATTCGCCATAGGTCGCAAGCCCCCGGAGGCGGGCGATCTCGTTAGCCAGGTCTAACGCGAGCTCCGGGGCGGAGCCTGGAAGGAGGCGCCCGAGGCGAACCGCGTCGGCGCTTTCGAGCTCGGGAAATCTCCGACGAAAGAGGGAGGAAAGCTCCTGATCCGTGTGGTTCATTGGCGGGCTTCCGTTCTCCTGTCGGCATAGCCATAGAGCGAGTACGCCGGGCAGTGTATCGAAATGTGCCGCAAAGTCAAAAAATAACAGTAAAACAAGACACTTATAACGTCTTTGTCAATTCAACTCCCTTCATTCCGTTTTCCTCATTTCAGGTCGCGGAGCCGCCCGCATCCGTCGATCCGCTGGCGCGGTTCGAACCCGAGCATTGATCCCACCCACCCACCCCGTTTTATCTCGAGAATCGGCAGAGGTTGGAGAGGTTGGAAGGCGAGGGAGGCAGAAAAATGGAGCGGAAAAATTTTCGAAAGCCGCCCCCCAGGATCACCCCTCGAGCTCGGGGATGTAGTGGACGAGGAGTCGGAGCTTGCGCCCTGCCTCCTCGGTCGCGAGGCGGGCGAATGTCGCCCTCGCGAGCTTCTTTTTCAGGGCTCGTCGTCTTCCCGTGATAGTCGCAAATACCCCTTTGCACTTCTCGAGATTGCGCCGCGCCTTGTGTTCCCGCTCATACGCCTCCGCCGTCGCCTGGACACGGGAGTGGAGGGTGTGGCGGTATCCGCTTGCGGCGATTTCCCCGATGATCGCCGCCGCCTCGTCCTCCCATCCTGTCCGCCGTGGTGTGTCTGCCAGCCCGTAGGATTGTGCGGAAAAACCAAGCACTTGCGAGATGTTTCCAAACAAAAAGATTTGTAGTGATAACGCGACAAGAGGCTTTTGGCTTTGTAAAGCCAAAGCCCGGAATACAAGCCAGGAAGAGGCGCGATAGCTCCCCTGGAGGCGTTCGGACAGAACGGCATGGGCGAGGGGATTTGCCGCGCGGATCGCGTCCAAGAAGGCGTGCCCAAGGGCATTTGCCGCCACCGTTCGGATCGCCTTGCGTCCCGATCCCCTCGGAGCCGTGGCAACCAGGGCATTACCAAGCCATGCCCGCCGAATGCCCGACTTGGAGCCGAAACGGATTGCGATGCGGGGAAAGCTCTCGGGCGAGGCTCCGAGCCCCTGAGCCCATCCGATCACCCGCGCATATTCCCGCTGGAGGCGGCTGTCATCCAGGTTGACAACTGAAGGAACAAAACGCAAACGAAGCCGATACTTGGCAATGCTGGCCAGCGACGGGCGGGCGGAGGCATCGCCCTTCGGGCTTTCTGTCGGCCCGGAATCGGGCGGCAGGGATATGGGGGGCGATGGGGACGGTTCCGGCTCCACGGGGACGGGAATAGTCGCGCCTCCTTCCTGGAGACCGGAAACCGGCCCCAGATAGCGGCTTTCCGTCCGGACGTGCCCACCGTCCCGGAAAGACCGCTGGAGGTAGGCGTATTTGCGCCCCCGCACGGTCTTTATGACGCGATACCATCCGGCCATGCTCCCGCTCCCGACCGTGGATCGCTACTTTTCCTCCGCTGCCATCCATTCGGCAAAGCGGCGCATGAGGTCGGCTTCGTCGAGCCCGTTATCCCGCGCCCCTTGGGAAAGCTGGGCTTTCAGAACCTCCATATTGATCTCGTGCTCGCGTTCCGCCGCACGGTTCCGTTCGGCATGGTCGGTTTGCGCGGTCGAGATTTCCGCGATCTTGCGGGCCTTGATGATATCGGCCATGGCGGAGGTAAAGGCGCGGTTGGAATCCTCGCCCCGTCGAAGGGCAGACAAGAGGCTTTCATTGACCGCATTGCCGGTCTTCTCGACGATGCTGCCGTGCAGTTGCTCCCGGAACATATCGAGGGATTGGGTGTGGTTCTGCCGCGAGAGCTCAAGGGCACCGGCATTCTGCGTCCGCGCCACCTCGAGGGAGGTTTGCGCGGTGAGGGCTGCGCTTTGACGCTTGAAATCGAGCTCGTCATGTCCGAGGGCCAGTTGCCCCGCCGCCTGGAGCTCCCCGGATTCGACCTTGCGGACTTCGAGCGACATTCGGTCGCCGTGGTGCCGGTCGCCCTGTTCCAGCTTTGCCCGCTCCACCTGGGCATCCATGTCGAGCCGTGCCGCTTTGATCTGCAAATCCGCCTCGGCGCGGAGGCGTTGCAGATAGGCGGCGGGATTGAGAAGGTCGCCAAGGGTTTTGCGCGTCATGGGCTATCCCTCAAATCCTCTTGAGCTCTTCGAGCTGCCGCCGTTGGCGCTCTTCCTCTTCCTGAGCCACGCTCCGGGCGATTCCAGCAAGCCCGCTCGTCTCGGCAAGGCGTATTTGCGCCAATGTCTCGGCTTTGCCCTTTTCGGTCTCCGCGAGCAAATGAGCCGCCCGGACTCTCTGTCCCTCCGGAGACGCCCAAAAGGCCCGCTCCCGTTCCTCCGCCGCCGTCCGTTCGCGATCCGCCCGCCCGAGCTCATACCGCCGCGCCTCCTGCCTCCGGCGATGGAAGCGCCAAAGCCATATGAAGGGCAGAAAGGGCAGGGAGAGGACTTTTCCGATGAAGGGCACAAGCCCCAGGCCGTCGCCATCCGATCCGTTGAACGCCACCCAATTGAGGGCACCCAAAATCCAGGAGGCGATATATCCGACAGGCAACCCGGCAAGGAAAAAGAAGAGGAAGGTGGGGAGGCGTTGACCCTGGAACTTCTCCACCGTCGTGGAGATCGCCGCCGCGACGACGAAGGAGCAAAGGGCGATGATCCGAAACAGCTTCTTATTGTTCACGTCTCCCGTCCCCCTCAGTAACGCTTGTGAACCAATCCGTAAATTCTCCACGGTGGGGTGGGGGAGTCAAGGTCGGGATGAGCGAGTCCGCGACGGAGCCTATGCGCGGCAAATAAATTTGGGAAAATTAGGGTTTTGCATAGACTGTTCAAAGTCTTAAACGACCGTTTATCACTTTTAAATCACGCATGGAAAACGGCAATAGACCGCTTTGGGTTGCCTATTACCGGGTATCGACCGACAAGCAATGACGCTCCGGCCTGGGGCTGCAAGCCCAGCAAGCCGCCGTTGCCGAATATCTCACTCGGACGGGTGGCGAGCTTTTCGCCTCTTTTATGGAGGTGGAGAGCGGGAAGCGGGCGGATCGCCCCGAACTCGGTAAAGCCCTCGAACTCTGCCGCCGGAAGAAGCTGCCGCTCTTGATCGCCAAGCTCGACCGGCTGGCGCGATCCGTCGCCATCATATCGAATCTGATGGAAAGCCGGGTGGAGTTCCGCGCCTGCGATATGCCCGACGCCACCCGCTTTACCATCCACATCCTGGCTGCCGTGGCGGAGCATGAGAGGGATATGGCATCGGAGCGGACGAAAGCCGCCCTCAAGGCGGCGAAGGCACGCGGAGTGGTCTTGGGCAACCCGAATATCCAGGAGGCGGGAAAGAAGGGGCGGGCAGCGTCCGTGGCGGCAGCGGATCGCTTCGCAGAAAGCGTCTGGCCGATCATCGAGAGCCTTCGAGCGGAAGGGTTGAATCTATCGGAGACGGCGAGGGAATTGAACGAGCGGGGAGTGAAAACGCGGACGGGGCGGATGTGGGTGGTGCAGACTGTAAGAAATATCGAAATCTGGCGCTATTAACTGAGATAATCACACAAAAAAATGCCGCAATGCCGCTTATGCTCACGCATTATTTTGTGGATACGCTTTTCCAGGTCTTATTGTTAAATATAAGAATTGTACTAAAACGAGCGGATAAATGATTTTTGACGCTGCAAAAAACCATCCGTAACTTTGATAGGCGTCCACATCTGGCGAGAGCATGATCGACGCCCAAACAGACGACGCCAGGAAAGCATATGATAAATACAGCCCGGTGCCGATAATTCACGCACTTCAAAAGTCATGAAAACGCTTAAGCATACTGCAAGCGTAAACGTACTGCACAACAGCCATAATGAATATTATAGCATACTTAGCTAGTTGTTCCGGAAGCTGTAGTGAGAGCGTTACTGCAATAACTCATAGGAGTCATGATGAGAGTGATCTTCCAACGAAGTCTCGCCTGTTTATATTTCAGTTATGTGTAAGGTAGTCACTAATGAAGTTGTCCATTTTAAAATGTACGTAATTAATATAATGCTGTTATTATATGCGTTTGAGCATAATTGCAAGGCGGAGTGTGTGGCAAATTCTCTATATGTTTGCACGCATCATGTTGTTGTATATTTAATCGCATATTGCGGGTATTCCATATTGAACTTTTCGATGTAATTTTTGCCAACTTGATCGACGTTATTTTGTGCAGAGGTTACGGCCTGCATAAGAGTCGCACCAGGAAGTGGTGCCTGCCCTAAAGTGACAATCCATGTGCCAGCATCAAAAATCTGCGATCCGAGTTTTGTCCCATCCTCATTAATTGACCTAACGATGGATGCGACAGCATTCTGTTCGTGCGTTATTATGCTCTTGATAAATTCAGCCTTCGTTTCAGGTGGGAGCTCTGATTTCATAACTTCTCCCAGCTGTCTTGCAACTTTTACATTCATGTCGCCAATCGCTTGGATTGAATTCGATGCCCCCTCCATAAACGCTCTTGACGGAGCATAAATTGCAGCCTGCAAAAGGGCATTAACTAGCGCTCCCGCTGCAACAGCAGGATTCGCAACTGCGATAAGGGATGCTGCGTTCAAAGCTGTTTGACCTGCATTGTCTGCAAGATCAAGATAGTTCCCGCTCTTTAAAGCGTTAAACGCCTCTTGTTCCTTTGTGGCGATATCAACAAGTGTTAGCAGGCCCCCACCAATTTTTACCACTTTACCAATTTGCGCGGCCTCGCCAAATTCTCGCGCTAAGCCGCTTAAATGATTAACACGGGCCCGTTCTGCCGCCGTTGCCCCGGCAACGTATTCTTTCATGGTTAGCCCTGTAAAGCGGAGCGTTCGGTCGGCTCTATAAGCATCTTCAGCTGCTATTATAGCATCAGAAAGTTCAACTTTTGCAGATGATGCGGCATTCGTTGTCGCTGAGAATAATTTATCTCTAAGAGCTTCAGTAATCTCTCCAGGGTCTCCATAAAAAATGGTTTTAAGCGTATCAATGACGCCAGCCGGTCTATTTCCTGCGGCGTCAAGCATTCGATTGAATTCTGCAATTTTTTGTGGGGTTAGGACGATCGGCTGCGTGCCGCTTCCCTTTCCTCCCTCGCCTTCGCTGTTGCGCCCGCGCGGATTGATCCCTCCATTTCGGCTCAGGTCCGGACCATTTAGCACGTTGTTAGGCACGGAAGTGGTTGAGGTGCTGCTGGATGTACCGCTGCTCACCCCGCCATTCGAGCCACTGCCGCCGGATGAGGCGGTTACGGCGCTGCGGTAGGTGACGCGAGGATTGGAGAGATTGGTGGTTGTATCTGTCGTGGTATAAGAACGGAACTTGAAAGCGCTGATGCTGGTGGGAACGATGGCCGCGTCATTGACGGTGAAATCCCAGAGATAGGCGCCGGGATTCGCGTTGTCATACCCACGATAGCGCACACTGCCGTTCGATACGAACGCCTCCTGGTGATAAGTGCCATAGATAGTTCCAAGATTGGTTGAGTTAAGATGAGTCCAGCTTGTACCGGAATCCGGAATGGTCGCGATCATGATTGCGCTTCCACTTTGACCTACAAGGGGGCCGCTCCAGCGATTTGCAGAGTAGCCAGCTGAGACCCAATACTGGATGCCGCCAATCATGAACATAAAGCCGGTGCTCTGGCCCCATGTCGTGAAGGCCATATTTCCATCCCAACTTGCCCGAATTTCCCTTACCGATGACGGCGGAGCTCCCGTCTTTCCGAGGTCGCCGGCATTGTCAGTGGGCCACGCGCTCAACACTCCCCCAACGATGCCATAGCCGTTGTTCACTGATCCCTTGGTCAGCGACCACCCTGCTGGAACGGTATTGTTGGAAAGGTCGGGCGTGTCAGCGGTCCATACATCGACATATCCACTGGAGTTCTGAAACTTTCCGCCGTTCTGATAGACGATTCCGCCAAATCCATTGCTCGTAGGATCAACAATACCGCCTGGGTCTTTGCCCGAAACGACGATTTGCCCTGATCCGCTATAAACAGTTGCTCCATTGATATTAAGGACGCCTTGCTTCACTCCCCCCTGTCCGCTCGCGGCGTCGTAACCTGCGAGAAGGTAGATATCCCCATTGTTGGTGTTGATGTTGGCGTTCACCCGCAGGTCGCGCCCCGCCTCGATGGTCAAAGCCTTGCCCGCGTTGGTCATATTGATGGCATTGACGACATAGGCATCACGCGACGCCTGAAGGGTCACGTTGCTGGTGGCAGAGTTGATGACTGAGGGATCGATAGTGCTGGTTCCGCCGGAATTGTCAGCGAAGAGCGAAGAGTTGGTACCGTCCAAGGTCTGACCGCCATTGTTGGCAACAAAAATATCCATGGGATCGAGCAACCAAGTGCCGGTCTTGCCCTTGGGAGCCAGGGTGTTGACCGTTCCGGTCTGATCCAGGAAGCCCTTGCCCGAAGTCTCGACAAAGCCGCCGTCACCGCCATTGGTGCCGCCTTGCGCGAAGATGCGGCCATAGCTGCGGGTGGTGCCGTCCGCCCACAGGATGGCCTTGCCGCCGTTGCCGGTACTCAGGGCGCTGGCGTTGATGGTGGCGTCCTGGCCCATATAGGCGACCTGGGCATTGCGGACGCTGCCCTTGCCCTGATAGTCGCCGCCGATCAGGGCGGTGCCGCCCCCGGCATCGCCGGATACGTCAACGGAAGCATTGCCGAGAAGGCCGACCTTTTCACCCAGCACGTTGACGGTGCCGCCCTTCTGTCCCGCCTCCTTGCCCGAAGCATCCAGTGATCCGGACACCTGGACGATTCCGGCATCCTCGCCCTTCAAGACAATCTCGCCGCCCTGTTGCTCGACGGCGCGGGCGCTGATCAGGCCGGTGGTGTTAATGGCGTTATCCACCACGCCCTTGGCGGCATTGGTGCTCATGAGTACCCGCCCGCCATCGGCGTAAATCTTGCCGCTGTTCTCGATCAGGCTGGCGACGATCTGGCCATCGGCTCCGACGATCAGGCTGGCGATCTTGTCGCTCGCCTGGAACAGGATGAGGTTGTCGCCGTACAGGTCGAGGGTCACGCCATTGGCGGCGGCAAGCGCCACCTTGCCGAGACGGGCGGAGATGATGCCGGAATTGCGGAGATAGGGGGACACGATGGCGACCAAGCCACCATCGGCGGCGGTGATGGTGCCTTCGTTGACGATCTGGGCATTGGCCTTGCCGGGGATATCAAACTTCATGTTCCCCGCCATGAAGTTCTCGTTCTTGATATTGGCGGTGGAGGCGACCAGGGCGGCAACGTCGATCTTGGAGCCCGCCCCGAAGACGATGCCGTTGGGATTGACCAGGACGACGCGGCCATTGGCCTGAAGGTTGCCGAGAATCTGCGACACTTGATCGCCGGTCACCCGGTTCAGGGTCATGGACGAGGACGAGGGCTGAACGAAGCGGGTGGTTTCGCCCGCCGCGATGCTGAAGCTTTTCCAGTCGATCACGGCGCGGTCGCTGGATTGGTTGACCTGCACCGTCTTGGCGTCTGGCTGGCTGATGACGGCGGAGCCTTGCGCCACCGTGCCGCCCTGCGGGTTGGCATGGACGACAGGGGTGCAAACGGTCAGCACTCCGGCCAGGGCGGTGGTGGAAATGAGCCAGCGGCGCATGGAGGGGCGGCGGATCATGGTCAGTACCTTGCCGAGATGCTGAAGAACAGACGGGGTTCCTTGCCCTTGCCGCCGGGGAGGTTGGCGGATACCGGGCGGGTCAAGGGCTTGTCGATTTCCAGGCTGCCGCTGAAATAGTCGGTCAGGCCGAAGCGGATGCCGATGCCCGCCGATGTGCCGGTACGCACGGCATTGGTGTTGACAGGATCGCGGTCGTGGGTGAGACCGGCATCGTAGAAGATGAACGGCTGATAGTATTTCAGCCCGATATCCTCGACCTGGTTGGTGTACTGGAGCTCCAGCTTTCCGGTGATGCCTTGTCGCCGGTGATCTCGGACGAGTCGTAGGCGCGACCATATTGCGAGCCGCCATAGCCGAATTCCTCGGACGACAGCAGGGCATTGGCCGACCATTGCCCGGTCATGCCGATAATCAGGGCAAACTGATTCGGCAGTTGCTGGGTGCGCGACGCATCCAGGGTCAGCTTGGTGAAATCGGCGCGGCCCCGCGCCCGCGACTTCAAGCCGTATTCGTAGCGGGTGGCCCCCAGGCCGTCGATACCCCGGTACAGGTCAAGGGCGAACAGGTTGACGCCATCCCAGGAATCCGAGAAGTCGTAGGAGCCGCCGATCTTGAACGCCCTGGTATGGTCACTGGACGATACCTGCCCCAACTGCTCGGAGCGTGAATCCCGCGACGTAAACCCGGTGGACAGGGAGAAGTTTTCCGTCCTGGTGCGGATCAGGGGATGAGAGAGGGCGGCGCTGAGGGTGACGTTGCGGGAACGCTGCTCCAAGTCGCGCAGAGACTCGCCCGGCTCTCCCCGGCTGCGGTTGCCCGACAGGGTGAGCTTGGTTCCCTCGGAATTCAGAACCTCGTCATGCTGGATCGCCAGATAGCGCAACTCGCTTTGCTCGGTGGTGTTGATCCAACTGACCGAGGTTTTTTCATACAGGCCCAGGATCGAGTTGAGGCCAGCCCCCAGGGTGTATTCACGCGGGCCGCTGGTCTTGGTGCCCCGGTTGTCGAAGGAGGCAGACAGCTCGAGATATTTATGCTCGATGACGAACACCACGTCGGATGCGCCCGGCGTGGTCTTGGACGGGCGCAAGACCGCCTTGGCCTTTATGCCCGGCAGGTCGTTGGCAAGCAGGGAGTAACGTTCCAACACCTTGTTATCGAGGGGCTTGGATTCCTTGATCCGCTCGCCCCATTCATGGAACAGGTCGGCACGTCCGTTGGCCTCTCCCTCAATCAACACCTCGTTAACGAAGCCCTCCACCACGCGAATGGTGATCTGTCCGCCGGAAATGCGCTGCGGCGGCACGATGGCCTTGGACAGGATGAAACCGGCGTTGCGGTACTTGGCGGTGATCTCGTCCGCCACCTTGTAAACCTCGGTTAACGAGACTTCCTTGCCCAGCTTGTCGGCATGGAAGGCGGAGAGGTCTTCGACGGGAAAGACCGTCGCCCCTTCGATGCTCACCCCGTTCAAGGTCAGGCGGATTTTATCCGACTGGTCGGGCGGCATTTGCTCGTCGATCTCGGGGGCCTGGGGCTCGATGACCGATTGCGGCTTACGCGGTTGCTCGAAGCGCTTTTCGGTCCGGCCAGGGTCGGCACCGCCGGGAACGATGGCGATGTTGACTTGCGCCCAGGCGTTGGCGGTCGCAGTCAAGGCGGCAAGGCAGACGCCTGCGGTCAGGAGAGAGCGAGGGCGGTTCATTTCTTCTTATCCTCCTTCCCGGAGGGGAGAAGGATGATGTCGTTTCCGTCCTGAATGATCTGGGGCGTATTGTCCTTGCGGACGTTGGGCGCAGGATGGTTGCCGGAGCCGGGAGGGGTGGACATATCCGTGGGCGTTTCGCCGCGCAGCATGTCGGCAGGGGATGGGAAGCGACGCTCGATCCGTCCCGGATCGTCCGAGGCTGGGAGGCGATTTTGCGCCAGGGCGTCCGGTATCGCCCCGAGCGAGACAACAGAAACAGCCGCGACCAGAAGGCGAACCTTTCCGGCAATTCCTCGGGTCATCACCAGCACGGAATTCCCCCTCGACCAAACACCCAAGATTGTAAAAAGCCCCCGCTCTTATGGCATGAAAAAAATGCGGGTATCAACCTGCTATTTCTACCAAGGCGATTTTCGCCTTGAAGTTTGCGTGGGGCTTTTGCTGTGGTCTTTTCTCTTTTGTTCCTAAGACTTAAACACACCCAGGAACCTCCCGCAGAAGCTCCCGCCAGCGTTCCCGCCACCCGGTTTCGTGGCTGGCCCCCGGCACTGTCCGCACCACAACACAGGATGATCCGGCGGCTTGGCGGAAGCGTTCGGCGATGACCGGCGGTACGGTGGTATCGACCGCGCCGCTGAAATGGATTTGCGGGATTTTCGCCACCTGGGGGGCAACGTCGATGGTGTTGAGCGATCCGGACAGAGGCGACACCTTGGCGAGGCGGTTGACCTCGGCATGGTCGAGATTGCCCGCGACGGTACGAATCGACGCCACGTCCTTACGCCCTGCCGCGACGAGAACGGCAACGGCCCCGCCGCCGGAATAGCCCACGAGGTTGATTTTCTGCCCCGGCACTTGGGCTGCCACCTGATCGACGGCTTGCCCCATGGCGGCGATGACCTCGGGAGCGAAGCGCTTGCCCGTCCAATAGGGGATGCCACAAGTGGGGTTCTTGGCGCGTGCCGTGAACTGGCAGGGGCGGGCGAGGTAAACGACGTTGGGGGAAGGGTCCGCCGCCGCAAGGGCAAGTCCCATGGCCTCGCGTGGTGTCGGATCAAGCGACACCTCGGAGCGGGACAACCAGGCCAAGCCATCCCCCTCGATATAGACGGTGACGGGCTGGCCCGGATCGCGGATGCGGGCAAAGGTGGTGAGCACGAACGGATCGGTTTTGACGATCATCCGCTTGAGGCCCACCGGCCCGGCGATACCATCGGCATTGGCATCACGGTCCAGGGTGGCGCATCCTGCCAAGAGCGGAAGCACCAATGCCAGCAACCATGACGTCTGCCTTGTGATTCTCAGAACTCCATACGGGCTTGGAGCGAGCCGGTATGGCTCACATAGCGGTCGGAAAGCCCGGCATCGTACTTGGCTGAGAGGGTCGTGTTGCGCACCGAGGCCAAGTCCACGCCGACCCCAATGGCGAAGGATTCGCTGGCCGCGTCCGTGCCTGCCGTGGTGAAGGACGAACCGCCATCCACATAGGCCGAGGACTGATCATGGGCCTTGGTGTTGAACTCGTGGCTCCAGATGGCGCGCCCGTTGGGTTTGACGTTCCAATCGCCCCACTGCGCCATCGTACCGGAAACCTTGGCGCCAAAGTTGGACTTGATGGAATCCGTGTTGGATGATCCCACGGTCAGGGCGGCGGCGGCATCCGTCTCGGTATAGCCGTCCTGGCGCAAGTGGTTATAGGCGAATCCGGCCAACGGGGTCAGGGTGAGTCCCGCCCCCACTGCGAATGGTACGCCAATCTCCGCCTTGGCTCCGTATTGCTGGCCGGAATAGGAGGACTTGGCGGTCTGCTGAGTGGCCCCGGTGATGTTGATGATACGGGTGCCGTCGTAGGTGTGATGGCCGTAGGTCAAGGCTCCGTCCATGTACCAGCGCGAGGCGGTATAGGTGCCGTAGAGGCTGCCGATATAGGAATTGATCTTCTGCCCCGATCCCTCGCGGCTTCCGGCATCGTCTACGTTGGTACGGGCATAGGCGAAGGATAGGCCGACCCGGACGGGTTCCGCCACCTTGGCGTCGGCGCCGAAGGCAAGGCCGTAGGTATCGGAGGTGTAGCCATCGATCCCCAGGCGCTTGTCCTGGGTGGCGACGGAGCCGAAGCCTTGGGTCCACACGCCCAGACCACGCAACATTTCACCCGAAGACACGCCAGTGCCGCCTCCGGTGTCGGTCGAGGCGGCCCGTACGCTGTCGGTGCGGATGGAGATGGTGTTGACCGCTTGGCCGACCGCACCCAAAGCCGCCTGGGTGGTGGCTCCGTTGGCGGGCGGGCGTAGCTGAGCCCCCGCTTTTTCGATATCGGCGGCGGAGGTCAGATTGTTGATGGCGTTGGACAATGCCGTCATGGTGGAATTGTTGCCGGTATAGCTGGCCAGGGCGGAGAGGCCCCTTCCGTTGACGCCAGTGGCGGTCCCGGCGGCGTTGGCGCCGCCGTTGGTGAGGATGATGTTGGTGGTGCCGGTGCCGTAGGAGACGCCATCGGTGTCGGCCTGCCCCGCGCCGGTGACGGAACTGACCCGCCAAGTATAGCCGCCGGAATTGACCACCGTGGGCATGTTGACGATGGTGCGACCATCGGTGTCCTGGATAACGATATACTTCGAACCAAGGGCGGCAGTACCGACAACAGTGGGGACGATAATGGGGGCTCCGGTAGAGAACATGGTGGTGTCCGGCGTACCACTGGCCTGAGTAAAGACCCAATAGCCGTGCTTGCCGGTGTTGGCGTTGATGGTCGTCTTGAAATAAAGAGAACCACTCTGCGACTCTGGAACATTCATGCCGTCATAGTGATTGAGAGTCACTTTTGACGTCCCATTGTCGATGGTGGCGCCACCGGAGAAGCTGAATGCGCCCAGGTTGATGGTCGCGTCACGAGAAAACGCGAGAGTGGTGCCGTTCGATATGGTCAGCGAGCGGATCGGATTGTCCTGGCCGATCGTCAAGGGGCTTCCGGCAACGGTCGTGGTGCCGGACGTGACATTGATGGATGGGGCCGTCCCCGATCCTTGCACCCAGAGACTGCCATTGAGGTTGCCGCCGGTGAAATTGAAGGTGTCGCCGTGCGTCGATGCCCGAATATCCCCCTGAAGGGTGCCGCTGTTGTTCACCGTGACGGCTGATTGTGCCGTCGAGAAATCCAGTGACTTGTTGCACCCGGAGTCACCAGTAGCGCATGCAGAGCCACCGGAAATGGTGCCGCTGTTGGTGATGGAGGTGATATTCCCGCTGCTGCCTATGGAAATGCCGCCTCCGGCATTGTTGCCACCGGCACTAATGATGGTTCCGTCATTGATAAGGCTACTGACCGTCCCTGCGTTGACATAGATGCCGCCACCATTGGCACCGGAGGCCCCACTGGAACCGCCCGTACCACCGGTCCCGCCAGAGCCGCCCGTACCGCCGGTGATGGTGCCGCTGTTGCTGATCTGAGTCCCAGTTCCGGCATTTCGCACATATATGGCGTAGCTACCGTTCCCACCGTCACCACCATTGGCACCGGCTCCGCCAGTCCCGCCCGCCCCGCCGTTGCCACCGGTGACGGTGGTGCCCGAACCGATGGTTACAGTCACGTTGTTGGGGGCTGGCGTCGTCGAACCGATCCCGATGCCGGAGCCGCCGACGCCACCGGTTGCTCCGGCATTGCCCGCTCCGGTGCTGTCGCCGCCGGTCCCGCCATTGCCGCCCGTCACGGCAGCCGAACCGCTGGTGGTCAGCGAAGAGCCGTTGGCCAGCATGCCGATACCCCAGCCGCCGCCATTGCTGCCCAGATTGGCGGGATTGCCGCTGGAACCGGTTACGCCGCTGCCGCCACCGCCGCCATTGCCGCCGATGGCCTGGGCCGAACCGGACAGGGTGGCGGAATTGCCCGTACCGACCGAGGCGGAGCCATAATCGCCGATGGTGATGCCGTTGCCGCTGTAGGCGCCGTATCCACCGGTCCCACCGGTGCTGGAGCCCCCCACCCCGGAATTACCACCGACAGCCCGCCCGGCGCTCATGTTCAGCCTGGAACCGGTGGCGGACAGACCGATACCGTCGGCACCGTCGGTGGCGTTGCCGCCAGCCCCGGCCCCACCGGAAGCCGTGCCGTTGCCGCCCGCCCCGCCCGCGACGATGCCGGAGCCGCTGAGAAACAGCATGCCGGTGCCGAAGTGGTCGATACCGTGACCGCCGCTATAAGAGGTACCGCCGGAGCCGCCGGTGATGCTTCCGCCGTTGCTGACGGTGATGCTTCCGCTAACCGAATCCTCGATCAGGATACCCTGACCCGAACCAGTCTCGGTGCCGTGGTGCCCGTTTCCGCCTGCGATGGTCGCTCCGGAATTCACCGTGATGACAGTGTTCACAGCCTGGGAGCCGCAGGACAGGTTGCCACAGGCGCCGATGTCGATGGCCTTGCGCCCGTCACTGCCGCCCTGAATGGTGGCGTTGTTGTACAAGATGATGTTGGCTGTTCCGGACGTATCCCAGGAGGCGCTCGGAGCCACGGTCACCGCGATGGAACCACTGGGTGCCAGTAGACGGTTGCCAGCCCCGATGTTGAGGGGATTGCTCAGCGCCTGTGTCTGAACTCCCCAGTCATTGGAAAGCACCTTCGGAATGGTGTCGTCGGCTGCCCACGCCATTCCGCCATGAGCCAGCAACGCCACCCCTGAAACACTCGCCAGCAACGCACGACTCAACGACCGCGTCATGAAGTCCCCCTATTCTTTCGCATCACGGCAAAGAGGTGATAGACACCCCGATACGGCGTAATTATGGACGGTAAATGGTGATATACACTCTTTTTGGAATGAAAAACACCATGTCTGTTTCGGTGGGTGGCGGTGCGATGCACTCATACCGGCATGATTTCCGCTCGCCAAATCCGGGCCGCCAGGGCGTTGCTCGGCTGGTCCCAGCAAGACCTTGCCGACCGCGCTATTATCTCGGTGAATGCCCTTCGTCGCCTGGAGGCCGAGCAGGTCGATCCGCGCCTCAGCACCATTTCCGCGATCAAGGCAGCCCTGGAAGGGGCTGGCATTGAGTTCCAGTCCGCCGATCAGACGAAGGGAGAGGGCGTTCGGCTGCGTTCTCCGTGATGCACGGCGCTTCATGGTCCCTCCCTTTCGCTCGGCATTGGGCCGCACGGCTAAATCAGCTTCAGGTTGATGGCGATGGCGACGGCTTGGTCGCGCGTGGCCGCGCCCAGCTTCTTGCGGGCGGAGGCGATTTGCTTTTCAGCCGTCTTGGTGGAAATGCCGATCCTGTCGGCCAATTCCTGCACGCGCAGACCCAATGCGAGATGGGTCAGGCATTGCTTTTCCCTGGGTGTCAGGGACGGAATGTCGGCTTGACCATCGTTCATAGACTGATCCTGAATAACTCGCATTTTCGGTGCGGATATTAGGTTCAGTCTTGTAATGGGGGCAATTGGGGGGTTTTCCCCATACCCAAGGTGGGATGGAGGTAAAACGAAAAATTATTCAGGGAGTTAGGAGGTTGAAAACCACCGCTGTCGTGATCGCCTGTGGCACGGTGGATGCTTTTAATTTGCGTCGCGCTGATTCGATTTGTTTTTCAACTGTTTTGACGCTTGTGTTCAGCTTAAATGCAATCTGCTGTTGTCTGAGCCCGGCGGCAAGCCAGAGCAGGCATTCGCGTTCGCGTTCAGACAGGTGGTAAATCTCCCTCATGTGGCTTTCGCGGAGGCTGGTATCGAAGGCGCAAGCGATGCCTTGGATGGTGCCGCCCTTTTCGGCCCAAAGCCGGTCGAACTCCCCCCACGACATGTTGGGGGCGTGGCACGACACGGCACTGATGCCCAGCCCGCCGCCAAATCGAGAAGGGAGGGTGATTCCCGTCAAAACCCCATAATCGCAATCAATCTCAAATTGCCGCAACTCCTCGGGGCTGTTGGCGTTTGGCTGTGGCAGATCGCTCCAGAATATAGGGTTGGTTCCTGCCTTGGCCATTTTGTAGTAATAGTCATCATCGATGACCATGGTGTCCATTTTTAACTCGATATAGGCAGGTGCAAGGCTGGACAGCATGGTGGTTGTTTTCCGGTCGCGTAGGCGATTTCTGCCTTCGTGGATCAACTCACTGCCATACAAAATTCCGCCGATACCGAAATCGGCAAGCTGTTGATTGGCGCTCTGCCACAATTCCTCCTGGCTTTTGGCCTGACGGAATTGAGTGATGGCATCCAAGACTTTCTGGTTTTCCCTGCGGATCAATGGGCTCACGAACGCCTCCGCTTTAACCATTTACGTCAGCAGACTTGGCTACCATAGGGTTGGTGGTGTAGGCAATGGGGTAAACCACCCATAGGGGGCATGGGCGAAGGCCGGATATATCGAAATGCCGAAACAGATTCAAAATGACCACCACCAAGGCGGCGATAAGAGCCGATGGTCCGCCATCGCGGCTTGGTGCCTGTATGATTGGGCGGCTTCGACCTTTCCGGTGATCGTCACCATCTTCATTTTCGCGCCCTATTTCACCGAATCGGTCGCAACCGATGCCGTGACCGGCACCGTCCTATGGGGACGCGCCATGGCGGCGGCGGGCTTCGTGATCGCGGTGTCCAGTGCCCTGCTGGGGTCGATCAGTGACCTCAAAGGCGGGCGCAAGCGTTGGCTGATGGTTTCTGCCGGGCTGGCGATGGTGGCAACGGCAACGCTGTGGTTCGTCGCGCCGAACGTGTCGGCGGTTCCCCTGGCCCTGGTCGGCGGGGCTGTCGCCGTGGTCGCCTTCGAGACGGCGGCGGTGTTCTATAACTCCATGCTGCCGGAAGTGGCTCCGGCGGGGTATTTCGGGCGGGTTTCCGGTTGGGGCAATGGGGCGGGTGCCCTTGGCGGCATCGTCTGCCTGGGTGTCGTCCTGGTGCTCTTTGTCCTGGAGGCGGATTCCGCGCCGTTCGGTCTCGATCCGCAGGCGCAAGAAGCCATCCGGATTTGCCTGCCCTTCGCCGCGCTGTGGTGGCTGGTGTTCGCCCTGCCGCTTTTCCTGTTGGTGTCGGAAGATAGGCTTGGAGGACGTGGCGGCAACCACCCGTGGCGGACGGCGATTCGGCATGGCACAGGTAATCTCGTCAACTCTCTCCGCGCTCTGCCGCGTGAGCCTCGGCTTGCATGGTATCTGCTGGCCCAGATGCTCTATTGCGATGGCTTGAATACGGTTTTGTCGTTCAGCGGCATCTTCGCCGCCGGGACGTTCGGGATGGACGTGTCGGAATTGCTGGTCTACGGCATCGCCGTCAACGTCGCCGCCGGGGTGGGGTCATTGGCCTTCGGCTGGGTCGATGACCGGATGGGGGCGAAGCGGGCCGTGGTCATCGGCCTTTCCGGGATGATCGTTTTCATTGTCGCGATCATCGCCACCGATTCCAAAACGGTTTTTTGGCTGGCGAGCGTGATGGTCGGGGTGTTCCTCGGCCCGGTGCAAGCCGCCAGCCGTTCGCTGATGGCGGGGATGACCACCCCGGAGAACCGCGCCCGGATGTTCGGGCTTTACGCCGTCTCCGGCAAGATCACCGCCTTCCTTGGGCCTGCGGCTTTCAGCATCGCCACCGATCTTGCGGGAAGCCAGCGGGCGGGCATGGCGGTGACGATCCCGTTTTTCGTGCTCGGGTTGGCTTTGCTGGTTGGGAAGGTCAAGGGCGGGGAGGTATAGCGCCCCCTCCTCATGCCACCCGTTTTCCGTTTTTCGGGGAACGTGGCATGGCGGTGATGAGTTGGTGTAGGATGTGTCCACGGGATCAAGGAGGCCGTGACCATGCGGAATGCTGCGACGTTGGCAATCCAGGGTGAAAAGCTGCCATCGGAGCTTTCAGCCGCGCTCGAAGGCTGCGAGGTCGGGGCGGTCTATGCCGTTCACGTCCGCAAGCTCTCGACGGAGGACGCCGCCGAATTTCTGGAAATCCGCGCCAAGGTGCGGGAAGGCATTGCCGATCTTGAGGCGGGCAATGTCTACGAGGAGGACGAAGCGTTCGCGATCCTCGAAGCCAAATTCGGAAAGATATAAGCCCGCAGCTCATGCCGTATGTCCGCTATACCCATAAGTCTTTGCGAGATATGGACGCCATAGGCGAGTATATCGCAAAGGAAAATGTCCAAGCGGCACGGCGCTTGCTGCGTTCCATCAAGGATAAATGCAAGGCTTTTGCCGAAACTCCATTTATCGGCAGTCAGCGCGACGAGTTCGGTGAGGGAACTCGTGTTTTTTCGCTGGGAAGTTACCTCGTTTTCTATCGCCCCGCTGATTCGGGAATCACCGTTCTCCGCGTTCTTCACGGTGCCCGCGATTTGCCGGAAGTTTTCGGCTCCGAGGGGTGACGGCTCTCGGTGTTTCTGAAAATTTGGAAATTCGGCGGCGGCGGATATACTTGACCGGTAAACCGTAACCCCTGAGCCACCATGAGCATGATCCGTCCACCACGAGCCACCATAGAGACGACCGTTGACGACCTGCCCGAAGCCCTGGCGGCGGCAGGTTTTCGTTCTGGCGAGCGGGTGCGTATTCAGGTCGAATATCTCGATGAGGATGACAGGTTTCCACCGGGCATTTCCCTTATCGAGACGGAAGATCGAAAAATCTTTACGGGCGTTACCACGGAAACCGCTGAGGCGGTTATCCGTGCCGCCGGAATCAAAGATGGCGAGAGATTCTCAATTCGTCTCCATCGGAATGGGGGCGAGCTCGAATTGGAGCTTTGCCGTGAACGATAGGGGGGGCATCTAGCTCCGCAGCTTCACCACGTTGGTCGTGTCCTTGGGGCTGATAAGGCCGTCCAGGTAGTTTGCCCAGGCTTCGAGCGCCCGGCGGCGATCATCCATATACAGGGCTTTGTTGTACACCCCGGCAACGCCCGCCTTCGCCATTCCCGAGACGTGATTGACGCAGGCTTCCACCACATGGGGGGCGATGCCGACGTGCTCATTCATCATTGTCACCATGGTTCTCCGGAGGTCGTGAAGCGTCCAGTGCGGCATGGGCTGTTCGCCCGCCTCCTCGCGCCGCTTGGCGATCCAGGCGTCCACCCGTTCCTTGGCGTTGCTGAAGCCGGTGGTGGGGGTGGTTCCGGTAGTGGTGAGCAATAGCCCCAGGTCGCCCACCTCGGGGCGGCCCTTGATGATGGTGACGACCTGTGGCGACAGCGGCACCGTATGCGGGCGTCCGTTTTTTGTCCGGGTGCTGGGGATTTCCCAAACCGGCTTTTCGCCGTCCAGGTCGGACAATTCCGACAGCCGCATACCTGCCGTCTCGGTGCGGCGCTGGCCGGTCAGCAGAAGTAGCTTGAACAGGTCGCCGAACAATCCGCCTTCCACCTCGAAGGCAGCCCATACCTCGACCACCTCGGCTTGGTTCAAGGTGCGCTCCCCGACGCTCTTGGGCGAGGGGGGCTTGATGCGGATGGTGGGGGGCACTTCGAGCAAATCTCGCTCGGCACACCAGTTGAAGAACTTGGAGAGATAGGCAAGCAGCTTGTTCGCCCCGGCGGGGCTGCCGCGCTCTATCGTGGCGTCGAGTGCCCTGCGCACGTCGGAGCGGGTGATGGCGTCAACGGCCTTGTTCGCCCAAGCCGCCGTGTCCTGGCCGAACAAGGCCCATTTGTAGTCCATCTTAGTCGAGGCGGCGAGGCGGGGTTCGACGTGCTGGCGCATGAAGCGTTCGGCCACGGCCTTGAAGGTGTTGGCGGCTTTCTCCGCCTTGGCCTGCTTCTCGGCTGTTTCCTTCACCTTCGGATCGACGCCCTTTTCCGCATCCTGGAGCGCGGCTTTCGCCAAGGCGCGGGCTGCTTCGAGAGAGGTTGCCGGGTACGGCCACGACAAGCGGAGTTGTCCGGTTCCGGTGCCAATGCGGGTGCGGAGGAAAAACGACTTGCCCCCGGCATCGGTGACGCGAAGGCCGAAGCCCGGCACGATGGCATCCCAATACTCGTTACGCTTGCCTTTAGGGGCTGGCTTCACCTTCTGCACCATGGCATCGGTAATCACCTTGCGGGCAGCTTCACGGGGCATGGCATCTCTCCGATAAAACGGGGGCACAAACGGGGGCACAAAAGTTCCGGCTTTGCCCCGTTTTCCTATGTTCACCCATGCTACGGATAAGACGGTAAAAGTCAACGTTTATGCGGTTTACAGAGGCTTTGTGGTTGAGATATGTTGCGTCATATTTCGCGAAAAATAAGGAATCATAATCCTGGGGTCGGGGGTTCAAGTCCCTCTCCCGCTACCATCGAGATACAGAGAAACGGCCCGTAAGTTCAAAGACTTACGGGCCGTTCTCTTTTGTTTTGCCTGGGGTTTTGCAATCTTTGCGGTTTGGCGGAATTCCGCCATTTTCCGCTGGTTCCGAAAATTCCATGCCGCATACATGCGTCATGGCGATGGCTGCTGTTGCCGGAATGTTCAGATGAAAAAACAGGATGGTGCGACGTCGCGCCACCTCACTTTTCCCCTTCTGGTTCATGCCGTCCTGTCTGGCAGCCGGTTGACCAAGCCCCGTTATCGGGGCTTGGTTTTATCCCTCGGCGTTTTCTTGCAGCGTGACCGTCCGGAGGTGGTGATCCGGCATTCGGTGGTTTCCTCCCACAGGCGGATCACCAGGAAGATCTCTCTGTCGCGGTATTCGATCAGCACGTTCTGGAACGAGGTGGTTTCCAGGATGGGCCGCGCCGTCAGGTCGCGGAACACCAGCAGCGGACAGGCCTTGACCCGGTCGCAGATGGCCACCGATTCCAGGCTGATCAGGGTGGTCCCGCGCGAGCGCCCGACACTGAGCCGCACCGGGCGGCCCGCCGCCTGGGCCTTGGCGAAGTGGGCCTTGCCCCATTTGCGGGCGGCGGCCAGTTCCGGCGTGCTGGGGTCGTAGGTGAATTCGATGAAGATACGCTTCCCCTCCAGGGTCTCGGCCCGGGCGGGGAGGGGGAGCAGGGCCAGGACGGCCGGGATGATCCAGAGCAGGCGTCGCACCGCTTTCTCATGCCAGAGCGCGCGGCAAAAGTCGATGGCGGCGGGGCGGCATGCAGGATCGTCTTGCCAGCGGGGGCGGCGGTTGGGGTAGTGTCCCGGCCATGGTTCCGCCCTGTTCGAGGTTCCGCGTGTTCAAGCTTCTCGGCCGTATCGGTATCGACGGCTTCCTGCTCGGCCTGATGTCCATGGTCGGTCTGGCCTGGGTGCTGCCCGATTTCGGCCGGAGCGGCGGCCATCTCCACATGGACGCCGTCACCACCTACGGCGTGGCGCTGGTCTTCCTGCTCTACGGTCTGACCTTGCCGCCCGAGCGCATGAAGGCCGGTCTGGTCAACTGGCGTCTGCATCTGCTGGTCCAGACCTCGACCTTCCTGCTGTTTCCCGTCCTGGTGTGGGCTTGCGCCCTGGCGCTGGGCGGGCGGGTCGGGCCGGACCTGATGCTGGGGTTCTTCTTCCTGGCGGCGCTGCCCTCGGCCATCTCGTCCTCGGTGGCCATGACCTCCATCGCGCGCGGCAACGTGGCCGGCGCCATCTTCAACGCCACCCTGTCCAGCCTGATCGGGGTGGTGCTGACGCCGCTGTGGGTCAACTGGTACCTGTCCGCCGGCGGCGCCTCGCTGGACCTGGGCCGGGTGCTGGTCAAGATCATGCTGCTGGTGCTGCTGCCCATCGTGCTGGGCCAGGCGCTGCGGCCCTGGGCGCGGCCCTGGATCGAGCGCAACATCAAATGGCTGAAGGCCCTGGATCGCGTCACCATCTTGCTGATCGTCTTCAACTCCTTCTCGGATTCGGTGGCCGAGGGGGTGTGGGCCGGGCAGGGAAGCGGTTTCGTGCTCCAGGCAGCCGGCGGGGCGGCGGCCCTGTTCGCCTTTGTCTTCGTAAGCCTGCGGCTGGCCTGCCGCCTGCTGGGCTTTTCCCGCGAGGATGCCATCGCCGGGGTGTTCTGCGGCACCAAGAAATCCCTGGCCACCGGTGTGCCCATGGCCAAGATCATGTTCGGCGCCTCGCCCGTCCTGGGCCTGATCATCGCGCCGACCATCCTCTATCACCTGATCCAGCTGATCGCCGCCGGCATCATCGCCCGCCGGTGGCAGGACGAGGCCTGATCGGGAAAAGCCGCTTGCCGGATCGGAGCGATTGCGGTACTTGCCGCGAGTAACTCGCAATTGCATCGGTTGGTCATGGCTTCCTCCGGCGTATCCTCCGAAACCGTTCTCCGCGACGCCGGGCTGCGGCCGACCCGCCAGCGGCGGGGCATGGTGGAGCTGCTGCAGACCCTGAGCTCCGACAACGTGTCGGCCGACGAGGCGCACCGTCTGGCGGCGGAGGCGGGGCTGCGGCTGTCCCTGGCCACCACCTACAACATCCTCAACCAGTTCGCCAAGGTGGGGCTGGTCCGCCGTGTCGACCTGGGTGAGCGGACCTGGTTCTGCACCAGCCCGGCCGGCCACCACCACTTCCTCGACCTGTCCACCGGGCGGCTGAGCGATATCCCCGGCCGCCAGCCGGTCCTCGACCACCTGCCGACTCCACCGCCCGGCTATGAGGTGGAAGGGGTGGACATCCTGGTCCGCATCCGGCCGGCGATATGTCGCGAGTAAGTCTTAGATGTAGAGCGATATTGTTGATTTTAAAGAAAAATTCTTGATACGCCGCCCCTGCGGGGATATTCCTTGGGTCTGACAGGGAGAACACGGGCATGAGCGGGACCTGCATCGCATCGCATGTCTCCGGGCGGCTGAGAATCCGGCACCCGGATTTGCGGGCGGCCGGGCGCAACGCGGAGGTCGCGGCGGCGCTGGCCGGCTGGGACGGCGTGCTGGCCGCCGAGGGCAAGCCGGCCGCCGGCAGCGTCGTTCTGCGCTATGATCCCGCCGGAATCGCTCCCTCGGAGATCGAGGCCCGGATTCGCGCCCTGTTCGCCGAGGCGGAGGCCGAGGCCGAGGAGGCCGCCGCCGATGTCGCCGCTCCCTCGGGGGACGGCCTTTCCCTGTGGAGCCTCAACCGCCCGGCCAAGATCGGCATGCTGGCCAGCCTGACCGGAACCCTGCTGGCCCTGGCGGTGGGCAAGAAGCTGCACGCGGCGTTCGGCGCCGCGCATGTGGCCTTCCTGCTGGTCCATCTGGCCAATCATCGCAAGAAGATACTACAGTAGACCGTCGCCTTTGGCGCGCATTGGGGGAGTCTCCTTGAGCACCACCGAAAACCTTTGGCGTTTCGCCCGCCAGACGCGGATCGCCCATCACATTCCCGGCCGTGTCCGTCTCAAGCTCGACGGTCAGGCCGAGGGCGCGGCCGCCGAGGTGCGCAATTTCATCGATGCCGCGTCGCGGGCGGCGGGAATCCGTTCCATCAACGTCAATCCCCTGGCCCGCTCCTGCGTGGTGGAATACGACCCCGCCCAGATTGCCCCCTCCGCCTGGCAGGATATCGTCGACGGCACCCGCTCCCCCCATGCGGAACGCTTGCTGCAGGCCCTGGCCGGGACCTGATTCTTCCACTCGACCCGATTCTTTCATTCGAAAGGCAAAGCCATGCATCCTCTGCTCACCTTCGCCTCGGGGCTGCTCGCCGGCATCGTCGGGGTCCGCCTGATCAACAAGGCCGCCCCCTCGGCCGCCGCCCGCCTCGACGGCATCGGCGACAAGGCCCGCCAGGGTCTTTGCCAGGCCCAGGGCGGCCTGCGCGACGCCACGGTTTCCGGGCTTACCGCCATCGAGAAGTCCTCGGCCAGCCTGCGGGCCAAGCTGGTGTCCGCCGTCCCCGGCGAAGCGGCCCCGCCGGCCAAGGCGGCCAAGCCGCGCGCCCCCCGCAAGGCTCCGGCCAGGAAGGCCAAGGCCGCCGCTCCCGCCCCGGCCGAGGGCGGAACCGCATCGTGAAGCGCAAGCGGCGCAACGGCAAGGCCGGCGCCTCGGTCGCCGAAGTGTTCCTGCGCGGCTTCGTGGCCACGGCGCTGCTGTCGGCCTTGCAGAACCGTGACGCCGCCGCCGCCCTTCCGTGGCGCAAGGTGCTCCGCCACGGCCTGCAGGGCGGCGCGGCCCTGGCCGCCGGCACCAAGGCCGCCGAGGCGGCGGCGCGCCGCGACTACCGCACCGGCGCGGCCGCCGTGCTGGCCGGCGCCGCCGTGGTGATGGCGGCGGAAACGGCTCTTCAATCCCCTTTGATCCAGGAGAACTCCCTTGGCCAAGAAGAAGCGTAAGAAGGCGAAGAACGGCAAGCGCAACGGCGACTGGAACGGCGCGCCGGCCCAGGGCAACGGCCAGGGCCAGGGGCTGTTCGGCGGCCTCGCCAACCTGCTGCCCGGCAAGACGTCGGAGCAGTTCCTGGTCGGCGCCCTGATCGGCGCCGCCGCCACCTACGTGCTGGCCGACGAAGCCTTGCGGGCCAGGCTGATCCGTTCCGGCCTCAAGCTCTATTCCGAGCTGGCCGGCGGGCTGGCGGAGATCAAGGAGCAGGCGGCCGACATCCAGGCGGAACTGGCGGCCGGGCAAAGCTGATGGGCGAAAGCTGGCTGGCGGCGGTGGAGATCGCCCACCGCCTGCCGGGGCGGGTGCGCCTGCGCTATGGCTTCCGGGACGGAACGCCGGCCGATCCGGCCGAACTGGAGCGCTGCGCCGCCGATCTTCCCGGCGTGCTGACCGCGCGGGTCAACCACCGGGCGCGCTCGCTGGTGCTGACCTGCGATCCGGCCCTGACCGATGCCGAAGCCATCCTGGCCGGGCTGGCCGGACTGGCGCCGCCCTCCCGACCCGTTTCCGCCCGGCGTTCCGCCAAGGGTGGGGGAAAGGCCGCCGTCGCCGCCCGTCTGGCCACCCTGGCGGGCAGCGGCCTGCTGCCGCCGCCGCTGCGCCTGGGGCCGTCCCTGGCCGGGGCGGTGCCGCTGCTCAAGCACGCCGTCGCCGAATACCGGGAAAGCGGCGTGACCTCGCACGTGCTGGAAGGCATGGCGGTGGCCATCTCGCTGGTCCGCTCCGATTACACCGCCGCCAACACCACCACCTTCATGCTGGCGCTCGGGGAATACATGGAGGAGTCCATCGCCCGGCGCTCGGACGAACTGCTGAAGCATCTGCTGCGGCCGTCCAGCGACCATGTCTGGGTGCTGCGCGACGGGGTCGAGGTGCAGGTGCCCGCCACCGACGTGGCGGTGGGCGACACGGTGGTCGTCGCCACCGGCTCGGTCGTGCCGGTGGACGGCACGGTGCTGGGTGGCGAGGCCACCGTCAACGAGGCGGCCATGACCGGCGAAAGCGCCTCGGTGGTCAAGACGCGGGGCGCTTCCGTGCTGTCCGGCACCCTGGTGGAGGAAGGCCGCCTGTCGGTCTACGCCGAGCAGGTGGGCAGCCGCACCGCCGCCGCCCGCATCGCCGATTATGTCGAACAATCCCTGGTCACCAAGAGCGAGGCCCAGCTGGACGCCTCGCGCATGGCCGACCGGCTGGTCCCCACCGTGCTCAAGCTGGCCGGGGCGTCGTTCCTGATGTCCGGCGACTGGCGCCGCGCCGCCTCGGTGTTGCAGGCCGATTATTCCTGCGCCCTGAAGCTGGCCACGCCGGTGGCCTTCAAATCGGCCATGTACGGCGCCGGACAGGCCGGCATCCTGGTCAAGGGCGCCACCGCCCTGGAACGCCTCGCCCAGGCCGACACCTTCATCTTCGACAAGACCGGCACGCTGACCACCGGCATGCTGGAGGTGACCGACGCCGTCACCTTCGATTCCCATTATTCCGCCGAGGACCTGATCTGCCTGGCCGCCTCGGTGGAGGAGCACTACTTCCACCCCCTGGCCATGGCGGTGGTGGCGGCGGCCCGCGCCACTCACAACCGCCATTTCGACCACCAGGAGGTGGAGTTCATCGTCGCCCACGGCGTCGCCAGCGTCATCGACGGCAAGCGGATCGTGGTGGGGTCGCGCCATTTCGTCCAGGAGGACGAGGGCATCGACACCCGCATCCACCAGGACGAGATCGAGCGCCTGTACCGCGAGGGCAAGACCCTGCTGTTCATCGGGTTCGGCGGCCATCTGCTCGGCCTGCTCGCCCTCAAGGATTCCGTGCGCGACACCAGCGCCGGGACCATCCGGCGGCTGCGCGAGCTGGGCGCCCGGCGGGTCCTGATGCTGACCGGCGATCATCGCGACCGGGCCGAGGAACTGGCGTCCCAACTGGGGCTCGACGGTTTCCACGCCGAACTGATGCCCGAGGACAAGGCCCGCATCATCGCGGAACTGAGCGACGACGGCGCCCGCATCGCCTTCATCGGCGACGGCATCAATGACGCCCCCGCCCTGGCCGGCGCCCATGTGGGCATCGCCATGCAGAAGGGGGCCGACATCGCGCGGCTGACCGCCGACATCGCCCTGCTGGAGGACGAGATCGACCGGGTGGCCGACGCCAAGCAGGCCGCCAACGCGGTGATGGCGCTGATCAGGACCAACTACCGGGCGACGGTCGGCCTCAACACCGCCATCCTGGGGGCGGCGGCCCTGGGCCTGCTGTCGCCCATCGCCACCTCGGTGCTGCACAACGGCACCACCATCGGCATCCTGCTCAACGCGCTGAGACGGCGTTAGACCACCCCGGCCAGCGGCGCGATGGCGACGCCGGCGGCTTCGAGGCGGTCGCGCAGGTGGCGTGCCATGGTGACGGCCTGGGGGTCGTCGCCATGGACGCAGACCGACTGGACGCGGCAGGGGATTTCCTTGCCGCCGGCCGAGCGCAGCAGCCCCTGGGTCACCATGCGCAGCACGTTGGCGGCGGCCTCGCCGGAATCGTGGATTATGGCGTCCGGCCGCGAGCGGGGCACCAGATTGCCGTCGTCGTCGTAATTGCGGTCGGCGAACACTTCCTCGGCCACCGCCAGCCCCAGCCGGCGCCCGGCGGCCACCATGGCCGAGCCGGCGGGGGCCAGCAGGATCAGACCGGCATCGGTGGCCTGGACGCCGCGCGCCACCGCCAGGGCGGCCTCGGCGTCCACCGCCGCCAGATTGCTCAGCGCCCCGTGGGGCTTGACGTGGCGGACCACCGTCCCGCAGGCCGCCGCGATACCCTTCAGGGCGCCGATCTGGTAGGCGAGAAGGGCCTCGATCTCGGCGCCCGACAGGGCCATGGGACGCCGGCCGAAGCCCTGGAGGTCGGCATAGCCGGGATGGGCGCCGATTCCCACGCCGGCGGCCTGGGCGGCGCGGACGGTGCGGGTCATCACCATGGGATCGCCGGCATGGAAGCCGCAGGCGATGTTGGCCGAGGAGACGAGGTCCAGCATGGCCGGGTCGTCGCCCATGGGCCAGACGCCGAACGCCTCGCCCAGGTCGGAATTCAGATCGACGCGAAGCGCCATGGCCGCCTTACCTCCCCAACCCGCTGACCGCGTCCACCATGCCCGAAATCAGCTCGGCGCCATAGAGGGCCTGGAGATCGATGCCGGTGGGCGGAATAGCGGTCATCTCGGCGATTGTCCGTTCGATGGCCCGTTCCAGGCCGCGCCGCGCCGCTTCCCCCTCGGCGACCGGCACGGCGGCGAAGCGCAGCGCCGTTCCCGGCACGGCGCGGCCCAGCCGGGGCAGGTCGGCGGAGATCACCGTGGCGATCTTGGCATAGCCGCCCACCGTCTGATGGTCGGCCAGCAGGATGATCGGGGCGCTGTCGCCCGGAACCTGGATGCAGCCGCTGACCAGCCCGTCCGAGGGGATGTCGGCGGAGGCGCGGTGGCGCAGGGGCGGGCCGTCCAGGCGCAGCCCCATGCGGTCGGCCTGGCTGGTGACCCGGTATTCCGATTCCAGCAGGGTGGCGAAGGCCGCGTCGGTGAAGGCCTCCTTCTGCGGCCCCGGCACCACCCGGATCGGCCCGTCGCCGTACGCCATGGGCGCGCGCAGGGCAAGGTCGTCACTGTCGCGGCATCGGACGAGGCGGAGCGGCAGGACGGTCCCCGCCACCGGCGGCTTGCCGCCCAGCGGCCCCAGCCCGGCGCGGGCATAGCACGACAGGCTGCCCATCACCGGTTCGAGGGCGAAGCCGCCCTCGACGGCGAGATAGGCGGTGGACGCGCCGGCCACCGCGCCGACGGTCAGCGTGTCGCCGCGCTTCAGCCGGTGCGAGCGGTTGGATGCCGCCGCCCTTGGCGCGCCGCCGCTGTCGGCGATGGCCAGCCGGACGTCGCCGGCCACGGCGATCCGCACCGTATCCGCCGCGACGCGGATCACCGGCCCCATGTAGCTGATTTCCAGGCAGGCCTCGCCCGGCCGGTTGCCCACCAGGGCATTGGCGAGGCGCAGGCCGACGAAATCCAGCGCTCCGGCGGTGGGCACGCCCAGGTCCTGGAAGCCGAAGCGCCCCAGGTCCTGGAGGCTGGTGTAAAGGCCGGGATGGATGATTTCCAGTCCCTGGGACATTCAGCCCTCTCCCGCCAGCAGGGTGTGGGGCGTCATCAGGCCGGGATCGCGCCGCGCGGCGTCGAATTCCGCGCGGCCGATGGCGCGGAAGCGCACCCGGTCGCCGGCTTCCAGCAGGATGGGGGGCTCGCGGCTCAGGTCGAAGAAGCTCACCGGGGTCTGGCCGATCAGATGCCAGCCGCCGGGGCTCTCCCAGGGATAGACGGCGCACAGGGACTCCGCCACTGCCACCGATCCCGCCGGCACCTTGAGGCGGGGCGAGGGGCGGCGCGGGCGGCGCAACGGCGCGGGCACCCCGCCCATATAGGCGAAGCCGGGCATGAAGCCCAGCATATAGACCATGAATTCGGCGCCGGTGTGCAGGCCGACCGCCTCGTCGCGGGACAGGCCGCCCGCCTTGCCCAGGGCGGCCAGATCCTCGCCCAGATCCTCGTCGTAGCAGACCGGAATCAGCCAGGAGCGGCCGGCGGCCCGGGGCGCGCCGCCGCAATCCCGGGCGATGGCGCGGATGTCGGCTTCCAGCGCGGCGCGGCCGGTGACCAGCGGGTCGTACTGGATCAGTAGCGAGCGGAAGGTGGGGACGGTCTCCACCAGTCCCGGCAGGCCGCCGTCGCGGCGGGCGCGCTGGATGGCGTGCCGCAGGCCGGTAACCTTGGCGCTGGTGGCCGGATCGATGGTGTCGCCGAACTCGACGCTGAAGGCGGTGTCGCCGACATCGGCGATGCGCAGTGTGTCCATGCCCCGGCTATTCCGCTCCATGAGGCTGGATTCAAAAGGTCCGCCGGCGATTTTGCAAAGGGATTCTGGAAGACGTCTTTTCCGCCGGGATGGGTCTCGGGTAGGATGCGCCCCTCAATCCCGGCTGAACCGGGACAGGCTTAGGGGGTAGACATGAAGACCAACGACAATCTCGCCGAGGCGTTCGCCGGCGAAAGCCAGGCCAACCGCAAGTATCTGGCCTTCGCCGAGGCAGCCGCCAAGGACGGCCTGCCGGAAATCGCCAAGCTGTTCCGGGCCGTCGCCGCCGCCGAAACCATCCACGCCCACGCCCATCTCCGCGCCATGGGCGGCGTCAAGGCGACGGCCGAGAATCTCCGGGCCGCCATTTCCGGCGAGAAGCATGAATTCGAGGAGATGTATCCGGCCTTCGTCGCCACCGCCGAGGCGGAAGGGGCCAGGCTGGCGCTCCTGTCCATGCGCCATGCCCTAGAGGTGGAGAAGATCCACCACGGCCTGTTCACCGACGCCCTGGCCGCCGTCGAGGCCGGCCATGACCTGCCCGAGGGCGCCATCCATGTCTGCGCCATCTGCGGGCACACGGTGATCGGCGAGGTGCCGGACCAGTGCCCGGTCTGTCACGCCAAGGCCGGGAAGTTCTCCGAGGTCGCCTGATCCGGGGACGCTTGCGGCTCCCCGGTCGGTTCAGTGTCCGGCCTGGCAATACAGGACATAGGTGACCAGGGAGCGCAGGCGGGCCGGATTGATCGGCTTGGGCAGGAATTCCAGGCCGCGCCGCTGAAGCTGCTCGGGGATGTCTTTCGACGGGTCGGCCGAAATGACCAGGACCGGCTTTTCCTGCCCGGCATGCTTCCTGAGCGTGTCGAGAACGTCGAGCGCGGTCAGACCCTCGTCCAGATGGTAGTCGATGATCAGCAGGTCGGGGCGCTTCCTGGACAGGGAGAGGGCCTCGTCCACGGTGGCGGCGGCCAGGGTCTCGCAGCCCCATCCGCCGAGAATGGTGGCCAGCGCGTCGCGGGACGAGGCGTCGTCGTCGAGCACCAGCACCCGCTGCCCGACCAGGGTGGCCGCCGCCCCCTGGGGAAGCGAGGCGCCGCCCGCCGCCCGCGGCAGATGGCCGGTGGGGATGCGCACGGCGAAGCTCGAGCCGCGGCCTTCCGTCGAGCGCACCACCAGCTTCAGGCCCAGGATATCGGCGAAGTTCCTGGCGATGGTCAGGCCGAGGCCCGATCCATGGGTGTCGTTGGGGCCGCCGATGGCCAGGCTGCGGTAGGGTTCGAAGATGTCCTGCAGCCGGTCCTCGGGAATGCCGATGCCGGTGTCGTGGACCTCGACCATGATCTCGCCGCCCACTCGCCGGCACCCCACCAGGACGCGGCCGGAGCGGGTGTAGCGGATGGCGTTGGCGAGGAAGTTGCGCAGGATGCGCTGCAGCAATCCCTTGTCGGTGTGCAGCACCGCCCCGCTCTGGACGATGCGCAGCGACAGGCCCTTGCGGCGGGCCTGCGGCGCGTATTCGGCTTCCAGCTGGGCCAGCTGGGGGCCGATGGCGAAATGGGACAGGTGGGTGGCGAAGCCCCCGGCCTCCAGCTTGGACACGTCCAGGAAGTCGGCCAGCATCTCCTCGGCGGCTTCCAGCGCCCCTTCGATGCGGCCCAGGAGGGACATGCCCGACGACGACAGGTCCTCGTCCATCAGCGCCCCCAGCAGCAGCCGGGCGGCGTTCAGCGGCTGCTGCAGGTCGTGGCTGACCGAGGCGAGGAAGTTGGTCTTGCTGAGATTGGCCCGCTCGGCCTCGGCCTTGGCCGCGGTCAGGGCGACCTCGACCTCGCGCCGCGCGATCAGCTCCTGGCTGAGCTTGCGGTTCAGCTCGACGATGTCCTCGGTCCGCAGCTGGACGGTTTTCTCCAGCAGCACATTGTTCTGGAACAGCGAGAAGGTGTCGCTGGGGATGGTCATGCTGCGCTCGATGCGGCGCAGCAGGACCTGGATGGTCTTGCGCAGCTTGGCGTTCTCGTGCTCGAGGCGCTCGCATTCGGTCTGGGTATCGGCGGAGGCCGGTTGGATGGGGCCGGCCTCGGGCCGTTCGATTCCCACCGACTGGCCGAAGGCGATGCCGGTGAAGGTATTGTTGAGGTGCATGCCGTTGATCTGCTCGCCATAGGCGGAAAAGCCGATCACCCGGTTCTCGTCGAACAGCCTGGCGATGTCCGGCCCCAGGTCCAGCGACGTCGCCTCGACCCGGCGCATGACGCAATCGATGCCCAGCACCGCCACCGGCGGCCCGATGGCGGCCTGGACCGCCTCGAAGGACCGTTTGAGGTTGGGGATCATGCCGGTGTTGCGGCCGATGCTCAGCGGTACGCCTTCGTCGATGGCGCAGGCCATCTTCAGGCAGTTGTCGTCCATGATGTTGCTGGGACTGCGGGCGTACCACGAACCGCCGATACGTACCACCAGGGGCGGCAGCAGCATCTTCTTGGCCCGCAATTCCTCGATGTCGCATCCCACCATGCGGGCGTATTCCAGCCCGGCGCTGTCGCCGTTCAGCTCGGTGATGATCCGGCGGTCGGGATCGGCGCCGGTGACGATGGCCTGTTCGCCGTTGCCGACGAAATGCTGGGACGAGAACACCCGGAACGGCAGGACGGTATGGACCAGGGTCAGGGTGGCGGCGTTGGAATAGAAGCGGCCCCGGTACAGGACCTGGGTGGCGGCGATCCGCATGTCGTCGCCGGCCGAGCCGCCGAACAGCGGCAGGCCGCCCAGGGCGGTGTTCAGCGTGCTGATCACCTGTTCCTCGGCGCAGCACATGCCGTCGATCAGCATCAGGGCGAAGGTATTGTGCGAGGCCGGCTCGATGCCGCGCTGGCGCAGCTGGTTCTGCAAATCCTCGACCACCACCCTGATCTGGGCGGGCTTGAAGTGGGAGATGTCGAGGATGATGTCGGAGACGGCGACGCAGGCCTCCTCGGCGATGCTGAGTCCGGTCATGCCGCCGTCGGTGTAGCCCGAGGTGGAAATCTCGCCGGCGGTGGTGCAGCCCACCAGCGCCGCGCCGCCGAAGAACTCCCGGAACGCCTGCTCCAGCAGGGGCTGGTCGTAGCGCTTGGAGCAGAAGATGGCGGTGAACTCGGCGCGCGGCTGCGCCAGGGCGTCGTGAAGCTCGCGGACGGCCTCGAAGGGGTCCGATCTGGTGGAAACCGCCTGGCGGATCATCGAATTGAGCACTGCCAAACCGCTGTCACTCCCTGTACGGGCCTTCCGGCCGGCCCCTTGCTCACCCGGCTTGCGCCAGGGGGGCATCGGGGCGATAGCATTCGATGACCTCCCGGTAATAGCACATATAGCCCGTGGCGCAGAGATCCTGCCGCGCCCGCAATCCTTGGGCGAAGGCCGCCACCTGCGCGCCGTCCTCCCCCCGGTCCAGCCGGTCGAGGGTGGCGCGGACCATCTCGACGCTCTTCAGCTTGCGGTCCAGCGGCCCCTCGCGGCCGGCGATCTTGACCGCCGCCAGTCCCGCCCCGGCCAGGGCGGAAACCGCGCACAGGCCGCAGGGGCCGAACGGCAGGCCGTTGGCGGTGACCGAGAAGCCGCAGCCGAAGCGGTACCACAGCCATTCATCGTGGCGGGCGTCGTTGGCGGCCAGCGCCTCGGCCTCGGCGTCGGACAGCCGGCGGCCGTCGACCCGGCGGTAATCCACGGCGTAGCGGTCGAGGCAGATGGGGCCGCCCAGGCGTCCGGGCAGGTGGATGGTGTGGCAATTGCCTTCCTCGAAGACGCAGCCGTCGTTGAGGACGAAGGCCTCGAATTCCAGTTCGGGCCGGGCGGCGGCGATGGCGGCGATCTCGTCCAGGGTGACGTCGCGCGGCAGCACCACGCGGCAGGCCCCCAATTCCCCCAGCACGGCCGCCGCCCCGGCGTTGCGGCAGGCCAGCAGGGAACTGGCGTGCAGGCGGACGCCGAGATCACGCTGCCCCAGCCGGGCCA
>NZ_AONQ01000043.1 GCF_000342045.1 Paramagnetospirillum caucaseum | reverse complement strand
GTGCCTTCCTCGGTGACGGCATCCTGGACCGCCATGTTGGCGGCCACCACCTGGGGACGGCGGCCATCGATCAGGGCGTCGCCGAACAGATAGGTGGAGAGGTCGGCGGCGATGGAGGCCACCCGCGCCCGGCTTTCCTGACGCGTCGCCGCCGGCATGGACAGGCAGGCGATCTCGGCGTCCAGGCGGGTGATGACGTCCTTGGACAAATCCACGTGGCGGCGGATGATGGCGTCGCCCGCCACCTCCAGCAGGCCGCTCAGCTTGCCCCACTTGGAGCCCACCGCCTGGCGGAAGTCGGACAGCGAGAAGACGTGGAGGCGGTGATCCCCGCCCTTGCCGCCGGCCGAGGCGTCGAGCAGGGCCTGGGCGAAGGTGTCGGGATCGAGAAAGCCGGTCTGGGGCGCTTGCGGCCGGACGGCCGAGGGACGGAGCGCCACGGCGGGGCCGCCGGCCTTTCCGACCGGCATCCGCCTGAACCGTCCCTTGATGCCGGCCCAAAGGCTCGCAAGGCCCATCCGTGTCTCCCCCGAACCCCTAAGTAGAATTCCATAAGTGCAGGTGGCCTGTCCAGTCGGGGGCTTCAAGCCCTGGCGGGCGCGGGGTGGGCTCTGGCCCCCCCGCGGACAATATGGTATGGCAGGGAACCGGCGGGCGTTCCAATCGGGGGCGCCCCGGTGTTTGTGGAGAATGGCATGCGTTCGCTTCTCGCCGCGTCGGTGCTGGCGCTGTTGCTGTGGTCCGGTCTGGCGTCTCCCGCCACGGCGCAGGGGATGGGGCCGGAAGCGGTCATCCGCACCTTCAGCGACCGCCTGCTGGACTCCATGAAGGGCGGCGCCAAGCTGGGCTTCAAGGGCCGCGCCGACAAGATGCGCCCGGCGGTGGCCGACGCCTACGACATGCCTTCCATGACCCGCAGCACGCTGGGCACCGCCTTTGCCAAGCTGACGCCGGAAGAGGCCGCCAGACTGGCCGCGACCTATTCCGCCTTCTCGGTGGCCACCTATGCGTCCCAGTTCAACGAGTGGAACGGCGAGCGCTTCGACGTGGGTGAATCCCGTCCCTCCGCCGGCGGTACGGTGATCGTTCCCTCGTGGCTGGTGCCGAAGAACGGCGACCCCACCCAGATCGACTACGTGATGCGCCAGGACCAGGGGCAGTGGCGGGTCATCGACGTGCTGTTCGAGGGCACGGTCAGCCAGGTGGCGGTGCGGCGCTCGGAATTCGGCTCCCTCTTCCGCTCCAAGGGCTTCGGCGGGCTGATCGAAACCATCGAGAAGCAGACCGCCGCCCTGGAAAAATAGGTGGGGGCTCTCGCTTGACTGTCATCCCGACGACCATCGGGAGGAGGGGGGACGCGTGATTACCATCTGGCAGGGGCTGTCCCTGCTGCTGATCGCCCTGGCCGCCGCCGGCTGCCTGTTCCAGGTGGCCTCGGCCCTGCTGGTCCACCGCTTCCAGCGGGCGCCCAAGCCCGCTCCCGCCGCGCGGCCGCCCGTCAGCGTGATGAAGCCCCTGTGCGGCGCCGAGCCGGGCATGGCGGAAAACCTCGAATCCTGCCTGCGCCAGGACTACCCCCAATTCCAGATGGTGTTCGGCGTGGCCGACGCCGCCGACCCGGCGCTGAAGGTGGTGGAGGCCCTGCCCCGCGACCTGCCCGGCGTCGAAATCGAGACGGTGGCCGACGCCACCCGCCACGGCCTCAACCTCAAGGTCGGCAATCTGCTCAACATGTGGCCCAAGGTCCGCCACGATTTGATCGTCGTCGCCGACAGCGATATCCGGGTCGGCCCCCATTACCTGGACGACCTGGCCGCCCCCTTCGCTGATCCCAAGGTCGGCGTGGTGACCTGCCTGTACGTGGGCCGGCCGGTACCCGGCCTGTGGAGCGCGCTGGGCGCCATGGGCATCAACCACGGCTTCCTGCCCGGCGCGGTGCTGGCGCGGGCCATCGGCCGCAAGGACGGCTGCTTCGGCGCCACCATGGCGGTGCGCCGCTCGGTGCTGGAGAAAGGCGGCGGACTCCAGGCCCTGTCGCCGGTGCTGGCCGACGACTGGGTGCTGGGCCGCATGGCCCGCGACCAGGGACTGGAGATCGCCCTGGCCGCCCGCCCGGTAGACATCACCGTGCACGAGCCGGACCTGAAGGCCCTGCTCGATCACGAGATTCGTTGGGGGCGGACCATTGCGGCGGTGGACCGGGCTTCCTACATGGCGTCGGTGATCACCCAACCGGTGGCGCTCGCCCTGCTGGCGGTGCTGGCGGGCGGCGGGTGGCTGCCGTCCCTGGCGGCGCTGGGGCTGGCGGCGCTTTGCCGGCTGTGGGCGGTCAGGGTGGAGGAGCGGGCGCTGGGCCTGCCCCCGGCCGGTTTCGGCCGGCTGGCGTTGAGGGAAATTCTGTCGTTCGTCGTCTATGTTGTCGCATGTGGCGGACGGACTGTGGTATGGCGTGGCCGGCGATTCGCCGTCCGTGCCGACGGCACACTTGATCAGGTTGAAGGCAGTCAGACATGAAGAAGTCGCTTTTCCTCAATCCGCCCTCGTTCGACGGTTATGACGGCGGGGCCGGCGCCCGTTTCCAGGCGAAGCGCGAGATCAAGTCCAACTGGTACCCCACCTGGCTGGCCCAGCCGGCCGCCATGGTGCCCGGCTCCAAGCTGGTGGATGCCCCGGCCAGCGGCAAGACCCTGGACGACTGCCTGAGGCTGGCCAAGGACTACGAACTGCTGGTGATCTATGCCAGCGCCGCCACCTACGCCTCCGAGTGCAAGGTGGCCGAGGCGTTCAAGGCCGCCAATCCCAACATCATGGTCGGCATGGTCGGCGCCCACGTGGCGACGGTGCCCGAGCAGGCCCTGATGACCTCGGAAGCCGTGGATTTCGTGGCGCGCCACGAATTCGACTACACCATCGTCGAGGTGGCCGAGGGCAAGCCCTTCGCCGAGATCGACGGCCTGACCTTCCGGGGGGCCGACGGCAAGCCGGTCCACACCAAGGACCGGGCGCTGATCCACGACATGGACGCCCTGCCCTTCGTCGGCCCGGTCTATCGTCGCGACCTCAATCCCGACGACTACTTCATCGGCTATATCCGCCATCCCTACATGGCGTTCTACACCGGGCGCGGCTGCAAGTCGAAGTGCAGCTTCTGTCTGTGGCCGCAGACCATCGGCGGCCGGGTCTACCGCGCCCGCAGCGCCCGGAAGGTCATCGAGGAAGTGACCCTGGCCCGTCAGATGTTCCCCGAGGTGAAGGAATTCTTCTTCGACGACGACACCTTCACCGACGACCTGGAGCGGGTCGAGGAAATCGCCCGGGGCATCGGCCATCTGGGCGTGCCGTGGTCGTGCAATGCCAAGGCCAACATTCCGCGCAAGACCCTGGAAGTGCTGAAGGCCAACGGCCTGCGCGTCCTGGTGGTCGGCTACGAATCCGGCGTGCAGGAAATCCTGAACAACATCAGGAAGGGCCTGCGCCTGGACATCATCAAGCGCTTCTCCCAGGATTGCCACGAGCTGGGCATCGTGGTGCACGGCACCTTCGTGCTCGGCCTGCCGGGCGAGACCAGGGAAACCATCAAGCAGACCATCGCCTTCGCCAAGGAGGTCAATCCGCGCACCATGCAGGTGTCCATGGCGGCGCCCTATCCCGGCACCGAGCTGTTCGAGCAGGCCATCGCCAACGGCTGGTTCAAGCAGGACAAGGAATTGCTGATGAAGGAGGCGGGCGGCGGCTGGCAGGTGGCGGCGCTGTCCTATCCCGATCTGCCCAGCGACGAGATCTTCAAGGCGGTGGCCGACTTCTACAAGGCCTTCTACTTCCGCCCCGGCAAGATCGGCGAGATCGTCTGGGAGATGCTGCACGACTGGGACATGATGAAGCGCCGCCTGCGCGAAGGCGTCGAGTTCTTCCAGTTCCTCAGGACCCGCGACAAGGCGCTCGAGTGCTGATAGGGGCGATGGGCGCCAGACCGCATCACTCTTTCGGCAAGACTGCCCCGCATGTTGATAATGGGGCCGCCTATATACATGCGCTCAATTGCCTCCCATATACCGAGATGGCATATTGTGCAGCCGAGGGGGGGGGGCTGGGATATTTCTCAGCTAAGATGAATGCAGTTTACCCTGTAGGAGAAATCTAGCGATGGGCAAGCTGGACGCTCTTTTCATCGATTCTTTTCACGACTCGCTTGATGAGGCGGTAAGAGAAGCTCATCGCCGGAAAGCCGGCGGAGAGACAACGATTACGACTGTCGTTGAAACACCCTACGGCGGGTGGCGCGTCAGGAGCATTCCCGCTGAGTTCGCTGTCGATTTGATGGCCGATTCCTTGCCGACGGGCACAACAACAAGCCGTAGGGTTTATGGGTAAATGACGGAAGCAAGCCAGGAGGTTATTCCGCCGATCAAGGACCCGAACCAACTTGAACTGTTTGAGCAGGCGCTCGAGGTCGAGCGAGAGCGTATTCGCAGCCAAGACAAGCGGACAGAGGTTGTGCGGGCAGCGATTGAGGCTAACGATGCCTCTGACAAACGCCAATTCGAATTTCATATGGCAAAACTGGATGATGAACGGAATGCCCGCGCTGAGAACTCAGCAATTGAGCGAGAGAGGCTTCATCTTGCCAAATGGATCGCAGCTTCATTTGGTGTTGCTGTAATTGGTTTGTGTATACTTTTTTCCATAATGCTGTTCTTTGGCTCCGCCACGCAGTCCGCCACTGCGCTGAACATCCTCGGAACTGTTGGCAAGGGTATTGCTGGCTTCGGCATTATCTATGCTGTCGTCGTCGCATTTCGAACGTTACTCAGGCGACGATAAATTTCCACGACAATAAAGCATCACCCCCCCTTCTTCGCCCGCAGCCTGTCCCAATACTCCAGGCGCTTCCTGATCTCGCGCTCGAAGCCGCGCTCGACCGGGCGGTAGAACCGTGCCCGCTCCATGCCGTCGGGGAAGTAGTTCTGGCCCGAGAAGCCGTCCGGGTCGTCGTGGTCGTACCGGTAGCCCTTGGAATAGCCCAGGTCCTTCATCATCCGGGTCGGCGCGTTGAGGATATGGGCGGGCGGCATCAACGAGCCCGTCGTCTTGGCCGCCTTGCGCGCCGCCTTGTAGGCCATGTAGGCGGCGTTGGACTTGGGCGCCGTGCCGAGATAGATCACCAGTTGGGCCAGCGCCAGTTCGCCCTCGGGGCTCCCTAGGCGCTCGAAGACGTCCCAGGCGGCGATGGCCTGGGTGACGGCTTGCGGATCGGCCAGCCCGATATCCTCCACCGCGAAGCGGGTCAGCCGCCGGGCGATGAACAGCGGGTCCTCGCCCCCTTCCAGCATACGGGCCATCCAATAGAGCGCCGCGTCGGTGTCCGAGCCGCGCAAGCTCTTGTGGAGCGCGCTGATCAGGTTGTAATGGCCCTCGCGGTCCTTGTCGTAGGCTGGCGCCCGGCGCTGCACCGCGCTTGCCAGCCCGGCCGGATCAAGTGCCGGCTCGGGTGGAAGCGCCGCCAGATCCTCGGCCAGATTGAGCAGGTAGCGGCCGTCGCCGTCGGCCATGGCGCGCAGGACGGCGCGGGCCTCGGCATCCAGCGGCAGCGGGCGGCCCAGCACGCCCTCGGCACGAGACAGCAGCAGGTCGAGGGCGGCATCGTCCAGGCGGTGCAGCACCAGCACCTGACAGCGCGACAGCAGCGCCCCGTTCAGCTCGAAGGAGGGGTTTTCCGTGGTGGCGCCCACCAGCACCACGGTGCCGTTCTCCACATAGGGCAGGAAGCCGTCCTGCTGCGCCCGGTTGAAGCGATGGATCTCGTCCACGAACAGCAAGGTCGACCGACCGGTCTGTTTGCGCTTTTCCGCCGCATCGAACACCTTGCGCAGATCGGCGACGCCGGAGAACACCGCCGACAGCGGCTCGAAATACAGTCCCACCCGCTCGGCCAGCAGGCGGGCGATGGTGGTCTTGCCGCAGCCGGGCGGCCCCCACAGGATCACCGAGGCCAGACGCCCCGCCGCCAGCATGCGGCCCAGCGGCGCGGCGGGGGCCAGCAGGTGGGATTGCCCCACCACCTCCTCCAGCGCCGCCGGACGCAGCTGTTCGGCCAGGGGCCGGTCCGTGGGATTGTCGAAGAGTCCGCTCATCCGCCGAGGACCAGACTCATCACCTCGCCGTTGCGCTTGATGGTGATGGCCCAGCGGGGCGATTCGACGCCCAGCAGCTTGCGGGCCTCGGCGACGCTGGGAACGGGACGCTCGTTGACCTTGAGCAGCATGTCGCCGGGCTGCAGCCCCAGCCGGTTGGCCACCGACCCCCGCTTGATGCCGAAGACCATCACGCCGGAGAGGCCGGAATTGATGCCGATCTCCTCGGCCAGGGCCGGGTTGAGGTTGACCAGGGTGGCGCCGTTGAAGGGATTGCGCCCCGAAATCTCGGTCTTGTCGCGCGGCGGAGTCTCGGGCGGCGCCACCAGACGGACGGTAAGGGTCTTTTCCGCCCCGGCCCGCAGCACGGTCAGGCGTGCGTCGCCGCCGATGGGCAGGGTGGCGAGGCGGAAGCGCATGCCTTCGGGGTCGATCCACCTCGCGCCCTTCCACCGCCACGATGACGTCGCCGTCCATCAGGCCGCCGCGGGCGGCGGGGGAATCGCCATGGATATGGTTGACCAGCACGCCGATGGGGCGCGGCAGCTTCAGGGCCTGGGCGAGGTCGGCGGTCACCGCCTGCCCGCTTGCCCCCAGCCAGGGCCGTACCACCTTGCCGCCCTTGGCGATGGAAGCCGCCACCTGGCGCACCAGCGCGGTGGGAATGGCGAAGCCGATGCCGTTGGAGCCGCCGTCCTTGGAATAGATGGCGGTGTTGATGCCGATCAGCCTTCCCTGCAGATCCACCAGGGCGCCGCCGGAATTGCCGGGATTGATGGCGGCGTCGGTCTGGATGAAGCTCTGGACGTCGGAAATGCCTACATTGGTCCGCGCCAGGGCCGAGACGATGCCCTGGGTCACCGTCTGGCCGACGCCGAACGGGTTGCCCACGGCCATCACCACGTCGCCCACCTCGATGGCGTCGGAATCGCCCAGCACCAGGGTGGGAAAGCTCTCCTTGCCGCCGTCGATCTTGAGAACCGCCAGATCGGTGCGGTCGTCGGAGCCGACGATGCGGGCCTCGAACTCGCGGCGGTCGGACAGCACCACGGTGACCTCGTCGGCGTCCTTGATCACGTGGTGGTTGGTCACCACCGTGCCGTCGGCGGCGATGATCACCCCCGAGCCCAGGGAACGCTGCACCCGGTCCTGGCCCATGCCCGGCACGTCGCCGAAGAAGCGGCGGAAGAACGGGTCGGCGAACAGCGGCGAGGCGGCGGCGCGCACCACCCGCTTGGTGTAGATGTTGACCACGGCCGGCGCCACCTGGCGGCTGACCGGCGCGAAGGTCAGCTTCACCTGCTCGCGCGAGGTGGGGACCACCTGGGTCTGGGCCTGGGCGGCTGGAATGGCGGTCAGGAACACAAGGGCGGCGGCAAGGCACTTGATGGACGTGGTCATGGAAGCCCGCTGAACTGGAAAGACTGCCCCCTATATAAGGTCATTCGCGGTGCGGCGTCACCTCTTCGAGGCTGTCATCCTGAGCAACGCGAAGGATCTCATTCTGGCACGGCTTTTTAGAATCGGTACCGTCCCGTCAGGCGGAGATTCCTCGCCCGTGGCTCGGAATGATAAATCATGTCACCGCCAGTCCAAGGGATAGCTGACCAGCCCGTCGGCCAGCTTGGGCTCGAACCAGGTGGATTTGGGCGGCATCACCTGATTGGCATCGGCGACCGCCACCAGATCCTCCATGCTGGTCGGGTAAAGGGCGAAGGCGCAGGCCATCTCGCCCGAATCGACGCGCCGCTCCAGTTCGCCCAGGCCGCGCTTGCCGCCGACGAAGTCGATGCGCTTGTCCTTGCGCAGGTCGGTGATACCCAGCACCGGCCCCAGCAAGCGCTCGGACAACAGGCTGACGTCCAGGCGCGCCACCGGATCGGCGGGCGGCGGATTCTTCAGCCCCAGCCGGTACCACCGGCCCTGGAGATAGAGGCCGAACCGGCGAGCCTGGGCGGGCTTGGCCGGTTCCGGCACGGGCTCCACCGTGAACCCGGCCTCCAGCGCCGAAAGGAAGGCCTCGGGGGAAAGGCCGTTGAGATCTGTCACCACCCGGTTGTAGTCGAAGATCTTCATCTCATGGAGGGGGAAGCTCACCGCCAGGAAGCTCTCATAGGCCTCCTCGCCGGAAGCGCAGCACTTGCGTTCACGGCGCACCATGGCCACCCGCGAGGCGGCCGCCGAGCGGTGATGGCCGTCGGCAATGTAGACCGCCGTCATGGCGTCGAACGCCTTGGCCACCGCCTTGATCCCGGCCTCGCCGTCCATCACCCACAGGGTGTGCTCGATACCGTCGGCGGCGGTGACTGAATAGGCCGGGGCACCGGCCGTCACGGCGGCGACGGCGGCGGCGATTTCCGGCGTGTCGCGGTGGGCCAGCAGCACCGGGCCGGTCTGGGCGTCGCAGGCGTCGATCTGGCGGACGCGGTCGTCCTCCTTGTCGGGGCGGGTGAACTCGTGCTTGCGGATGCGGTTGGCATCGTAGGCCGCCACCGAGGCACCGCCGACGATGCCGGTCTGCACGTGCCCGCCCATCTTCAGGCGGTAGACGTAGAAGCAGGGCCCGGCATCCCTGACCAGCACGCCGGCCGCCATCATGGAATTCAGGTTCTCCGCCGCCTTGGCGTAGACGGCGGGGGAATAGGCGTCGACGCCGGGGGGCAGGTCGATTTCCGGCTTGGAGACGTGCAGGAAGGAATGGGGCCTGCCCGCCGCCATCTCGCGGGCCTCGTCGGAGGACAGCACGTCGTAGGGCGCCGCCGCCACCTGGGACGCGGTGGCCGGAGTGGGACGCAGGCCGGGAAACGGACGGAACAGCGGCACGGACACCTGGGAACCTCCCTTGAACGTCTTGTTCCCTCCGGTTTATCTCTCCCCCGGGCTTCCGCCAAGGGCTTCCTGCTTGCCAATCCGTGCTGCGGTGCAGTAAACGGGACCGTTTTTCCCTCTCCCGCAAGGACCCGCCATGATCAACGTTCTGACTCTGATCGCCGGACATGGCGGAGAGGGGCTCGATTCCTCGCTGGTGTTCGAGGTCCGCGGCGCGCTCAGGGCGTTGGGCGCCGAGGTGGGCCATGCCCGCTGGCTGAGTCCGGAACACGCCTGCGACCTTGATTTTTCCGAACTCGATCCGCGCCAGGCCGATCAGATCGCGGCACGCATCCTGGAAGGCTGGAGCGTGGACGTGGTGGCCCAGAAGGCCGAGGGGCGGCGCAAGGCGCTGCTGGTCGCCGACATGGATTCCACCATGGTCACCGGCGAGACCCTGGACGAACTGGCCGATTTCGCCGGGCTGAAGGACCACATCGCGCGCATCACCGCACGGGCCATGAACGGCGAGATCGGTTTCGAGGCCGCGCTGCGCGAACGGGTCGGCCTGCTGAAGAACCTGCCGGAGGAGTGCCTGCAGAAGACCTGGGACCGCATCGAGTTCACGCCGGGCGCCCACAAGCTGGTGCGCACCATGGTCAAGCATGGCGCCCATGCCGTGCTGGTGTCGGGCGGCTTCAAGTTCTTCACCTCCAAGGTGCGCGAGGCCTGCGGCTTCCACCGCGACATCGCCAACGAACTGATCGTCGAGGACGGCCGGCTGACCGGTCAGGTGGGCGACACCATCATCGGCCGCGAGGCCAAGCTGGCGACGCTCAACGCCGTCTCGGAAGAGCTGGGCATCACGCCCTATCTGGCGGTGGCGGTGGGCGACGGCGCCAACGACCTCGACATGCTGCGCGCCGCCGGCCTGGGCGTCGCCTTCCACGCCAAGCCGGTGGTGGCCGCCGAGGCCCGCGTGCGGGTCGATCACGGCGACCTGGTCACCCTGCTCTACGCCCAGGGCTATACCGATTCCGAGATGGTGGAGTAAGGCAACCGGTCGGGATCGGCCAGCAGGTAGAGTCCGCCGATGCGCCCGCCGGCGCAGCCCAGGGTGACCACCCAGCGCGTCCGCCCCCCGGCCTCGCCGATCAGGGCGGGCAGGCCGTTGATCTCGGCCATGCGGAAGGCGAAGTCGGCGGGCTGGAACTTGCGGCGCACCCCGAGCAGGAAGCGGGCGATGCGGTCGGGACCGAGGATGGGGTTGCGGGCCGACTTGACCTTGGCGCCGCCGTCGCTGATCAGGCGGGATTCGGCGCCCAGCAGCGTCACCAGGGCGGCATAGTCGCGCTGGTCGCAGGCGGCGGCGAAGCGCTGGACCAGGGTGGCGGTCTGGGCGGCGTCCCAATCGTAGCGCGCCCCTCCCTTCAGGGCGGCACGGGCGCGGCTCATGGTCTGGCGGCAGGTGGCCACCGCCTTGTCGAGGATGGCGGCGATCTCGGCGAAGTCCAGGTCCATGGCTTCCCGCAGCACATAGACCGCCCGCTGGTCCGGCGTCAGGCGCTCCAGCAGCAACAGCAGCCCGGTGGACAGGTCGGCCTCGCCCGGCTCCACCGGCTCGACCCAGGGATCGGGCAGCCATTGGGCGCCGAGACGGGCGCGGCGCCGGGCCGTGCGCAGGCGGTCGACGGCCAGCCGGGTGACCTGGGTGGTGAGGAAGGCGGCGGGCTCGTCGATGCCCTCCGCCACCTTGCACCATTTCAGCCAGGCGTCCTGCACCACGTCGTCGGCATCGGCGGCGCTGCCCAGCAGGCGGTAGGCCAGCAGCCGCAGGCGCGGCCGCTGTGCCAGGAAGTGCACCAAAGCGGGGCTTTGGCCCTCAGCCATGGGCCGCCGGCCCCACCGCGTAGGCGGAGATGCCCACCCGGTTCCAGGCGTTGATCACCGCGATGATCATGGTCAGCTCGGCGATGGCCGGATCGGACCAGTGGCGGCGCAGTTCGGCCAGCAGGCCGGGGACCTTGTCCTCATCCTGCCGGGTCAGCGCCTCGGCCCAGGCGAAGGCGGCCTTTTCCCCCGCATTGAACAGGGGCGAGGCGGACCAGCCGGCCACCGCCTGCAGCTGCTCTTCGCTCACGCCGTCGCGCAGGCCCCATTCGCGGTGGAGGTTCTGGCAGAAATGACAGTTGTTGAGCTGGGACACCCGAAGGTCGATCAGATGCTTGAAGCCGGCCCCCAGGCTGGACCCGGCCAGGATGTCGGAAACGGCGTAGAGGCCCTGGTAGGCCTGGGGCGCCAGGGTGGTGATGTCGAAGCGCATGTCCATGAAGGCGGTCCTTATGCGGTGAGATACGCCTTGATGACGCGGCGGCCCCGGCAAACGTGACAGGTGTGGCGAAATTTTCCGGTTGATCCGACCGATCCGTCATCCCGGGCGCAGGCGAGGGATCTCATCCTGGCGCGATATTTCAGAAACGGTACCGGCATTCCAGGCGGAGCCCCCTCGCCTGCGCTCGGGATGACACGCCAAAGGGGGGGCCCCATTACCGTTCCCGGAACGCCTCGTGGCGCAGTTTGATCACCGGTTTGACCAGGAATTCCATGATCGAGCGGGTGCCGGTGTGGATTTCCACGGTGGCCTGCATGCCGGCGCTGATCAGCCGCTTGGCCTTCTCGTCGCCGATATAGGCGCGGTCGGTCTGCACCACCACGCGATAATAGGGCTGGGCGTTGGGGGTCTGGGGCACGGTGGTGTCGGGCGCCACTAAGATGACGTCGCCGTCCAGCCCGCCATAGGTGGTGTAGTCGTAGGCGCTGATCTTCACCGTGGCGCGCTGGCCCACCTGGACGTAGCCGCGATCCATGGGGTTGAGCTTGGCGTCCACCTGCAGGCGCTCGTGCAGCGGCACGATCTCCATGATGGGGTCGCCGGGGCGCACCACGCCGCCGATGGTGTTGGAGCGCATGTTCTTGACGATGCCGTCGATGGGGCTGGCGATCAGGGTGCGGCGCTGCTGGTCGGTGGCCTGGATGAACAGTTCGCGGGTCCGGGCGATGTTCAGTTGAGCCTCGGACATCTCGCCCTGGGCGGTGCGCTGAAAGCGGGCCAGCTCCTCGTCGACGCGGCCCTTGGCCTCCTGCTGGGCTGCCTGGGCGCGGGGGATCGAGGCGCGCACCGAGTCCAGCTGACCCTTGAGGTCCTCCACCTGGGACTCCATCTGGACGTGATCCATCTTGGAGGCCAGACCCGACTTGATCAGGTCCTTGGACATGGCGAAGCGTTCCTGGGCGAGGCGCAGGCTGGTGGTGATGGAGCGCTGCTTGGTCTCGTATTCCTGCACCTCCAGGCCCTTCTGGCGGACCTGGTCGTTGAGCACGGTCAGCGTCGCCTTCAGCGCCTGGCGGCGGGCCTCGAACGAGCGGCGCTCGGATTCCACCAGGGCCGGCTGTCGCCGGGCCTCGTCCTCGGGAAAGATCACCGGCTTATCGTGCAGTTCGGCTTCCAGCCGGGCGCGCTGCAGCATGTAGCCGTCCATGCGGGCCTGCAGTTCCTCCTTGTTGAGCGAGCTGACCGGCAGGTCCAGCAGGATCAGCGGCTCGCCCTCCTTCACCTCGGAGCCGTCGGTGATCATGATCTCGCGGATGACGCCGCCTTCCAGATGCTGGATGACCTTGACCTTGCCCTCGGGCACCACCTCGCCCTCGGCGATGGCCACCTCGTCCAGATGGGCGACGAAGGCCCAGACGATGAAGACGGCGGTCAGGGTCATCACCACCCGGGCCAGGGGCCGCCAGGTGGGCAGCGGATAGGAATTGGCCAGACTGTAGAGGCGCGAGCCGAATTCCGGGGCGTGGTAGTCCCGCAGCGGCGCCGGCCGCACCGGATTGAGGGCGGGCAGAAACCAGTCGCGGGTGCCGATCAGCACCCGGCGCGGCCAGGCCAGCAGCCCCTTGGGCGCGTCCTCCGCCTGCTCCGGGGCAGCCAGCAGCCAGCACAGCGTCTTCCAGAAGGTACGCAAGCCCCCCCGGAACGAGGCCTTGGCCGGCGGCGGCGGCCCGGGCGGAGCGCCGCCGCCCATCATGGCGGCCATGGCCTGCGCCAGCTGTTCCTGACTCATCTGCGGCCCCGCGCCCGCGGGCGGCGGCGTGCCGGGGATCGCCTGGCCGGCGGGAACCTGGACCGGGGTGATCTGGGCCAGGGGCTGGGACGGCGAAGGAGGCGGCGCCTGGGTCATGGCTTGCCCCCCACGCCGATATGGACGCCGCCGCCCAGGGGCTGGGCCGGCTGGGTCACCACATGCGGCGGATGATGGGGTTGCTGCTGCGGCGGCGGCTGTTGCGGGCGGGCGCCGAACAGGCGCTGCAGCGTCTCGGCCGCCGGGCCGGCGGCGGCGACAATGCCCTTGTCCAGCACCACCACATCGCGGCAGATGGGCAGCAGCACCGGCGAATGGGTGACGATGATCACCGTGCGGGTCTTGCCCAGCTCGGCCAGGGTGGTGCGCAGATCCTCCTCGGCCTGGCGGTCCAGGCTGGCCGAGGGCTCGTCCAGCAGCAGCACCGGCGGATCGCCCAGCAGGGCGCGGGCGATGGCGATGCGCTGGCGCTGGCCCGCCGACAACCGCGACCCGGCCTCGCCGATGGAGGTGCCGTAGCCGTCGGGCAGGTCGACGATGTACTGGTGCACGCCGGCCACCTTGGCGGCGGCAAGGATTTGTTCGTCGCCGGCCCCGGGGCAGCCATAGACGATGTTGTCGCGGATCGAGGCGTTGAACAGCACGCATTCCTGCGGCACATAGCCCATCCAGCCGGCCAGTTCCGAGCGGGTGAACTGGGCGATGTCGGCGCCGTCCAGCAGGACGCGGCCCTTGGCCGGGTGGTAGAGGCCGAGGATGATCTTCAAGAGGGTGGTCTTGCCCGAGCCGTTGCGGCCCAGCACGGCGGTGATGCCGCCCGGGCGGATTTCCAGCCGGTCGATGGACGACGCCGCCTGGGATTTCTGGTCGTAGGCGAAGGAGATGTCTTCCAGCGTGATCAACCCGTCGGGGCGCTCGCGCTGGATGGCGCTGTGGCGGCGCTCCTCGGCCTCGTTGAAGATCTCTCCCAGGCGGTCCACCGACTGGCGGAACGAGGCGAAGCTCTTCCAGGCGCCCACCAGCTGGTTGATGGGACCGTAGAGCCGCGACGACAGCATGTTGCAGGCCACCAGGGCGCCCATGGTCAGCTGCTGGTCCATGATGTAGACCGCGCCCACCGTAGTCAGCAGCACGCTGCCCAGCATGGTCAGCATCTGCCCCATGTTGACGTATTCGTCGTTGGTGGCGCCGCGCTGGATGGATTGCTCGATGGCCCCGGCCTGCTTCTCCTCCCAGATGGGGCGGATGGCGCGGTCGAGCGCCACCGCCTTGACCGTGGCCCGGCCGGCGATGATCTCGGCCACCAGGCTGTCCCTGGCCTGCTGGACGTTCTTCTCCTTGTCGCCGGTCTCCTTCATGGCCCCCCCCGAGCGCCAGGCCAGCACCAGGAAGGCGACGAACAGCAGGATGAACACCATGGCCAGCGGGCGGCCGATGACGAAGATCACGCCGAGGAAGATCAGCACGAAGGGCAGGTCGGTGAGCAGCACGGCGGTGGAGCCCGACACCGTGTTGCGGATGGAATCAACGTCGCGGAACAGGGTCTGCCAGAACGAGGCCGGACGGCTTTCCAGGGTCCTGAGCGGCAGGTGCATGATCTTGTCGAACAGCCGGGTGCCGACCTCGACGTCGATGCGCAGCGCCGCCGTCTGCATGATCCGCCCGCGCGAGGTGCGGATGATCCAGTCGAAGGCCAGCAGCACGCCGACCCCGATCACCAGCCCCTTCAGCGTCGCCACGCCGTTGTGGCCGATCACCCGGTCATAGACCTGCATCACGAAGATGGGCACCGCCAGCGCCATCAGGTTGATGAACAGCGAGGCGGCCAACAACTCGCGCATCACCGGACGCAGCGGCTCGATGACGGTGGTCAGCCAGGATGTTTTTTCGGTGCTCATCGAGGACGATTGTCGCCTGCCTCGCACGGGATGCAAAGGGAAAGTATCGCCCTCGCCCATGCGGGCCGGGTACGTAGAAGCTCATATAATGTGGATTCCAATGTCCACTTTTTGGTAACGTATTTTGACGTATATCAATGTTGAGCGTTCTTACGCGGTAAACGTGTGTCAACAGGCCTGGAACGTGGAAGGGGAAGGGTTGATGTCAAGCGCGGGAAAATCGGGAATGCGGATCGGCAGGCGGCTGTGGTTGGGCTTCGGCATCCTGTGCGCACTGATCGCGGTGGTGACGGGCACCATCATTTTCGAGGCCCTGGGCGTCAACAAGGCGTCGGAGCGGATGATCGGGCTGCGCATGCCGGTGGCCCAGACCAGCGCCGGCATCGAGGGACACATGTACGCCTCGCTGGCCGCGCTGCGCGGCTACCTGCTGACCGGCAAGGATTCCTTCAAGGCCGAGCGGGCCGAGGCCTGGGCCGATCTCGACATCCTGATGACCGAGATGGACCGGCTGGTCGCCCGTTTCACCAATCCGCGCAACCAGGATGCCTGGAAGGAGGCGCGGCCCCTGCTCCTCGAACTCAAGGCGGCCCAGGCCAAGGCCGAGGGGTTGGGCCAGGGCGAGGAGGCGGTCAAGGTGCTGGTCACCGAGGCGGTGCCGCGCGTCGGCAAGCTGGTCACGCTGTTCTCGGGCGCCAAGGGTCCCGACGGCAAGCGCTCGGGCGGCATGATCGACAACCAGAAGACCATGCTGGACGCCGACGCCGCCGAGGTGTCGAGTCTGGTCGACCTGATGATCACCGTGGCGGTGGCGGCGCTGGTCGCCGGACTGGCCGCCGCCATGATCACCGCCCAGCGTACCGCCGCCTCCATCGTGCCGCCGCTGGTGGCCATGACCGGGGCCATGGACAGCCTGTCCAAGGGCGATACCTCGGTGGCCATTCCCGCCGCCGACCGCGCCGACGAGGTCGGCGAGATGGCCGCCGCCATGGAGGTGTTCCGCGCCAACCTGATCCGCCAGCGCGAGCTGGAGGAAAAACAGAGGCAGAGCGACGAGGCCGCCCGCGCGCGGGCGCTGCGCATCGAGCGGCTGACCGCCGATTTCGACGCCGCCGCCACCGCCATGGTGCAGCAGGTGGCCGCCGCCGCCGGCCAGTTGCAGGCCACCGCCGGCGCCATGAGCGCCACCGCCCAGCAGACCAGCCATCAGGCCACCGCCGTGGCCGCCGCCTCGGAAGAGGCCTCGGTCAACGTCCAGACCGTGGCCGCCGCCGCCGAGGAGCTGTCGGGTTCCATCAACGAGATCGGCCGCCAGGTGGCCCATTCCTCGGGCATCTCCCAGGACGCGGTGGGCGAGGCCTCCAAGGCGGGCGCCGTGGTCAACGAACTGGCCGACACCGCCCAGAAGATCGGCGAGGTGATCAACCTGATCACCGACATCGCCAGCCAGACCAACCTGCTGGCGCTCAACGCCACCATCGAGGCGGCGCGGGCCGGCGAGGCGGGCAAGGGCTTCGCCGTGGTGGCGGGCGAGGTGAAGAACCTCGCCAACCAGACGGCCAGGGCCACCGACGACATCGGCCGGCAGATCGCCGCCATCCAGGACCAGACCCAGCGGGTGGTGGCCACCATCGGCTCCATCGTCAAGGTCATCGAGGAGATCGGGCAGATTTCCGGCGACGTCGCCGCCGCGGTGGAGGAGCAGAGCGCCGCCACCCAGGAAATCGCCCGCAACGTGGAGCAGGCCGCCGCCGGCACCGCCGAGGTGTCGGGCAACGTGGGACAGGTCCAGGACGCCGCCGACCAGACCGGCGCCTCGTCGCGCGAGGTACTGGAAGCGTCGCGGACCCTGGCCGAACAATCGTCCAGCCTGCACGCGACCATCGAGACCTTCCTGAAAGAGGTGCGGGCGGCCTGAACGCAAGACGGCCTCGACGCAGCGACCCCGGTCGGGTATGAAGACGATCCGGCCGGGAAGCGCCGTCCCTGACTTCGGGAGGGAGGGAGGGATCATGAAGACCTGCGTCGCCATCCGCCATGTGGCCTTCGAGGATCTGGGCAGCTTCCAGGCGCCGCTGGAGGCCGCCGGCTATTCCATCCGCTACCACGAGGCCGGGCTCGACGATTTCGCCCTCCTGGACGAGGCCGCCACGGACCTGCTGGTGGTGCTGGGCGGCCCCATCGGCGCCTACGAGGACGACAGTTATCCCTTCCTCAGCCCCGAACTGCGGCTGATCGAAGCCCGCCTGCGGGCCGGCCGCCCCGTCATCGGCATCTGCCTCGGCGCCCAGCTGATGGCCCGCGCGCTCGGCGCCCGGGTCTATCCCAACGGCGGGGTCAAGGAGATCGGCTGGTCGCCCCTGGACCTGACCGCGGCCGGACGCGCCTCGCCCTTGGGCATGCTGGCCGGCATTCCGGTGCTGCACTGGCACGGCGACACCTTCGACCTGCCCGACGGCGCCACCCTTCTCGCCTCCACCGCCATCACCCGCAACCAGGCGTTTTCCTGGGGCAAGGCGGCGCTGGGCCTGCAATTCCACGTGGAGGCCACCGGGTCGGGGCTGGAACGCTGGTTCATCGGCCACGCCGCGGAAATCGGCGGCGTGCCGGAACTGTCGGTCCCCGGGCTGCGCGCCGAGACCGCCCGCTGCGCCGCCGGACTGGAGGCCGCCGCCCCGAGGATGCTGGGCGCCTGTTTGTCTGATATGATGTAAGTCACGCCCGAGGGCTTCCCGCCTGTTCAGCACGGGGGAAGCGTTGTATAGTCCGCCCAAAGGGGCAAGAGAAGACAGCCGTGGACCAGAAACTCAACGAGGAAGACGTCAAGCGCCTGCTCTCCAATCCGACCGGGGACGTGCGTGCCGAAATCGCCGACAAGATCGCGGCTCAGCACCAGGGGTTGAGCGAAGGCCAGCGCAAGCTGGCCGAGGACATCTTCCGTCTGATGGTCCGCGACGCCGAGGTCCGGGTGCGCGAGGCCCTGGCCCGCCAGCTCAAGGAGAACCCGACGGTTCCCCATGACGTGGCGCTGTCCCTGGCCCGCGACGTCGAGGACGTGTCGCTGCCCATGCTGCAGTTCTCCGAGGTGCTGACCGACGAGGACCTGATCGAGATCGTCCGCAGCCAGGGCCCGGAAAAGCAGGTGGCCGTCGCCGGCCGGAGCCACGTCTCCGCCACCCTGGCCGACGCCCTGGTCGATACCGGCAACGAGGCGGCGGTGGCCACCCTGGTGTCCAACGAGGGCGCCGATCTTTCCGAGAACACCTTGAACCGGGTGGTGGACCGCTACGGCGAGTCCGAGCAGGTGGGCCAGTCCCTGGTCGAGCGCAAGGTGCTGCCCATCACGGTGGCCGAGCGGCTGATGACCAAGGTGTCGGAGAATCTGCGCCGGCACCTGATGGCACGGCCCGACCTCACCCCGGAAGCCGCCGCCGCCATGATGCTCCAGGCGCGCGAGCTGGCGGTCCTCGGCCTGTCCAACACGGAAGGCGATGTCGCCGAACTGGTGGGCCACCTCTACAACGTGGGGCGCCTGACGCCCTCCATCATGCTGCGCTCGGTGTGCATGGGCGACATGACCTTCTTCGAGGTGGCCATCGCCAAGCTGGCCAAGATCAAGGTGGAGAACTGCCGCACCCTGATCCACGACGCCGGCAAGCGCGGCTTCGAGGCCCTGTTCGAGAAGGCCGGTCTGCCCAAGGCCTTCTACGCCGCCATGCGCGCCGCCATCGACGTGTCCTACGAGATGGAATACGACGGCGGCCCCAATGACCGCGAGCGTTTCTCGCGGCGCATGATCGAGCGCATCCTGACGCAGTACGGCGATCTGGGCGTGGAATTCGAGAACGACGACCTGGAATATCTGCTGTCCAAGATGAATCAGCTGCCGGCCACCATGCTCGGCGACTGATCTAGAGGGGAAAACCATGTCCGGCAGCGTGAAGCCTGCGGCCAAGCCGATCGACAAGGATGCGGCCAACCGCAAGGAAATCATCACCACCATCAAGGGGCCGGTGACTGCCCGCGTCACCCAGCTGATTCCCGCCCTGGCCGCGTTTCCCAATCCCTATGCCGCCGTACTGGCCACCCCGGACCTGCTGTACGCCTGCATGCAGCTGGTCAAGACCAAGCGCGAGCAATTCCAGGACCTGCTGATCGACAGGGACGGCAATCCGGTCACCACCGACGACGGCCTGCTGCGCTGCGAGCGCTCGCTGGATCAGGTCATCTCCATGGTGGTGCGCTCGGGCGCCAAGGCCTATGCGGAAAAGCGCTTCGGCACCGCCGACAAGCCCGCCGCCGCGGTGGCGGTCAAGAAGGAGCCCAAGACCCTGCTGGAGAAGATCCAGTCGCTGGTTTCCGGCAAGTGGGGCGATATGGAGGTCCCCAAGGCGTCGCCGACCCAGGCCGACCAGTTCTACGGCGCCATCAAGGACTATCTGGACTACGACTGGCAGGTGCCGCTGATCCCCTGCTTCGCCGAATTGCCGGTCAAGCTGATCCGCGAGATGGGCCTGGGCGTCACCACGCTGCGCACCCCGGAAGGTATCGCCGCCCTGGCCGATATCGGCCGCCATTCCATGGACCAGGCCAAGCGCATCCTGTCCGACAGCATGATGCGCGAGATGCTCGACACCCAGCCGCTGGCCGCCAAGGGCGTCGCCTTCCTGGGCAAGGAGCGCTACGACTTCCTGCACGGCACCGTCTACGACAAGATGGGCGAGAAGTTCTGGGAGATGTGCGTCGATTGCGACCGCCTGGAAGCCATGGAGGTCCAGAACGCCAAGGACCTGGAGCAGATGGCCAGCCACCTGCACATCCTGTCGGGCGAATCCATCAACCAGATCGTCCGCTTCCTCAATTACTCGCAGATTCCCATCTTCCTGGAAGTCGGCACCGAAAAGCTGGGCGAGGCAACGTTCAGCGAAATCTTCGGCGTCCCCGGCAGCAAGAAGCTGGTCAAGATGTTCTGCGAGAAGATCAAGATGTGGAAGCTTGATCAGGACGATCCCGATTCCGACCTGCGCAAGAAGCTGCCCGACGTGTTCGGCGCCTATCTGCGCGCCCCGGCGGATTTCGAGAAGGGGCTGTAGGTTTGTCCCTCGCCGTACTGTTTCCCGGTAAGGGATGGGGGAGAAAATAAGCTTGAGATGGCCCGGCGCTTATTTTCGGGTTCATGCCTTTTGCCGGGATCACGCGCCCATGGCCGCTCGCTCAATACTTGAGCGCCGCGCCTAATATTTGATTGAGGCTCAGCGCTCTAAGGCCGGTTGGCCGGCAGGCGCATCAGGCCGAACCAGTACTCCAGAATACCCTGGATCGATTCGAACAGGGCGTCCACGTCCACCGGCTTGGTGACGAAGCCCGAGGCGCCGCTGTGATAGGCGGCAGCCACGTCGCGTTCGGCGTCCGAGGTGGTCAGCACCACCACGGGAAGATCCTTGAGTTCGTCGTCGGCCTTCATCTCGGCCAGGACCTCGTGCCCGCTCTTGCGCGGCATGTTGAGGTCGAGAAGGATCAGGTCGGGCAGCGCGGTCGATCCCTCCACGGCCAGGGCGCGCAGGCGCTTCATGGCCTCGACCCCGTCGGGAATATGCTCGATGCGGCAGCTGAAGCGGCTGCTGGCGAAGGCGGCCTTGACCAGACCGGCGTCGCCCGGATCATCCTCGACCAGCATCACCTTGAATTGCTGTTCATTCGCGTCAGTCACATTTGCTCCGATCGGGCATTCGCGATCCACGCCGGCGCGACGGGCAGGACGATGGAGAAGACACTCCCCTGTCCGACGGCCGAGCGGACCCGGATGGTTCCGCCCAGATGTTCCACCATCTTCTTGGCGATTGCCAGCCCCATTCCGGTGCCGGGGTGAGCGTTCCGCGAGTGAAGGCGCTGGAAGACCTCGAAGATACGGTCGAAATAGGTCTCTTCGATGCCGATCCCGTTGTCGGCGACGTCGATGACCTGGAACGGCCCCTCCGTGCGGCAGGACACCCGAACCACCGGGGAACGGTCGAGGGAGCGGTATTCTATGGCATTGCCGATCAGGGCGACGAACACCTCGCCCAGGCGGTGATGGTCGGCCCACACCATGGGCAGCGGCCCGGCCTCGACGGTGGCGCCGGCCTGCTGGATGCGTCCGTTCAGCTTGCGCCGGGCGATGGCCAGCGCCTCCGTGGCGGCGACCTGCCGCCGGGGCAGCGGCGCGTTGTTCTCGCCCAGATAGATCTGCACGTCGTGCAGCAAGGCCTTCATCAGCCGCGCCGAGGTTCCCAGGCTGGCCAGCCACTGGCGCTGCTCCGGAGTCAGCTGGGCCGACAGGCCGCGCTCCACCAGCTGGCTGAACGAGATGATGGAGCGCAGCGGCTCCTGCAGGTCGTGGGCGACGATGAACGAGAAGCGCTCCAGCTCGCGGTTGGCGGAGGTCAGCTGGCGGGTGCGGCTGTCCACCAGCCGTTCCAGCGTCTCGCGCCGTTGCAGCGCCACCCAGGTCAGGCAGAGGATGCCGATGCCGAGAATCAGCAGGCCGAAGCGCAGCGCGGTCACCTCTGCCCCCCTGGCCGCCGCCGCCCGCCACCCGCCGGACGGAGCCAGGGCGAAGTCCCAATGGCCGTCGGGCAGGTCGATGCGTACGGAAACCGGCTGCATGGCGAAGACGCCGGCATCGCCGCCCACCACGGTTCCGGCGGCGGTGCGCAGCCCCCAGGCATAGCCCTCCAGGATGCCGATGCGGCTGGATTCCAGCATGGCCGAAATGGTGAAGATCATCCCCACCGTCCCCCAGGGGCGGTCGCCCACGAAGACCGCCTGGCGGGCCAGCAGCCCCTGGCCGCCCTGGATCATCTCCAACGGCTCATGCACCGCCAGGTCGCGGGTCTGGAGGGCGCGCTCGACCGTCTGGGCGAAGCCGGGGCGCTTGTCCTCCAGCAAGTGGTTGCCCACCACCTTGAGGTTGCCGGCGTCGCGGGGATAGACCAGCCGCACCACGAAGTCGGGTGCCACAGCAATGTTGCGGATGCCGGGAACCTGCTGGTAGTAGGACGCGGCGAAGACCGGGAATTCCCGCTCGATCTCGCCCGGCTGGTTCTCGGCGGCCTTGACCGCGACGAAGGCGGCCAGCCCCCGCACCTGGGCCAGGCGCTGGCTCAACGCGTTGGTCAGCGCCCCCGCCGAGGTCACCGCCAGGGCCAAGGCCTGGCCGCGCAGCTGCGCCTCGCGGTAATTGCCGTAGACGTCGGCGATCCACAGGGACAGGCCAAGCCAGAGGACCGCCACCAGGGTCATGGTGATGGCGGCCTTGCGCCCTCCGGCCCGCGGCGGGGCTGGGACATGCGGTTGTTGGGCGCCGTCTGAGGGCATGACCGGTCCATCGAGGAGAAACGTGACGGGAGTCTAGCCTATTCCCCGGGCGGGCAATACGTCGAATATGCCCGAGGTATTATGACTTGACCGCCGCCGCCCATTTCAGGCACGCTGCGGACATGATGACGCGCACGACCGCCACCCTGCTGCTGCTACCCGCCCTGGAATCGTAAGTTCGGTTCCGGGTTTTCGTGGTTTCAGCCTTCGGGTCGGGTTCGCTGCAATGTCTCATCTCTCCTCCTTCTCTCGGGTTTTGGTTCCGGCCTCCGGCGGCCTGCTGCCGCTGCGACTAACCTGCGGTCGCCGGGCATAAGGTCATTCGCGGCCGCCCGGCGGCCGGCAGAATCGGGCCGCGCTCCCCATATGAGCAAACAGACCCCAAGGAGGACCAGGCCATGATGCCTGCCGCCAGCACCAAGTACCGCCCCTACCCCACCATCCGCCTCGCGGCCCGCCGCTGGCCCGACGCCGTCATCGCCCGCCCGCCCATGTGGTGCAGCGTCGATCTGCGCGACGGCAACCAGGCGCTGATCGACCCCATGGGCTCCGAGCGCAAGATGGCCCTGTGGCGGACCCTGGTGGGCATGGGCTTCAAGGAGATCGAGGTGGGCTTTCCCGCCGCCTCGCAGACCGATTTCGACTTCGTCCGCCTGCTGATCGAAGGCGGCCATATTCCCGACGACGTCACCATCCAGGTGCTGGTCCAGTCGCGTGACGAGCTGATCCGCCGCACCTTCGAGGCGCTGGCCGGCGCCCGGCGGGCCATCGTCCACATGTACAATTCCACCTCCGAGGCCCAGCGGCGCATCGTGTTCGGCATCGACCGCCAGGGCTGCATCGACCTGGCGCTTTCGGGTGTGCGGCTGGTGCGCGAGCTTTCCGCCGCCCGGCCCGAGGGCGAGGTGGTGTTCCAGTACTCGCCGGAAAGCTTCACCGGCACCGAGCCCGACTTCGCCGTGGAGATCGTCGAAAAGGTGGCGGAGGCCTGGGGCGCCACGCCGGAGCGCCGGATGATCTGCAACCTGCCGGCCACGGTGGAGATGTCGACGCCCAACATCTACGCCGACGTCATCGAATGGTTCTGCGCCACGGTGAAGAACCGCGACTCGCTGATCGTCTCGGTCCATCCCCACAACGACCGGGGCACCGGCGTGGCGGCGGCCGAACTGGCGGTGATGGCCGGCGCCGACCGGGTGGAAGGCACCCTGTTCGGCAACGGCGAGCGCACCGGCAACGTGGATTTGGTCACCCTGGCGCTCAACCTCTACACCCAGGGCGTCGATCCCGGCCTCGACCTCTCGGACATCGACACGGTGCGGCGCACCGCCGAGCTTTGCACCGGCCTGCCCGTCCATCCCCGCCACCCCTATGCCGGCGAACTGGTCTACACCGCCTTTTCCGGCTCGCACCAGGACGCCATCAAGAAGGGCTTCTCGGCCCGCAAAAAGGGCAACGACCCGGTGTGGGAGGTGCCCTACCTGCCCATCGACCCGGCCGACGTGGGCCGCAGCTACGAAGCGGTGATCCGCATCAACAGCCAGTCGGGCAAGGGCGGCATCGCCGCCGTGCTCGAGCGTGACCACGGGCTGGAGATTCCCCGCCCGCTGCAGATCGACTTCGCCCGCGTGGTGCAGGCCATGGCCGACAAGGCGGGGCGCGAGCTGGATTCGGGCGAGATCATCGAAGCCTTCTCCCAGACCTATTTCAAGGACCGGCCGCTGGAACTGGTGGAATACGAAACCCATTCCGAAAGCCGCAGCGGGCCGCGGGCGCTGTCGGCCACCATCCGCGACAACGGGGTGGAGAAGCGCATCGAGGGCAAGGGCAACGGCCCGCTCGACGCCTTCATCCACGCGCTGGAAACCGGCCTGGGCCACAAGGTCAAGGTGCGCGACTACCACGAGCACGCCGTGGGCTCGGGCTCCGAGGCCCAGGCGGCCTGCTACGTGGAGATCGTCGGCGAGGGCGGCGCCTCGATCCACGGCGCCGCGCTGGATTCCTCCATCACCATGGCCTCGCTGAAGGCGGTGGTCAGCGCCCTGAATCGGAGATAGCGCCGGGCCGATTTGCGGCTAAACTCCCCGGGATCGCCTCGGGGAGTTTCGCGTGCACGGCTCTGACGCATTGTTCGACATCCTGTTCCTGCTGCTGGCGGCGGTGGTGCTGGTGCCGCTGTTCCAGCGCTTCGGCATTCCCTCGGTCCTGGCCTATCTGGCCGCCGGCATCATGCTGGGGCCCCACACCCCCGGCCCGGTGATCGAACTGGAGGTCGCCCGGCCGCTGGCCGAATTCGGGGTGGTGTTCCTGCTGTTCGCCATCGGCATGGAACTGCCGCTGTCGCGCCTGCGCACCATGCGGCGCTACATCCTGGGGCTCGGCCTCGCCCAGGTGGTGGTCACCGCCCTGCTGATCGGCGGAATCGGCCATGCCTTCGGACTGTCGGGAGCATTGTCGCTGGTGGTGGGCCTGACCCTGGCCTTCTCCTCCACCGCCACGGTGCTGGCCATCCTGGTGGAGCGCGGCGAGGCGGTCGACCACCACGGACGTATCGCCGTCGCCGTGCTGATCTTCCAGGATCTGGCCGTGGTGCCGGTCCTGGTGCTGCTGCCGCTGCTGGCCGGCCAGGAGCGGCACGTGGCCGAGGCCCTGGCCCTGGCCGGCGGCAAGGTGGTGCTGGTGATGGCGGCCATCTTCCTGGTCGGCCGCTTCCTGCTGCGCCCCGCCTACCGCTTCATCGCCGTCGGGCGCAATCCCGAGGTGTTCACCGCCGCCAACCTGCTGCTGGTCCTGACCGTGGCCTGGGTGACCGGCGAGGCCGGCATGTCCATGGCGCTGGGCGCCTTCCTGGCCGGGCTGCTGCTGGCCGATTCCCGCTACCGCCATCAGGTCGAGGCCGATATCGAGCCGTTCCGCGGCCTGCTGCTCGGCCTGTTCTTCATGACGGTGGGCATGTCCGTCGACCTGCCCTTCGTCGCCGAGCGGCTGGGGCTGGTGCTGGGGCTGGCCGTGGGCACCGTCGCCGTCAAGGCGGCGGTGCTGATCGTCCTGTGCCGCCTGATGAAGGTGGGGATGGGCGACGGGCTGCGGGTCGGCTTCCTGCTGGCCCAGGGCGGCGAGTTCGCCTTCGTGGTGTTCGGCCGCGCCCTGGAACTGAAGCTTCTCGACGGCGGGCTGGGCCAGGCCCTGGTGGCCAGCGTGGCGCTGTCCATGGTGCTGACCCCCGCCCTGGCCGCCCTGGGGCGCCGCCTGTCCGCCGGCATGACGCCCGAGCGGGGCGGCGAGCCGATCCCCGAGACGGTCCGCCATCTCGCCGGCCACGTGATCATCGCCGGCTACGGCCGGGTGGGACGCGCCATCGCCCGGCTGCTGGCCGAGCACGAGATTCCCTATATCGCGCTGGACATGGACGTGGACCGGGTGGCGGCGGCGCGCGAGGCCGGCCTTCCCGTCTATTACGGCGACGCCGGCCGCACCGGCATCCTGCGCTCGGTGGGCATCGGCCAGGCCCGTGCGGCGGTGATCACCGTCAACGAGGCCCGCCAGGCCGAACGCACCATCTCGTGCATCCGTCAGGCGGCGCCCCATCTGCCCATCGTCGCCCGCGCCCGCGACCGCGCCCAGGAACAGGTGCTGGGCGATATCGGCGCCACCGCCGTCATCCCGGAAACGGTGGAGGCCAGCCTGCAGATGGCGGGCTCGGTGCTGCGCCAGGCCGGCATCGGCGAGGAGGCGGTGGAACGCAGCCTGAAGGGCTACCGCAACCGTCGCTACGGCCGGCCCACGGAGTGAGGGCGGCCGGGGGCCGCCCTTGCCTCCCGTGCCTATTCCATGACGATGCGCGGGCCCTTGCGGCCGCCCTGCAGCACCTGGACCTTGTCCCAGATCCTGGCGGCGATATCCATGTAGGCCTTGGCGTGCGGGCTGTTGGGCTTGGAGATCACGATGGGCTCACCCGCGTCGGAGGTCTGGCGGATGGCGATGTCCAGCGGCACCTCGCCCAGGAAGTCGGCCGACAGGCGGGCCGCTTCCGCCTTGGCGCCGCCATGGCCGAAGATATGGGCCTCGTCGCCGCATTTGGGGCAGATGTAATAGCTCATGTTCTCGATGATGCCGAGCACCGGCACATCCACCTTGCGGAACATGTTGAGGCCCTTGGTGGCGTCGAGCAGGGCGATGTCCTGCGGCGTCGAGACGATCACCGCGCCGGTCAGCGGGACGCGCTGGGTCATGGTCAGCTGGGTGTCGCCGGTGCCCGGCGGCATGTCGATGATCATCACGTCCAACTCGCCCCAGTGGACGTCGCGCAGCAATTGCTCCAGCGCGCCCATCACCATGGGGCCACGCCAGATGATCGGCGAGTCCTCGGGCACCAGGAAGCCCATGGACATGCACTTCACGCCGTAATTCTCCATGGGCATCATGGTCTGGCCGTCGGGGCTGACCGGCTCGCCGGTGATGCCCAGCATGCGCGGCATGGAGGGACCGAAGATGTCGGCGTCGAACAGCCCGACCTTGAGGCCCATGCGCGACAGCGCCATGGCGATATTGGTCGCCGTGGTCGACTTGCCGACACCGCCCTTGCCCGAGGCGATGGCGACGATGGCCTTGACCTGGGGCAGCAGAGGCTTTTCCGCCTGATGGCCGCCGCCATGGCCATGGCCATGGCCGCCACCCTTCGGCCCGCCCTGGGCGTTGCGTTCGGCGGTCAGCACCGCCGACACCGACAGCACGCCCGGCAGATCGTGCACCGCCTTCTCGGCGGCCTTGCGCAGCGGCTCCAGATGGGGGCCGCGGCTCGCATCCACCTCGATGGCGAAGGCCACATGGCCGTTCTTCACCGTCAGGCCCGACACCATGCCGAGACTGACGATATCCGCCTTGCGGTCGGGATCGTTGATCCGGCTGAGCGCCGCGATGATCTGCTGTTCGGTGACGTCGGCCATGCTGTCCTCTTCGCTGTAAAGACATACCAAATTAGTTGGTTATGCGCCGTCAAAGCGCACAAGCGTCTTCTCATATAGGGCGCTCGAACCCGTTTGCAAAGCCGATTCCGGCCCATTGCCAATATTGAAATCCGGTAATGTGACCGGCGTCGCGTTGCGCAAGGCGGAATCCTGCCCTATGTTCCGAAAGGCGTGGGAGTTTCACCCCGCGCAACCGAGGCATCGACGAAGGGACGATTCATGGCTTGGAATCCTCGTGGCGGCGGCGGCCCCTGGGGCGGCGGCGGCGGTGGCGGCGGCCCGTGGGGCAACGGCGGCGGCAACCGGCCGGGTGGTGGCGGCGGTGGTAACGGCGGCGGCTTCGGCGGCGGGCCGGACATCGAGGACTTCATCCGCAAGGGGCAGGAAAAGCTGCGCCGCGCCATGCCCGGCGGCACCGGCGGGATCAACGGCGGCCGCGGCATCGCCATCCTGGCGGCGCTGGCGGTGGCGGCCTGGGCCTTTTCCGGCATCTATAAGGTCAGCCCCGACGAGCAGGGCGTGGTCCTGCGCTTCGGCAAGTGGGTCGACACCACCGAGCCGGGACTGCACTACCGCCTGCCCTATCCCATCGAGACCGTGCTGCTGCCCAAGGTGACCAAGGTCAACCAGCTGCTGCTGGGCTCGCGCGGGACCACCGACGTGCGCCTCGGCGGACGCGCCAGCGACGAGAGCCGCATGCTGACCGGCGACGAGAACATCGTCGAGGCCGATGCCGCGGTGTTCTGGCGCATCAAGGACGCCGGCAAGTTCCTGTTCGCGGTCAGGGATCCCGAACTGACCGTCAAGGTGGCCGCCGAAAGCGCGCTGCGCGAGGTGATCGGCCGCAATCCCATTCAGGCGGCCCTGTCGGACAAGCGCGAGCTGATCGCCATCCAGACCCAGGAGGAGCTGCAGCGGCTGCTCGATTCCTACGGCGCCGGCATCCATGTCCAGCAGGTCCAGCTGCAGAAGGTCGATCCGCCCAGCGCGGTCATCGACGCCTTCAACGACGTGCAGCGTGCCCGCGCCGACCAGGAGCGCGCCCGCAACGAGGCGGAAGCCTACCGCAACGACATCATCCCGCGCGCCCGCGGCGAGGCCGAGCGGCTGGTGCAGGAATCCCAGGCCTACCGCGAGCAGGTGGTCAACCTGGCCCAGGGCGACGCCAAGCGCTTCCTGGCGCTTTACGGCTCCTACAAGCTGGCCGAGGACATCACCGCGCGGCGTCTTTACATCGAAACCATGGAGGACGTCCTGAAGGGAGCCACCAAGGTGGTCATCGATCCTTCGGCCAAGGGGCTGGTCCCCTATCTGCCGTTGCCCGAACTGAAGAAGCAGCAGCAGGCGGGAGGCGCCAAATGAGCCGTTCCCTCGTCTTCGGCGTCGTCATCGCCGCCATCGCCCTGGTGCTGGGGTCGTCGTCCCTGTTCATCGTCAACCAGGCCGAGCAGGCGCTGGTGCTGCGCTTCGGCGCCCACCGCGCCACCATCAAGGAGCCGGGCCTGCACGCCAAGCTGCCGTTCATCGAGGACGTGGTGCGCTACGACATCCGCCTCCTGTCCCTCGACCCGCCGGACGAACAGATCATCCTGGGCGACCAGAAGCGCATCGTGGTCGATACCTTCACCCGCTTCCTCATCGCCGACCCGCTGAAGTTCTATCAGGCGGTGCGCACCGAGGTGCAGGCCCGCGCCCAGATGACCCAGATCGTCTCGTCGGCCATGCGCCGGGTGATGGGCCAGGTGATGCTGCCCTCCATCCTGTCGGATGAACGCGCCCGCATCATGGAGCAGATCCAGCACGAAGTGGCCGAACGCTCGCTCCGCGAGATGGGCATCCAGGTGGTGGACGTGCGGCTGCGCCGCGCCGACCTGCCGGACGAGACCAGCCAGTCCATCTACGACCGCATGAAGTCCGAGCGCGAGCGCCAGGCCAAGGAAGCCCGCGCCCAGGGCTACGAGTGGAGCCAGCAGATCCGCGCCCGCGCCGACCGCGAGCGTACCGTGCTGCTGGCCGAGGCCCAGCGCCAGGCCCAGATCGAGCGCGGCCAGGGCGATGCCGAGGCCAACCGCATCTTCGCCGAGGCGTTCGGCAAGGACCCGCAGTTCTTCACCCTGTACCGTTCGCTGCAGGCCTATCGCGAGGCGTTGGGCGACGGCAACACCACCTTGGTGCTGTCGCCGGACAACGAGTTCCTGAAGGCGTTCGGCGCCGGCCCCGCCCGCCGGGGCCAATGACCGACCTGATAACCGCCCTGGCGCTGGTCCTCGTCATCGAGGGCCTCGCCTGGGCGGCCTTTCCCGAGGCCATGAAGCGCATGATGGCCCAGGTCCTGGTCATGCCGCCCGACCTGCTGCGCATGGTCGGCCTGTTGATGGCCGTTCTCGGCCTGGGCGGCGTCTGGCTGGCGCGCGCCGCTCTTTGAGACAATAATCCAGTTGCCCCGCCTGGGGGCGAGACCGTCCGGAGGACTGACTTCCGTGTTCATCGCAAGACGTGACAATCCCTTCCGCCCCGCCCGGGTCCTGCTCGGCGCGCTGGCGGTGATCGCCCTGCTGCTGCCCGGAACGGCCGGCGCCGGCGCGCCGCCCGGCAGCTTCGCCGATCTGGCGGAACGGCTGCTGCCCAGCGTGGTCAACATCTCGACCACCCAGACGCTGAAGGCTCCCCAGGGCGCCCCCGAGATGCCGCAATTCCCGCCCGGCTCGCCGCTCGAGGAATTCTTCAAGGAATTCATGGAGCGCCAGCAGGGCGGCCGCCCCGACGCGCCGTCGCGCAAGGCGACCTCGCTGGGCTCGGGCTTCATCATCGACGCCGCCGGCTACATCGTCACCAATAACCACGTCATCGCCGACGCCGACGAGATCAGCGTCAAGCTGCATGACGACACGGTGTTCCAGGCCACCCTGGTGGGCCGCGACCCCAAGGTCGATCTGGCCCTGCTGAAGATCGATCCGGGCAAGAAGGCGCTGACCCCGGTCCCCTTCGGCAATTCCGACGAGGCCCGCGTCGGCGACTGGGTGCTGGCCATCGGCAATCCCTTCGGCTTCGGCGGCACCGTCACGGCGGGTATCGTCTCGGCCCGGGCCCGCGACATCAACGCCGGCCCCTACGACGATTTCCTGCAGACCGACGCCGCCATCAACCGCGGCAATTCCGGCGGCCCCATGTTCAACGTGCGGGGCGAGGTCATCGGCATCAACTCGGCGATCATTTCGCCGTCGGGCGGCTCCATCGGCATCGGCTTCGCCGTGCCGGCCTCGCTGGCGGTGCCGGTGCTGGACGACCTTCGGAAGTTCGGCAAGGTGCGGCGCGGCTGGCTGGGCATCCGCATCCAGTCCCTGGATTCCGACATGGCCGAGAATATCGGCCTGCCCGACCAGAAGGGCGCCCTGGTGGCCAAGGTCGATCCCGCCGGCCCCGGCCAGAAGGCGGGGCTCAAGGACGGCGACGTGGTGCTGAAGTTCGACGGCAAGGACATCACCGAGATGCGCCGCCTGCCCCGCTACGTCGCCTCCACCCCCATCGGCAAGAAGGTCGAGCTGGTGGTGTGGCGCGACGGCCGCCGCCAGACCATCACCGCCGCGGTGGGCGAGATGCCCGAGGACCCGGCCGAGCAGCAGGTCAAGGGCAAGCCCGAGGCGCCCAAGCCCCAGGCCGGCAAGGACGGCGTGCTGACCATCCCGGGCAGCGGCCTGACCGTCTCGTCGCTCACCCCGCCGCTGCGCGAGCGCTTTGGCCTGGACGAAGAGGCCAAGGGCGTCATCGTCACCGAGGTCAAGCCCGACAGCCCGGCCGCCGAAAAGGGCATGCGCCCCGGCGACCTGATCATCGAGGCCGACCACAAGCCGGTGCGCTCGCCCGCCGATCTCGGCAAGCTGATCGAGGACGGCCGCCGGGCCGGCACCAAGTCGCTGCTGCTCCGGGTCGAGAACCCCCAGCAATTGCGCTACATCGCCCTGCCGTTGGCCGAGGGCAAGAAGAAGTAGGCCGGGTTTCCGGCTGAACGGACAAGGGGCGGGCCCACCAGGACCCGCCCCTTTTGCTTGGGGTCTTCACCGGTTTGCAGGATTGCTTGCAAAAGCCCTCTCCCGCAAGCGGGCGAGGCTTGAGGTTCATTTTCGTGCTTATCCGTGGCCGCGAAGCGGCATCCGTGCCCATCCGCGTCTTGGAAGCGCCGACCTCCGCCCGGCAAAAAATGCCGAAGGCCCGCCGGAGGTGTCCCCGGCGGGCCGTTCGTGAAAGCCGCTCCGCTCAGAACGGGAAGATGATGTCGAAGATCTGCTGGCCGTAGCGCGGCTGGGTGAGGTCGCTGACCATGCCGCGTCCGCCGTAATAGACGCGGGCCTCGGCGATCTTTTCCGAGCTGATGGAGTTGGACGAGCTGATGTCCTCGGGCCGGATGATGCCCTGGATGGACAGTTCGCGCATCTCGTAGTTCACCCGGAATTCCTGGCGACCCGAGATCACCAGATTGCCGTTGGGCAGCACCTGGGTGATCACCGCCGCCATCTTCATGGTGATGCTTTCCGTCCGGGTGGTGTTGCCCGAATTGGCCACCGCCGAGGTGGAGGACAGGTCGGCCAGGTTGGCCAGGTTGATGTTGGGCAGCAGTTTCTGCAGTTGCTGCTCGAAGCCCAGAACGGAGATGGGCGAGCCGGTGGTGCCCGCGCCGGCCACTTCCGAGCCGGAGCGCGAATTGGTCAGGCCGGTGGTCAGGGTGGCGTTGTCGTTGATGGACACCGCCACGGTCAGGATGTCGCCCACGTCCTTGGCGCGCTGGTCCTTGAAGAAGGCCCGGGCGCCGGGACGCCACAGGGAATTGGCGTTCTGCGGCGGGGCCGAGGGCTGCGGCATGGGCATGCTGACCGGCTGGTAGCCCGACTTCTGGGTCGGGTTGGAGATCGGCGAGGTCTGGGGGCCGGAGCCCACTTCCGACATGCGGGTGAGGAAGTTGCAGGCCGACAGTTCCGACAGGGCGACCACGAGGGCCAGGGTGCGGAAGGCCTTGCCGCCGAAGGTCCGGGAGGGAGTGGTGATGGACATGATCTATCTCTCCGAATTCGGCTCAGTTGTGGGCCAGGGTACGCAGGCCGCCGGGCATCACCGACACCTGGCCGGGGCCTTCGACCCTGGCGTCGACGGTCTGCTTGCTCTGCACGTTGGTGACGCGGATGACGTCGCCGACGCTGCCGTCCTCGGCGGCGCGGCCCTGGGCGCTGAGCGTCATGAACTTGGAGCGCAGCACGATGGTCACCGAGCTGTTCTTGCCCACCACCACCGGCTTCTGCACCTCGTTGGTGCGGACCGGGGCGCCGGCGCGCAGCTGGTAGCGGGGCTCCTGGCCGATCAGCATGCGGGCGTTGGCGATCACGTCGCGGCGCACCACTTCCTCGCGCACGTCCACCCACTGGATGTCGGCCTCGCGGATCACCTCGCCCCGGCCCATGGGATGGGCGAGGACCGGGATGCGGGCCGAGGCGAACACGTTGCCGTTGACCTTGAAGCGCACCGAATTGGGCGAGCCGGCCGGGCTCTCCACCACCGCCTGGAAGCGGTTCATGCGCGGGTCGTAGGACAGGTCCTTGACCGCCACGGTGGGATTGGCGTTGGCGGGGACGACGATGTGCAGCTGCTGGCGGTTGCTGATCTCGATGCTGGCGCCGGCGGGGATGCCCTCCATGGCCAGAGCCTCGCGCAGCTCGGTCTCGATGGTGCGGATATCGATGGTCTGGCCGGCGCGCTCGACCACCGAGCGCTCGAACGGCGAGGCCGGGCGCCAGTCGATGCCGTAGCTCTGCGCCACGGCCATCAGCCAGCGGGTTTCCAGGGTGACCCGCTTGCCCGGGGCCGGCGCGTTGGCCAGCGGCGTGCCGGCCTTGTCGCCGATATTCTCCCAGATGTCGCCCAGGTGGATAGCCTCGCCGGTCAGCACGACGCTGGGCTTGAGCTGGGGCGGCAGGTCGGCGGCGCGGACGGTTCCGAAGGCGGCGGCGAGAGCCAGTCCGGCGATGGTGGCGCGAAGGCAGAGGCGGCGGATCATGATGGCCTCACTACTTCATCTGGTTGATGGTCGACAGCATCTCGTCGGAGGCCTGGATGACCTTCGAGTTCATTTCATAGGCGCGCTGGGCGCCGATCAGGTTGGTCACCTCGGCCACCACGTTGACGTTGGAGGTCTCGAGGAAGCCCTGCAGGATGGTGCCGAAGCCGGGCTTGCCCGGGGTCTGCACCACCGGCTGGCCCGAGGCCGGGGTTTCCATGAACAGGTTGTTGCCGCGCGCTTCCAGGCCGGCGTCGTTGGCGAAGGTGGCGAGCGTCAGCTGGCCCTTGATCTGGCTCTGCACCTGGCCGTCCTGCTTGACGATCACCTGGCCGGTGGAATCGACGGTGACGCCCACCGCGTCCGAGGGAATGGTGATCTGCGGGATCACCTGGAAGCCCTCGTGGGTGACGATGGTGCCTTCCGGCGACAGCTGGAACGAACCGTCGCGGGTGTAGGCGGTCTCGCCCGAGGGCAGCTTGACCTGGAAGTAGCCCTTGCCCTGGACGGCCATGTCCAGCGTGTTGTCGGTGCTCTGGACGCTGCCCTGCTCGGTGATGCGGTAGACGGCGGTGGTCTTGACGCCCAGGCCCAGCTGCACACCGGTCGGCACGATGGTGCCGGTGTCCGACGACTGCGAACCGACGCGGCGCAGGTTCTGGTAGAGCAGGTCCGCGAATTCGGGCCGCCGCCGGGTATAGGCGGTGGTATTCATGTTCGCGATGTTGTTCGAGATGACTTCGACGTTGGTCTGCTGGGCCAGCATGCCGGTCGCGGCGATGTTCAGGGAGCGCATGGCGAGAGTTCCTTACTCGTTGAACCGGTCAGTTGGTCTTGGAAATGGCCAGGGTCTGGATGGCCTTGAGCTGGCGTTCGTGCTCGGCTTCCAGCATCTTCTGCACCCCCTGGTATTCCCGCAGGATCTGGGTCATGCGGGTCATCTCCATCACGGGCTGGATGTTGGATTCCTCCATCATGCCCTGGGCGACGTGGGGGGTTTGGACGATTTCGGGGTCCTGGGTGGTCTCGTAGAGGGAGTCGCCAGCCTTGCGCATCTGCTGGTCGTTGTCGAACTTGACGACCTTGAGGCGGGCGACGCGGCCGTTCTCGGTGGAGATGGTGCCGTCCGGCGAAACCTCGACCTGGGTCTCGTTGGGGGCGAAGACGATGGGCTGGTCGCGGTCGTCCATCACCGCGAAGCCCTGGGTGTTGACCAGCATGCCGGTCTGGTCCAGGCGGAAATGGCCGTTGCGGGCATAGCGCATGCCGGCCTCGGTCTCGATCTGGAAGTAGCCGTCGCCGTGCAGGGCGAAATCCAGGGGATTGTCGGTCTTGGTCAGCGGGCCTTCGCGGGTGTCGCGCAGCACGCCCACATCCTGGACGAAGGACAGCTTGTTGCCCACGGCGCGCTCGCTCGACCGGGTGGGGACCAGGTACTCGCGGAACATCATCTGCTCGCCCTTGAAGGCGGGAGTATTGGCGTTGGCCATGTTGTTGGCGACCACTTCCATCTGGCGCCACAGGGCGGCCTGACGGGACAACGCGATGTAGGATGTGTTCTGCATGGTTCAAATCCGTGTTGGCAATTGCTTGCGCCGCCATCCTCGCAACCGGCGTGCCAATTTCACGAATCGAGCATTTCCGCCATTTCCACCCCGGACCGGGCCATTGCCGGAAGGGGTTGCCGGGCAGTTATTGCCGGGCGCCCCCCGGCATTGCTATCGTGGCCGCGCGGTGGGGGGGCGAGCATGCGGACCGGGTGGGGTGGAATCCCTATCTTTTGTGCCGGCTCAACCTTCTGTTAACCGCAAAGGTCTAGTTTTAGGATGCGCACGTGTGGCCCTGGTGGGTTCGCGCGGTCCGAGCGGCGGAAGAGGGCCATGGCCGAAGATCTGGAAGAAGATTTCGAGGAAGGCGAAGGTTCGGAAGAAGCATCCGAATCACCGTCCAAAAAGCTGCCGATCAAGAAGATCCTGATCATCGTGCTGCCCATCCTGCTGTTGGCGGGCGCGGGTGCCGGGGTCTACTTCTCCGGCCTGCTCGACAAGCTGACCGGCAAGAAGGACGAACTGCCGGCAGCCGAGACCGCCGCCGCCCCGCCGCCGCCCAAGGCGGTGCAGGCGGCATCGTTCATGGACCTGCCCGAGATGCTGGTCAACCTGCAGACCACCGGGCGCAAGCAAGCCTTCCTGAAACTCCGGGTGGCGCTCGAGCTGGAGGCGGTCACCGACCAGCCCCGCGTCGAGCAGATGCTGCCCCGCATCATCGACAACTTCCAGATCTACCTGCGCGAGTTGCGGGTCGAGGATCTGCAGGGCGCCTCGGGCATGCACCTGCTGCGCGAGGAATTGCTAACCCGCGTCAACGCAGCGGTCAAGCCGGTTAAGGTCAACGACGTCTTGTTCAAGGAAATGCTGGTCCAATGACGGACCTGCGGGATAGACCGACATGGCGATGAACGACGACGGTGGAACCGCCCGCGGGGCCGATGACGAAGAGGCCCTGATGAAGGAATGGGCCGCCATGGCCGGCGACGACGCCGGCGGCGGCGGTGGCGGCGATGCCGGCGGCGGTGACGGCGGCGGCGACATGGCCGCCGAATGGGAAGCCATGCTCGGCGCAGGCGACAGCACCGGCGAGACGCAGGCGGCGGTGGCCAAGGACGCCACCCGCGTGCTGAACCAGGACGAAATCGACTCCCTGCTGGGCTTCGACGACGATATCGGCGGAGCCGGCGACAAGTCGGGCATCCAGGCCATCCTCAATTCCGCCCTGGTGTCCTACGAACGCCTTCCCATGCTGGAAGTGGTGTTCGACCGCCTGGTCCGCATGATGTCCACCTCCATGCGCAACTTCACGTCGGACAACGTCGAAGTTTCGCTGGACAACATCCTCAGCTTGCGTTTCGGCGACTACCTGAACTCCATTCCCCTGCCCGCCATGCTGGCGGTGTTCAAGGCCGAGGAATGGGACAATTTCGGCCTGCTGACCGTCGATTCGTCGCTGATCTACTCCATCGTCGATGTGCTGCTGGGCGGCCGGCGCGGCACGGCGGCCATGCGCATCGAGGGTCGCCCCTACACCACCATCGAACGCAATCTGGTCGAGCGCATGGTGCACGTGGTGCTGTCCGACCTGTCGGCGGCGTTCGACCCCCTGTCGCCGGTGACCTTCCGCTTCGACCGTCTGGAAACCAACCCGCGCTTCGCCACCATCTCGCGCCCCTCCAACGCCGCCATCGTCGCCAAGCTGCGCATCGACATGGAAGACCGCGGTGGCCGCCTGGAACTGCTTCTGCCCTACGCCACCCTGGAACCCGTCCGCGAACTGCTGCTGCAGATGTTCATGGGCGAGAAGTTCGGCCGCGACTCCATCTGGGAAACCCACTTGGCCGAGGAACTGTGGCTGACCGAGGTGGAACTGGAGGCCGTGCTCGACGAGCAGGTGATGAACCTGCGCGAGGTGCTGAACTGGAAGCCGGGCTCGAAATTCATGCTGAACGCCACCGCCGATTCGCCCATCGACATGCGCTGCGGCGACGTGGCCATGTTCCGCGGCCGCATGGGGCGCAAGGGGCAGCACATCGCCATTCAGGTGGATGAATCCACCATCAAGTCCGGGTGATCGCCGTGGATTGGAAAGTCATCCTCGACCTTATCGTCTCCGTGCTGCTGATCGCCACCATCGGCTACGCCTGGATGCTGAACCAGCGTCTGTCATCCTTGCGCAAGAACCGCGACGATCTGGCCAAGACCATCGCCGCCTTCAACGAGGCGACGCTGCGCGCCGAATCCTCCATCCCCAAGCTGCGCAAGGCCGCCGAGGAATCCGGCCAGACCCTGCAGGAGCGGGTGGAAAAGGCACAATCCTTGCGCGACGACCTGGCCTTCATGATCGAGCGGGCCGACACCATGGCCAACCGCCTGGAGAATGCCGTCCGCTCGGCCCGCAGCGACGGGGTCAAGGCGGCGCCCGAGCCGCGCGGCAACGCCCAGATCGGCACCGCGTCGACGCCAACCATGCCGCCGCCCCGCATGGCCGGCAACCGGGCCGCCGCCATCGCCGCCGCCGCCGCCGCCTCCGAGGCCGAAAGCGACGACCGTTCCGAAGCCGAGCGCGAATTGCTGCGCGCCCTCCAGTCCATGCGGTAGGGAGGCATCATGGCCACCAGGACCCGCAAGCCCGTCCCCGGCCCCGTCAGGGCCCAACCTCCCGGCGCCGCCTCCAAGCTGAAGGGCAAGGGAGAGGCCAAGCCCCCCATCGTCCGGGTGCTGCCCATCCTGATCTTCGCCGGCGTGCTGATGCTGTCGCTCAGGGTCGGCGACATCTTCAAGGGCATCTTCGGACTGGAATCGGTGTCGGTGGCCGAATTGCAGGCCCAGCAGC
>NZ_AONQ01000042.1 GCF_000342045.1 Paramagnetospirillum caucaseum | reverse complement strand
GGTGGGCGGCCACTGCATCGGCGTCGACCCCTTCTATCTGGCGCGCTGCGCCCAGGACAGGGGCCACCACCCGGAGATCATCCTGGCCGGACGCCGGATCAACGACCAGATGGGTCCGTGGATCGCCGGACGGATCGCGGCGGGTCTGGCCCCGGCCTCCAAGGTGCTGGTGCTGGGCCTGACCTTCAAGGAGAACGTGCCCGACCTGCGCAACTCCAAGGTGGTGGACGTCATCGCCGAACTGCGCCGCCTGGGCCACGAGGTCGGCGTGCACGATCCCTTCGCCGATCCCGCAGAGGCCATGCACGAATATTCCGAGACCCTGATGCCGTCGCTCGACGGGGCCGGCGGCTATGATTGCCTGATCGGCGCCGTGCCCCATGCGCCCTATCTCGGCTTTTCCGCCGAAAGCTTCGAAACCCTGCTCCGCCCCGGCGGATTGGTCGCCGACGTCAAGGGCATGTGGCGCGCCATGGACATCCCGGATACCCTCCGCATCTGGCGGCTGTAAGGACGGAAAGAAGCATGAAGCAGGTCATCCAGAGCGCGCGCAGCGGGAAACTGGCCCTCAAGGAGGTGCCGGCGCCCAAGGTCCGCGCCGGCTCGCTGCTGGTCGTCACCAGGGCGTCGCTGATCTCGGCGGGGACCGAACGCATGGTGGTGGAATTCGCCAGGAAGAGCCTGGCGGGCAAGGCCAAGGCGCGGCCCGACCTGGTGCGCAAGGTGCTGGACAAGGCCCGGCGCGACGGGCTGGCGGCCACCTTCCGCGCCGTCATGGCCCGCCTGGACGAACCGTTGCCGCTGGGCTATTCCGCCGCCGGCGAAATCATCGCCGTGGGCGCCGGCCTGGAAGGAAGCTTCCATCCGGGCCAGCGCGTGGCCGTCGCCGGGGCCGGTCTGGCCAACCATGCCGAACTGAACGTGGTGCCGCGCAATCTGGTGGTGCCGCTGCCCGAGGGCGTGGAAGACGAGCACGCCTGCTTCGCCACCCTGGGCTCCATCGCGCTCCATGGAGTGCGCTCGCTGGGTGTGGGGCTGGGCGATGTGGTCTGCGTGGTGGGCGTCGGTCTGGTGGGGCAGCTGGCGGTGCAGTTCCTCCGCCTGCAGGGTGCCCGGGTGATCGCCATGGACACCGATGCCGCCCGCCTGGAGCTGGTGGCGCGGCTGGGGGCCGAGCTGGTGTGGAACGTGGCCGAGCCGGGCCTGCCCGAGGCGGTGGAGGCCATGACCGGCGGCATCGGCTGTGACGCCATCCTGATCGCGGCGGCCACCGATTCCAGCGGGCCTTTGGAGACCGCTGCCGAGATCGCCCGTGACCGGGCAAAGGTGGTGATGACCGGCAAGACCGGCACCGAGTTCCCCTATGCCGCCTTCATGAAGAAGGAGCTGTCGGTGATGGTGTCGCGCTCCTACGGGCCGGGGCGCTATGACGACGATTTCGAGGGACGCGGCGTCAAGTATCCCGTGGGCTATGTGCGCTGGACCGAGACGCAGAATCTGGCCGAGGTGGTGCGCCTGATGGCCGCTCCCGCCGGGCGGCGCCTGGAGATCGCGCCGTTGATCAGCCACCGCTTCGCCTTCGGGCAGGCGGAGGACGCCTACCGTCTGGTGACCGAAGGCACCGAGCCCCATCTGGGCGTGGTGCTGGCCTATGACCGCCCGGCCCAGGCGGCAAGGCCTGTCTTCGCCGCACCCAAGATTCCGGCCTCGGGACGTTGCGTGTTGGGCGTCATCGGGGCCGGAGCCTTCGCCCGCACGGTGTTGCTGCCCGAGTTCAAGCGCCTGTCCAACGTGGAGCTGGCGGCCATCGCCACCACGCGGGGCATGACCGCCGATCACGGGCAGGCGGTGTTCGGCTTTGGCCGCGCCTGCACCGCCGAGGCGGAGATTCTGGACGATCCCGCCATCAACGCCGTGCTGATCGCCACCCGCCATGCCAGCCATGCCGAGTTCACCGCCCGTGCCCTGGCGGCGGGCAAGTCGGTGCTGGTGGAAAAGCCGCTGGCCATCGATCGCGGCCAGCTGGCCCAGGTGATGGCGGCGCGGGAGGCTTCCGCCGGATTCCTGGCGGTGGGCTTCAACCGTCGCTTCGCCCCGATGATCGTCAAGGCGCGCGCCGAACTGGCCCGCCATCCGGGGCCCAAGGTGCTGTCGCTGCGGGTCAATGCCGGACCCTTGCCGCGGGAAGCCTGGCTCAACGCGGCGGAAGAGGGCGGCGGGCGCATCGTCGGCGAGGCCTGCCACTTCATCGATCTGGCCCGCTGCCTGGCGGCCAGCCCCATCGTCTCGGTCCAGGCCCAGGCGGCGGGCGGGAACGACACCGCCGACGACGTGGCGGTATCGCTGGCCTTCGCCGATGGCAGCCTAGCCAACCTGATCTATACCGGGCGGGGGGATTCCGCCTTCAGCAAGGAGCGCTTCGAGTGCTTCGCCGGCGGCACGGTGGTGGCGATCGACAATTTCCTGTCGCTCAGCATCACCGCCGACGGTCGGACCCGCACGGAGAAGGCCAAGCTGGGCCAGGACAAGGGGCACCGCGCCGAGGTGGAGGCCTTTGTCACTTCCGTGGCGGCGGGCGGTCCCGCCCCGGTGGACGAGGCAGAGCTGTTCGAGAGCAGCCTGGCCACCATCGCGGTGCTGGAATCCTTGCGCGAGGGGCGACGGATCGTTCTGGCGGAGGAGGCATGATCCCGGCGCTGGCCGCCGCTTTCGCCTGTTTCATTCTGACGGTGGCCGGCACCCGCGCCGCCATCGCTTGGCTGTTGCACCGCCGCTATCTCGATCATCCCAACGAACGTTCCAGCCATTCGGCGCCCACGCCGCGCGGCGGCGGGCTGGCGGTGACGCCTGCCATCCTGCTCTGCTGGGCCGGCTGGCGGCTGGCCACGGGTGGAGCGGCACCGCTGGAATGGGCGCTGATGGCGGGCGCCGCCCTCCTCATGGCGCTGTCCTGGTGGGACGACCGCCATACCCTGGCGGCAGGACCGCGCTTCGCCGTTCACGCCCTGGCGGTGGCCGCCGGTCTGTGGGTCCTGCCCGAGGGAGCCCTGGTGTTCCAGGGTTGGCTGCCCGTCTGGGCCGACCGGCTGCTGGCCGGATTGGGCTGGCTGTGGTTCCTCAATCTCACCAATTTCATGGACGGCATCGACGGCATCACCGGGGTGGAGACCGCCGCCATCGGAATCGGCCTGCTCCTGCTGGGGGGAGCGGGAGGCGGGCCGGGATTGATCGCGGCGGCTGCCGGGCTGGGCTTCCTGGTGTGGAACTGGCACCCGGCCCGTATCTTCCTGGGGGATTCGGGATCCATCCCGCTGGGCTTCATCCTGGGCGGGCTGCTGCTTCAACTCGCCGCCGAGGGCCATCTGGCTGCCGCCCTGATCCTGCCCGCCTATTACGTGGCCGATGCCACCATCACCATCACCCGCCGGCTGCTGAACCGCGAGAAGATTTGGCAGGCGCACCGCAAGCACTTCTACCAGCGCGCCGTGCAGGGCGGGCGCAGCCATTCCCAGGTGACGCAAGCCATCCTGGCGGGGAATGCGGTCCTGGTTCTGGCGGCATTGATGGCCGCCTCGGGCCAGGTGCTGGCCGGCGCCGTGACCGCCTTGGCGGTGGTGGCGGCCCTGCTGGCCATCTTGCAAGTCTGGTCCAAGGGGAGGCCGGCATGAGAATCCTGGTTACCGGCGCGGGCGGCTTCGTGGGTTCCGCCCTGGTGGAGGAACTGCGCCGCCGGGGGGACGAGGTTATCGGGGCCGGGCGGCGGGAGGTGGGCGAGATTGGGCCCGAGACCGATTGGCGCCCGCTGCTGGCGGGGGCGGAGACGGTGATTCATCTGGCCAACCGCGCCCATGTGATGACGGAAACCGGGGGTGATCCCGAGGCGCTGTTTCACCGCATCAACGTGGAGGGCTCGGTCGGGTTGGCCGAGCAGGCGGCGGCGGCGGGAGCCCGGCGGCTGGTGTTCGTCAGCTCCATCAAGGCCAATGGCGAGGAAACCCACGCAGAGGCCTTCACCAACACGTCGCAACCCGCTCCATGGGATGCCTATGGCCGCTCCAAATGGGAGGCGGAGCAGCGCCTGGCCGCCCATTGCGCCCGCACCGGGTTGGAACTGGTGGTGGTGCGTCCGCCGCTGATCTACGGCCCCCGCGTCAAGGGCAACCTGCGCACCCTGATGAACGTGGTGGCCAAGGGCATTCCCTTGCCGCTGGCCCTGGTGGAGAACCGCCGCTCGCTGATCGGGCTGGGCAATTTTTGCGATGTTCTGGCCCTGATGGCGCGCCATCCCGCCGCACCGGGGACGTGGCTGGTCAGGGACGACGAGGATCTCTCTACCCCCGAGCTGATCCGCCGCATGGCCCGCGCGTTGGGCCGCCCGCCCCGCCTGCTGCCGTTTCCGCCCGCCTTGCTGCGTTTGGCCGGGCGTTTGACCGGGCGGAGCGCCGCGGTAGGACGGGTGCTGGGGTCGTTGCAGGTGGACGACCGCGCCACCCGCGCCGCCCTGGGCTGGACGCCGCCCATGAGTGTGGACGAGGGCTTGACGGCCATGGCGGCAGAGCCGTGAGCATCCGCCTCTCCCGGAATCTGCTGGTGAGCAGCGGCGTGGCGCTGACCATGGGCGCATTGGTGCAGGCCCTGGCCGGGTTCCTGGCCCAACTGGTGCTGATGCGTCTGCTGTTTCCCGAGGATTTCGGGCGCTTCGCCCTGATTTTGGCGGGCTGCGGCCTGGTGCAGACGATTCTGTCGCTGCGCCTCAACGTGCTGATCATCCGCCTGTCCGATGCCGAGATGACGCCGGAACGGGCCTCGCTCTATCGGGCCGCGCTGGTCTGGGAGAGCGTGATCGCGCTGGCGGTGACCCTGGCCTGGCTGGGTTTCGCCGGGCTGATCGCTGCCGATTCCCTGGCCCTGGTGGCGGCTTTGGCGCTGACCCAGTGGACCAGCCAGGTGGTGATCTTCTACGAGCGCAAGATGGCCTATGGCCGCATCACCCTGGTGGAGACCGGCAGCCAGATGCTGGGCCATGGGGTGGCGGTGGCCCTGATCCTGTCGGGGGCCGGTGCCGTCACCCTGTATGCGAGGGAGGCGGTGGTGGCGCTCGCCCGCCTTGCGGCCTATGCCCGGATCGGGGCGCTCAGTCCTCCGGAATGGCGGATGCCGCGCCGGGCGGATCTGCGGTTTCTCGCCGCCGACGTGCGGGTCTACTGGTTGGAAGGGGTGTGCGAGGGCGGCTTTGCCCGCTTGGTGGTGCTGTGCTCGGGGGCCATCGCCGGCAGCCATGGCACCGGCCTGCTGGCCCAGAGCCAGCGCCTGGCCCTCATTCCCCACCAGCTGATCTCGCCGGTCCTGTCGCGCCTGTCGGTCAACGCCTTCAGCCGGGCCGATGCCGGCCAGAAACGGCGATTGCTGGCCTTGCTGCTGTCGGGGGCACTGGCGTCGCTGGGCGTGGCGGCCCTGCTGGCGGTGGCCTTCGCCGATCCGGTGGTGCCCTTCCTGTTCGGCGAGCACTGGCGCCCGGCGGCGGCAATCCTGGCGGCCATGGCCGGAATGGTGGTCTTTTTCCCCACCTTCGAGCTGCTGCGCGGCTATTGCTTCGCCCTGGGATTGGTCCATTCCATCATGTGGGCCCGGGGAGTGCAGTATGCCGCGTTCCTGATGGGAGCCGCCCTGGCCGGGGACGCGGTGGAGCCGGTTTCCGTCCTGGCCCTGGCCCTGTCGGCGGCCTATGGCGCCGCCTTCGCCGTGTTGGGCGTGGCGGCCTTCAGGGCTGCGCCTTCCGGGCGTTGACGATGCCGGGCCGGCATTCCACCACATCCAGTCCTCCGGCCCGCAGCAGATATCCGACATCCCGGTGCTTCTGGCGGTTCTCGTAGCGCGGCCCGTACCAGTCGAAGGTGTCGAGCAGGGTCCAGACGAATTGCTGCTCGCGGTCCAGGCGAGGATCGTGAGTGGCGCAGATGGGCAGGACATGGTTGATCAGCCGGATCTTGGGAATGCCGGACAGGGCGTGGCTCAGGGGGAACAGCAGGCGGACCAGGGTTTCGGACAGCTTCAGGGTGGCCGAGGTGGACAGGTGGGGGGTGAGCAGGCGCAGCGCGTATTTCAGCGGCTGCAGCTTGGGCCAGAAATCCGCCTCGTAGAAATTGTAGGCAAGCGCTCCGCCGGGAGCCAGAAAGGCGGGCAGGGCACGCATGACCGCCGCCGGGTCGGGGGTGTGCTGGATCACCCCCATGCAGAATAATCCGTCGAAGCTTTCCCGGCGCAGCGGCAGTTCGAACAGCGAGGCCTGGATGCAGGCCACCCGCCCCTCATGCACCCGCGTAGTCTCATGGCAGGATTCGATGGCCTGGGACAGGTCGCAGGCCACCACCCGCCCCCCCTTTTGCGCCACCACATCGGTGAAGCGTCCGGCACCGCAGCCGCAATCGAGAATCAGGCGGTCCTTGATCCAGTCCGGAGCCCAGCCGCTATCGGTCATGAAGCGGCGTTCCGAGAGATCGTGGCCCGACAATCGGTCGATCTGCACCGCCTTCCAATGCTTCCACTGGAAGCCGAAATTGTCGCAGTAATCCTGATCGGCGGCGACGAACCGAGGGATGCCGCCCCGGATGGGCCAGGATTGCCGGCAGTCCGGGCAGGATAAGGTCCCGGCGACGATCTCGCCGTCCCGCTCTTCGGCCTCGGTCAAGGCCAGGGCTGGCTGATGCGCGCAGGTGGGGCAGACCAGCAGATCCAGCAGCCACGGAACCATGGAAAACCTCTTTCATACCGGCGAGCCACTGAAGTGACTCGCCTCATCGCCCTCAGTCGCCGGGCGCTCGCGCTCGGGCTTACGCGGCATAAGCCGCGGCGGGCCTTGCCCTTGCCTCCTGCTCCTTGAACTGACGAAGGTCAGTTCAAGGGTTCGTCGGGATCGGTACGCGGCGGCAGAATGCAACGTCGGCCCAAGGGGTGCAAGCGGGGCTTTGCGCCGAGGCATCGGGCCATTATCCTGCCGGCTGGTTCCAGGGGATTTCCGCCATGAAGGTCAGCGTGGCCGTGCACGGCCGCTTCCACGGGTTTGACCTTGCCGCCCAGTTGCACCGGCGGGGCGCCTTGGCGCGGCTGATTACCACCTATCCCGCCTTCGCGGCGCGGCGCTTCGTTCCCGCCGATCTGCCACTGGCCACCGTGCCCTGGCTGGAGGCGGAGCGGCGGCTGTGGTCCTTGCTGCGCCTGCCGGGCCGGCCCGATACCGATGTGGCGCGGCGCTTTGCCCGTTTCGCCGCCCGCCATCTGCCTGAATGCGATCTTCTGGCAGGGTGGAGCGGCGCCAGCCTGGAAGCCATGGAAGAAGCCGGGCGGCGGGGCATCAAGGTGGTGATCGAGCGCGGCTCGACCCATATGGATCATCAGAGCGAGGTGTTGGCCGAGGCCTATGCCCGCTGGGGGCTGGAATGGCGTGAAACCGATCCTGAACTGGCGGCGCGCGAGCGTGAGGAATATGCCCGCGCCGACATGATCGCGCTTGGCTCGCGCCACGCCGCCGACAGCTTCCTGGCGCGGGGCTTCTCCCCGGACCGTTTGCTGGTCAATCCCTATGGCGTCGATCTGGAGCGGTTCCGCTCTGCCGCGGGACGGGAGCGGAGCGGTAAGCCCAGAATCCTGTTCGTCGGCTCGGTGGGAGTGCGCAAGGGCGTGCCGGAATTGCTGACCGCCTTCGCCCGCCTGGGAGGAAGCGCCGAATTGCACCTGATCGGTCCGGTGGAGCCCGGTTTCCGGTCGCTGCTGGACCGGCTGGCATCACCCGGCGTGGTGGTGCGCGGCGCCTTGCCGGGCTCGGCCCTTCCGGCGGAATATTCCTTCGCCGATCTGTTCTGTCTTCCGTCCGTGGAGGAGGGCTTCGGCATGGTCATCCTGCAGGCCATGGCCTCCGGCCTGCCGGTGATCGCCACCACCGCGACGGGGCTGCCCGATGCCGACCCGCAAGGGCGGGCGGGATGGGCGCTTCCTCCCGGCGATGTGGAGGCGCTGGCCGATGCCTTGGCCCAGGCCCTGGCCGATGAGAGACAGCGCCTGGAAAAGGGGGAGTCAGCCCGGAGGCTGGTCGAGGCCGGCTGGTCCTGGGACGATTACGGCGGGAGGGCGATTGAGGCCTATGGGCGGCTTCTGGCCGGGGCGACGGCGTGATTCGCAGGTTTACAAGGCATTGCTTTGTCCGGGCGGGGAGGCTAAAAGCAAGGCCAAATGTCCTTGCCTACGGGCCACACGTCCTGAAAGCTGCTCCATGATCACCGTCAGCATTATCGTTCCCGCCTATAACGAGGAACGGACCATCGTCGCGATTCTCGAGCGCGTGAAGGCGGTGACGGTGGAGGGTATCGCCTTCGAGGTGATCGTCGTTGATGACGGCTCCAAGGACCGCACCCGCGAGATTCTCGACGCGCGTCCCGATCTCTACGCCCGGTTCATCAAGCATTCGGTCAATCAGGGCAAGGGCGGCGCGGTCAAGACCGCCCTGGAGGCCGCTACCGGCGATTTCGTGCTGTTCCAGGACGCCGACCTGGAATACGACCCGGCCGATTATGTCCGCCTGATGAAGCCGCTGCGAGATTTCGATGCCGATGTGGTCATGGGTTCGCGCTTCGTGGCGCCCGAATTCACCCGCGTCTATTATTTCTGGCACCGCATCGGCAATTGGGCGATCTCGTTCCTGTTCAACGTGCTGAACAACACCACGTTCAGCGACATCTACAGCTGCTATCTCTGCTACCGCCGTTCCCTGGTGGATCCGGCGGGCCTGCGGACAAGGGGCTGGGAGCAGCATGCCGAGATCCTGTCCAAGGCGGTGGCCGCCAGCAAGGTCTATTACGAGGTGCCCATCAGCTATCACGGGCGCACCTATGACGAGGGCAAGAAGATCAAGGCCCATCACGTCTTCGCCGTCTTCGCCACCATCATCCGCGAACGCTTTGTCCGCTAGGGAGACCGATTGCATGTCCCACGACCACTACCACGACATCGAGCCGGTGACCGAGGAGGAGAAGCTGTCCTGGCCGCCCTTCGACAAGGTGGTCAAGCTGGAGAAGTCGTTCACCGATGCACGCGGCACCATCCAGCCGCTGGTCGACCGCCTGATGAAGAGCGCGGTGCTGATCGAATCCAGGAAGGGCAGCCTTCGCGCCAACCACTATCACAAGACCGACTGGCATTATTGTTACGTGGTGTCGGGTTCCATCGAGTACTGGCACCGCCCCACGGGCAGCACCGAGGAGCCCACCCGCATGATCGTCAAGGCGGGCGAGATGGTGTTCACGCCCCCCATGGTCGATCACGGCATGATCTTCCCCGAGGATTGCACCTTCCTGACCCTGTCGCGCAATTCCCGCGACCAGGCGGCCTACGAGGCCGATGTGGTGCGCATCGACCTGCTGGCCACCGAGGGGCTGACCTCCTGGAAGCCGGGCGACAAGTAAGTCCATGAGCGCCCAGCATCATCGCCGCTCCACCTGCCGTCTGTGCGGATCCAGGCATCTGACCGAAGTGGTCCGGCTGGCCCCCACGCCGCCGGCCAATGCCTTCGTTCCGCGATCGGAGCTGGGCAAGGAGCAGGAACGCTTTCCGCTGGACGTGTTCTTCTGCGAGGATTGCGCCCACGTCCAGCTTCTGGACGTGGTCGACGCCAGAGTTCTGTTCGAGCATTACGTCTATGTCTCCGGTACCTCGCCGGTCTTCGTGAAGCATTTCGAGGATTACGCCGCTTTCGTCATGGAGCGCTTCAAGCCGGTGGCCGGTGGTCTGGTGCTGGATATCGGCTCCAATGACGGCACGCTTTTATCCTTCTTTCAGAAGGCGGGCATGCGGGTGCTGGGCATCGATCCGGCGCAGGAGATTTCCGCCGAGGCGACGGCGCGCGGCATTCCCACCCTCTGCGGCTTCTTCGGGGCGGATCTGGGGGCCGAGATCGCCGCCAGCCACGGCAAGGCCCAGGTGATCACCGCCAACAACGTCTTCGCCCATATCGACGACCTGTCGGGCGTGGTGGACGGGGTGCGGGGCCTGCTGGCACCTTCGGGCGTCTTCGTGTTCGAGGTGTCTTATCTGGTGGATGTGTTCGAGAACACCCTGTTCGACACCATCTACCACGAGCATCTGGACTACCATTCGGTGGGTCCGCTGGTCCGCTTCTTCGCCGCCAAGGGCATGGAACTGGTCGAGGCCATCCGGGTCGGTTCGCATGGCGGGTCCTTGCGCGGCATCGCCCAGCTGAAGGGCGGCCCCCACGCGGTTGGCGCCTCGGTGGCCGAGGCCGTGGCCGTGGAGGAAAAGCTGGGCCTGGACAAGGCCGCGACTCTGTCCAAGTTCGCCGCCGATATCGAGGCGCTGGGCTCCGAGTTGAACGCCCTGCTGAAATCCCTCAAGGCCGAGGGCAAGCGTATCGGTGCGTTCGGCGCCCCGGCCAAGGCCACCACGCTGATGTACCATTTCGGCATCGGCCCGGAATTGGTGGACTTCATCATCGATGATTCGCCACTGAAGCAGGGCCTCTATTCGCCCGGCATGCACATCCCGGTGGTGTCGTCCACCGATGGCTTCGCCAAGAAACCCGATTATCTGGTGATCCTGGCCTGGAACTTTGCCCAGGTGATCATCGGCAAGAACGTCGCTTTCCAGGAGAGCGGCGGCAAGTTCATCATCCCCATTCCCAAGGTCGAGGTCGTCTGATGGCCGAGTTTCTGCTCAAGTCCGATATCAAGGAAGTCTGCGAGCGCCTGGGCGACACCGCCCATGACTTCGCCGGCAAGACCGTGCTGCTGACCGGCGGGCGCGGCTTCCTCGGTCGCTATTTCATGGAGATCTTCGCCTATCTCAATGCCCATGTGCTGAAGAAGCCGGTGAAGCTGGTGGCCGCCGATAACCTGATCACGGCGGGCAAGGAAGGCGCCAACGTCGCCGAGTATCCCCATACCGAGTTCATCCAGCACGACGTCATCCAGCCGCTGAAGTGGAAGGGCGGCCTCGACTACGTCATCCACGCCGCCGGCATCGCCAGCCCCTTCTATTACCGCGCCCATCCCCTGGCGACGCTGGAAGTGGCCATCACCGGCACCCGGCGCATGCTGGAACTGGCCCAGGAGCATGGCGCCCGCTTCACCTTCTTCTCGTCTTCGGAGATCTACGGCGATCCCGATCCCAAGCACGTTCCCACCCCGGAAAGCTATCGCGGCCATGTGTCGTGCCAGGGGCCGCGCGCCTGCTATGACGAGTCCAAGCGGGTGGGCGAGACGCTGTGCTACATCTTCCACGGCGAGCACGGCACCAAGACCAACACCATCCGCCCGTTCAACGTCTTCGGCCCCGGCATGCAGGAGACCGATTACCGGGTGCTGCCCAATTTCGCCAACCGTATCAAGGGCGGCCATCCGCTCAACGTCTACGGCTCGGGCAACCAGACGCGCACCTTCTGCTACATCACCGACGCCATGGTCGGCTTCCTGCTGGTGATTCTGCGCGGCGTGCCGGGCGAGGCCTACAATATCGGCAATCCCAAGCCGGAAATCTCCATGGTCGACCTGGTCAACCGCATCTCCGAGGTGATCGGCAAGCCGGTGGCCCATAACGTCATCGAGTATCCGGATTCCTATCCCGCCGACGAGCCCAACCGCCGTTGCCCTGACATCCGCAAGGCCCGTCTGCAGCTCAAGTTCGAGCCCGGAATCGAGCTGAACGAAGGTCTGCGGCGCTTCCTGACCTGGGCCGACGGTGTCTATACCGGCGAGCAATGAGCCGATCCGCCTTGCCCTGATCGGGGCGGGGCGCTGGGGGCGCAACGTCATCAAGACGTGCGCCGCCCTGGGCGGCCAGGTTCGTCTGGCCGCCATCGCCAGCGGCAATCCGGACACCGCCGCCCTGGCTCCACCCGGCTGCGTCGTCTTTGCCTCTTGGCGGGAAATGCTGGCGGCAGGTGGCCTGGACGGCGTGATCGTCTGCACGCCGCCCGATCAACATGCCGAAATGGCCCTGGCCGCCATCCAATCGGGCATCCCCGTCCTGGTGGAAAAGCCCCTGACCCGCGATGTGGCCGAGGCCGAGGCGGTGGCCGGCGCGGCGGCGAAGTCCGGCGTGCCGGTGATGGTCGATCACATCCATCTCTACAATCCGGCTTTCCGCAAACTGCTGGACCTGCTTCCCACCCTGGGGGCGGTCCGCGAAATCCGGGGGCAGGCGGGCAATCGCGGTCCCTACCGCGCCGATGCCTCGGTTCTGTGGGATTGGGGGCCGCACGATCTCGCCATGATCGGCACCCTGCTGGGCACCCGACCCGAGACCCTGGCGGCAAGGCGGCTGGAACAGGCCGAGATTGAAGGCGTCAGGGCCGAGACCCTGGAACTGGCTCTCCGCTATCCCGGCGGTGTTTCCGCCTCCTGCATCATCGGCACCCTGATGGATCGCCGCCGGATCCTCGAGGTGACGTGCGAGGGCGGCACCCTGGTCTATGACGACAATGCCCCGGCCAAGCTGACCCTGGATGGTGTCCCGGTTGCCTGTGATGGTCCCTCGCCGCTGGCCACAATCATCTCCGAATTCTCCGAGGTGGCGGCCCGCCGCCGCACGGTGGATGGCGGGCTGGGCCTGGGGGTGGAGGTGGTGCGGCTGCTGGCCCGCTGCGAAACGCTGTTGGAGGGGCCATGTGCGGCATAGCGGGCAGTACCCATGCCGATGAATCCGTCCTGGCCGAGATGGTGGCGCGGATCCGTCATCGCGGCCCCGATGGCGATGGCATCTGGCGTGACGAGGCCTCGGGCGTGGGGCTGGCCCATGCCCGCCTCGCCATCCTTGATCTGTCCCATGGCGGCGACCAGCCCATGGCATCGCCCTGCGGGCGCTGGGTCATCGCCTTCAACGGCGAGATCTACAATTTCGGCGAGCTGAAGGCCGAGCTGGAGGCCGAGGGCGAAACCTTCCGCTCCACCAGCGACACCGAGGTGCTGCTGCGCCTGTTGATGTGCGGCGGCAAGGCGGCCCTGCCCCGTCTGGTGGGCATGTTCGCCTTTGCCCTGTGGGATCGCGAGCAGCAATCCCTGCTGCTGGTCCGCGACCGGCTGGGGGTCAAGCCCCTGGTGTGGTCCCGCCTGCCCGACGGCGGATTGGCCTTCGCCTCGGAAATCCACGCATTGCGCGCCCATCCCGGCCTGGATCTGGGAATGGACCGCGAGGCGCTGTCCCAGTTCCTGGCCTGTCTCTACGTCCCGGCGCCGCGCACCATGCATGCCGGGATTGCCAAGCTGCGACCCGGCCATTGGCTGGAATGGCGGGCCGGCGCGGTGAGCGAGGGGTGCTGGTGGAAGCCGGCCTATACCGGCGCGCGCGGACTGTCGGTGGACGAGGCGGCGGAGGAGGTGATGCCTCTGCTGATGAGCGCGGTGCGCCTGCGCATGATCGCCGACGTGGAGGTGGGGTGCTTCCTGTCGGGCGGCATCGACAGCTCGGTGATCGCCGCCCTGATGGCCCAGGCCGCTCGTGAACAGGGAGCCCGCCCGCCCCGCACCTTCACCATGACCTTCGACGAGGCGGCCTATGACGAGCGCGATGCCGCCGCCGCCGTGTCCCGCCATGTGGGCAGCGTGCATGCCGAACTGCCGGCCCGACCGGAAGTGGCGGGCTTCCTCGACGACATGGTGCGGCTGTTCGGCGAGCCCTTCGGCAATCCCACGGCGCTCCTGGTCCACGACCTGTCCACCAAGGCCCGCAACCATCTCAAGGTGGCGCTGGTGGGCGATGGCGGCGACGAGGTGTTCGCCGGCTATCCCCGCTATCACGGCGGGCTGCTGGCCGGGCGCTACCGCGCCATGGTGCCGGGTCCGCTGCGCAAGCTGGCGGCCATTGCCGCCACCCTGATTCCGGAAAGCAGTTCGGGCCGCCATTCGCTGCGCCGGGCCAGGGAATTCCTGACCTCGGCCAGCCTGCCGGACGGGCAGATGTATGCCGCCTGGGTCGAGTATTTCAGCCCAGCGGAACGCAAGGCGCTGCTGGGGCTGACGGACGAGCCGTCCCGTCCCATCGCCGAGCTCTATGCCCAGGCGCCCTCGCAATCGCCGCTGGATGCCATGCAGCAGACGGATCTGCAATCCTTCCTGCCCGGCAATCTGCTGTCCTATGGCGATGCCATGAGCATGGCGGTGGCGCTGGAACTGCGCCATCCCTTCCTTGACCACCGCCTGATCGAGACCGTGGGCCGCATGGCGCCCGCCACCCGCTTCGCCCAAGGCAAGAAGACCATCCTCAAGGCGGTGGCGCGGAGGCTGCTGCCCGCCGGGATCGTGGAGAGGCCCAAGCTGGGCTTCAATCCACCCATGGGGGTGTGGCTCAGGAACGATCTCAAGGCCCTGGTGGACGAGCGGCTGACCCGTGGCCGCATGCAGGCCCTGGGCCTGGAATGGACGGCGGTGGAGGCCCTGCTGGCCGAGCACCGGCGCGGTCGCCGTGATCTGTCCCTGCCGGTCTGGGCCTTGCTCGTCCTCGACGCTTATGCGTCTTCCGTGCGGCCATAGGCGGGCGAGAAGGCAAGGTCCAGCCCCCACAGCGCCGCCAGCTGTTCCGGCGTCTCCACAAGGTGGCGCTCCAGCATGGTGGCATCGGTGATGCGGGGGCCGCCCCACGAATCTTCGACGATGATGCGCCCCTCGCCGAGGCGGACCCGCCGCCACACCATCTCGCCGAAGCCTTGATGGCAGCCGAGGAATTCCCCGTCACCGAAGCGGACGGCGCGGGCCCCTGCCCGGTCTTCCAGGCGGAAGGGGCCGAGATCCAGGCGGGCCGGCTCGGCATGGCCCTGGCGCGGGACGAAATGAGCCAGCGCCGAGCGGTAGCGGTTCCGCGCCGCCAGGTCCGGGGTATAGACGAAGGTGCCGGGATCACGGGCGAAGGCCACGCCGTCGATTTCCATCTCCACGGCCAACTGGTCGTTGTGGGCGTGGGCGCCTAATCCGTTGCCGCCGATGGGGCCGCAGCGGACCGAGATGAAGCTGCGTGCGTTCTTCCAGATGAACAGCCCGAAATCGGGGTAACAGAGCGTCGCCAGCCCCTCCAGGGCGGTGGGATCGGCCAGCGCGATCTCCAGCCGGGTGGCGGTGCGGGCGGTGTCCGGTGGCTCATCCCCGTCCAGCCGGGTGGCGGGGGGGAGCTCCGGAAGGGTCAGGCCGAGAACGGCGGCATCGAGTCCGGACGCCAGATGGGAGACGTCCAGTACCCGCTCGCGCCCCTGTTCGTCCAGGCGGGGCGACAGCTTGAAGAAGCGCCCCGAATCGTTGTCGCCGATCTGGACGATCTCGCCCGAGGGCTTGGTGACGGCACGGGCGAAGGCGATGGCGCGGCCCAGGCGCTCGAACACCGGGGGGGAGAAATCCGCCCCCAGTCGCCGCAATGCCGCCACGCCGAACAATGCCAACTCGGTTGACAGGCGGTGATAGGCGGTGGAGGCCTCGAAATTGCCGCCGTCGGGCAGGAACTGACGGAGGATCTCCGCTTCCAGCTCCTGGGCGGCGAACACCCGCCAAGGATCGCTTTCCGCTCCCGGCGGCAGAGCAGCGGCGATGACGGCCAGGCCAGCGATGTCGGCCAGGTAATGGTTGCCGCGATGCTTGGGGCTCCACTCCAGATGCTCCATGACGAAGCGCCCATGGGCCAGGGCCATGGCGGCCAGCTCGGCCTCGAAAGCCTCGTCGAAGGGGACACCCGCCGCGCGGAACAGATCCCAGGCCAGCAGGATGTTGGCGGCGCGGATGGAAACGTCCATGGCGCAGGCCCAGTTGACGCCCCAGCCGGGGGGATTGGCGGCCAGGAAGTCGAGGACCTGATGGCGGAACTCGCGCCGGTTGGCGGCGTCGCCGCCGCGGATGAAATCCAGCGCTAGCCAGGGCAGGTGCTGCATCCGGGCCAGTTCCCAGGGTAGCTTCACATCCACGCCCGGCTTGTGGGCGTAGGGCGTGGCGGGGCCAAGGACCAGGGGCGACCAGCGATAGCCGGAGCGAAAATCCACATGCCAGTCGATGGCCCTCCAGTGGGGGTCATCGATCATGGCTCTGAGGGCAGCGGCACGCGCGGCATTGCCCGGCCAGCATTGAGGAGCGGTGCCGGGCTGTGATTCGTAGCGCCAGGGGCCGAAACCGGCATAGGAGCGTCCGCGCTCCACCACCACCGGGCCGGAGCCCAGCAGGTCGAATTCGTGGCGGCGGGTGCACCCGGCCAGCCGCGCGATGGCGGGCGGGATCAGGCTCTGATCAAGAGCGGCAAGGCGCGGCACCAGGCGGTCGCCCGCCTCTCCCGGATCGGGATAGCTGCAGCGCCGCCGCATGATCCGCCCCGTGACCTGGGCGTGGAGGGCTTTCTTGGCCAGACGGGCAGCCTTGGCCAGCGCCACGCGCGGCGGCAGGGACAGGGCGGCGCGGATCAGGTGGCCGAGGGACATGGCGCCGGACTTACCCCTCGGTCCGACCGTAGACATCCTCGATGCGCACGATGTCGTCCTCGCCGATATACTCGCCCGACTGAACCTCGATCATGCGCAGCGGCACCTTGCCGGGATTTTCCAGGCGGTGGGGGGTGCCGGCGGGAATGAAGGTGGATTCGTTCTCGCGCAGCGTGAAGGTCTTGTCGCCGCAAGTGACCAGCGCGGTGCCGGTGACCACCACCCAGTGCTCCGAGCGGTGCCAGTGCTTCTGCAAGCTGAGCTTGGCGCCGGGATTGACCGAGATGTGCTTGACCCGGAAACGGTAGCCGTCGTCGATGGTCTGGAACCAGCCCCAGGGCCGCCAGGCGCGGGTGCCCTGGCTGGCCTCGGACCGGCCCCGCGCCTTCAGATCCTCGACGATCTTCTTGACGTCCTGGTCATGGCTCTTGGCCGCCACCAGGATGGAATCGTCGGTGGCCACCACGATCAGATCCTCCACCCCTAGGGTGGTGACCAGATGGCGCTCGCTGCGGATATAGGAGTTGCGGGTGTCTCCGGCCATGACATCGCCCACCAGGACATTGCCATCCCCGTCCCGGTCGCTTTCCTGCCACAGCGCCGACCACGAGCCGATATCGGACCAGCCCATGTCCACCGGCACCATGGCGGCCTTTTCGGTATGCTCCATCACCGCGTAATCGATGCTTTGGCCCTTGATGGCGGCGAAGGGGGCATCGGCCAGGCGGAAGAAGAACAGGTCGGTCTGGCCCTGGGCCAGGGCGGCGCGGCACTGGCTCACCATGTCGGGCAGGCGGCGCTCCAACTCGCGCAGGTACACATCGGCCTTGAACAGGAAGATGCCGGCGTTCCACAGATACTCGCCCGAGGCGAGGTAGGCTTCGGCGGTGGCGCGGTCGGGCTTTTCCACGAAGCGCTCCACGGCGAAACCCTCCATCAGGGCGCTTCCGCGTTTGATATAGCCGTAACCGGTATTGGCCTCGGTGGGCTGGATGCCGAAGGTCACCAGATGATCGGCCTGGGCCAGGGGGATCGCCGTCTCGACGGCGCGGCGGAAGGCCTGGGCATCCTTCACCCGATGGTCGGAGGGCATGACCAGCAGCAGGGAATCCGGCTCCGCCTCGGCCAGCAGGGCCGCCACCGCCACCGCCGGCGCCGTGTTGCGGCCCATGGGTTCGATGACGATGGCGCGGGGCTCGATGCCCTTCTCGCGCAGTTGCTCGGCGACGATGAAGCGGTGCTCGTGATTGCACACCACCATGGGCCGCCCCGGCAGGCGGGCGGCGGTCTGCTGCAGCAAGGTGTCGTCGCCCAGCAGCGGCAGCAATTGCTTGGGACGCAGCTCGCGCGATAGCGGCCACAGGCGCGTTCCGGCCCCACCGGACAGGATGACGGGAATTACGGCGGGGGGCTGGTTGGTCATGGTGCGCTTCGGCCTTGGGGTCAGGGTGGCGGCAGTTTAGGGCCGGGTGGGGACGAACGTCCACTCCGAATGGACGACGCGGTACAGCAAGGCCTTGGTATCGCGGGGATGATCTGATAACACTCGCCGTCATCGCGGTCATGTTTTTCCAAGAGGTTGGGATGAGCTTTCCCGAACGCCGTGTCGGTTCCATCGCCGATTATTTCGATGCCTATGCGGGGCAGATCTCCCAGGCGCTGGCTTCTGTCGGCCGCGACGCGCTGCATCAGGCCGAGCGGCTGCTGAGCGCCGCTCTGGAGCGCGACGCCCACATCTTCTCGTGCGGCAATGGCGGATCGGCGGCCATCGCCAATCATCTGGTCTGCGACCACACCAAGGGTGTGTCCACCGATACCGGTCTGCGTCCCCGGGTGTTCAGCCTGTCCACCACGGTGGAGACCATCACCGCCATTGCCAACGATATCGAATATGCCGAGGTGTTTGCCGCCCAGCTGCGCCTGCTGGCGCGGCCCGGCGACGTGGTCATCGCCATCAGTTCGTCGGGCGATTCCGAGAATATCGTGCGTGCCCTGGATTGGGCCAGGGCCAACGGCATGGGCTCCATCGCGCTGACCGGCTTTTCCGGCGGGCGCGGCGCCAAGGCCGCCGATGTCAACCTGCACGTGGCCGCCGACAATTACGGCGTGGTCGAGGATGTGCATCAGACCCTGATGCATGTGCTGGCCCAGTTCGTTCGCCAGGCGCGCATGCCCGATTCCCTGGTCGCCCAGCGGCGGTTCTGAGCCCATGGCCGCCAAGACCGTCCTCTGCGTGGTCGGTGCCCGGCCCAATTTCATGAAGATCGGCCCGGTGATCGCCGGGCTGGTGGCCGAGGGGCTGAGGGCGCCGCTGGTCCATACCGGCCAGCATTACGACGAGGCCATGAGCGACCAGCTGTTCCGCGACCTCGGCCTGCCCCATCCCGACGTCAACCTGGAGGTGGGTTCGGGCAGCCACGCCCAGCAGACCGGCCAGATCATGCAGCGCTTCGAGCCGGTGCTCGATGAGTTTAAGGCCGATGCCGTCCTGGTGGTGGGCGACGTCAATTCGACCATCGCCTGCGCCCTGGTGGCCGCCAAGAAGGGCGTCGCCGTGGTGCATGTGGAAGCCGGCCTGCGCTCCTACGACCGCGCCATGCCGGAAGAGGTCAACCGGGTGTTGACGGATCAGATCTCGGACTTCCTGTTCACCACCGAGCGGTCGGCCCAGGCCAACCTGCTGCGCGAGGGCATCGATCCCGCCCGCATCCATTTCGTCGGCAACGTGATGATCGACAGCCTGCTGGCCCATGCCGAGCGGGCGCGGCCCGCTGCCGAGACCCTGGGCGGGGCCGGTTTCGCCGAGGGCTATGCCCTGGTCACCCTGCATCGCCCCTCCAACGTGGACCAGCCGGACACCCTGGCCCGGCTGGTCGGATGCCTGGAGACCATGGCGGAGAAGGTTCCGGTGGTCTTTCCCCTGCATCCACGTACCCGCGCCCGCATCGAGGCGGCGGGGCTGATGAGCCGGCTGGACCGGCCCAACGTGGCGTTGCTGCCGCCGGTGGGCTATCTCGAGATGCTGGGCCTGATGCGCTCCGCCAAGGTGGTGGCCACCGATTCCGGCGGATTGCAGGAAGAGACCACCGCACTCGGCGTGCCCTGCCTGACGGTTCGCGACAATACCGAGCGGCCCATCACCATCGCCGAGGGGACCAATACCCTGGTGGGCACCGACCGGGATGCCATCCTGGCGGCCTTCGATGACGTGCTGGCCTCCGGCGGCAAGGCCGGACGGGTGCCGGAGCTATGGGACGGCAAGGCCGGGCGGCGCATCGCCGCCATTCTGGCCGAGCGGCTGTAGCCGGCTGCGGACAAAAGCCCTTTGCCTGTCGTCATTCCCGCGAAAGCGGGGACCGAAGGGAACGCGAAGCGGACAATCCATGCATTCGCTCCGCTATATTTTGTGCCTATGACACGGTTGTGCCGCAATATGGACCCCCGCCTGCGCGGGGGTGACGATAAAAAAGGTGGTCGGGAGCGTTTTCCCGCAGCCTGCTAAGCGGCTCGGCTCGGCTCGGCTCAGGCCGGGCGGGCCAGCAGGCGGGCCAGCTTGCGCCGCAGCGGACCCAGATTGCCGGTTGCCACCATCTTCGAGACCAGCCACAGGCGGCGCAGCCAGACGAGGGCGGGATTCTCGCAGAAATCGAGCTGATAGCGCCAGGCGGCGAGGACATTGGCCAGGGCACCGAGCACGGGGTTGTTCCGCTCGCACAGCCGCTTGGCCAGCCACCACACCAGGGCGGTGTTCCAGGGAATGAGGTAGACGCAGTTCTCCAGCACCGTCTTGCGGTCCAGGCGGGTGACCACCGGCTTGTAGACGAAGTTGTAGAGCGTGTTGTCGGCGACCTTGTCCTCGTGCAGGTCGGCCTGGGTGATGTAGCCCTCCTTCAACGCCCGCTCGGTGATGGGGTAATTGGGGTAGAACTGCATCTTGTAGGTATTGAGCTGCAGCGGCTGCGGCATGTCGGCCAGCAGGCGGATGCTTTCCTCAATGGCATCGGCGGTGTCGAAGGGATTGCCCAGAATCAGGTCGCACTGGACCTGGATCCCCAAGGTTCCCAGCATCTTGGCCTTTTCCAGCAACTCCACGTTCTTTCCGGGGCGCTTGAGCACCTCCAGGCGGATCTCGTCGGAGCCTGACTGGATGCCGAAATGCATCCGGTCGAGACCCGCCGAGACCAGGGCGCGCATGTTGTGCTCCTTGATCAGCTTGGGGACCAACTCGCAATTGAAGTTGGGGCCGCCGAAACGGAGGTAGGCCTCGCTGAACTCCTTGGTCCAGTCGTCGAAGACGCCGAACACCTCGTCGTTGAAGGTGACGAAGCGGGCGTTGGGCTGGCGCTCCAGGCGGTCCTTGATTTGGGCGATGACGTTGTCCGGGCTGCGCAGCCTGACGAAACGGCCATTGCCGCGATTCATGGGAATCAGCAGGGAATTGACGCAGTAGCTGCACATGTAGACGCAGCCGCGCCCCGCCATGACCAGGATTTCCTCCTCGGCCATCTCGGGGTCGTCGGTGGTCAGGCGGTCATGCTCGATGAAATGCATCTGAGGCTCGCCATAGGCCTCGAAGGGGATGATGTCCAGGTCCTGGATCAGCATGCGCTGGCCCATGTCCACGGGCTTGGCCTCGGAATCCTTGTGCCATAGCCCCTTGATGCCGGTGAAGTCGCGCGAACCGGCCCGCAAGCGCTCCAGGATGTCGAGGATGACCAGCTCGCCCTCGCCCTTGCAGGCGTAATCGCCGTAGCTCAGGGCCTCGTCGGGGGAAATGGTCGGGTGCTTGCCGCCCACCACCACGGGGGCGTCGGTGATCTCGCGCACCGCCCGGATCACGCGCCGCGCCGCCGGCACATAAGGGGCCAGCACGCTGACCGCCACCATGTCCGGCTTGGCCTGGCGGACCACCGCCTTGAGATAGCCGATCTCGGTCTCGGTGATCGGCGTGTGGCGGTTGGTCAGGTTGTCCTTGAACAGGATGGCATGGGAATCGATGCCGCACTGGCGGGTCAGTTGGTGGAAGCCACGCACCGGAAAGGACTTGAAACAATAGAGCGAAATGAACAGAACCCGAGGCCCGGCGGCGGGCGGACTCTGCCAGGGGGGGCTGGCGGCGGCGGCGGCCAGCAGGGCGAGGGTCGGATCGAGGTCCGGGGCGGTGGATGCGTTCATGGACGGATATATAGATCATCCCCAACGGAATTTCATCAGCCGCGCCGCGCGGGCAAGAACCTTTACAGCGTAGGGAGCTTCCGCCATACCCTTGGCTGTGGCAACGGGGATGATTGGTGATGAGGGCGGGAAACAGGGGTGGCGGTGAAGGCGGGTGGCCCCATTCCATGGGTCTCGGCCCCTCGGTGCCGTTCGCCATCCTGGCTGTGGCCCTCGTGGGTCTTTTGCTTGCCGGGTCCATCCGCTACCTGCTGTTCGCCAGCTATTTCGACCATGGCGAGGTCAGTCTGGCGGTGCGTGGCTGGCAGCTGACCCAGGGTGCGCCCATCTACCGCGACGCCGCCGACCCGGAATTCCTGCTGACCGTCTATGGCCCCACGGTGTTCGCCTGGAACGGCCTGTGGAACTGGATCGGCGGCGGCACCCTGGCGGCCAGCAAGCTGGGCGGTGTCGCGGCGGCGCTGATCGCCGCGCTGGCCTTCGCCCTGCATGCCGCCCGCCAATTCGGGCGCAAAGGCATTGCCCCCGCCTTGGGGCTGATGCTGGCTCTGGTGCTGATGGGCGACAAGAAGGCCTATTGGGTGCGGCCCGATCCCGTCAGCCTGTTGCTGGTGACCCTGGGCCTCGTTCTGGTGGCCGAACTGGCCCGCGAGCGCCGCCCCTGGTGGGCTGGTCCCCTGGCTCTCGGCGTGATCGGCGGCCTGCTGGCCGACGTCAAGGTGCATCACGGCCTTTACGCTGTCCCCCTGGTCTTCGGCTTTCTCGCCGGCCAGCCGCTGCGCCGCTGGCCGCTGGCCGCGGTGACCGGGGCACTGGTTGCGGCCTTTCCCTTCACCCTGCCGTGGTTTCCGCCCGATATCTATGCCTCCATCCTGGCCATGGTGGCCGGGCGCCACGAGGTCGAGCCCCTGCTGGCGCTGCGCCAGATGAACCACCTGATCTATTTTTTCGTTCCCGTCCTGGCGGCGCCCTTCGCATGGCGCCGGCTGACGGGGGGAGAGCGGCTCTATGTCGCCGGCTATGGCGGCTCCGCCCTGGTGGCCATCTACCCTTCCGTGGTCAGCGGCAGCGGCTGGTACCAGATGCTGGCCTTGCTGCCCGTCACGGCGGACCTTGCCATGCGGGTGGCGCGCGCCCTGCCCGATCCACGCCGTATGGCCACCGCCTTCATCCTGGTGTTCACCGGAGCGGCGGTGGGCTTCGCCTGGCCGTCGCAGCGCCAGGTCCACCGCTTCTTCCGCGAGAACACCTGGACCGCCGAGGCCGCCGCCGAGATCCGCGCGGTGATGGCGGCCAATCCCGGCAAGACCATCGAGATGGGATTCGGCAATCACAACGAGAAGCCCTACGAGCGCACCTTCCTGCGCACCATTCCCATCTTCGCCGGCCATCCTTCCACCTTCGACGGCTGGTCGGAGATGGAATGGTCGTATATCGGTCGTCCCGCCTCGTCGGCCAAGATCCTGCGCCTGCGGCGCTGCACCGCCGAACTGATGCTGGTGCCGACCGGAGGCGACCCGTTCACCATGTCGTCGTATTTCGGCGGCGGCGAACGCTTTCTCAAGCCCTACAGGATCGCCTTCGATTCGGCCTACGAGTTGAGGTCGGAAGGCCGCTACTACGATGTCTGGGGATGCGTGGCGGTCGTTGATTTTACCAAGCCTAAGCGATAACGTGCGCGCGCCATGACCCATCACTGCCGCATCTGCTCCGCCGCGATCACGCCGTTCATGTCCTTCGGGCGCATGCCGATCGCCAACGCCTTCCTGCGCTCGTCCGCCGAGGCCTCCGCCGAATATTTCTACGAGCTGGCCCCGGCGCTCTGCCCCGAGTGCAAGACCTTCCAGATCGTGAATATCCCGGCTCCGGACCAGATGTTCCACGACCATTACGCCTATTTCGCCAGCACATCGCGGGTGATGACCGAGCATTTCCGCGCCATGAGCGAGGATCTCACGCGGCGCTACCTGGGTGGGGCCGATCCCTTCGTGGTGGAAATCGGCAGCAATGACGGCATCACGCTCTCCAATTTCGCGCGCAAGGGGCTGCGCCACCTGGGGGTCGAGCCCTCGGCCAACGTGGCCGAGGCGGCACGGGCCAAGGGCGTGCAGACGCTGTGCGCCTTCTTCAATGTCGAGACGGCGCGGGCCATCGTGGCCGAGCACGGCAATGCCGATTTGTTCATCGCCACCAACACCATGCACCACATCGAGGACACTAACGCGGTGGCCGCCGGCGTGGCCCATCTGCTGAAGCCCACCGGCGTGATGATCCAGGAGGATCCCTATCTCGGCGACATGGTGGCCGACTGCGCCTACGACCAGATCTATGCCGAGCATATGTACATCTGGTCCATCACCGCGCTGGACAACGCCTTCGGTCGCCATGGGCTGGAGGTCTTCCACGCGGAGCACAACGACCACCACGGCGGCTGCATGCGCTATCACCTGGGCCACAAGGGCGCCCATGTCCATTCCCCGGAACTGGCCGCCGCCAAGGCGCGCGAGGTCGAGCTGGGCCTGGGCATGCCTGAGACCTACGATGCCTTCCGCAAGGGCTGCGAGGAGTCCCGCGACCGGCTGATGGCGCTGATCAACGATTTCCGCGCCCAGGGCAAGCGGGTGGCCGGCTATGGCGCCACCGCCAAGAGCGCCACGGTGATCAACTGGTGCGGCATCACGCCCGAGCACGTTGAGTTCATTTCCGACACCACGCCCGCCAAGCAGGGCACCCTGTCACCCGGCGCCCATATCCCGGTGGTGGCGCACGAGCGCTTCGCCGGCCAGCCGCCCGACGCGGCGGTTCTGTTCGCCTGGAACCACTTCGCTGAGATCGACGCCAAGGAGCAGGCCTGGCGGAGCGGCGGCGGCAAATGGATCATGCCGGTTCGCCGGGTGGAGGTACGCTGATGCGGGTGTTTTACGGCCAGGCCATCTATGGCAAGGAAGAGATCGCGGCGGTGGTCGATGTGCTGGAAAACCAGCCGCTGGCCCTGATGACCGGCCCCAAGGTCGCCGCCTTCGAGACCGCGATCGCCGGGTTGTTCGGCAAGAGCCTCGGCCTGATGGTCAATTCCGGCTCGTCGGCCAACCTGCTGGCCCTGGCCGCCCTGGACCTGCCCAAGGGGTCCGAGGTGATCACGCCGTCGCTCACCTTCGCCACCACCGTGGCGCCGCTGCTGCAGCTGGGCCTGGTGCCGGTCTTCGTGGACAGCGGCATCGACACCTATGTGGTGGACGAGGCCAAGGTCGAGGCCATGATCGGCCCCCAGACCCGCGCCATGCTGATTCCCAACCTGATCGGCAACCTGCCCGACTGGGCGGCCTTGCGCGCCATCGCCGACCGCCACGGCCTCAAGGTGATCGAGGATTCCTGCGATACCCTGGGCGCCACCATCGGCAACAAGCCGACGGCGGCACTGACCGATATCTCGACCACCAGCTTCTACGCCTCCCATGTGGTGACCGCCGCCGGTTTCGGCGGCATGATCACCGTCTCCGACGAGATTTTGGCCCGGCGCGCTACCCTGCTGCGCGGCTGGGGCCGCTCGTCTTCCCTGATGGGCGAGCGGGAAGACGCCGATCTGCGCTTCAACTGCGAAGTGGACGGCATCCCCTACGATTCCAAATTCGTGTTCGAGGGCATCGGCTACAATTTCCTCCCCTCGGAGATTTCGGCGGCCTTCGGCCTGGCCCAGTTGGACAAGCTGCAGGGCTATCTCGAGACGCGCATCGCCAATTTCAACGCCCTGATGGATTTCTTCCGGGGCTACGGGCACTGGTTCACCCTGCCCCGGCAATTGCCCAACAGCCGTACCGGCTGGCTGGCCTTCCCGCTGCTGGTCAAGGACGGGGCGCCGTTCGGGCGCCGCGACCTGCAGATCCATTTCGAGGGCGCCGATATCCAGACCCGCACGGTGTTCACCGGCAACATCCTGCGCCAGCCGGGCTTCGCCGGTATCCCCCACCGGGCGCCGGCGGAGGGCTTCCCCAACGCCGACCGGGTGATGCGTGGCGGCATGCTGATCGGCTGCCACCAGGGTCTGGGCGAAGCGGAACTGGCCCACGTCTTCCAGTCGTTCCGCGACTTCGCGGCCAAGTTTTAGGTCCTGTGGGCGTGCGGCGCGTCCTGCTGACCGGCGCCACCAGCTTTCCCGGCTTGGCCCTGGCCGGGCGGTTGCGGAGCCTGGGTGCGGAGGTTCACGCCGTCATCCGCCCCGCCACCGACACCGCCGCTCTCGATCAGTTGGGCGTCCTGACCCATGTGGACGAGGGCGACATGCCGGCCATCATCGGCGCGGCACGGCCCGAAGTGGTCTTCCACCTGGCCAATCTCTATCTGCGCGACCACGGCGCTTCCGACGTGGCGCGGCTGATCGACACCAACGTCACCTTCGGGGCACGGGTTCTGGATGCGGTGGCGGGAAGCGGCGCCGCCTTCGTCAATGTGGGCACCTTCGCCCAGAAGTGGGGAGAGCCGCCCCGCCCGCTCAATCTCTACGCCGCCGCCAAGGAGGCGTTCGAGACCTTGCTGGCCCATTACCGCGACCTGGGTCTGGCCGCCACCACCCTGGTGCTGTTCGACACCTATGGTCCCGGCGACACCAGACGCAAGCTGGTCCCCACCCTGTTGGCCGCCCTGGACGGTGGCCCGCCGCTGGCCCTGCCCGACGAGGAGATGGTGATGGACCTCACCTATCGCGACGATGTGGCCGAGGCGCTGCTGGCCGCCGGGCGCGGCATCCTGGCCGAGCCGGACGTCTGGCGGGGCAGGCGCTTCGCCGCCTCGGGCTTTCGCCACACCATCGACGAGGTGGTGGCGGTCTTCGAGCGTCAGGCCGGCGTGGAGTTGCCCAAGCGGCGCGGCGGCTGGGCCGTGCCGGAGCGCAGCGTGCGGATTCCCTGGGCGGGGGAACGGGCGCCGGGCTGGTCGGCCAAGGTGACCCTGGCCGAGGGGCTGGCCCGCACCATCGGAGAGTCTCGCCGTGCAGGTTGAAGCCACCGCCATTCCCGACGTCAAGCTGGTCCGCCTGATCGCCCATGGCGACGAGCGCGGCCTGTTCGCGGAAGTGTGGGACAAGGCCAAGTTCGCGGACCAAGGCATCCGCGAGGAATGGGTGCTGCAGGGCCTGTCGCGCCAGAACCGGGCGGGCACCATCCGCGCGCTCCATTTCCAGACGCCGCCCCAGGCCCAGGCCAAGCTGGTGCGCGTCGCGCGTGGCCGGGCGCTGGACGTGGCGGTGGATCTGCGGGTGGGTTCGCCCACCTATGGCCGGCACGTGGCGGTCGAGCTGTCGGCGGAGGGGTGGGAGGCGCTGTACATCCCGGTGGGCTTCGCCCACGGCTTCTGCGCCCTGGAAGACGGTACCGAGTTGAACTACCTGCTGTCGGCTCCCTACAGCCCAGAGTGCAACCATCTCGGGTTGCTGTGGAACGATCCCAATCTGGGCATTCCTTGGCCGGTGGCCGAATCCGAGGCCATCCTGGCGCCGCGTGACCGTACCTTTCCCCGCCTCAAGGACCTGCCCGAGGTGTTCCGCTATCAAGGAGCCGGCCCATGAAGATTCTGGTTACCGGCGGGGCCGGATTCATCGGCGGCGCGGTGGTGCGCCACCTGCTGGCTGCCACCAGCCACCATGTGGTCAACCTGGATGCCCTGACCTATGCCGCCAACCTGGAGTCTCTGGAAGGCGCCGAGGACAATCCCCGCTATGCCTTCGAGCATGCCGACATCCGCGACGGCATCCGCCTGCGCGAGATCTTCGCCCGCCACCGGCCCGGTGCGGTGATGCATCTGGCCGCCGAGAGTCATGTGGACCGCTCCATCGACGGCCCGGCCGATTTCATCGACACCAACGTGGTGGGCACCTTGCGGCTGCTGGAGGCGGCGACGGAGTACTGGCGCGGCCTGGACGGCGCGGCGCGCGAGACTTTCCGCTTCCACCACGTTTCCACCGACGAGGTGTTCGGCGCCCTGGCGATGGACGGGTCGCGCTTCGACGAGGCGACGCCCTATGCGCCGCGCTCGCCCTATTCGGCCAGCAAGGCGGCGTCGGACCACCTGGCCCTGGCCTGGCTGCATACCTACGGCCTGCCGGTGGTGGTCTCCAACTGCTCGAACAATTACGGCCCCTACCAGTTCCCCGAAAAGCTGATTCCGCTGATCATCGCCCGCGCCCTGGGGGGCGAGGCCCTGCCGGTCTACGGGCGGGGCGAGAACGTGCGCGACTGGCTGTTCGTGGAGGATCACGTTACCGCCCTGCTGGCCATTCTGGAGCGGGGGCGGCTGGGGGAATCCTATCTGGTGGGCGGCGATTCCGAGCGCGCCAACATCGAGGTGGTGCGGGGCATCTGCGCCATTCTCGACCGGCTGGCGCCTGCTGTCCATGGGCGGCCCCATGCTGAAAAGATCAGCTTCGTCACCGACCGGCCCGGCCACGATCTGCGCTACGCCATCGACGCCTCGCGCCTCAAGGCCGAGCTGGACTGGCGCCCGGCGGTATCGTTCGAACAGGGCCTCGAGCGCACGGTGGTCTGGTATCTGGACAACCGCGCCTGGTGGGAGAAGCTGGTGCGCGACAAGGGCGCCGCCCAGCGTGTGGGTCTGGGCACCAAGGGAGAGACACGGTCATGAAGGGCATCATTCTGGCCGGCGGCAGCGGCACCCGCCTGCATCCCATGACCCAGGCGGTCAACAAGCAGCTGCTGCCCATCTACGACAAGCCCATGGTCTATTACCCCCTGTCGGTGCTGATGCTGGCGGGTATCAGGGACATCCTGCTGATCACCACGCCCGACGCCATCGAGCGTTTCCGGATGCTGTTCGGCGACGGCTCGCAGCTGGGTCTCAACCTCTCCTACGCCATCCAGGACAAGCCCAACGGCCTGCCCGAGGCCTTCATCATCGGTCGCGACTTCATCGGTGACGACCCGGTGGCCATGGTGCTGGGCGACAACATCTTCTACGGCCATGGCCTGCGCGGGTTGGTCCAAAGCGTGGCGGCTAGGCCCGAAGGCGCCACCGTCTTCGCCTACGAGGTGGCCGATCCGGAACGCTATGGCGTGGTCACCTTCGACAAGGCCGGCAACGTCACCCATCTGGAGGAAAAGCCCACCCATCCCACCTCGCGCTGGGCGGTCACCGGGCTCTACTTCTACGACAACCGGGTGGTCGACATCGCGCCCCGGCTCAAGCCCTCGCCGCGCGGCGAGACCGAGATCACCGAGCTGAACCGCGCCTATCTGGAGATGGGGGCGCTCAACGTCACCCTGCTGTCGCGCGGCTATGCCTGGCTGGACACCGGCACCCACGATTCCCTGCTGCAGGCGGCGCAATTCGTCCAGACGGTGGAGACCCGCCAGGGCCTGAAGATCGCCTGCCTGGAGGAGATCGCGCTGCGCATGGGCTTCATCGATCTTCCCCGCTTCGAGGCCCTGGCCAACGCGCTGGCCAAGAGCACCTATGGCCATTACCTGCTGCGCGTGGTCAGGGAATTCCGCGAGAAGGAATAGGGCCGCTCCCTATTCGTGCACCACCGCGTTTTCCAGGATGGTCTCCAGGCTGGGGCGCGGCGAGGCCACCACCAGGATGCGGAAGCCGAACAGTCCCTTGGAGAGCCGGAGCAGCAGGCCGTCGAGCCTGACCAGCAGGCGCGAGACGGCGTTGTCGCCGAGCGCCAGCTCGAACGGGGCGGGGACGGCGCGGACCTCCTCCACCTTGAAGCCGGCCTCTTCCAGCAGCCGGGGCAGGCTGGCGAAGGTGAAGAGGCGGGTGTGGCTGGCGTCGAGGATGCCGCGCTTGCCGTAGTTGAAGTGGCCGAACAGCAGTTGCAGCCGGTTGTAGATGAAGCCGATATTGCCCGAGCTGACCACCAGCTTCAGGTTCGGATTGCGCCCGGCCCGGCGGTGCAGTGCCTCCATGAACTTTTCCGGCTGCGCCAGATGGCCGAGCACGTCCAGCAGCAGAACCACGTCGTACTGGGTGGGGTCGAGGGGCAGCGCCCCGGCGTCGAGATCGCAGGGCGCGAAGGCATCGTAGCCGCGCTCGGCCGGCGGCGCGGCGCGGTCGATGCCGGCGACGAAGCAGCCCTTCTTCTTCAGTTCCTCGCCCACCAGCCCATCGGCGGCGGCCACGTCCAGCACCCGGCTGTTCGGCGGCACCAGGTCCACCGCCATGGCGTGGGCCTGGGTGAAGGTCATCTTGGGCACCTGGTACCCGGTCTCGCGCCCCTTGGGGGCGACGTCGTACTTGCGCTGGTAGACCAGGCTGAGGCGCTGCATCTGGCCCAAGGTCGCCTGCTTCATGATGTCCCAGGCGTATTTGAAGCCGTTGACGTGGCTGACTTCCTCGCCATAGCGGGTGGGAATGGGGAATTCCCTGATCCGCATGCCGGCGAAGTGCAACTGGATGATGATCTCGGTGTCGAAGTGGAAGTCGTTGGCGTTGGCGTAGAAGGGCAGGCGCTTCAGCGCATGCACCGAATAGAGCCTGAGGCCGGAATGGAATTCCGACAGCCGGGTACCCACCAGCCAGTTCTCCAGGCGGGTCAGCACCTTGTTGCCCACGAACTTGTAGAGCGGCATGCCGCCTTTCAGCGCCCCGAAGCCGCTCATCATGCGTGAGCCGAACACCGCGTCGGCCTCGCCGTCCAGCAGGGGGCGGACGAATTCGGGAATCTTCTCCGGCGGATACTGGCCGTCGCCATGAATCAGGCAGATGGCGTCGAAGCCGTTCTCGATAGCGTAATGCATGCCCAGCTTGACGTTGCCGCCATAGCCCTGGTTCACCGGATTGCGCAGGATGGTGGTGGGCATGCCCAGTTCACCGGTGCGATAGAATTCGGCGGCCACCTCGACGGTGCGGTCCTTGGAGCCGTCATCGATGACCAGCAGGTGGCTGTCCCATTCGGCCAGCCCGGCGACCGGGATGCGGCGCATGGTATCGACCATGAAACGCTCGGCATTGTAGGCCAGCAGGAACACCAGAACCCGCTTGCGTGTTCCGCCTTGCTCGGACTGAGTCACCAAGAACGCCATCCCCCTGCCGGAAAGGCGGCATATTGCCGCCAAACCACCCGGGGGGCAACCGTTCTCGGCACCTCTGGACCGTCTGCGGCGGGTGTGTTAGGCAGACGGGTGTTGGCGGGAGGAGACGGAAGCCCCGATGGCAAGTGACCCGGCAAGAATGGCGGGCGGCAACGGCCTGTCGGTCGCGGAGGCCGCTTTCGTCGGCATCGCGTTCATGTTTCTGCCGGTGGCCGCCTACGGCAATCACGGCATCGTCATCCTGCTGGTGGTCGCCGGCCTGGCTTCCCTGTGGCAGATCGTCCGGTACGGGGGGCGGGGATGGCCGTTGGGCCGGGTCATGGGCCTGGGGCTGGCGGCGTTCCTGACCTGGGGCGGCGCCAGCGCCCTGTGGGCGGAAACCCCCGGAATCGTCCTGCCGCGCGTGCTGCAGCTGGCGGGGCTGACCGCCGCCGGGCTGGCCGTGCTGTCCGCCTTGCCCGCCCTGGATCATCGGGCGCGTCACCGGATCGGGATGGCCATGGTGTTCGGCATGCTCGGCCTGTTCGCGGCCGTGGGGATGGACGGGGGGATGGATGGCGCCATCGAACGGGCGGTCCGCCGCCTGCTGGGGTTGCGGGTCCCCGAGGAATGGTTGCGCTCGCATTTCAAGGTGGGAGTGACGCTTTGCGGCCTCCTGATGCCGGTGATGGCCCTGTGGCTGTGGCGGCGCCGGCCCTGGGCGGTGCCGCTCCTGGTGGCCGGTCTGGTCGGCTGCGGCCTGTCGGTCGACAGCAACACCGGATTGCTTGCCGCCGGTGTCGCCGGGGCCGTGACGGCGCTCGCCCTGGTCTGGCCGCGCGCCGTCTGCGCCGGCATGGCCGTGCTGGTGACCATCGGTTTCCTGGCGGCGCCGGCCGCCGTCCAGCGGCTGCCGGCGCTGCCGGCCATGGCCGAAGCGGTCAACATCCTGCCCAATTCCATGATGCACCGGCTGGGCATCTGGGGATTTGCCGCCGGGAAGGTGGGGGAGCGTCCGCTGGCCGGCTGGGGGCTTGACGCCTCGCGGGCCTTGCCGGGCGGCGAAGCCATCATCAAGGTTCCGGCCCGCGCCTCCCATGGAATCATCATGTTGGACGTCCAGGCCATGCCGCTGCATCCGCACAATCTGATGCTTCAGGTCTGGTTGGAAACCGGATTATTGGGTGTCTTGCTGCTGCTGTCGGCGTTTCTCGCCCTGATCATGGCCTTGTGGCGGTCTCCGCCGGCGGTACGGGCGTCCGGATTGGGAACGGCTGCGGGAATCCTGGTGATCGGCGCCGCCAGTTTCGGCGCCTGGCAGGCGTGGTGGGTCGCAAGTCAATGGCTTGTCGCCACCTTCTGCCTGATCCTGTCCCCTCCCGCGACCCGAGACCTCAGCTCCGCGCCACCATCATCCTGAAATAGGCGATGGTCTTTTCCAGCCCCTGCTCCAGCACCACCTTGGGCTCCCAGTCGTTCAGCAACGCCTTGGCCTGGGTGATGTCGGGCTTTCTTTGCAGGGGGTCGTCGGCGGGCAGCGGCTTGTAGACGATCTCGGACTTGGCGCCGGTCATCTGGACTACCAGCTCGGCCAACTGGCGGATGGTCATTTCGCGCGGGTTGCCCAGGTTGACGGGGCCGGTGATCTCGTCGCCGGTGTTCATCAGGCGGATGAAGCCCTCGATCAGATCGTCCACGTAGCAGAACGAGCGGGTCTGGCTGCCGTCGCCATAGAGGGTGATGGGCTCGCCCTTCAGGGCCTGCATGATGAAGTTGGAGACCACGCGGCCGTCGTCGGGATGCATGCGCGGCCCATAGGTGTTGAAGATGCGCGCCACCTTGATGCGCAGCCGGTGCTGGCGCCAGTAGTCGAAGAACAGCGTCTCGGCGCAGCGCTTGCCCTCGTCGTAGCAGGCGCGCGGGCCGATGGGGTTGACGTTGCCGCGATAGCTTTCCGGCTGGGGATGGACGTCCGGGTCGCCGTAGACCTCGGAGGTGGAGGACTGGAAGATCTTCGCCCCCACCCGTTTCGCCAGGCCCAGCATGTTGATGGCGCCGTGCACCGAGGTCTTGGTGGTCTGGACGGGATCGCGCTGGTAGTGGATGGGCGACGCCGGGCAGGCCAGGTTGAAGATCTCGTCCACCTCCACATAAAGCGGGAAGGTGACGTCGTGGCGCATCATCTCGAAATAGGGATTGTCGAGCAGGTGGGCGATGTTGGCCTTGGTGCCGGTGAAGAAGTTATCGACGCACAGCACGTCATAGCCCTCCACCAGCAGCCGCTCGCAGAGGTGGGAGCCGAGGAAGCCGGCGCCGCCGGTGACCAGAACCCGCTTGCGATCATACTTCATGACGTCCCCTTTCCGCGTTCCGCGGTTTGAAGTCCCGAACTATCCCAGCCTTCCGATGCGCTCGAACTCGGCCGCCGCCTGGTCCCAGCCCCATGACCGCTGCCGCTCCAGGCAGGCCCGATGCAGGCGCCGCCACAGCGCGTCGTCGGTGAGGATGGCCACAGCATGACGGACAAAGGTTTCATCATCCTTCACGCAATACCCGGTTTCTCCTTCGATCACCCGCTCCTTCATGCAGGCGATGTCCTGGAGAACCGCCGGAACCCCCATGGCCTGGGCCTCGGCCACCGCCGAGCAGAAGGTCTCGCCGATGTCGCCGCGATAGAGCAGGGCGCGGGCGGCGGCCAGTTCGCCGACCAGCTGGGTCTTCGGCACGGGGCCGCGCAGCACCACGCCGTGGGGCCCCATGGCGCCGGCCCTGTCCAGCACCACGCCCATGCGGCCGGCCTTGGCGGCTCCCGCCGCGCCGTAGGTGGCGGTGCCGGCGAAGACGTGCAGTTCGGCGTCGGGGATTGCGGGGCGGATGCGCCGCTCCCACAGATCCAGCAGCCAGTCCAGCGAGCGCATGGGATTGGAGGTGAACACCACGCGGGGCGGCGGCGGTTCGGCGCGGGCCCCGGCATGGCGGAACAGGTCGGTCAGGCCGTAGGGCACCGTCTCGCGCCCGCCGGCGAAGGCATAGGACGGATAGGTGGAGGCGTGGCTTTCCCCCGAGAACACGATCACCGGCAGGCGCAACGCCAGCTTCCACTGGTAGCGCCACTTCATCAGGTAGCCGGCGGGATTGTGAATCCAGAAGATGGTGCGCCGCGCCTTGGGGCACAGGCGGATCAGCCTGTCGCCGCGATTGGGAATGTAGAGGTCGGCGGCTTCCGGCACGCCCCGGGACAGCGGCCGCCAGGTGACGCCCTTGTGGACGCGCTCCGCCTCGCACTTGTTGCAGACCAGCACCTCGTGGCCGCGCGCCGCCAGGGCGTTGGCCATCTCGATGAACGAGGTCTCGGCGCCGCCTAAGGGCCGCTCCTCCAATGTGGCGCCGTCGAAGACGATGCCGTCGTCGGTCATGACGATGCTGGCCAAGAGTCTATTCCTTCGGTTCGGCCTGACGGCCGTGGCGGATGGACAGGATTTCAACCGAGCCCGCTTTCCGCCGGATGGTCAGCACATACGGGCCGACGATGACGTGGCGCAAGCCCATGATGGGGCCGGGCCGCGCGATGTCGGGATGCTTCGCCAGCGTCCGGCGGGCCTCCTGGAACGGCGCGATCACCGTGGCCGCGGCGGCGGGATTACGCTCGGCGAGATAGGCGATCTCGGCCATGAACCAGCTCCGTGCGGGGGCCGTGAAGGGAGCAAGCCTCGGTGCCATCAACCGGCTTTACGTTTGTGACGCTGTTCGGCCTGGCGGATAATTTCCTCGGCTTCGGCCATGACCTCGTCGAAATCGAACAACTCGCCGCGCTCCGCCGCGGCCAGCCCCTCCAGCTCGCGCAGCACGTCGGCACCCTCGGTCTCCAGGTACTGCTTCAAGGCGCGCAGCATCACCCACGAACGGTCCCGCTCCATGCCCTTGGCGATGGCGTCGAACGCCTCCACCAACTCTGCGGGGACGCGCAGTGAAATCTGGGTCTTGGCGGCGGGCTCGGTCATGGCGGCCTCCTGGGTTTCGGCGTCATTCACCGTATCACAATGCATGACGCGGCACCTATTCCTTCTCGTACCGGGCCTTGAAGTGGGACAGCAAGGGATAGAGCCCGGCGCAGATGGCGATGATCAGGCCGTAGCCGCCTTCGCGCCAGCCGCCGCGCCGGACGTAGCACTTGAAGAAACGCGACAGCAGCCGGCGGAGGTTGGACGCGGTGGAGCCCCAGGTCTCGCCCCTCTCGCGCAGGTCGCGGGCCTTGGCGGTGGAATAGGAATCCAGGCGGCGGATCATGTCCGAGATGTTCTTGTCGACATAATGGAGCAGGCGGTTTTCCAGCATCGGTCCCTTCTTGCCCCGCCAGACCAGCGAGGGGTGGACGCGGTCCGGGCCCCAGGTCTTGGCCGACTTGCGGAACAGGCCGGGATAGGCGGCCTTGCCGTAGCTGGCGCCCCAGCCGTGCCGCACCAGACGCTCGCCGATGTAATTGTCCACCGGGATCTCGTGCCAGTCGAATGGCGTGGCGGCGATGGTGCGGCGGATTTCCTCGGCTAAGGCGGGGGGAACGTGCTCGTCGGCGTCCACCTCCAGCACCCATTCGGTGTCGCAGGCGGCAATGCCGGTGTTGCGGCGGTCGCCCTCCAGGTCCCAGCGCCCCTCGACGATATGGGCTCCGTAGGCCAGGGCGATATCCTTGGTGCCGTCGGTGCACTTGTCGAGCACCACCACCACCTTGTCGGCGAAGGAAAGCTTGTCCAGGCAGGCGGGGAGCCTCTTCTCCTCGTTGCAGACCACGACCAGGGCGGTCAGCGTGGTCATGGCAGAATGCGGCCGGGACGGCCGCGCTCCAAGAAGAGGGAGTGGTTCGGAGCGCGGGTGTCCCGCCCGCACGTCATCAGGCGTCTCATTTCACCCCCTTGAACCGGGGCAGGACGCGCTTGCGGGCATGCGCCATGGCCGTGCGGTAGACCTCCAGCGTCTGGTCCATGCGGTTGTCGAAACGCATGTCCTTCTCGGCCATGGTCCGTGCGGCGGCGGCCATGCGGGCGGTGGAGCCGGGATCGGTCATGACCAGGGCCATGGAATCGGCCAGCCGGGCCGGGTCGGCCGGCGGCACCAGCAGGCCGGTCTGGCGGTCCAGCACGATCTCGGGCACCCCGCCTACATTGCAGGCCACCACCGGCTTGCCCACCGCGAAGGCCTGGACGGCGACGCGGGGCTGGGCCTCGGTCAGCGAGGGGATCACCACCGCGTCGCCCATCTGCATCAGTTCCGAAATGTCGTCGCGATAGCCGGTGAAGACCACCTGGTCGGCCAGTCCGGCCCGGTTCAACTGCGCGTGCAGTCCGCGCTCGTAATCGGTGCATTCGGCGGTGGCCGAGCCGACCACGGCCAGCATGGGGGCGAGCCCCCTGTCCCGCAGCAGGGCCAGGGCGGCCAGCAGGTGGTCCTGGCCCTTGTCGGGGCGGATCATGCCGACGCAGACCCAGACGAAGGAAGCGGCGGCAAGGCCCAGCTCGGCGCGAAGTCTGGCGCGGGTGGCGACCGGGTCGGGCAGGTCGAAGAAACGCTCGTCCGCCCAGCCGCCGATGGACACCGAGCGTTTGGCATCGGCCAGCCCGATTTCCAGCAATTGCCGCCGCGTGCACTCGGCCACGGTGATGATGTGGTCGGCGCCGAGGCGCCATTGCAGGCGGCGGATGGCGCCGCCCCTCAGCGGCTGGTTGACGTGGCGCGAGCGCACCACGGCGACCAGGTCGAGGCAGGCGCACGCGGCCTTGGCGTCGCGGGTGACGTGGGTATCGACCACCTCGACCCGCTTCTCGATCAGCAGCTTGCGGAAGCCTCGCACCGTGGCAGGCTTCCACGGGCGGTCGAAGTTGAAGCCGATCACCGGCAATCCGGCGGTTTCGGCGCGCTTGTAGGATTCGCCATCCGAGGGCGAGGCCAGCCAGACGTCGTGGCCGTGGGCCTTCAGCCAGCGCACCTGCTCCAGGGTGCGGTGTTCCATGCCGCCCCAATTGCGTCCCGGAATGGTGTGGAGAATGCGCACGAGATCTCCCCTCTCTCAGGCCAGGATGAAGCGTTGCCACCACGCCTGCGGCGGCGGCGGCGGCAGGGTGACGCAGCGCAAGCTACGCCGGGCCAGACCCTCCAGCAGCAGGCGGGCCATGGTGATGGTGACCGCCGGCTTGAATTCGGCGCCGGGGCGATCATTGATGGGCTGGTCGTGCATCAGCAGGATACCGCCCGGAAGGCGGGGGTCGGCCAGCAGGCGCTCCACATCCTTGCGGCATTCGGCCTCCACGTCCCCGGGGCCTGAGCAGCGGGTGGCGGTCATGTGGTCCTCGGTGCTGGGGCCCCAATGGACCAGGGCGCAGCCGGGCCGCCAGCGGGACAGGGCGCGGTGAATGCGGGCCGAGCGCCGCCCGCCGTTATAGGGCAGCCGCACCAGATAGGGCTCCGGCGTCGGGCGGTGGACGGCCAGCAGCGTCTCGCAGCGCTCCATGTCCTCCAACAGGCGGGCGGTGGGCTCGCGGTCGAGGCGGACGTGGTCCCAGCCATGGGCGTAGACGGCGTGGCCGCGCCTCACGGTCTCGGCGACCAGTTCGCCCGCATTCACCGCGCGGCAGCCGCTCACGAAGAAGGTGGCCTTGGCCCCGAAGCGGTCCAGCAGGTCGAGCAGAGCCGGCGTGGTGTCGGGCATGGGGGCGTCGTCGATGGTGATGGCCACCGTCCCCGCATCGGTCAGCTGCCGCATCATCGGCCGCCACGCCCCCAGTGACCAGGAAATCCGCAATCGCTCTCTGCCCGCTTGTTGTGGCTTGGGAAGTATCAGGAATCGGCCTTTTCGAACAGTCCGATGATGGTGGCGTCCCAGATGTCGGGGCCATAGGCGAGGCAGCGGTCCAGAAGGCCGTGCAGGGCCGCCTGGGCGATGCGGCGCAAGCCGGTCCCCTTCGTCCCGCCGATCACCCGGCGGCAGACGAAGCCGGTGGCCGCCGCCAGTTCCTCCATGCGGCCCTTGGTGAGGGGGGTGACGTGGTCGAAGGTGTCGAACTGCATCTTCAGCCCCCAGGGCGAGGCACAGTTGGGCGAGCGCATCACCACCTTGCCGCCCGGCTTCAGCACCCGGGCCAGGGAGCGCATCAGCTCGGTCAGCGCCGCCTCGGGCAGGTGCTCGGCCACGTCGAACAGGGCGATGCGGTCGAAGCGCGGCCCGGCCAGTCCGGCCAGATAGTCGCGGCCGTCCACCAGCCGGATATCGACGCCGGCAAGGTCGTCCAGGACCGGGGCGAGGCCGGAATCGCTGTCCAGCCCGACCACGTCGGCGAAGCCGCGCGCCTGGAGATAGCGCAGGAAGATGCCGGTGCCGCAGCCGATCTCCAGCACGCTCATGCCCGGCGTGGACCCGGACAGGTGCAGGAACTCGCGGTCGAACTGGACCAGATGCTTCTTCTTGAGGCGGGGCCGCTCGCTGCGGGCGGTGGAATAGACGTCGATCGCCTTGGTCACGGCTGGGATTTCCGCAAGGTGGCCTGGCGGCAATGGCGCTTCAGGTCCTTGGCGCCGCCGCCCTCGGCCACCACGCGGGCCAGGCCGTCCGGGTCCTCGGCGATCAGGCCGGAACTGACCTCGATGCCGTAGGTGAACAGCCGCGCGGTCAGGGGCGCCCCCGGACCGACCAGCGCCACCCGGGCGAAGCGGGCCAGGCGCAGCAGGCCGGGCAGCGAGCGGTTGGCGAGCGTCGAGGCGGTGATGATCGCCGCTTCGGCGGCGGGCAGCAGCCACTCGGCGGCCTGCTCCGGGTACTGGCCGGCGGCCGGCTTGCGGTCGATGACCTTGGCGCCGGGCAGGCGGTCGTGGATGCCGGGAAAGGCGCCGATCACCACGGTGCCGCCGCCCTTGGCCCCGAAGCTCTCCAGGCCGTTGCCGCCGTCCAGCCGCAGGTCCAGGCGGTTGTAATGGGCGTTGCACGCCGCCGCGCCCAGCGCCTGGTCGAAGGGATCGGCGGAATGGACGAGGGCGGCCAGGGCCTTGAGTCCGGAATGGGTGCGCTTGCCGGCATGGCTGGTGGCGTTGCAGCCCGGCGTGCCGCGCTCCGGCGTCTGGGCGAGGCCGATGCCGGCCTCCGTCTCCACCATGGTCCAGTTGAGGCCGACCACCACCCGCTTGACGGCGGCGTCCTCCACCCCGTTGGCGAGGTCGGCGTAGAGCCGCCCCGGCCCCCACCAGCGCCACAGCGCCGCCAGCGAGGGCGCGATCAGCTCGGTCTGGCCGCCGGTGAACGCCGTCCATTCCTCGATCAGCACGCCCGGCACCGCGGTCAGCACCGGCACCCCTTCGGCCACGGCGGCCAGCATGTCGCCGGCCAGACCCTCGCCCTCCATCTCGGACTTGGAGAACTTGTTGATGAACAGCAGGTCGGCGCGGGTCTCGATGGCGCGGCGCACCGCGCCCGACGCCTCGGCCAGCGCCTGGGAATCCAGGATGCAGGCCTTGGATTCCTTGCCCAGGCTCTGGCCGATGGAGAGTTTGCGGCCGGTGTCGATCTCGGTGACCGTCATGTCGGTCTTGCGCCCGGTGGCGTCGCGCAGCGTGTCCTGCAGCAATCCCCCCAGGCGGAAGCCCCTGGCCGCCAGCTGGGCGGCGAATTCGGCCAACAATTTCTCAGGCGGCTTGCCCGGCGGATAGATCACTGCGCCGATGGCGGGCTGGCTGGGTTGCGGGGCCGGCGACATGGGGTGGTTCTCCTAAACCTTTTAGCGATGCCTTGACCAACGCCAAGACTCGTTTTCAGCGATGGCAGCATATATATCATTACAGCAAGCCCCC
>NZ_AONQ01000041.1 GCF_000342045.1 Paramagnetospirillum caucaseum | reverse complement strand
GCTCCGGCTGGCTGTGGGCGGTGTTCGACCTCAAGGCCGAGATGGACGCCAAGCTGCTGAAGCGCACCGGCGGCGACGTGGTGCTGCATGTGGAGCAGGTCCAGGGCTTCAAGGGCACCGCCGTGCGCATGATCACCCGCCCGGGCTTCAACCCCTCGGTCCGCAAGGAAGGCCAACTGTGGGTGCTGGACATCCACGAGCAGCCCATCGCCCCCAAGGCCGGCTTCGACGTCGCCACCCAGATGGATTTCCAGGAACGCGGCCGCGTGGTGATCAGGGCCACCGACGGCTCGCAGCCCATGATCCTGCGCGACCCGGAAGTGGGCGATTCGATCCATGTGGTGACGGTGCCGGCCATCGGCGCCGGCGTGCGCATCGGCCGCGAATATCCCGGGGCGGAACTGCTGCCCACCGCCCAGGGCATCGCCATGATCCCGCGCGGCGACACCGTCCGCCTGGACACCAACCGCGAGCAGGTGGAGATCAGCCAGCCCGGCGGCCTGTTCCTGTCGCCCATGCTGGCCGCCGAGGGCGCCACCGGCGGCGGCGGCAAGGTGGCCACCGACGGCAATGTGGGCGCCGACGTGATGGCCACCGGCCCGCTGGACATCAGCAAGTGGCTGCGCGGCGGCAACGACAAGTTCGTGGACGACCACCGCAAGCTGATCAGCCGCCTGGCCCATGTGCGGCCCGACGAGAAGAACGCCCAGCGCATGGAGATCGCGCGCCACTACCTGGCCAACGGCTTCGGGGCCGAGGCCCTGGGCGAATTGCGGGTGATGGCGGCGGTGGACCCGCTGATTGTCGACACGCCCCCCTTCCGCGCGGTGCGCGGCGCCGCCAGCTTCCTGATGGGCCGCGACGCCGACGCCATCGTCGATCTGTCCACCCCGGCGCTGAAGGGCGACGCCCGGGTGCAGCTGTTCCTGGCCGCCGCCTCGGCCCGCTCGCTGCCCGATCCCAACAAGCACGCTCTGGTGCTGCGCCTGGCGCCCGAGGACATCAAGGGCTGGCCGCGCAACCTGCGCATCGCCATCGGCGAGGTCGCCGCCAAGACCGTGGCCAGGGCGGGCGATTCCAAGGGAGCAGCGCGCATCGTCGACGCCATGATGGGTCCCGGCCTGTCGCGCCGCGACGTCGGCAAGCTGGCCTATCTGTCGGGCATGGCCGCCCAGGCGGGCAAGCAGTGGGACACCACCATCTCGCGCTACCGCGACGCCGAGGCCAGCGAGAGCCGCCCCGACCGCGCCTATGCCGCCCGCGACCGCGTCGAACTGATGCTCAAGCTCAACAAGATGAGTCCGACCGAAGCCATCCGCGACCTGGAAAAGCTGCGCTTCGCCTGGCGCGGCGAGGACTTCGAATATCAGCTGATGAAGCGCCTGGGCCAGTTGCAGATCGCGGCGGGCCGCTATGGCGAGGGCCTGCGCTCCATGCACTCCCTGGTCGCCAATTATCCCGACAATCCCGATATCGGCAAGGTCCAGGAGGAGATGAGCGACACTTTCAACCGCCTGTTCCTGGTCGGCGAGGCAGACAAGCTGGCTCCGGTGGTGGCCATCGGCCTGTATGACGAGTTCCAGGAACTGACGCCCTCGGGCACCAAGGGCGACGAGATGATCCGCCGCCTGGCCGACCGTCTGGCCGGGGTGGACCTGCTGGAGCGGGCAGGAGAATTGCTGCGCCATCAGGTGGAATTCCGCCTGTCTGGCCTGGACAAGGTCCGGGTCGGCACCCGGCTGGCCTTCCTCAACCTGTCGGACCGCCGGCCCAGCCTGGCCCTGGAAGCGCTGGAAGCCAGCGAGGCGCCGGAAATCCCCACCGACCTCGCCGCCCGGCGCCGCTATATCCGGGTGCAGGCCCTGACCGATCTCGGCCGCTCGGCCGAGGCGCTGGCCCTGATCATCAACGACCAGGGCGAGGAGGCCAACCGCCTCAGGGGCGATATCAACTGGAAGCTCAAGCGCTGGCCCGAGGCCGCCGCCGCCCTGGAATCGACCATCGTCAAGCCCATCGGCAACCGCCCGCTCGACCCGGCGACGGCACGCCGCCTGCTCGACACCGCCACCGCCATGACGCTCGCCAAGGACGAGCGCGGTCTGACCCGGCTGCGGCGCACCTACGGCGCCCTGATGGCCCCCACCGAATGGCGCGAGGCCTTCGACCTGCTGACCAGCGAGCCCGAGCGCGGCATCATCGACTACCGCCGGCTGGGCGACAAGATCAAGCAAGTCCAGGACTTCCAGACCTTCATGGGCGAGTGGCAGAAGCGGGTGAAGGCTCAAGGGCTGTCGTCCATCAACTGAGGAAGAGGATCATGAGCATGGCTGGACGCAATTGGATCGGGGCGGCCCTGGCGGCGCTGCTGGTGGCCGGCTGCGCCTCGGGCCTGCCGCCCGCCGCCAGCGTCGATCCGGCGCCGGTGCCCGGCGTCGCCCTGCCCTTCAACGCCCGCGTGATGATCTACATGGGCGAGAACGACCTGAAGCGGAAGATGTCCATCCAGATCAGCCGCTACCAGTCCGAGGAAACCAAGGTGCTGGACGGCCGCATCCTGGCCGAGACCGCCCAGGCCCTGCTGACCAAGGGCTTCAGGCAGGTGGCGGTCAACGACCCCTCCATCCGTCCCCACATCGTCGTCCGCCTCATCGGCCGCCCCAGCTGGAGCAAGCAGGACACCACCCTGAAGATCGGCTGCGGCATCGACGCCTGGACCGCCGACGGGGTGCCGCTGGGCAATTTCGTGGCGCGCTGGGAATCGCCGGTGAAGACCGACTACCAGAGCGATGTCGGGCCGGGTTACGCCCAGTGCCTGAAGAAACCGCTGGACGAATTGCTGTCCTCGCCCAATCTGGCCCGGCTGGCCGGCCAGGGCTTCCGCGATCCCCACCCCAAGGCCGCCGAGGAATGGCTCCGGTCGCTGGGGCCGATCCCCGCCTGGCAATAGGATGAGCCGATGACCGGGGCCGCCGCTCCCCTGCCCCGCTCGGGCCGCTTTCCCAAGGCGCACCGGCCGTTCTTCCTGGCCGCCAGCCTTTACGCCGCCCTGTCGGTGCCCCTGTGGGTGGCGGAATGGGCGGGGTTGCTGCCCGGCTGCAACGGCTGCGACCCGGTGGCCCGCCATGCCCACGAGATGCTGCTGGGCTTCGCGGCCGCCGTGCTGGGCGGCTATCTGTTCACCAAGGTCACCCGCCTCCGGCTCGCCCTGGCCCTGCTGGCCTGGGTGGCGGCGCGCATCGGCGCCTGGGCGGGAATCGGCGGCGAGGCCGGGCTGGCCCTGTCGCTGGCCTATCCCATCGCCCTGTTCGCCCTGGGCGGCTGGCCGTTCCTGAAAGCCGCCAAACTGGGCCACAACATGGTGTTCGCCCCGGCCATCGCCGCCTTTGCCGTGGCCGAGGCCCTGTACCAGGCCGGGCGCATGGGGCTGGTCGACGGGGCCGAGCGCCGGGGCGTGATGATGGCCTTCTGCCTGGTGGCGCTGATGATCCTGGTGATGGGCGGGCGGGTGATCCCCGCCGGCATGGCCGGGCTGGTGCGCAAGGAGGAGGCGCGAGAGCTGTTCGATCGCAACCGGCCCTGGGCGGAATGGCTGTGCGTGCTCGGCATGACCGCCGAGGCCGTCACCCAGGCCCTGGGCCTGCCCACCTTCGGGGCCATGGCTCTGGCCGGGCTGGCCGGGCTGTGGCGCCAGAGGAGCTGGCGGCCGCTCCTGGCGCTGTCGGATTCCTCACTGGGGCCGCTCCAGGTGGGCCACGCCCTGCTGGCCCTCGGGCTGATCGCCGCCGCCGCCTCGGACCGGCTGGGCATCGGGCCGTCCACCGACGCGCTGCATTTGGCCACCATCGGCGGCATGGGGGTGGTCACCGCCGCCATGATGCTGCGCATCGACGCCATCCGCGAGCGCCGGGTGGGCCAGTGGCCGCGCGCCGGCATCGTCGTCGCCGTGCTGCTGGTGGGCGGCGCCGACCTGCGCACCGCCGCCGCGCTGATGCCGGAAATCCTGATTCCCGCCTCCATGGCCCTGTGGTCGGCGTCCTTCGCCCTGGTGGCGTGGACCATGGCGCGGGGGTGGAGAAAGCCGCCGCCTGCACTATAATCGGCGCCGGAGGCACCTGGATGGCATCGGCCCGCACCCTGCTGGAAGAAAAGCGCGAGGAGATCCTGCGGCTGGCCGCCCTGCACGGGGCGGTCAACGTGCGGGTGTTCGGCTCGGTGGCGCGCGGCGACGGCCGCGACATCGACCTCCTCGTCCACGTGGAGGACGACCGTTCCCTGGTGGACGTGGTCGATGACGAGAGTCTCCATTACGTGATCCGCGACGAAGTCCTGAGCGAGGCCAAGCCGCTATGAACGCACGGGCATGACCCTGCGCCCCGCCCTGGTCATCGCCGGCCCCACCGCGTCGGGCAAGTCCGGCCTTGCGCTCAAGGTCGCCCGCGAATTCGGCGGCGTGGTGATCAACGCCGATTCCATGCAGGTCTACGACGCCCTGCCGCTGCTCACCGCGCGGCCCTCGGACGAGGACATGGCGCGGGCGCCGCACCGCCTCTATGGCGTACTGCCGCCCGGCGAGGTCTGTTCGGCGGCACGCTGGGGGGCGTTGGCCGCGACGGAGATGGAGGCCGCCTGGGCGGAAGGCAGGCTGCCCATCCTCGCCGGCGGCACCGGCCTTTACCTCAGGGCGGTGATGGAGGGCCTATCCCCGATTCCCGACATCCCCGAGAATATCCGGGCGCAAGCCAGGGCGCGGCTGGCGGAGATGGGCAACGCCGCCTTTCACGACCTGCTGGCCAAACGCGACCCGGAGATGGCGGCCAGGCTCGATCCCGGCAATTCCCAACGGCTGGCCCGCGCCTGGGAGGTGCTGGACGCCACCGGCCGCTCCCTGGCCGTCTGGCAGGCCGAGCCGCGCGCCGGCGGCGTGGCGGCCAGCTGGCTGACCATCGTCCTCGACCCCGAGCGGCCGCGCCTCTACGCCCAGTGCGAGTCCCGCTTCCGCGCCATGATGGCGGCCGGCGCCCTGGACGAGGTCCGCGCCTTCGAGGCCCTGCGCCTCGGCCCGGATTTGCCCATCGCCAAGGCCCTGGGACGCCGCGAACTGGCCGCCCATCTGGAGGGCGGACTGGACCTGGACGCCGCCATCGCCGCCGGGCAACAGGCCACCCGCAACTACGCCAAGCGCCAATCCACCTGGTTCCGCCACCAGATCAATGCGTCCGTCACCGTCTCAGAGCAATTTTCGGAAAGTTTAATAGCCACAATCTTTCTGAAAATTCGCCAACACCTCTTGACCCCATGAGGACATGCCGCTAGGTTGTCCGCCCGCGCCGCAGTGCAGCAGCGCGCTTGCCTGCCTTTCCGGCGGGCGACAACGACATGACAGACAAGGTGCTGAGATGGTGCATCACGATACGTTGACCGGAGCGGAAATCCTCCTCAAGGCCCTGGTCGACCAGGGCGTAGAGGTCATTTTCGGGTATCCCGGCGGCGCCGTACTGCCCATCTACGACGAGCTGTTCAAGCAGAACCGCCTGCGCCATGTGCTGGTCCGCCACGAGCAGGCCGCCGTGCATGCCGCCGAAGGCTATGCGCGCTCCACCGGCAAGGTGGGCTGCGTGCTGGTGACCTCGGGTCCCGGCGCCACCAACGCGGTGACCGGTCTGGCCGACGCCCAGTGCGATTCGGTGCCGCTGGTCTGCCTGACGGGGCAGGTGCCCACCCACCTGATCGGCAACGACGCCTTCCAGGAAGCCGACATCACCGGCATCACCCGGCCGTGCACCAAGCACAATTACCTGGTCAAGGACGTCAACGACCTGGCGCGGACGGTGCACGAGGCCTTCCACGTGGCGCGCTCGGGCCGCCCCGGCCCGGTGCTGATCGACCTGCCCAAGGACGTGGTCCAGGCCAAGGGCGAGTACCAGCCGCCGTCCAAGGTCAAGTCCAAGTACAAGCCCCAGGTCAAGGGCGACCTCAAGGCCATCGAGAAGGCGGTCGAGATGATCGCCCACGCCAAGCGGCCGGTGTTCTACGTGGGCGGCGGCGTGATCAATTCCGGCCCGGCGGCCTGCCAGCTGCTGACCCAGTTCGTGCGCATGACCGGGTATCCTTGCACCCTGACCCTGATGGGCCTGGGCGCCTTCCCCGGCTCGGACCCGCTGTTCCTGGGCATGCTGGGCATGCACGGCACGGTCGAGGCCAACATGGCCATGCACGATTGCGACCTGATGATCAACATCGGCGCCCGCTTCGATGACCGCGTCACCGGCAAGCTGGACGGCTTCAGCCCGAAGTCCAAGAAGATCCATGTGGACATCGACCCCAGCTCCATCAACAAGAACGTGGTGGTCGACCTGCCCATCGTCGGCGATTGCGCCCATGTCCTGGAAGACATGATCAAGGTGTGGAAGGCCAAGCAGTGCCGCATCGATGAAAAGGCGCTGAAGGCCTGGTGGGCCAGGATCGACCAGTGGCGGGCCAGCGACTGCCTGTCCTTCGAGAATTCCAACAAGATCATCAAGCCGCAATACGCCGTGCAGCGCCTGTACGAGCTGACCCGCCACCGCAACCCCTATTTCTGCACCGAGGTGGGCCAGCACCAGATGTGGGCGGCCCAGCACCTGAAGTTCGACCTGCCCCACCACTGGCTGACCTCGGGCGGGCTGGGCACCATGGGCTACGGCCTGCCGTCGGCCATGGGCGTGCAGATGGCCCACCCGGAGGCGCTGGTCATCAACATCGCCGGCGAGGCCTCGATCCAGATGAACATCCAGGAGATGGCCACCCTGGTGCAGCACCGCCTGCCGGTGAAGATCGTCATCCTCAACAACCAGTATCTCGGCATGGTCCGCCAGTGGCAGGAACTGATCCACGGCGGCCGCTATTCCGAGAGCCACATGATCCACCACCCCGACTTCGTCAAGCTGGCCGAGGCGTTCGGCGCCGTCGGCCTGCGCGCCGAGAAGCCCGGCGAGGTGGACGAGGCCATCAAGGAGATGATCGCGGTGGACCGCCCGGTGATCCTGGAACTGCGCACCGACGCCTCGGAAAATGTCTTCCCGATGATCATGCCCGGCATGGCCCACAACGAGATGGTGCTGGGGCCGGAGGACAAGGGCCGCGACAAGCCGGGCTCGGAACAAGACGGCATGGTTCTGGTGTAAGGGGGGGAATGCAAGTGACCAAAGCCATCGAGGAAATCAACCGCCACACCGTCGCCGTCCTGGTGGATAACGAATCCGGCGTGCTGGCCCGGGTCATCGGCCTGTTCTCGGGTCGCGGCTACAACATCGAAAGCCTGACCGTGGCCGAGGTGGACGCGGCGCAGAAGCTGTCGCGCATCACCATCGTGACCAGCGGCACCGCCATGATCATCGAGCAGATCAAGAACCAGCTGCGCCGCCTGGTGCCGGTGCACAAGGTCCACGACCTGACCATCGAAGGTCCTCATGTCAGCCGCGAACTGGCCCTGATCAAGGTGGTGGCCACCGGCGACAAGCGGGTGGAATCCTTGCGCATCGCCGACATCTTCCGGGCGCGGGCCATCGATTCCACCAACGAGAGCTTCGTCTTCGAGGTGGTGGGCGCCACCGAGAAGGTGGACGCCTTCATCAAGCTGATGGAGCCCCTGGGTCTGACCGACGTTTCGCGCACCGGCGTCGTCGCCATTGCGCGCGGACCGAATCCGATTTAGAAAGCCGCCCAGATTTCTCAGCGGAGCCGTCTCCGCCCGTCGAAAGGAACCAACATGCGCGTCTATTACGATCGGGATGCCGACGTTAATCTGATCAAGGGCAAGAAGGTCGTGGTCGTTGGCTACGGCTCGCAGGGCCACGCCCATGCCCTGAACCTGCGCGATTCCGGCGTCAAGGACGTGGCCGTGGCGCTGCGCGCCGGCTCGGCCACCGCCAAGAAGGCCGAGGGCGAGGGCCTGAAGGTCATGACCCCCGCCGATGCCGCCAAGTGGGGCGACGTGGTGATGATCCTCACCCCGGACGAGCTGCAGGCCGACCTCTATTACAACGACCTGGCCGCCAACATGAAGCAGGGCGCCGCCCTGGTCTTCGCCCACGGCCTGAACATCCACTTCAAGCTGATCGAAGCCCGCGCCGATCTCGATGTGTTCATGATCGCCCCCAAGGGCCCCGGCCACACCGTGCGCGGCGAATACGTCAAGGGCGGCGGCGTCCCCTGCCTGGTGGCGGTGGCCCAGAACCCGACCGGCAACGCGCTGGAAATCGCCCTGTCCTACGCCTCGGCCATCGGCGGCGGCCGGTCCGGCATCATCGAGACCTCCTTCCGCGAGGAATGCGAGACCGACCTGTTCGGCGAGCAGGTCGTCCTGTGCGGCGGCCTGACCAAGCTGATCCAGTACGGCTTCGAGACCCTGGTCGAGGCGGGCTACGCCCCCGAGATGGCCTATTTCGAGTGCCTGCACGAGGTGAAGCTGATCGTCGACCTCATCTACGAGGGCGGCATCGCCAACATGCGCTACTCCATCTCCAACACCGCGGAATACGGCGACTACGTCACCGGCCCGCGCATCATCACCGACGAGACCAAGGCCGAGATGAAGCGCGTCCTGGAGGACATCCAGGCCGGCCGCTTCGTCCGCGACTGGATGCTGGAATGCAAGGCCGGCCAGCCGTCCTTCAAGGCGACCCGCCGCATCCAGGCCGAGCACGGCATCGAGGTCATCGGCGAGAAGCTGCGCGCCATGATGCCCTGGATCGCCAAGAACAAGCTGGTGGACAAGGCCAAGAACTAGGCCCGATCCCTGCACGGTTCGGAAAAGGCTCCGGCGGGAAATCGCCGGGGCTTTTTTCATGGGCCGGGTCTGAGGTAGCATCGCGCCATGACCGACTTTCCCGGCTTCGCCCCCCAGGCCCCCGCCTTCCTGGCCGAACTGGCCGCCAACAACGACACCGGCTGGTTCAACGCCCGCAAGGACGACTACCGCGACCTGATCCAGACGCCGCTGCGCCGGTTGTTCGCGACCATGGCGCCGGCCATGCTGGAGATCGATCCCGGCTTCGACGCCAGTCCCATGGGCGGCGCCATCTCGCGCATCCGCCGCGACACCCGCTTCTCCCGCGACAAGTCGCCCTACCGCGTCAAGCAGTGGATGAGTTTCCGCCGGGCCGGCGAAGGCTGGCAGAGCCGCCCCACCTTCTTCCTGGCCTTCGCGCCGGGCGGCTACCGCTACGGCCTGGGCTACTACGCCGCCAGCCCCGCCACCATGACCGAACTGCGCGCCGCCATCGCCGCCCGCCCCGGCCGCTTCGCCGAGGCCATGGCGGCGGCTGCGGATGCGGGCTTCACCCTGACGGGGGAGGCCTACCGCCGTCCCCGCCTGCCCAAGGGCATGGAGGACGCCCTGCCCACCCCGGTGCTCGGCTGGTTCGGCCTAAAATCGGGCGTGCTCATCCGCGAGCGCCCCATGGAGCCGCTGTTCTTCTCGCCGGATCTCGTCACGGAACTCACGGCGCGCCTCGCCCGCATGGCACCGCTCTACCACCTGCTCAGCGGGCAAAGCGGCCGAACAGATCCTCCATGAAGGCGGCGAAGGCGGCGGGCGAGGCCTGGGCATCCAGGCCGGCGGCCCGCGCCCGGCCGATCAGGGCCAGGATCAGCACCAGTTCGCCCTTGCGGCCGAACATTCTTTCGTAGACGGCAGGGGGCAGCAGCAGGGCGGACTTGGCCAGCATGGCGGTCATCTGCTCCGGCGACAGGCCGTAATCCACCGCCAGGCGGCGCACGGTGTTGGCGCCCGTGCCGGCCAGGGAACGGGCGGCGCGGCGCAACTCCTCCCGCCCCGGATGGCCCAGGGCGGCCTTCAGCTCCGGCGTGGTCAGCAGCGGCACCACGGTTTCCATGCGGATCAGACGGCCGTCGGCGGACAGCACCTCGCCCAGACGGGACCGCCCGTCGCCGGCCAAGGAAGCGCTCGGCAGGGTGGCGGCACCCTCGACCGGCTCGGGGGCGGCAATCTCGGCCACCGGATCGGGGACGGAGTCGGACGCGGAGGCGGACTCCGGCGCCAAGGAAACCGGCTCGACCACCCACTCGGCCGGCATCCGCCGCCCGGTCTCGCCGCCCTCCAGCCAGGCGGCCAGTTCGGCGGCATCGCGGAAGTCGAGGATGCGCGAGCCCAGGGCGCGCACCTCGGGCGGCGTCATGCGGGCGTATTGGGGAATGATCGGCACCTGCCAGTCGTGCAGCAGGTAGCGGCGGATGGCGCCGTACAGAAGGTCGCCGGGGGATTGGCCCTTGCGGTTCCGCCGCTCGTCCGTCCTGTCGCTCATCCAGGCCAGCATGCCGCCCCAGCCCACGTCCTCGGGCCGGCGCAGCCGCTCGGCACGGCCGGGCGGGAAGCCGCAATCCAGGCGGGCGCGGAAATGCCGCTTGGCCGCCGAGCGGACGATCATGGAGATGATCTGGTTGACGGTGCGGCCGCAGGTCAGCGGGGTGTTGTCGTTGTCCACCGGACGGCCGCGCCCGTCCACCAGCAGGGGGCGGAAGCTGGCCCGGTGGGTGCGGAAGGCGATGAAGCAGCGGTGCAGCAGGTCGCAGTCGCGCAATGCCGTTTCCAGTTCCCGGCCGCGCGGCACCCAGGCCAGATCGGGAACCATATCCACCAGCTTGGCCATGACCGGCCCCGCCAGGGTCCGGTTGATGGTCTGTCGCGACTGCCGGGCGGCAGCGGACTGGATCGAGGCGGTACGCATCACGTCAAGGCTCCAAACCCATGCATCTCAATCGTCCATCCCGAAATCATGCTAGTATTTTTGTCGGGTATGGACTGTGAGCGGGCGCACACAATTTTCCGCTTTCCCATCAAGCCGCTAGACAGCTTCATGGAATGAATCCTGGACGCCGCCGTCTCCCCCTCTCGCCCCGGCCCCGCCGGACGGGAGCAACGGGAGGAAAGCTTGGAGGCCCCTGCGATTCCGACACATGATCTGTGTTGACATTGCCCCGTGAAATGGCCTTCCTATAGGCGCGGTGAAACGGGTTTCACGACCCTGTTTCACCGGCCGCTTCCGGCGGGCCGCGCTCGCCTCTTTTTCCGTACGCGCACCCCCGTCGCGCCCCAGAGTTCAAGAGCGAGTGCATGGACCACAACCGCGTCATCATCTTCGACACCACGCTGCGTGACGGCGAGCAATCGCCCGGCGCCTCCATGAACCTGGAGGAGAAGGTCCGCATCGCGCTGGTGCTGGAGGAGATGGGGGTCGACGTGATCGAGGCCGGCTTCCCCATCGCGTCCAACGGCGATTTCGAGGCGGTCGAGGCGGTGGCCAAGGCGGTGAGGAACTCGGTGATCTGCGGCCTGGCCCGCGCCACCAGGGGCGACATCGAGCGCTGCGCCGCGGCCATCAAGCCGGCGGCCAGCGGCCGCATCCACACCTTCCTGTCCACCAGCCCGCTGCACATGAAATACAAGCTGCAGATGGAGCCGGAGAAGGTGCTGGAGAAGGTCGCCGAATCGGTGGCCTATGCCCGCTCGCTCACAGACGACGTGGAATGGTCGGCCGAGGACGGCTCGCGCACCGAGCATGACTTCCTGTGCCGCTGCGTCGAGGCCGCCATCAAATCCGGGGCGCGCACCATCAACATCCCCGACACCGTGGGCTACGCCGTCCCCGACGAGTATGCCGCCCTGATCGAGATGCTGTTCAACCGGGTGCCCAATATCGACAAGGCGGTCATCTCGGTGCATTGCCACAACGACCTGGGGTTGGCGGTGGCCAATTCCCTGGCCGCCGTCGGCAAAGGCGCCCGGCAGATCGAATGCACCATCAACGGCCTGGGCGAGCGCGCCGGCAACGCCGCCATGGAAGAGATCGTCATGGCGCTGCGCACCCGGCCCGACCGGATGCCCTTCAAGACCGGCATCAAGACCGAGAACATCACCAAGGCGTCGCGTCTGGTCTCGACCATCACCGGCTTCGTGGTCCAGCCCAACAAGGCCATCGTCGGCAAGAACGCCTTCGCCCACGAATCGGGCATCCATCAGGACGGGGTGCTGAAGCACGCCCAGACCTACGAGATCATGACCCCGGATTCCGTCGGCCTGCACCGCTCGCATCTGGTGATGGGCAAGCATTCGGGGCGCGCCGCCTTCAAGGCCAAGCTGAAGGAACTGGGCTACGACCTGGGCGACAACGCGGTGGAGGACGCCTTCAACCGCTTCAAGGATCTGGCCGACCGCAAGAAGGACGTGTTCGACGAGGACATCGTCGCCCTGGTGGACGACGCGGTGGTGCGCGGCAACGACCGGGTCAAGCTGATTTCGCTGGAGGTGCTGTGCGGCACCAAGCACCAGCCGCCGTCGGCGGTGCTGGAACTGTCCGTCGACGGCGTGACGCGGGAAGTCCGCGCCACCGGCGACGGCCCCGTCGACGCCACCTTCAACGCCATCAAGGCGCTGTTCCCCCACGAGGCCAAGCTGCAGCTCTATCAGGTGAGCGCGGTGACGCAAGGGACCGACGCCCAGGCCGAGGTTACCGTGCGTCTGGAAGAGGATGGCAAGAGCGTCAACGGCCAGGGCGCCGAGACCGACACCCTGGTGGCGTCGGCGCGGGCCTACGTCAACGCCCTGAACAAACTTCTGGTCAAGCGGCAAAAAACCGCCCCCGACGCCGCCGGGCCATGATATAGCACGCGCGCGGCTGGGATCATTCAAAGACGCATCGTAAGGTGAGTGAGGGATTATGTTTTCGAAGCTGACGGGTTGGATGTCCGCCGACATGGCGATCGATCTCGGAACCGCCAATACGCTGGTCTACGTCAAGGGTCGAGGGATCGTCCTCAATGAACCGTCGGTGGTCGCCATCGCCGAGGAAAAGGGCAAGAAGAAGGTCCTGGCAGTCGGCGACGAAGCCAAGATGATGCTGGGCCGCACCCCGGGCTATATCCAGGCCATCCGCCCCTTGCGCGACGGCGTCATCGCCGATTTCGAAGTGGCGGAAGAGATGATCAAGCACTTCATCCGCAAGGTGCATAACCGCCGCTCGTTCGCCAGCCCGCTGGTCATCGTCTGCGTGCCGTCGGGCTCCACCGCCGTCGAGCGCCGCGCCATCCAGGAATCGGCGGAAAGCGCCGGCGCGCGCCGCGTCTTCCTGATCGAGGAGCCCATGGCGGCCGCCATCGGCGCCGGCCTGCCCGTGACCGAGCCCACCGGCTCCATGGTGGTCGACATCGGCGGCGGCACCACCGAGGTGGCGGTGCTCTCGCTGGGCGGCATCGTCTATTCCCGCTCGGTACGCGTCGGCGGCGACAAGATGGACGAGGCGATCATCGCCTATATCCGCCGCAACCATAACCTGCTGGTGGGCGAAGGCTCGGCCGAGCGCATCAAGAAGGAAATCGGCTCCGCCTGTCCGCCCGAGGACGGCGAGGGCCGCACCATGGAGATCAAGGGCCGCGACCTGATGAACGGCGTGCCCAAGGAACTGATCATCTCCGAGCGCCAGATCGCCGAAAGCCTGGCCGAGCCGGTCGGCGCCATCATCGAGGCGGTCAAGGTCGCCCTGGAGCACACCGCGCCGGAACTGGCCGCCGACATCGTCGACAAGGGCATCGTGCTCACCGGCGGCGGCGCCCTGCTGTCCAACCTGGATTACGTGCTGCGCCACGCCACCGGCCTGCCGGTCTCCATCGCCGACGACCCGCTCAGCTGCGTGGCGCTGGGCACCGGTCGCGCCCTGGAAGAAATGCCCAAGCTGAAAAACGTGCTCACCAGCATGTATTAGGCCCCCGGCTGCCGTAATTGGTAGTTTTACGGTTACTAGATATAGTAGGATCGAGCCGAAGTTTTCCCCATGGTGCCGGGGAGCATCGGCGGAACGGAGGGGCTAGGTGAAGCAGTCGGGTGCGGCAGGTCGGCTCGCGACATTAAGGCTGCTGGTCCAGCGCTTCGCCTTTCTTTCTCTGATCGTCGCCTCGGTGGCCCTGATGATCCTCGGCAAGGCCGACATCGTGCTGATCGAGCGCACCCGCGCCCTGGTCGCCGACGCCATCGCCCCCCTGCTGGATGCCATGGCGCGGCCCGCCGCCACCATCGCCCAGGTCACCGAGAACTTCCACGAGTTGGCCAACCTGCGCACCGAGAACGCCCGGCTCAAGGAAGAGAACGCCAAGCTGATGCATTGGCAGACGGTGGCGCGCCGCCTGGAGGCGGAAAACACCGTCCTGCACGACCAGTTGAACTACGTCCCCGATCCCGACCCCGCCTTCGTCACCGCACGGGTGATCGGCGACATGGGTTCGGCCTTCGGCCAGAGCATGCTGCTGGGGGCCGGCGCCAAGGACGGGGTGCGCAAGGGCCAGGCGGTGCTGACCGGCGAAGCCCTGGCCGGCCACGTGGCCGAGGTGGGCGCCCGCTCGTCGCGCCTGCTGCTGATCACCGACATCAACGCCCGCACCCCGGTCATGCTGGAAGCCACCCGTACCCGGGCCATCCTGACCGGCGACAACAGCCAGCGGCCGCGCCTCAATTACATCACCGGCAGCCCGACCATCTCGGTGGGCGACCGGGTGGTCACCGCCGCCTCGGGCGGCGCCTTCCCGCCGGGCATTCCGGTGGGCATGGTGTCGTCGGTGACCGACGGCATCGTCCGGGTTGAGCCCTTCGTCCAGCGCCACCGGCTGGAATTCGTGTCCATCGTCGATTTCGGCCTGGGCGGCATCCTGCCGTTCGAGCGCCCGCCGCCGCCGGAGCGCCGCCGCCGCGGGAGGGAGGAGTGAAACCCTCCGTCTGGGTGAAGATGGACACCTGGGTCCGCCATTCGGTCCCCTTCGGCATCACCGTATTCCTGCTGCTGCTGACCGCCATTCCGACCCACATTCCCGGCTTTTCCGGCATCGCGCCCATGCTGCCGCTGATGGGGGTCTATTACTGGGCCATCTACCGCCCCGATCTGCTGCCCGCCTGGCTGGCCTTCGTCATCGGCCTGCTCTACGACATCGTCGCCGGCACGCCGCTGGGGGTCAACGCCCTGGTGCTGCTGCTGGTCCAGGGTACTGCCGCCTCGCAGCGCAAGTTCTTCCTGGGCAAGTCGTTCGCCGTCACCTGGTGGGCGTTCAGCCTGCTGACCGCTGGCGCCATCGGCATGGCCTGGCTGCTGCTGTCGTTCATCAAGGGCCGGCCGCTGGATATCGCGCCGGTGGTGTTCGAATACCTGATGACCCTGGCCCTGTTCCCGCTGCTGACCTGGACGCTGGCCCGGACACAGCTCGCCTTCCTGCGCGACGTGTAGGGAGGACGGGCCATGTATCACGACAACGACCGTTCCAAGCTGTTCTCCCGCCGGGCCATGATGCTGGCTGGCGGCAAGGCGACCCTGATGGGGGCGCTGGCGGCCCGCATGTACTATCTGCAGGTCATGGAGGCGGACAAGTATGCCGTCCAGGCCGAGGACAACCGCATCAGCACCCGCCTGCTGGCTCCGCCGCGCGGCCTGATCCTCGACCGCAACGGCATCGCCATGGCGGTCAACCAGCACAACTACCGCGTCATGGTGGTGCCGGAGCAGACGCCGTCCCTTGACTACACCCTGGACGCCCTGACCAAGATCATCGCCATCGGCGACGGCGACCGCGCCCGCATCCACAAGGAGGTGCGCCGGCGGCGCAGCTTCGTGCCCCTGAGCGTGCGCGAGAACCTGACCTGGGAGGAAGTGGCGCGCGTCGAGGTCAACGCCGCCGACCTGCCCGGCGTGGTGATCGACGTGGGCCAAAGCCGTTATTACCCGCTGGAAAGCCTGGGCGCCCACATCCTGGGCTACGTCTCGGCGGTGTCGGAAAACGAACTGACCGGCGACCCGCTGGAGGAACTGCCGGGTTTTCGCATCGGCAAGGGCGGCGTGGAGCGTATCTACGACATGGCGCTCAGGGGCCGCCACGGCACATCGACCCTGGAGGTCAACTCGGTGGGCCGCGTCATCCGCGAGCTGGAGCGCAAGGAGGGCGAGCCCGGCCTCGACCTCAACCTGACGCTGGACATGAAGTTGCAGGAATACGCCGCCCAGCGCTTAGGCGACGAAAGCGCCGCCGTGGTGGTGATGGACATCCATACCGGCGACGTGCTGGTCATGGCCTCGACCCCGTCCTTCGACCCCAATTCCTTCAATCGTGGCCTGTCCGTCGACGAATGGAAGGACCTGTCGACCAATCCCCGCTCGCCGCTGACCAACAAGGCCATCGGCGGCACCTTCGCGCCCGGCTCCACCTTCAAGATGCTGACCGCCCTGGCGGCGCTGGAGGCCCGCGACATCACGCCCGAGATGCGGGTGTTCTGCTCGGGCCACACCCAACTGGGCTCCATCAAGTTCCATTGCTGGAAGAAGGAAGGCCACGGGGCACAGGACCTGATCAGCGGCATCAAGAATTCCTGCGACGTCTACTTCTACGAAGTGGCGCGCCGCGTCGGCTACGAGAAGATCGCCGAGATGGCCAAGAAGTTCAGCCTGGGCACCCCCACCGGTATCGACCTGCCCGGCGAGAAGTCGGGGATCATCCCCAACAAGGCGTGGAAGCGGGCGGTGTTGAAGCAGCCCTGGCATCCGGGCGAGACCCTGATCAACGCCATCGGCCAGGGCTATGTCACCGCCACCGCCATGCAGTTGGCCACCATGACGGCGCGTATCGCCAACGGCGGCTATGCGGTGGTGCCCCACGTGGCCCGCGACCAGATCACCGAGAAATCCGCCCGGGGCCGCGCCGCCCCCGCCTGGCCCAGCATGGACGTGTCGCGCCAGTCCCTGGCCCTGATCCGCAAGGGCATGTTCGCGGTGTCCAACGAGCCGGGCGGCACCGCCTACAAGGCCCGCATCTTCCAGGACGGCATGTGGCTGTCGGGCAAGACCGGCTCGGCCCAGGTGCGGCGCATCACCATGCGCGAGCGCGAGACCGGGGTGAAGAAGAACGACCAGCTGCCGTGGAAGGAGCGCGACCACGCCCTGTTCGTGGCCTATGCCCCCGACGACAACCCGCGCTATTCCATCGCCGTGATCGTCGAGCATGGCGGCGGCGGTTCGGCGGTGGCGGCGCCCATCGCCCGCGACATCATGATCGAGGTGCAGAAGCGCGACATGGCGCGTATCGCCACCGATGACGGCGGCGTTCCCACCACGTCCGACCTGAGGAGATTCTGATGCTGAGGCCGCTGCCGCGCACGCCGTCGCGCCTCAACCGCACCGAAATGTCCATGCGCGACAAAATCTGGCAGATCAACTGGTCGCTGATCGCCGTGCTGACCGCCATCGCCTCGGTGGGCTTCGCCACGCTCTATTCGGCGGCGCAAGGGTCCATGGAACCCTGGGCCATCAAGCAGATGGTCCGCTTCGCCGTCGGCATCGGCCTGATGATCACCGTGGCCATGATCGATCTGCGCTTCTGGATGCGCCACGCCTACGGCATCTACGCCATCGCCTTCGTGCTGCTGGTGGCGGTCGAGGTGAAGGGCACCATCGGCATGGGGGCGCAACGCTGGATCGATCTGGGCTTCATCCAACTGCAGCCCTCGGAAATCATGAAGATCGCCCTGATCCTGTCGCTCGCCCGCTATTTCCACGGCGCCGGCCAGCAGGAGATCGGACGGCCGCTGTTCCTCATCCCGCCGATGATCATGGTGTTCGCCCCGGCCATCCTGGTGCTGAAACAGCCCGATCTCGGCACCGCCATGATGCTGATCATGTCGTCGGGCGCCCTGTTCTTCATGGCCGGGGTCCGCATGTGGAAGTTCGTGGTGGTCATCGCCGGTTCCCTGGCCGCCATTCCGGTGGCCTGGCAGTTCCTGCGCGAATACCAGAAGAAGCGGGTGCTGGTGTTCCTCAACCCCGAGAGCGATCCCCTGGGGGCCGGCTACCACATCACCCAGTCCAAAATCGCGCTCGGCTCGGGCGGCTTGTTCGGCAAGGGCTACATGATGGGAACGCAAAGCCGCCTCAACTTCCTGCCCGAGAAGCAGACCGACTTCATCTTCACCATGTTCGCCGAGGAATGGGGTATGATGGGCGGGTTGGTGCTGCTCGGCCTTTACGCCCTGCTGCTGGCCTACGGCTATGCCATCGCCATCCGCTGCCGCTCGCAGTTCGGCCGGCTGGTGGCCCACGGCATCGCCACCACCTTCTTCCTCTACTTCTTCATCAACACCGCCATGGTGATGGGATTGGTGCCGGTGGTCGGCGTGCCGCTGCCGCTGATTTCCTACGGCGGCACCGCCATGCTGTCGCTGCTGCTGGGCTGGGGGCTGGTGATGAGCGCCTATATCCACCGCGACATCCCCATCTCGCGGCGCGGCATGGGCGAGGATTGAGGCCGGAGCCCAAAGAAAAAGCCCCGCGGCGGGGCCGTGGGGCTCTGGGACGGGTCAGACGTCCCGTTCGGGATCGATGTCGAAGCGGCGTTTGCCGTACTTGCCGGTGAAAGACGGCCCGTCGTCGATCTCCACGTGGTCGCGGCCGAACGTGGCGTGCTGCATCAGGCGCTCCTGCAATTCGATCAGGTGCTTCCAGTACTGCATCATCTGGTTGGTGGAATTCATCCAGCCTTCCAGCATGGCCTGCTGCATCTCGAGCATATTCTTGTAGGGATCGTTCATGGTCCTGCCCTCCTCGGCCCGCAGCCCTGGTCTTGCCCATGGTGGGGCGGTTAGGGTCGAGCCCTCATGGTAGCGCAGACGAGGAAGACATTCCAGCCGCCCTGACGCGATGCCGTCACAGGGCGGCCAGCGCGGCCTCGCGGTCGGCGTAGATGGACAGGATCTTGGCGAAGCCCGAGACGTCGAACACCTCGCGGATATGGGGCCGCATGGAGCACAGCGCGAACTTGCGGGTGCCCCGCGTCATCTTGGCCCCCACCAGCACCACGCGCAGCCCGGCGCTGGAGATATAGTCCAACTCGCCGAAATCGATCAGAATCTTGGGCGCGCCGGCGTTGACCACCGCCAGGACGCGGGCCTCGAAGGCCTTGGCCGTCGAACTGTCCACCCGGGCGAGGGGAACCAGCACGGTGGCGTCGCCAGCCTGTTCTTCACGGATTTCCATAACCTAGAACTCTCCTATGCCGAAATCGTCTTGCGCAGGGTGGTGGTGTTGCGGCCGCCCTCGTGCGCATACTCGGTTCCATCCATGAACTCCTTCACCAGGAAGACCCCCAGCCCGCCGATGGGCCGGTCCTCGACGTCCAGGTCGAGGTCGGGAATGGGCGCCTCGGTAAAAGGATCGTACTCCTTGGCGTCGTCGATAATGCGGGTCACGAATTCCCGGCCATCGTAGACGAACTCCACCTGGATTTCATGGGCATCCTCGTCATCGTATCCGTACGAGATAATGTTGGTGATCAATTCGTCCAGGCAGACATTGAGGTTGAAGGCCAGCTTTTCCGGCAGGCCGTTCTCCTCGATGAAGACGTCCACCAAATCCGCCAGCCGCTCCAGTTCCGCGACATCGTTGCCGATGACCATGGCCGCCCGCTTGGGTTCCATGTCCTGGAACGGCGGACGCTGGGCCGGAGTGACGGCGGGCGGTACGATGGCGGGCGGCACGGAAGCCGCCGCAATCTCGTCCGCGGGCGCGGGCATGCCCCTGCCGTCCATGTCGTTCCCTCCCGGCGCCTGGAAGCCGGTCAGCATCAGCCGCGGCCGGACTTCCATGGGCGCATCCGCCTCCATGGAAGCCTGATCGAAGCGCAGCGTCAACATGGTGATATCGTCGAATTGTGGCGCGTTGCCGACGAAGGCCTCCACCGAGCGCAGCACCCCGGCGATCACCGCCTCGGGATTTGAATCCTCGGTACCGCCCAGTTCGGCGATCAGGCGCGGCTCGTCATAGAGGGCATCGGCGGAATTCTGGGCCTCGGTGACGCCGTCGGTATAGAGATGGACCACTTCGCCGGGATTCAGGGTGAAGGTGCCGGTCTCGTATTCCAGATCCTCCAGCACCCCCAACGCCACGCCCGAGACGTCGCGGATGGCCTGCACGGAACCGTCGGCCCGCAGGATCATGGGCGGCGGGTGGCCGGCATTGCAGAACCCCACCTCGCCGCTGCGGGTGTCGAGCACGCCGTAGAAGCAGGTGGCGAACAGGGTCTGGGGGTTGTCGCGGGCCAGCATGGTGTTGACGAAGGCCATGCATTCGCCGGGCGAACTGGACAGCGGCGCCACCGCCTTGACCAGCGAGCGGGTAATGGCGATGAACATGGCCGCCGGCACGCCCTTGCCCGAGGCGTCGCCGATGACGAAGCCCAGGTGGTGGTGGTCGATGAGGAAGAAGTCGTAGAAATCGCCCCCCACCTCCTTGGCCGGCACCATGGAGGCGTGAATCTGGAACTCGCCCCGTTCGGGGAAGGGCGGGAACACCTGGGGCAGCGAGGACAGCTGTAATTCCCGGGCGAAGTCCAGTTCCTGGCGCAGCGCCGCCAGCTGGTCGCGGGTGCGCAGGGCCTCGCGCAGGATCTCCACGTCGCGGGTGCGCTCGGCAATCAGCGATTCCAGACGCTCGTGCTGTTCGCGGATGCGCGACGACATGGTCTGGAAGGCCACCGCCAGCACCTCCAGCTCGCCCTTGGAGCCGTCGCCGCCCTCGGCGCCGGCGGTCGGGCGGCTGGACAGTTCCTCGATCTGCTTGAGGTCGTCCAGCACCGCCTCGCGGGCGTCCTGCTCCAGCATCTCGGACAGGCGCAGCATCTGCAGGCGGATGAACAGTTCCTGGCGGCGGCGCTGGCGCTCGCGCCGCTCCTCCAGCAGGTCGATCTTGATGGCGTTCTCGCGGAACACTCCCACCGTGCTGGCGATGCGGCCGATCTCGTCGTTGTCGTGGCGCACGTCGAGCATCACCGAGGTATCGCCCCGGGACAAGGCGTTGAGCACCGCGATGGCCTGGTCGAGGGGATCGAACGAGCGGCGCAGATAGACCGAGAACACGGCCAGCACGAAGACCAGGAACAGCCCCACCGCCCCGATGGCGATCATGCGGATCTCGTGCTGGCGGGCCTGGGTCTCGGTGGAATCGCGCACGCTGACCAGGGCGCCGATCACCCTGCCCTCGCCGTCGGACAGCGGGAACACCACCACGGAATAGAAGCGCGAGCCGTCGCGCCAGCTCTCCAGCCGGCTCTTGCGGACCGAAATCTTGGACTCGAACACCTTCCACAGCAGGTCATTGGTGCCGTCGGTCATCTGCCCGACCCGGTCCACCAGGAAGACATCGGACCCGGTCGAGGCCTTGAACTCCTCCAGCGGCGGCCGCAGATCGGAAACGATGGTGGCGACGCCGACCACCGTCCCGTCCAGCCCGGCCAGCGGCACGGTGATGGCGGCGATGAACTGCTTGTCGCTGTTCTGGGTAATGCCGGTGCGCGCCTTGCCGCTCTCGGCGATCAGCCGCACCGTGCCTGCATCCACCAGGGGCGTGTCCAGCAGCGAACCCTGGGACGAATAGAGCAGGTCGCCGTCCAGGCCAACGATCTCGGCCCGCCCGACACCGCGCCGGGCCAGCCCGGCGATGGTCGGGGCCATGGCCTCGCGCGCCTCGCTCGGGCTTTTGCGGGCGATGGCGGCGATCATCTCCTGGTTGGCGGTCAGCAGCGGCGCGGCGGCTTCCAGGCGCTGGACGGTATTCTCCACCAGCTTGTCCCAGAAGATCTGCTGGCCGTTGAGGGTGGCCTGGACATAACGCTCGTCGGCCAGTTCCTCGTTCTTCAGGCCGGCGAAGAACAACCCCGCCACCAGCAGGGAATAGGTGACGGTGACGATGAGCGTTACGCGGGTGCGGAGCAGCATGCATCCCCCCGCCCGTTGACCACCGCGTTGGCCACCGCGCCGGGCATGGCCATGTCCGGCGGCAGGAAGCCCGACAGTATCTCCAGATACTCGGCCGGTTCGAACAGTTTCAGCCCCTTGGCCTTGAAGGCGGCGAAGGGCTCGGGACCCGGCAGCGAGCCGTACTGGCGCAGGCTGAAATCCTGCGCCGCGTATTCGGGCTGGCGGCCCTGGCGCAGCCCGGCCAGCATGGCAAGGAACAGGGCGAGGCCCGGCTGGTAGGTGTTGACCACGTGCCAGAGCAGCGAGCGTTGCCGCTCGATGGGCAGATAGCCGATACCGACGATGGGGCCGGTGTCGATGCCCTTGTCCACCCGGTGCAGGGTGCAGCCGATGGAATCGGAGCCGTCGAGCAGGCAGCGGAACGGCGCGAACAGCCCGGCATAGCGCGGCAGGGCGCCGGGATGGATGTTGTAGGTGCCGAGCCGGGGGATATCGTAGGTGTTGGGCTTGAAGATCAGCGAGAAACGCGCCGAGATGGTCAGGTCGGGGGCGAAGGCGCGGATGCGGGCCTCGCCCTCCGGCCCGTTGAGGTCGGAGATGCTTTCGATGGTGATGCCGTAGCGCTGCGACAGCCCGGCGAAGGTCAGCAGCGGCGCCCCCCCCTCTCCGACGCCGGACGCTTCCGCCCGGTCGAGCAGCGGGAACAGGATGTCCATGGGCAGGTCGCGCTCGAAGAACTTGATCTCCGCCAGTTCGGGCACGGTGTTCTCGACGGGCCGCGTCTTCTCGCTCATCAGCACCATCACCGTGTCGCCGGCCAGATGCGGCAGCAGGGTGTTGAGAATCAAGGCCCCCGCCAGGTCCATCTTGGTGCAGACCAGAATGCGGAGGGGCGGGTGGGAGGTGATCAAGGCTTGTTCTCCTTGGCCTCGGTGCGGTCGATGATCTCGGCCAGCCCCATCAGCTTCATGGGGGGAAAGAGACCGATCTGCCGCACCACCGGCATGTTGATCAGCACCGACAGCCGCTTGGGCGCATCGATGGGAATGTCCTTGGGAGCGATCTTGCGGACCAGGATCTGCTCGGCCTTGTAGGCAGTCAGCTGGCCCACCGTGTAGTAGCGGTAGACGCCGCCGAACATCGCCTTGGAGGTCACCACCGGATTCTCCGCCGCCGCGAAGGTGGGGATGGCGTGGTCGAGCGCCGCCTGGGTCAGGATGTCGCGGTTGATGTTGAGGAAGGTGTCGGGCGGAATGTAGAGGAAATCCACCCGCGCCGCCTTGATCTCCGCCACCTTGAGCGCGATGCTGGCCGGCTTGGGCTTGCCCTCGGCCACATCCACCGGCAGGGCCACCACCTCGAAGCCGGTGGCCTTGCCGATGCCGTCCAGCTGCTCGGCCGCCACCTGGGAATTGCGCTCCAGCGGATTATAGACCATGCCCAGCCGCTTCACCGGCCGGTAGGACTGGATCAGGTTGACCTGGGTCTCCATGGGTACCAGGTACAGGGTGCCGGTGATGTTGCGCTCCGACGACGACAGGCTGGGCACCACGCCGCCCACCGGCTGCGACACCACCGCGAACACCGCCGGGATGTCGGTGATGTGCCGCGCCGGGTCGGCGGAATCGAAACGGCCCAGCATCTCCTCGCTGACCGTGGTGCCCCAGGTGAACACCAGATCCACCTTCAGCGCCTTGGCCTCGGCGACGAAATCCTTGAGCTTGGCCTTGTCCTGGCCGGCGTCGCGGATGATCAGCTCCACCGGAATGCCCTGGTTGGCGAAATAGTCCTTGAAGCCCTGGGCGGCATCCTCCCAGCCCCGCCACAGGGCCATGTAGATGCGGAACGGCTTGGCCCCCGGCTCGGCCGCCCCGGCAGGCCCGGACAGGGCCAGGGCGCATGCCGCCAGGATCAGGGTGACGAGTCGTCTCATTCCCCCCACTCCGTCTCGATATGGGGACCGGCATGGTAGGCGAAGGACAGCAGGGCGAACACCGCCGCCATGCCCAGCACCAGCCAGCCCAGCGCCACGATGGCCCCCTGATGGCCGTAAAGCGGGATCAGCGCCGCCGCCAGCAGCGGCCCGGCGAAGCTGCCGATGCGCTCGGCCAGACGCAGGAAGGCCAGCACGTTGGTCTGGCCGATGGCCCGGCACTCGGTCCAGCACAGATCGGGGATCATGGCCAGCTGCGGCGAGGCCGACAGGCCGTGCGAGACGCCCAGCAGCAGGATGGCCGCCTGCACCGCCAGGACCGGCTCGTCCCAGAAGGCGGGCAGCACCAGCCCGGCCCCGCCCAGCAGGCCACCCGCCGCCACCAGCCCGACCCGCCACCCCACCCGGTCGGCGAAGCGGGCCACCAGCGGCGACAGCAGCACCACCGACACCGGATAGGCCATCATCATCCGGGCCACGTCCCCCAGGTCGAGGGACGGGTTCTGGGAGAGCGTCAGCGGCACCAGGAAGAACAGGAAGCCGGTGAGCGCCATCTTGGCGGGAATGGCGGCGAAGGCCACCAGCGCCGAAAAGCGCCAGTTGCGCAGCAGCCGCAGGAAGTCGCGCTTGCGCGGGCTGGGCCCCTCGGCTTGCGGCTGGGTGCTGTCCAACAGGCGCCAGATCAGTACGGCGGTGATCACCGTCAGCGCGCCGGCCACCAGGAAGGTGACGCGGAAGCCCACCCGCTCGGCCAGCACGCCGCCGATGCCGGTGCCACACACGCTGGCGGTCAGCACGGCGCCCACATAGACGCCCAGGCCCTGGGTGCGGGTCTGCTGCTGCGACACCTGGGCGATGTAGCCCTGGCAGGCCATGGTGATGAAGGCGTAGCCCAGCGCCGTCGCCGCCCGCCAGGCGATCAGGTCGTAGATGGTCACCGCCAGCGCCGACATGACGAAGCCGATGGTGGCCGGCACCAGCCCGATCAGGAACACCCGGCGCGCCCCCAGCCGGTTGGCCAGCAGCGAGGCCGAGGGCGAGGCCAGGGCGATCACCAGCATGAACAGGGCGATGGGCAGGCCCATGGCCAGTTCCGGCGTCAGGCCGGGAATGGGGGCGTAGAGGTCGCGGATGTAGAGCGGCATGAACGAGCGCGAGATCTCTTCCGCGAACACGAAAAGGAACAGCGGCAGGCGGATGTCGGTGGCCTGGTGCTCGTTGACGATCTCGGGCCGGCCGTTGCGGGCGAAGCGGAACAGGAAGCGCACCCGGGACTCGATGTCCTTGACCTTCTCGACCACGCCGGCATCGAAATGGGCGGCCTTGACCTCGTCGATATAGGCCTCCAGCCGGCGGAACAACTGGTCGGCCAGCCGGATGGCGCCGTTGAAGCCGTGCACGAAGCGCCCCACCTCGTCGTCGGAGGTGACGCCGGCCGAACAGCTGAAATCGCCGCGCCGCACCCGTTCCATCACCGTGCCCACCACCCGCATGGGGCCGGTGATGTTGAAGGTCACCACGAACAGCAGGATCTCCACCGCCACCAGCAGCGCCCCCAGGGTGACCACCGCCAGATCGACGAGAATCTCCTGCAGGCGGCCTCCGACGTAATCCTGGTCCATGCCCACATGGATGTGGCCGATGCGAGCGCCCTTGATGGCCAACGGCTGCGCCAGATCGATGAAACCGCCCAGCGCCAGCTTGCGCGAATGCTCCGTTCCGGCGGCGAAGTCGGCGCCGCCATAGACGGCTTCCAGCACCGACCGCTCGGCGCCTTCGATGAACAGCACCTTGCCGGCGCGGTCGGTCACCGCCAGATAGCGGATTTCCGGGTTGGCGGCCAGGACGGGGGCGAAGAACTGGTCCATCCCCTGCAACTGGTCGAGAGGAATACCGTAGCCGACCGCCCGTTCGATGGACTGCTCCAGATCGCGGCCGATGGCCTCGGCCTTCTTGTCCATCTCGGGAATCAGGCCGCGGCTGAACTCGCCGGTGGCCTGATGGGCGATCCACGCCACCGGCGGCACCAGCACCAGCACCACCAGCAGCAGCAGGCGGATGAACAGCGGGCGGGTGCGGTCGAGGATCATGGCCGCCCCCTCACATCAGCCGGTCAAGACGGCCGACCTCGTCGGTGGCGTCCTTGACGTGGTCGATGGTCTCGCGGGTCTTGCCGACAAACTCGGCGAAGCGCGCCTCGAAGGAATCGCCGCCGCTCTCGGGGATCGCCTGCCCGCCCACCGAGAGCACCTCGCCCATGGTCTTTTCCATGCTGCCCAGCTTGCGTCCGACGCCGCCGAACAGGATGTACAATCCGCCGACCGCCACCACCGAGGCCGCCGCCAGGGCGATGGCGATGCTCTTGAGCAACTGGCTGAGCAGCCCGGAAACCCCCTTCTCCACATAGGCCATGGGATAGCGCAGCACCACGCCGCCTTCAACCTTGCCCAGGTTGTTGACCAGGGGCAGGCCGACGATCAGGTTGTCCTCGTCCACCACGCTGAAGGATTGCTGCATGCCGCTGCGAATGGCCTCGGCCAGGGAATCCGACACCCTGGTGCCGATGGCGCCGCGGTCGGTGTCGAACAGCACCTCGCCCCGGTAGTCGTAGACCTCCACCGCCAGGATCTGGGAATCGCGCGATTTCTCGCGCTCGATGATTTCCTGTACCTGGCGCAGTTGGCGCAGGGCGAACCCCAGGTTGAGACTGTCCTCGATCCGCTTCTTGATGGTGAACACCACGAAGGAGTAGCGGGACTGCACCTGGGCGGAATAGACGCTTTCGAACTTGTAATAGGCGAAGAAGGCGGTCAGCAGCAGGGTGGACAGCAGAATGGAAACCAGGGCCAGCGAGACCTTGCGGGCCAGCGACCAGCGTACCGGACGCGCCGGCGGCAGGCAGGCTCCGGCGCCCCCCGCGATACTGGATTGCCCCATCAATTCCAAGACCCGTATCCTTCCCACCGGGTGACGGTTGAACCGAACCGCCGAAGCGATTAGAAGCAGGCTCTGTTTATAGGATATTTACCGAGGCTGTCCAAGAGCGTGGCGGTCTGAATTCCCATGAAGACCGGAGAATCTTCATCTCCCGTTCAATCATGTGGTCCCTCGGGCAAAAGATTCCAATGACTTCGCAGCAAGGACATACAGTGTTCACCTCACCCGATGCTATACCAGCGACATATCCGGTCGGGATTTTCGACTCCGGGGTGGGGGGACTGACTATCGCTGCGGCCATCCGGCGCAGCATGCCCGACGAGCGATTGCTTTATCTTGGCGACGTGGCGCGCCAGCCCTACGGCACCAAATCGCCGCGCACCGTGACCCGCTACGCGGTGCAGGCGGCTGAATTCCTGGTTGAAAAGGGCATCAAGGCCCTGGTGGTGGCCTGCAACACCGCCTCGGCGGTGGCCCTGGACGCCATCGCCGAGCGTTTTCCCCACCTGCCGGTGCTCGGCGTGGTCGAGGCGGGCGCCGACGGCGCGGCCAAGGCCTCGGCGGACGGCCGCATCGTGGTGGCGGCCACCGAGGGCACCTGCCGCTCCCAGGCCTACGAACGGGCCATCGCGCGGCGCCGCGAAGGCGCCCGGGTGCGCTGCGTGCCCTGCCCGCTGTTCGTCGCCCTGGCCGAGGAGGGGCTGACCGACGGCCCCATCGTGGACAGCGTCGCCCGCCATTATCTGGGATCGCTGTTCGACGGCAGCGAGGCCGGCGACTGCCTGGTGCTGGGCTGCACCCATTTCCCCCTGCTGGCCCCGGCCCTGGCGCGCCTCGCCGGGCCGGACGTCACCCTGGTGGATTGCGCCGAGGCGACCGCCTCCATGCTGGTCCGCCGGCTGGCGGGACGCGAAGCCCCCCCGGGCGGCGGCGGCCTGCAGCTGATCTCCACCGACGCGCCGGAACGCTTCGCCCGCATGGTGGGAAAGCTGTTCCCGGCGCTGGGCCCGGCGCCCGAGGTGGAACTGGCGGATCTGTAAACGTCACCGACCTGTCACTTGAGCCGCGGCGTGGCGCGGCCTAGGCCTTCTCCCGAAATATCCGGGAGGACATCATGCGCATCGCCCTGGTTACCGACGCCTGGACTCCGCAACGCAACGGGGTGGTGCGGGTATTGGCCACCCTGGCCGACACGCTGGGGGATCTCGGCCATCTGGTGCGGGTGATCGAGCCTTCGGCCTTCACCACCCTTCCCTGCCCGTCCTACCCGGAGATTCCGCTGGCGTTGCTGCCCGGCCGCCGCATGGCGCGGATGCTGGACGAGTTCGCCCCCGACGCCGTCCACATCGCCACCGAGGGGCCGCTGGGCTGGGCGGGGCGGTCCTGGTGCCTGAAGCACCACCTGCCCTTCACCAGCGCCTACCACACCAAATTCCCCGAATACATCCATACCCGCACCGGCATTCCGCTGGACTGGGCCTATGGCCTGATGCGGCGCTTTCACGGCCCGGCGGCGACGGTGCTGTGCCCGTCGCCCTCGGTCCACCGCGAATTGCGGCAGAAGGGATTCTCCAACGCCGTGCCGTGGTCGCACGGGGTGGATGCCGGTCTCTTCCGCCCCGGCCCCAGGGATTTCCTCGATCTGCCGCGCCCCATCTTCCTGTATGTGGGCCGGGTGGCGGTGGAGAAAAACCTGCCGGCCTTCCTGGATCTCGACCTGCCGGGCTCCAAGGTGGTGGTGGGCGACGGTCCGGCGCGGACCGGGCTGATGCGGCGCTATCCGGAGGCCCATTTCCGCATCGTCAACGGCGATCAGGAACTGGGCCGAGCCTATCGCGCCGCCGACGTTTTCGTCTTTCCCTCGCGCACCGACACCTTCGGCCTGGTGATGCTGGAAGCCCTGGCTTCGGGCGTGCCGGTGGCGGCCTTCCCGGTCACCGGTCCGCTGGACGTCGTGGGAGGCGCCTCCGTCGGCGTGCTGGACGAGGACTTGCGGGCCGCCGCCCTGCGGGCCCTGACGATCCCGCCCGAGGATTGCCGCCGCCATGCCTGCCGCTTCTCCTGGTCACGGGTGGCGGCGGAATTCCTCAGCCATCTGCGCCCCTTCACCCGGCGGGCACGAGCCAGTTGATCTTTGCCCGCCGGGAAGAGCACACTGGTGCCCCTTGCCCCGACCAGGATGGCCGCCTTGATCCTTCGCCCCGCCGCCTTTGCCTTCGTCCTCGCCCTCGCCGCCCTGCCCGCCGCCGCCAAGTCGGCCTGCGGCACGCCCGAGGAGATCAAGGCGGCCCAGTTGCGCCAGTTCCATTATCAGTTGCAGGTGGCGGCGCTGAACTGCCGGGGCGACGATCCCTCGCTGCCCGGCAAGTGGAGCACCTATGTCCACCGCCACGGTGGCACCATGAGCGACAACGCCAAGCTCATGCGCGGCTATTTCCAGCGCACCGGCAAGGGCGCGGCGAGCTTCGACCGTTACAACACGGTACTGACCAACCGGGAGTCGATCCGCGTGCACGAGACCGAGGGCTATTGCGAGATGCATGCCCCGCTGTTCGACAAGGCCGCCTCGGCCAATGGCCACCAACTGATCGCCCTGGCCGGCGAGACGGTGGGCAAGCCGGCGGATATCAGCCCCTGCCCCGAAACCCGACAGGCCGACGCCGGGACGAAGCCGAAGAGAATCGCCCGGAAGGCGGAATAACCTAATCCTCGTCCGCCGCCTTGCGCCGCGCCGTTTCCCAGTCGCGGGGCAGGATCATGTCGGCGGCCCACAGGCCGCGCCGGGCGGCGACGGCCTGTTTCTGCGCCTCGGCATAGGGGCCGTCCTTGGCGGCGCGGGCCAGCCCTGCCTGGACCAGCAGGCGGCCAAGATCACCCTCGGCCACCCGGCACCGCCCCCACAGCTGGCCCGAAGCCACATCGACGATCTCGCAGGCCACCCCCTTGGCCAGCGCTTCGCCCATGCGCTTCCTGGCCGGGCGGGCACAGTCGAATTCGTCCTTGGCCGATTTGCTGGCGCACCAATCCTTGCGTCCCGGGGCGGCGATGCCGGCCAGGGCGATGTGCAGGCCGCGCACCTGAACCGCGCCGGCGTCGTAGCCCTCGGCCTTGCCCCACACGCAGGCACCGCCCTCGGCATCCTCGGGACAGCGGAGGGGAGCGGCGGGAGCGGGCGTGGCGGGCGGCGCCTGCGGCCCGGCGGCCAGGACGGGGGCCGACAGGATCAGGGCGGTCAGGGCGAGTGCGATTGCATGCATCAGCCCAAGGTAGAGCACTTATTGCGCGACGTCGATCCTGAAGCCGGCATGGCAGGTGGTGCAGCGGTCCAGCTGGGCGATCAGCCGGCTGTTGAGCTGGGCCGGGCTCTCGCCCTTGGCCGCCGCGTCGGCCATCTCGTCGAAACCGCCGTGCAGGCCCATGGCCAGCCGCTTGAAGTCCAGCGGCAGCTTGAGCAGCAGGTCGGGGGCCTTGTCGTGGGCCTCGCCCATGCCCATGGCCCGGGCGGCCCGGCCGACCTTGGCGGTGTCGCCCTCGGCCAGGGCGGCGGTGATGTCGCGGACCACCACCAGCAGGCCGCGCATCTCGGAGAACACCATCTCGCGCTCGGCCCCGCTCAGCAGAATGGCGGTGCGGCCGTCCGGGGCCTTTGCGGTCCGCCCGTGGACGAACAAGGCGCCCAGGCCGACGGCCGACACCAACCACAGGACAAGGGCGATCAGCCCCAGACGGTTCATCATCGCAAGTTCCTCTTTGCCTCAGGCCGTCCGCGAAATGCGCACCCGCCAGACCTCGGGGCCGTCTTCCAGGTATTCCCAGCCGAAGGTGCCGGCGCGCTCGGCGTTGAAGTGATAATAGAGCGGCTTGGGGTCGTGGTCATTGACCAGAATGAAGGCACCGCCCACGGCCAGGGACTCGAAGGTCCCGAAGATCTGGGGATGGCGGTCGCGCGGCTGGATGGCGCGGACGTCGAGCTGGGGTTCGGACATGGCGGTCGCTGCTCCTTGGGAATTGGGGAGGCCCCGATACGGCGGGAGGGGAGTGGGGAGGGGAGGGCCTGCCGCACCGGGGCTCTGATAAATACATAAGCGCCGCGCTAAGGCTTTGCCTTGAGCCTGGTCAAGCGGCATTTCCTGTGTTTTACATAAAACCCACAATCCCATGTCTGGTATTTATCCCCACCCCCTCCCCGGCCTTCGGGCCGCCCCTGGACAGCCCAACCCCCCACGGGTTAAAACCGCCCGTTACGCCGTCCCCCTAGCCCGCGATGGATGCCATGCAGACCGCCAACGAGATTCGCCGCACATTCCTCGACTTCTTCGAGAAGAACGGCCACACCGTCGTGAATTCCAGCCCGCTGGTGCCGCGCAACGATCCGACGCTGATGTTCACCAACGCCGGCATGGTGCAGTTCAAGAACGTCTTCACCGGCATCGAGAAGCGCGACTACGTCCGCGCCGCCACCGCCCAGAAATGCGTGCGGGCCGGCGGCAAGCACAACGACCTGGACAACGTGGGCTACACCGCGCGGCATCACACCTTCTTCGAGATGCTGGGCAATTTCTCGTTCGGCGACTATTTCAAGGATCTGGCCATCGAACTGGCCTGGAACCTGATCACCAGGGATTTCGGCATCAACAAGGACCGCCTGCTGGTCACCGTCTACCACGACGACGATCAGGCGGCCGAGGCTTGGAAGAAGATCGCCGGCCTGCCCGAATCGCGCATCATCCGCATCCCGACCTCGGACAATTTCTGGGCCATGGGCGACACCGGCCCCTGCGGCCCGTGCTCGGAGATCTTCTACGACCACGGCGACCACATCCCCGGCGGCCCGCCCGGCAGCCCCGACCAGGACGGCGACCGCTTCATCGAGATCTGGAACCTGGTGTTCATGCAGTTCGAGCAGGTGGACAAGCAGACCCGCATTCCCCTGCCCAAGCCCAGCATCGACACCGGCATGGGCCTCGAACGCCTGACCGCCCTGCTGCAGGGCAAGCACGACAATTACGACATCGACCTGATGCGCGCCCTGATCGAGGCCTCGGCCGAGGGCTCCAACACCGACGCCGACGGCCCGCACAAGATCAGCCACCGGGTGGTCGCCGACCATCTGCGCTCGTCGGCGTTTCTGATCGCCGACGGCGTGCTGCCCTCCAACGAGGGGCGCGGCTACGTGCTGCGCCGCATCATGCGCCGCGCCATGCGCCACGCCCATCTGATGGGCTGCTCCGAGCCCTTGCTGTGGAAGCTGGTCCCGGCGCTGACCCGCCAGATGGGCGAGGCCTATCCCGAACTGGTGCGCGCCAACGCCCTGATCACCGAGACCCTGAAGCTGGAGGAAACCCGCTTCAAGGTCACCCTGGACAAGGGCCTCAAGCTGCTGGACGACGAAATCACCCGGATCGGGTCAGGCCGGAAGCTGGCCGGCGAGGTGGCGTTCAAGCTCTACGACACCTACGGCTTCCCCCTCGACCTGACCCAGGACGCCCTGAAGGCCAAGGGCATCGGCGTCGACACCGACGGCTTCGCCTCGGCCATGGAGCGCCAGCGCGCCGAGGCCCGCAAGGCGTGGTCCGGCTCGGGCGAGGCGGCCACCGAATCCCTGTGGTTCGAACTGCGGGAAAGCCTGGGGGCCAGCGAGTTCCTCGGCTACGATGCCGAGCAGGCCGAGGGCAAGATCATCGCCCTGGTGGAGAACGGCAAGAGCGTCGAGGCCGTCCATCCCGGCCATCAGGTGGCGATCATCGCCAACCAGACCCCGTTCTACGGCGAATCGGGCGGCCAGATGGGCGATTGCGGCCTGATCACCGTCGCCGGCGGCAAGGCCATCGTCACCGTCACCGACACCCAGAAGAAGCTGGGCGACCTGATCGTCCATTTCGGCACCGTCGAGGGCGGGCCGGTGGCGGTGGGCGAGGATGCCCATTTCGCCGTGGAATCCACCCGCCGCGACGCCACCCGCGGCCACCACTCGGCCACCCACCTGCTGCACGCCGCGCTGCGCGACATCCTGGGCGACCACGTCACCCAGAAAGGCAGCCAGGTCGGCCCCGACCGCCTGCGCTTCGATTTCGCCCACACCAAGGCCCTGTCGGCCGCGGAATCCCGCGCCGTCGAGGCCGAGGTCAACCGCCGCATCCGCGTCAACGCCGAGGTCGCCACCAAGGTGATGACCCCCGACGACGCCATCAAGGCCGGCGCCATGGCCCTGTTCGGCGAGAAGTACGGCGACGAGGTCCGCGTGGTCTCCATGGGCGAGTTGTCCACCGAATTGTGCGGCGGCACCCACGCCACCCGCACCGGCGACATCGGCGGCTTCAAGATCGTGGCGGAAAGCGCCGTGGCGTCGGGCGTGCGCCGCATCGAAGCGGTGACCGGCCCGGCCTTCCTGGCCTGGGCACAGGCGCAGGAAGACCTGCTGGCCAAGGCCGCCGACACCCTGAAGGCGGCCCCCGCCGACCTGCCGGCCCGCATCGCCGGCCTGATGGACGAGCGGCGCAAGCTGGAGCGCGAACTGGCCGAAGTCAGGAAGCAACTGGCCACCGGCGGCGGCCAGGGCGCCGCCACCAAGAGCGTTAACGGCATCACCTATGCCGGCAAGGTGCTGAGCGGTGTGCCCGCCAAGGATCTGAAGGGCATGGCCGACGAGATCAAGAAGCAGATCGGTTCGGGAATCATCGCCCTGGTCTCCGACGCCGAAGGCAAGGCCTCCATCGTGGTCTGCGTCACCGAGGACCTGACGGGCAAGCACAGCGCCGTCGACCTGGTCCGCGTCGGCTCGGAGGCCCTGGGCGGCAAGGGCGGCGGCGGCCGTCCCGACATGGCCCAGGCCGGCGGCCCCGACGCCTCGGCGGCCCAGGCGGCCCTGGACAGGATCGAGCAGGCCCTGGCGGGATAGCCTTCTCCCTGGACCGCGAAAGCCCCTTTCCCTCGCCGGGGAAAGGGGCTTTCTTCATTCCGCTCCGGCCCCATTCCGGTCCCGTCCCGCATGCCCCCATGCATCCCTTGACACATAAGTTTATGTTGCACCGCAACATAAACATCCCATCTCATGGTATGACCAGTGAAGGAGGTCGGCCATGCTGATCCGCAGACTCTATATCCATGAACGCGCCGCCTATGTTGCCCATCTGAAGGGGCTGTCGGCCGAGGACCGTCGCCTGCGCTTCGCCCGCTCCGGCGTGGCCGACCGGGTGATCGACGACTATGTCGCCACCATCGGCGTCGGCGACCTGATCCTGGCCGCCTTCGCCGGCGACGAACTGGTGGGGGCCGCCCATGTGGCGCTGAGCGGCAGCCTCGCCGAGGTGGGGGTCAGCGTCGACGAGCGCCACCGCACCGACGGCATCGGCTCCAAACTGCTGCGTCAGGCGGTGGCCTTCGCCCGCAACCGCCGGGCGGAAAAGCTCTATACCCTGTGCCTGTCGGACAACCGGTCCATGGTCGCCCTGGCGCGGCGCGCCGGCATGCAGGTGCATTTCGAGGGCGGTGAGGCCGAGGCCTTCCTCGACCTCACCCCGCCCGATCCGGCCACGGTGACCGAGGAGATCAGCAGCGGCCTGTTCGCGGTGATCCACGACTGGGCGGAAATGATGGATTCCTACAGCGCCCTGCTGATCGTGGGATCGCCGGTCGAACCATTGTTCGAAGCCAGCGGTTGTCGGGTGACGCATACCCCGCAAAGCTGCTGATCCCAATCCACTGGAAACAATGGTGGCGGTGCTCCGTGTCTGTGTCTTGCTCGAAGTGTCGAAGATGGATTTGACCTTCGTGGCGCACCAGGAGTTTCAGTCGCTTGCGTCACCCTCCTCGTCCCACTCGAACTCGGTCCACCATTCGGCCTCGAAGCCGTCGCAGGTGTCACCGTAGGCTCGGCACATGAAGCAACCGTCGCCACGCGTGAGCGTCGCGTCCTCGACCGGCGGATAACGGAGCAGCAGGGCCGCGCCGGCCTCACGCGCGGCGGCCTCCACATCGCTCATCGGCCGATCCGGCAACTCGCGAATGCCGCACCGGTAAAGCCGCTCGGCACCCTCCGGGTACAGGACGGAGTTCTCCGCGTCGATATGGCGCCAGAGCGCGTGCGAGTAGCGAATTGCCAGAGCCTGAAGCCGAACACGATCATCCTCGGACTGCGGCCTCTGTTGGAGAAGCGGCGTCATCTCGCACAGCCACCCTCCCATCTCGACGTGCTCGAGCGTGACGGCGTGCAATGGCCCGCGGTCGCCCGGCAGTTCCGCCTCCGTCACCAGAGCCTCGAAGAACACTCGTTCCTCGCGATCATGATGGAAATGGCCCGCGAACTCGGTGAAGAACGCGGCAAAGCGTTTGCCGTCATCCGGGTCCGCAGTCCCGTCGACGAGTCCGCCGACATACGTGCGAAGGGATCCCAGCACCTGCTCGATCAGGACGTGCTCGTCTTGGAGAATGTCGATCAGCTTCATCGTCGATTCATCCTGGTGCCTTGCTGCCTCCATGCAGCCTCGGCCGCCAGATATGGTGAATCGGGTTGAGGGAGGTATCTATGACGTTCGTCAACAGCGGCGCCGTCGCTGGAGAGGCTGGGTTGAGTCACCCGACAGCGGTCTGGCGAAGAGCGCTTGACATTGATCTCCTTCCAAAGCAAATTGCGAGTCATTCGCATTTGCACTCAAGGAGCTTCCCATGTGTGAGCAATGCCACCCCGCCCTGGCCGAAGCGGCCCCGACGCCCCGCCACCGCGCCCGGCTGTGGGAGATCGACAACCAGTGGCACTGCACCATCATCGGCACCTGCCTCAGCCTGGGTGAGTTGAGGGGAGTGGCCTCCAAGCTGGGAGTGCAGATGCGCTCGGCCAAGCCCACCGCCTATGAAATCCACACCTCGATGATCCATCTGGCGTCGCGGGAACGCCTGGTGGGCAAGACGCTGAACAAGCTGCTGGACCGCAAGCACGCCGCCGCCATCAACCGCGCCAAGCCGCTGGCCGGCGAGGAGACTCTGGGCGCCTGGTGGGAGGAATGCCTGGGCAAGGGCGAGGTCGCCGCCGCCTGCTGGGCGGTGATGAGCCACCCCGACTGCACCGATTCGCTGCGCAGCCGGATCTTCGGCGACATCCACATGCTGTCCCATCAGGTGGGAGCGGCGGCGCGCGCCGATCTCAGGTCCATCCACCAGCTGGAGCGCGACAAGGCCGACCTGGAGGCCAAGGTGGCGCGCCAGCAGGACCGCCTGAAGGCCGAGATCGGCCGGCGCAACACCGAAATCCGCGAACTGCGCCAGTTGCTCGACCAGGAGGCCGCCGAATCCCGCCGCCTCGCCCATGCCGCCGAATCCGCCCTCAACATGGATCGGCTGCACCACGAGGTGGGCGAACTGCGCCACCTGCTGGAGGTGGAGACCGCCTTCCGCCAGGTGGCCGAGGACGAGGCGCGCCGACTGCAGGCCCAGGCCCGCGACCGGGACGCGGAGAACGACCGCCTGCACCGCGAACTGCGCGACATGCGCGATGAGCTGGCCGCCTCGGAAACCCGGCTGGCCGCCACCCTGGCCCCGGCCGAGACGGCGGGCGACGGACTCGGCCAATGCGACGAGGAGTGCGCCCGCCTGGACCTGTGCGGCCGCTGCATCCTGTTCGTCGGCGGCCGCAACCAGCACCTGCCCCATTTCCGCCGGCTGGTGGAAGAGGCGGGCGGCACCTTCACCCACCACGACGGCGGCTTCGAGGAAAGCATGGGCCGCCTGCACTCGCTGTTCGGCCGCGCCGACGCCGTGCTGTTCCCGGTGGACAGCGTCAGCCACGGCGCCCACGACGAGGTCAAGCGCCTGTGCCGCCGCTGGGAAAAACCCTTCGTGCCGGTCCGCCGCTCCGGCCTCGGCGCCTTCATCCGGGCGCTGTCCACCGTGGCGGGGCAATAGCGCTCTCCTTGGCAAAGGTAAATTGTATATACATATTATGGGCGGATAGCCGAGCGTGGAACAGCCAAGCGCTTGATCTCGGCGCGAAGGGCACGGACAAATGAGCGAAGAGCATATCATCAGGCGCACTCTCACTGAGCGCCACAAAGGCAAGACCGACTGGGTGCGGGTCAAGGCGCTGCCCGATTCCGCCATCGACGCCGCCATCGCCGCCGACCCGGAGGCCGCCCCCGTCCTGGACGAGGAATGGTTCCGCACCGCCCAACTGGTCATGCCCCAGCCCAAGGCGGCCATCTCCATCCGCGTCGACCGCGAGGTCCTCGACTGGTTCAAGGGCCAAGGGCCGGGCTACCAGTCGCGCATGAACGCGGTGCTGGCCGCCTATGTGAAGGCCCACCGCAAGGGCGGCTGAAGCTCGAGCCCCCTTTTCCGGAAGGGGGCTCATGAACTATGGTCCGGGGATGAGCCAGCCCGCCTCCGCCATGATCCTGTCCGCCGACCCCGCCGCCATCGCGCGGGCCGGCCGCGTGCTGGCCGAGGGCGGGCTGGTGGCCTTTCCCACCGAGACGGTGTACGGGCTGGGAGGCGACGCCACCTCGGACGCGGCGGTGGCCGCCATCTTCAAGGCCAAGGGCCGTCCCAGCTTCAATCCGCTGATCGCCCATGTCAGCGGCCTCGATCAGGCCGCCGCCCTGGTGGAATTCAACGGCGACGCCCACCGCCTGGCCGAGCGCTTCTGGCCCGGCCCGCTGACCCTGGTGCTGAAGAGGCGGCCCGATTCGCCGGTGTCGCTGCTGGCCTCGGCCGGGCTGGATTCGGTGGCGGTGCGCATGCCCGACCATCCGGTGGCCCTGGCCCTGATCAGGGCGGCGGGGCGCCCCCTGGCGGCGCCCTCGGCCAACCGCTCGGGCCGGGTCAGTCCGACGCGGGCCGAGCACGTCGCCCAATGCCTGGAAGGCCGCATCGCCATGGTGCTGGACGGCGGCCCCTGCCGGGTGGGGGTGGAATCCACCGTGCTCGACCTCTCCGAGCAGCCCCCCACCCTGCTGCGCCCCGGCGGCGTCACCGCCGAGGAGTTGGAGGCCGTCCTCGGCCACCCCATCCGCCGCGCCCTGGAAACGCCCGACGCCCCACGCTCGCCCGGCCAGTTGGAAAGCCACTATGCCCCCGCCCTGCCCGTCCGCCTCGACGCCGCCGGGGCCGAACCCGGCGAGGCGCTGCTGGGCTTCGGCCCCGCCTCCGATTGCGTCCTCAACCTGTCGCCCAAGGGCGACCTGTCCGAGGCCGCCGCCCATCTGTTCGCCATGCTGCGCGCCCTCGACCGCCCCGACTACCGGGGCATCGCCGTGATGCCCATTCCCGAGAAGGGCCTGGGCCTGGCCATCAACGACCGCCTGCGCCGCGCGGCGGCTCCCAGGGACAAGCAGAAATGAGCGAGGCTATGCCGAGCGCGGGAGCGTTGAGCGACCCGGAGCGCAGCGGAGGAGCCAAGGGCGCCAAGGCGCCCGCCCGGCGCCTGAGGGACAAACCGAAATGAGCATTCTCGACTCTCTGGCCGCCATCGTCGGCCCCGGCAACGTCATCGCCGATCCCGCCGGCCTCGCCCCCTATCTGGCGGAGGAGCGCGGCCTCTACCGGGGCGCCGCCCGGGGCGTCGTCCGCCCCGGCTCCACCGCCGAGGTCTCGGAGGTGGTCAAGGTCTGCGCGGACGCCGGCATCCCCATGGTGCCCCAGGGCGGCAATACCGGCCTGTGCGGCGGCGGCGTGCCGTCCGAGGACGGGGGCTCGGTGGTGATCTCCAGCGAGCGGCTGACCCGCATCCGCGCCGTCGATCCGGTGGATTTCACCCTGACCGCCGAGGCGGGCTGCGTGCTGGCCACCCTGCAGCAGGCGGCGGCCGCCGCCGATTGTCTGTTCCCCCTGAGCCTGGGAGCGGAAGGCTCGTGCCGCATCGGCGGCAACATCTCGACCAATGCCGGGGGCACCAACGTGCTGCGCTACGGCAACACCCGCGACCTGGTGCTGGGCCTGGAAGTGGTGCTGTCCGACGGCAGCGTGTGGAACGGGCTGAAGCGCCTGCGCAAGGACAATACCGGCTATGCCCTGCAGCACCTGTTCATCGGCGCCGAGGGCACGCTGGGCGTGGTCACCGCCTGCGTGCTGAAGCTGTTTCCCCGTCCGCGCGAAACAGCCACGGCCCTGGTGGCCCTGTCCGACCTGGAGGCGGCGCTGCCCCTGTTCGCCCGCGCCCGCGCCGCGTCGGGGGATTCCGTCACCGCCTGTGAATTGATCCCCCGCCTGGGACTGGAACTGGGCCTGCGCCATGTGCCCGGGGTGCGCGACCCCTTCGCCGCGCCCCACCCCTGGATGCTGCTGCTGGAACTGTCGTCGTCGCGGCCCGGCGGCCTGCGCCAGGCGCTGGAGGACGTGCTGGGCGACGCCTTCGCGGACGGCCTGGCGGCGGATGCCGTGCTGGCCGAAAGCGAGAGCCAGCGGGCCGGCTTCTGGCGCATCCGCGAGGCCATTCCCGAGGCACAGAAGAAGGAGGGTGGCTCCATCAAGCACGACGTCGCGGTGGCCACCTCCCGCGTGCCCGAGATGATCCGCCGCTGCACCAGCGCGGTGGAGGCGGCCATGCCCGGCGTGCGGGTGGTGCCCTTCGGCCATCTGGGCGACGGCAACACCCATTTCAACCTGACCCAGCCGATCGGGGCCGACAAGACCGCCTTCCTGGCCCGCTGGGCGGAGATGAACCGCATCGTCCACGACATCGTGGTGGAGATGGAGGGCTCCATCTCGGCCGAGCACGGCATCGGCCGCCTCAAGGTGGACGAACTGGCCCATTACAAGCCGGGGGTGGACCTGGAGCTGATGCGCCGGGTCAAGGAGGCGCTGGACCCGCGCGGCCTGATGAATCCGGGAAAGATATTGCGCCCCGGCCCCGGGCGGCCATGAATCGGCGAAGGCCCGAAGCTTTCGCTGTTCCGCCGCCGGCCTCGTGTCTATAATCCCGCGCCATGTCGGGGATCACGCGATACATGATGCGCCAGATGGCGGTGGGGATGATTTTCGTCTCCGCCGCGCTGGCCTGCGTCCTGTGGCTGACCCAGTCGCTGCGCTTCGTCGAGATGATCGTCAACAAGGGGCTGTCCATCGGCTCCTTCCTCAAGCTCACCATCCTGCTGATGCCGGGCTTCCTGGTGGTGATCATCCCCATCTCCCTGTTCGCCGTGGTGCTCTTCACCTACAACCGCCTGATCGCCGACCGGGAACTGGTGGTCCTGCGCGCCGCCGGCCTCAGCCATCTGGCCCTGGCGCGGCCGGCGATCGTTCTCGGGCTGGCGGTGAGCGCGGTGGGCTATCTGCTCAGTTGCTGGATCATTCCGCTCACCGTGCGCAGCTTCCACGAGATGCAATGGACCATCCGCAACGACATCGGCAACGTGTTGCTGCAGGAAGGCATGTTCAACAAGTTCGGCGACGGGCTGACCATCTATGTCCGCTCGCGCACTCCCGACGGCGAGCTCACCGGCCTGCTGGTCCATGACAAGCGCCATCCCCAGCGCCCCGTCACCCTGATGGCCGAGCGCGGCGCCCTGGTCTATACCGAGCAGGGGCCCCGGGTGCTGATGGTCAACGGCAACCGCCAGGAAGTGACCCAGGGGACCGGCAAGCTGTCGCTGCTGTATTTCGACAACTACACGGTGGATTTCAACACCGCCACCGGCAACAAGCCCGACCGCTTCCGCGACGCCCGCGAACGCCCGACCCTGGAGCTGCTGACCATGGACGACAGCATGCCCAACAAGGGCGACTTCCGCCGCTTCAAGTCCGAGCTGCATTCCCGCCTGACCGCGCCGCTGTACAGCCTGGGCTTTCCGCTGCTGGCCGCCGCCATCCTGCTGACCTCCGGTTTCGACCGGCGCGGCCAGACCATGCAGGTGATGACCGCCACCGCCCTGATGGTCGCCGTCCAGGCCCTGGCGCTGGGAGCCACCAACCTGTCGGCCGGCAATCTGGCCTTCGTCCCGCTCATCTACATCAACGCCGCCCTTCCCATCGCCTTTGGCCTGTGGGTCCTGGCGCGCCCGCCGTGGCCGTGCCGCCGGACCGTACCGGCCATGGGCGCCGCGTGACGGGCCCAGGGTGACCACCGTGCCGTCTTCCCGCCATCTGCTCCTCATCACCTTGCTGTCGGCCTCCTCGGCGCTGACCGCGCCGGCGTGCGCCGATCTGATCTCCGAACAGAAGGCCTGGCCCGAGGCGGGGGGCTGGGGACAGGCCTGGGGGCGACGACGATCCCGCCGCCGCACCCGCGCCC
>NZ_AONQ01000040.1 GCF_000342045.1 Paramagnetospirillum caucaseum | reverse complement strand
CGCAGCAGCTGGTTGGTGACGGCATGGCCGGCGCGCACGCCGTGGTAATGGCCGAGCAGGGGGGCGCCCGCCAGATAGAGGTCGCCCACCGCGTCCAGCACCTTGTGGCGGACGAATTCGTCGGTATAACGCAGGCCGTCGTCGTTGAGCACCTTGGTGCCGGTGCTGTCGATCACCACAGCGTTGTCCAGCGAGCCGCCGCGGGCCAAGCCGTGGGCGCGCAGCATGGCCACTTCCTGCTCGAAGCCGAAGGTCCGGGCGCGGGAGACTTCCGCCTTGAATGTGCCGCGCGACAGGTTGACGAAGAATTCCTGGCGCGAGATGGCCGAGGCGCCGAAATCGATCTCGAAGCGCACCGAAAAGCCCGACGACGGGGTCAGCGAGGCCATGCGCTCGCCGTCCTTGATCACCACGCGCTTGAGAATGCGGATGGCCTGGCGGGGAGCGTCCTGCTCGACCACGCCGGCGCATTCGATGAGGAACAGGAAGGGGGCGGCCGAACCGTCCATCACCGGCACTTCCGGGCCGTTGATCTCGATCAGGCAATTGTCGATCTGCATGCCGGCCAGGGCGCTCATCAGGTGCTCGACGGTGCCGACCACCACGCCCGCCTCGTTCTTCAGGCAGGTGTTCATGCGGGTGTCGCCCACCGACGACCACAGGGCGGGGACGGCGGCGCCGCCGCCGGCGATGTCGACACGGCGGAAAACAATGCCGGTGCCGGCCTCGGCGGGGTGCAGCACCATGGTCACCTTGGCGCCCGAATGCAGACCGATTCCGGTGCAGCCGATGGCGGTTTTCAAGGTGCGCTGGCGCATGGAATCGGAGGAGGACTTGGTGTCGGGTCGCAGATGGCTGACGATCTGATTCACGCTGAAATCCCCTGTCTTCCGGCTCGCCGCGCCGCTTGTGTCGTGTGGCGTCTGGCGACCCTTCATCTTGATGGTGAAAGGTGTAGCAGTCCGGAGTCCAGGGCTCAAATCAATCATTATTGCCAAATGTTACACTCGCCCCAGGTCGTGAAACGATCGGCGAATGCCTTGATCTCAATGGCGTGAAACAAAAATGGGGCCCGGCCGGTAAACCGGTCGGGCCCAAGTCTTACAGCGCGGTCGGACAGGGGGGAAGCCCCCGTCCGCGATCGGTGTGCTCAGTTGGCCTGGCGGCGCAGGAAGGCCGGGATGTCCAGGTCCTCGCCCGCCCGGCTGGCGGTGGGCTCGCGCCGGGCTTCCATGCGCGGCTGGGGCTGCGGCTGGGGCTGCGGCGCCGGCTGGGCGGGGGCGCGGTGGCGGTTGACCAGGCGGTCGAGCAGGCCGCCCATGCGGCGGGTTTCCTGGGGCGGCTGCGGCGCCAGGACCGGGGCGGAGGGGGTTTCGGAAATCTCGGACAGCGCCTTGTGCAGGTCCTTCATCTCGGGCTGGGCCCGCATTTCCGGCTGAGAACGGCCGAGAACCGGCTCGTGACGGGAATCCATCCCGGGCTCGGCCCGCATCTCCGGCTCGAGCCGCAGTTCCGGCTCCATGCGGGCTTCGGCGCGCGCCACCGCTTCGGTCCGCACCATGGGCTCGGGGCGGCCGATATCCAGTTCCGGCTGGAGCTGGGCGGCCACCGCCGGGCGGTGGACCGGGTGGTGCGCGCGGGCGGCGGCCGGGGCCGACACCGGCGCGGCCGCCGCCGGCTGCTGCTGGGGCGCGGTCTGCGGGCGGAAGAACGGCGCCTGGGCCTGGGCGGCGGCCGGGCGGGCGACCTGGGGCGCCGGCTGGGTGGCCGGGGTGACCAGGGAGATGACGGTGGGCTTGGGCTGGGCGGCGGCTTCCGAGGCGATGCCGGTGGCGACCACCGAGACCCGCATCTTGCCGTTCAGCTTCTCGTCGAAGGTGGAGCCGAAGATGATGTTGGCGTCGGGATCGACCTCGTCGCGGATGCGGTTGGCGGCCTCGTCCACCTCGAACAGGGTCATGTCCATGCCGCCGGTGATGTTGATCAGCACGCCGCGCGCCCCCTTCATGGAGGTGTCGTCGAGCAGCGGGTTGGAGATGGCGGCCTCGGCGGCGTCGATGGCGCGCTTGTCGCCCTCGGCCTCGCCGGTGCCCATCATGGCCTTGCCCATTTCGCTCATCACGGTGCGGATGTCTGCGAAGTCCAGGTTGATCAGGCCGGGCATGATCATCAGGTCGGTGACGCCGCGCACGCCGGAATACAGCACGTCGTCGGCCATCTTGAAGGCGTCGGCGAAGGTGGTGCGCTCGGTGGCGACGCGGAACAGGTTCTGGTTGGGGATGATGATCAGGGTGTCGACGAACTGCTGCAGTTCGTCGATGGCGCCTTCCGCGGTGCGCATGCGGTGCGCGCCCTCGAAGTGGAAGGGCTTGGTGACCACGCCGACGGTCAGGATGCCCTGCTCGCGCGCTGCCCGCGCGATAACCGGCGCGGCGCCCGAGCCGGTGCCGCCGCCCATGCCGGCGGTGATGAACACCATGTTGGCGCCGCCGATCTGGCCGAGGATCTCTTCCAGGCTTTCCTCTGCCGCCGCGCGGCCGACGTCGGGGCGCGATCCGGCGCCCAGGCCTTGCGTCACCTGGTTGCCCAGCTGGATGCGGCGCTCGGTGCGGCTTTGGCCCAGCGACTGGGAATCGGTGTTGGCGACGATGAACTCGACGCCTTCAAGCCGCGACAGGATCATGTTGTTGACGGCGTTGCCGCCGGCACCGCCCACACCGACAACGGTGATGCGGGGCTTCAGCTCCTGATGGGCTCCGGGGAGAAAAGTCAGCATATCCAGGTCCTCCGCGCTGTGTTCGGCCGATTCGATGCCGGCCGTCCGTTGAACTCGAAAATCTCAGAAATTCCGTTTGAGCCACGAGCCGAGACGGCCCCAGCCCGACGCACCTTCTCCGCGAGTCCCCGGCCGTTTGCCGCGCGACGGCGCGGGCGCATGGGCCAGGGCGTAGCGGATCAATCCGGCGCAGGTGGAAAAAGCCGGGCCGCCGGTGGCCTCGGGCAGTCCGTGCAGCCCGAGCGGCTTGCCCAGGCGCACCTGCTTGTCCAGCACCATGCCGGCCAGATCGCGGGCGCCCTGCATCTGGCTGGCGCCCCCGGTCAGCACCACCCGGCGCCCGGCCAGCTTGTCGAAGCCGCCCTGCTCGAGATGCGAGCGCACCAGTTCGAAGGTCTCCTCCAGCCGGGGCTGGATGATCTGGATCAGCATGGAGCGCGGCACCTGATTGGAGGCGCCGTCCTCGTCCTCGCCGACCAGCGGCACCTTGAGGATCTCGCGGTCGTCCGAGGCCGAGGGGATCACCGAGCCGTACAGCGTCTTCAGCCGCTCGGCATGGACCACCGGGGTGGACAGGCCGCGGGCGATATCGCTGGTGACGTGGGCGCCGCCCACCGCGATGACGTCGGTATGGACCAACTGGCCGCCCAGGAACACCGCGATGGAGGTGGTGCCTCCCCCTAAGTCGATGCAGGTGACGCCCAGCTCCTTCTCGTCCTCCACCAGGCAGGCGAGGCCGGCGGCGTAGGGGCTGACCACCCGGGCCTCGATGTCCAGGTGGCAGCGGTTGACCACGGTGGAGAGGTTGCGCACCGGGCCGATCCCCGCCGAGATGACGTGGATGGCCACCCCCAGGCGGTCGCCGAACATGCCGCGCGGATCCTTGATGCCCTCGTTGCCGTCGATGGTGTAGTCCACCGGAATGGCGTGGATCAGTTCGCGGTCGGAGCTTTCGTGATGGGCGCGGCCGTGTTCCAGCATGCGGCGGATGTCGGCTTCGTTGACGGCGTGGCCGTTCATGGCCACCTCCACCTTGACGTTGGCCGAGCCGGGATGGCCGCCCGAGATGTTGATGGCCACGGCGCGGACCTGGTCGTTGGCCATCTCCTCGGCGGCCTCGACGGCGGCGCGGATCGAGGTTTCCAGCTCCTCCATGTCCACCACGGCGCCGTTGCGCATGCCGCGCGCCACCTGATGGCCGATGCCGACCATGCGGGGGCTGCCGTCGTCCTGGATCTTGGCGATGAAGCAGCACACCTTGGTGGTGCCCACGTCCAGGGCGGCGATGAGGCCGTTGCGCGGGGCCATGCTCAGCGCTCCCTTCCGGCCAGGGCGGCGGGCGGCGCGGCCGAGGCGGTGTTGACCGCCGGCTCGCGCGCGCTTTTCAGGATCAGGCGGTCGGGAATCCGCAGGTCGATCATGGTGATCTGCTTGCCCGACAGGGCGCGGGTCTTCTCCAGTTCGGCCAGGCGGCGCCAGGCGGCCTCGGTGTCCAGCTCGGGCAGGCGGGCCTCCAGGCCCTTCTCCACGTCGTCGAGCTTGATGTTCCAGCGGCGGTTGCCGACCCGGACGGCCGCCTTGACCCGGGCGGCCAGCTCCGGCTCGGCGGCCAGCAGGGTGAACAGTTCGTCGGTGCGCGACGGCGCGCCCTCGCCGACGATCAGGGGCAGGTCCTCGAAGCCCTCGAGGGCGCCGGGGATGCGGCGGCCGTCGCGGTCGACCAGCACGAAGCTCTTGTCGGTCTGCCACAGGGCCACCGGTTCGCGCTCGACGATGGACAGGTGCAGCGCGCCGGGCAGGCGGCGCTCGATGGCGGCGGCGCGCACGCTGGGCAGCGCCTCGACCCGCGCCCGGACGGCGGCGATGTCGATTCCCAGGATGGGGTCGCCGTAACGGGCGCCCAGGGCGGCGACCAGCTGGTCGGTGGGGGTGCGGCGGCGGCCGGTGACGGTGATGTCGGCCACCTGGAAGCCGGTCTCGGCGGTCCAGGCCAGGACGGCGGTCCCGGCGTCGTGGATGAGCCGCTGGGGCTTGCCCGAATGCCAGAGCGCCATGCCGCTCACCACGACGGCGGTGGCCAGCAATCCGGCGCCGGCCAGCTTCTGCAGCGGGGTCATGGCGAGGCGCAGGCGCGGCAGGCGGCGCTTGGCCTTGGGGCGCGGCGCGTTGGCCGGGGCCGCCGCCGCCGTCTCGCGCTTGGCGGAAATCTGGCGCGGCGCCCGGCGCACGCCGGGGCGGTCGTCGGCGGTGATGACGATGTCGGAGGGGCTCAGTCGCATCGCGCCTCCTCCACCATCCACCGCACCAGTTCGGGGAAGGTGATCCCCTGATGGGCGGCGATCTCGGGCACCAGCGAGGTGGCGGTCATGCCGGGCTGGGTGTTGACCTCCAGCATGACCAGCCGGGGCGCGGCGCCCGGAGCGGTGTCGTCGTAACGCAGATCGGCGCGGGAAACGCCCCGGCAGCCCAGCGCCCTGTGGGCGGCGACGGCCAAGCGGCAGGCCTCGGCGTAATCGGTCTCCGGGATGGGGGCGGGCATGATGTGGCGCGAACCGCCCGGCGCGTACTTGGCCTCGTAATCGTAGAAGCCGTGGTCCGAGGTGATCTCGAGGACGCCCAGCGCCCGGTCGCCCATCACGGCGACGGTCAGCTCGCGGCCGGGGATGAAGCTTTCCACCAGCACCTCGTCGGCGTCGAACGGCCAGCCGGCCAGCGGCGACGGCTGGTTGTCGCCCACGATGAACACGCCCACCGACGAGCCCTCGTTCAAGGGCTTGACCACGAAGGGCCGGGGCAGCGGGTCGGGTCCCTGGGACTCGGCGCGGCTGACCACCTTTCCCTCGGCCACCGGAATGCCGGCATTGGCGAACAGGGCGCGGGCGAAGGCCTTGTCCATGGCCGCCGCCGAGGCCAGCAGGCCGGAATGGGTGTAGGGCACGCCCAAGAGGTTCAGCACCCCCTGGACGCAGCCGTCCTCGCCGAAGCGGCCGTGCAGGGCGTTGAACACCACGTCGGGCTTGGTCTCGGTGAGGGCGCGCACCAGCTCGGCGGGATTGCGGCCGCAATCCACCAGGGCGACCTCGAACCCGGCCTGCTCCAGCGCCTTGGCGGCGGCGGCGCCCGAGCGGAGCGACACGTCGCGTTCGGCCGAGGCCCCCCCCATCAGGACGGTGACGCGCTTGCTCATGACTTGTCGCTCCTGACGCCGATGCGGCGGATTTCCCAATGCAGGTCCACGCCGCTGGTCTCTCGCACCCGGCGGCGGACCTCCTCGCCCAGGTCCTCGATGTCGGCGGCGGTGGCGTCGCCGGTGTTCAGCAGGAAGTTGCAGTGCTTCTCGCTGACCTGGGCGCCGCCCATCGCCAACCCGCGGCAGCCGGCGGCGTCGATCAGCTTCCAGGCGTTCATGCCTTCCGGATTGGCGAAGGTGGAGCCGCCGGTGCGCACCTTGACCGGCTGGGCCTCTTCCCGCGCCCGGGCGATCTCGGCCATGCGCGCTCCGATGTCGGCGGGCTTGCCGGGGCGGCCCCTCAGCGAGGCGGACAGGAAGATCCAGCCCTCGGGCACGGCGCTGCGGCGGTAGGAAAAGCCCAGCTCGCCGGGGCCGAGGATCTGCAGGGCGCCACTCCGGTCCACCGCCTGGGCCGAGACGGTGACGTCCTTCATCTCGGTTCCGTAGGCGCCGGCGTTCATGCGCAGCGCGCCGCCGATGGTGCCCGGCACGCCCGACAGGAATTCCAGCCCGGCCAACCCGGCTTCCTCGGCGGTGCGGGCGACGGTGAGGTCCAGCGCCCCCGCTCCGGCGGTGATGGTGTCGCCGCTGACGTCGATGGTGGCGAAGGGGCCGGTCAGGCGGACCACCATGCCCGGCACGCCGCCGTCCCTGACCAGCAGGTTGGAGCCGACGCCGACCACGGTGACCGGCACGTCCTCGGGCAGGACTTCCAGCACGGCGATCAGGTCGTCCAGGTCGGCGGGGCGGAACAGCGCCTGGGCGTTGCCGCCCACCCTGAACCAGGTGAACGGCGCCATGGGGGCGTCGAAGCTCATCCGCCCCTGGACCGGGGGCAGGGTGTCGCGCCAGTCGTGATGCTTGGCGGCCGCCATCATTCGGCGCCTCCCGGGCTGGGATCGGGCAGGGCGGCCAGTTCGGCCGGCAGGGCATGGGCCCAGGCGGTGATGTTGCCGGCCCCCAGGCAGACCACCATGTCGCCGGGGCCGGCCAGGGAATTGACCAGCGGCGCCAGGGCCTTGGGATCGGAAAGGGCCATCACCCGGCGGTGGCCGTGCTCCTGCAGGCCCTTGACCAGGGCGGTCTTGTCGAAGCCGGTCATCGGCTTCTCGCCTGCCGCATAGACGTCGGCGGCGATCACCATGTCGGCGTCGTTGAAGCAGGTGCAGAACTCGGCGAACAGGCTGGACAGGCGGGAATAGCGGTGGGGCTGGACCACGGCGATGACGTTGCCCCGGCAGGCGGAGCGGGCGGCCTTCAGCACGGCGGCGATCTCCACCGGGTGGTGGCCGTAATCGTCGATGACGGTGACGCCCTTGGCCTCGCCGGTGCGGGTGAAGCGGCGCTTGACGCCCTTGAAGCCGCCCAGCGCCTTCTTGACCACGTCGTTGGCTAGGCCCAGCTCGTTGGCCACCGCGATGGCGGCCAGGGAGTTCAGCACGTTGTGCTCGCCGTACATGGGGAGATGGATATCGGTGATGGTCCGGGTGGCGCCGGTGACGCGGTCGGTGATGACCACGTCGTAGCGCGCCCCGGTGATGTCCATGGAGAGCTTGTCGGCCCGCACCAGGGCCTGGTGGTTGAAGCCGTAGGTCACCAGCTTGCGGTCGGGAACCCGGGCCACCAGGGCCTGGACCTCGGGGTGGTCGATGCACATGGCGGCGAAGCCGTAGAACGGGATGTTCTCGACGAAGGTGCGAAACGCCTCGTGCAGCTTCTCCACCGTGCCGTAATGGTCCATGTGCTCGGGGTCGATATTGGTCACCACCACGGCGGTGGAGGGCAGCTTGATGAAGCTGCCGTCGGATTCGTCGGCCTCGACCACCATCCACTCGCTGGCGCCCAGGCGGGCGTTGGTGCCGTAGGCGTTGATGATGCCGCCGTTGATCACCGTGGGGTCCAGGTGGGCGGCGTCCAGCAATGCGGCGATCAGCGAGGTGGTGGTGGTCTTGCCGTGGGTGCCGCCGATGGCGATGGCGCTCTTCAGGCGCATCAGCTCGGCCAGCATCTCGGCGCGGCGTACCACGGGGACCAGCTTGGCGCGGGCCGCCTGGACCTCGGGGTTGTCGGCCTTGACCGCCGACGACACCACCACCACGCGGGCGTCGCCCAGGGCCTCGGCGGCATGGCCGATATGGACGCGGATGCCCATCTTGCGCAGGCGCTCGACGTTGTAATTGTCGGCGATGTCGGTGCCCTGGACCGCATAGCCCAGGTTGTGAAGGATCTCGGCGATGCCTGACATGCCGATGCCGCCGATACCGACGAAGTGGATGGTGCCGATGTTCAGCGACATGGTGCGCATGGGTCAGGCTCCACTCTGGTTGGGGATCAGCCCGACCACCAGGTCGGCCAGGGCTTCGGCCGCGTCGGGGCGGCCGGAATTGCGGGCGCAGGCGGCGGTCCGCGCCAGGGCTTCGGGCTGGGTGAACAGGGAATCCAGGCGCGCCGCCAGGGTCTCGGCGGTGAAGGAGTCCTGCTGCATCAGCCAGGCGCCGCCCGAATCCTCGGCGGCGTGGGCGTTGGCGGTCTGGTGGTCGTCGATGGCGAAGGGATAGGGCACCAGGATGGCCGGACGGCCCAGGGTGGTCAGCTCGGCCACGGTGGAGGCGCCGGCCCGGGCGATGACCAGATGGGCGGCGGCCAGACGCTCGGGCACGTCGGCGAAGAAGCTTTCCAGGGTGGTCTGGATGCCGGTGCCGGCATAGGCCTTGCGCACGCCTTCCAGATCCTCGGGGCGGCATTGCTGGGCGATGCGGATGCGGACGCGCAAGCCCTCGGGCAGGCGGGCCAGGGCGGCGGGCACCACCTCGGAGAGGATGCGGGCCCCCTGGCTGCCGCCCAACACCAGCAGATCGATGGGGCCGTCGGCGCCGATCCCGGCATAGGCGACCTCGCGGCTCGCCAGGATGCCGGCGCGCACCGGCATGCCGGTATGGACCAGCTTGGGCAGCAGGCGGGCATCCACGTGGCTGACCTCGGCGAAGGAGGTGGCGATGCGGCGCACCCGGGCGGCCAGCAGGCGGTTGGCGCGGCCCAGCACGGCGTTCTGCTCATGGATGGCGGTGGGAATGCCGGCCAGGGCGGCGGCGGCCATGCCCGGCACCGAGGCGTAGCCGCCGAAGCCGATCACCGCCGCCGGGCGGATGGACTTGAGGATCGAGCGGGCCTGGACGATGCCCAGGCCCAGTTCCAGGGCGGAGCGCAGCGCCGACAGCGTGCCGCGCCCGGCGATGCCGCCGGCCGAGATGCGGAAGGTCTCCAGCTTGCCCAGCGTGCCGCCATAGGCGGCGCCGCGCTTGTCGGTGATCAGCGCCAGACGGTAGCCGCGCCCCAGCAGCACCGAGGCCAGAGCCTCGGCGGGGAAGACGTGGCCGCCGGTGCCGCCGGCAGCGAGGGCGATGAGGGGCTTGTTCATGCCTCCATGCCCTCCCGGCCGTAGCGGGTGCGGGTCAGGGCCAGCACCATGCCCATGCCCAGCGCCAGCGCCACCATGGACGAGCCGCCATAGGAGATGAACGGCAGGGTCATGCCCTTGGCCGGCATCATGCGGAGCGTCGAGGCCATGTTGACGATGGCCTGCAGCCCGAACTGCACCAGCAGCCCGGCGGTGGCCAGGACGACGAACAGGTTGTCCTCCTTGTGGATGCGCGAGAAGCCGCGCAGCACGATGAAGGCGAACAGCATCACCACGAACAGGCACAGCACCACGCCGAACTCCTCGCCGCCCACCGCCAGGATGAAGTCGGTGTGGGCGTCGGGCAGCACCAGCTTGACCCGGCCCTCGCCGGGGCCGCGGCCGAACACCCCGCCGTTCTTGAAGGCGCTGAGGGCCGTGGTGACCTGATAGGCGCCGCTGCCCGAGGGGTCGAGGAACTTGTCGAAGCGCGACTGCACATGGGGGAAGACGTAATAGGCGCCGACGATGCCGATGGGTGCCGCCAGCCCCAGCCCCACCACCAGGATCAGCGGCAGCCCGGCCAGGAAGAACTGGGTGCCCCAGATGGCGGTCAGGATGGCGGTCTGGCCCACGTCCGGCTGGATCAGCAGCAGGGCGGCGACCACGCCGAACAGGGCGGTGGCGATGACCCTTCCGGGAAAGGCGGGGTCCAGGCGGGCCGAGGCGAACATCCAGGCGGCGACCACCGCGAACATGGGCTTGACGAATTCCGACGGCTGGATGGACATTCCGGCCAGGTTGAGCCAGCGCTTGGAGCCCTTGATCTCGACGGCCAGCACCGGCACCAGGATCAGCAGGACGATGGAGGCCAGCAGGCCGATCACCGCCATGCGCCGCACCTGCTTCGGCGTCAGCAGCGACACGCCCAGCATGATGATCACGGCGGGCGCCAGGAAGACGAACTGGCGGCGCACGAAATGGAAGCTCTGCGCCCCGATGCGTTCGGCCACCGCCGGGCTGGCCGCCATGGTCAGGATGGCGCCCACCGCCACCAGCAGGAACAGCGCCGCGATGGTCCAGCGGTCGACGGTCCACCACCAGCGGCCCAGGACGGAGGTATCGGTGCGCCCGAAGGTGACGCTCATCCCCCGCCTCCTTCCGTGAAGGCCTGGACCAACTCGCGGAAGGTGTCGCCGCGATGCTCGAACGACTTGAACTGGTCCCACGAGGCGCAGGCTGGCGACAGCAGGACCACCGCGCCGGGAATGGAATCGGATACCGCCAGATTGCGGGCGGCGGCCACCGCCTTGTCCAGGGTGGCGCAGCGGGTGAAGCGCACCTTGCCGTCCAGGGTGGCGGCGAAGGACTCGGTGGCCTCGCCGATCAGGAAGGCGTGCTGGATACGGCCGAAATGCTTCTCCAGCGAGGCGATGCCGCCTTCCTTGGCCTGCCCGCCGGCAATCCAGTAGACGTGGTCGTAGCAGACCAGGGCCTTTTCCACCGCGTCGGCATTGGTGGCCTTGGAATCGTTGATCCAGTCGATGCCGTGGTCGCTGCCCACCAGTTCCTGGCGGTGGCCGAGGCCGGGATAGGTGGCCAGGGCGGCGGCGATGGCCTTGGGGGCCAGGCCCTCGGCACGGGCGGCGGCGTAGACGGCGCAGGCGTTCTGCCAGTTGTGGCGGCCGGGCAGGCTGGGAATAGCCTTGAGGTCGCAGACCGGCTTGGCGTTGTCGAGCAGCACGCCCTCGGGCGCCGAGACGCCCTCGGACAGCACCGATTCCACCGAGATCTTCACCACCCGGACCCCCAGGCGCGACAGCTCGGCGGCGATGGCGCGGCAGGGGCCGTCGTCGATGCCGATCACCGCCGCGCCGCCGGGGGTCAGGTAGTCGAACACCCGGCGCTTGGCGGCGATGTAGCCGGACATGCCGCCGTGGCGGCCAAGATGGTCGGGAGTGACGTTGAGCAGGATGGCGACGCCCAGCTTCAGGCTGTTGGTCAGCTCCAGCTGGTAGGAGGACAGCTCCAGCACATAGCGTCCGTCGCCCGGCAACTCGGGCAGGTCCAGGGCGGGGGTGCCCAGATTGCCGCCGGCCGCCACCGGCACGCCGCATTCGTCCAGCACATGGGCCAGCAGGGTGGTGGTGGTGGACTTGCCGTTGGTTCCCGTCACCGCCAGCATGCGCGCGCCCGCCTTGGCCAGGGCCAGCAGTTCCACGTCGCAGACCAGCGGCACCTTGGCGGCGCGGGCCTTCTCGGCTACCGGATGGGGCTGGGGATGGGTGTGGGGGATGCCGGGGCTCCACACCAGCAGGTCGGCCTTCTCCATGGGGATCAGGGCGGGGTCGCGGATGGGGATGCCGGCCTCGGCGGCGGTCTTGCGCGCCGCCTCGCCGTCGTCCCAGGCCATCACGCCGGCCCCCGCCGCCAGCAGGGCGCGCGACGTGGCGGTCCCGGACTTGCCCAGGCCCATCACCAGGACACGCTTACCTTTGAGGAAGGGGACGGGGATCATGGCGGATTGACCTCAACGCAGCTTCAGGGTGGCCAGCCCGGCCAGGGCCAGGATGGTGGCGATGATCCAGAACCGGATGACCACGGTCGGCTCGGCCCAGCCCTTCTTCTCGAAGTGATGGTGCAGCGGCGCCATGCGGAAGACGCGCTTGCCGGTCAGCTTGAACGAGGCCACCTGGACGATCACCGAGACGGTTTCCAGCACGAACAGGCCGCCGACGATGCCCAGCACCAGTTCGTGCTTGGTCACCACGGAAATGGCGCCCAGCGCTCCGCCCAGGGCCAGCGACCCGGTGTCGCCCATGAACACCATGGCCGGCGGCGCGTTGAACCACAGGAAGCCCAGCCCGGCGCCCACCAGGGCGCCGCAGAACACCGCCAGTTCGCCCGAGCCGGAGACGTAATGGATCTGGAGGTAATTGGCGAAGACGGCGTGGCCGACCAGATAGGAGAAGATGGCGAACACGCCGGACGCGATCATCACCGGCACGATGGCCAGGCCGTCCAGGCCGTCGGTGAGGTTCACCGCGTTGCCGGCACCGACGATGATGAACACCGCGAAGGGCAGGTAGAACCACGACAGCTGCAGCAGGACGGTCTTGAAGAACGGCACCGCCAGGGCGCCGGCCAGGGGCTCGCGCTGCAGGCCGAGCACCCAGATGGCGGCACCCAGGCCGATGGCGATCTCGGCCACCAGCTTGGTCTTGCCCGGCACGCCCTTGGGGTTCTTCTTGGAAACCTTGAGATAGTCGTCCCAGAAGCCGATCAGCCCGTAGCCCAGGGTGACCAGCAGCACGATCCACACATACTGGTTGCGCAAATCGGCCCACAGCAGGGTGGAGACCGACAGCGCCAGCAGGATCATGAAACCGCCCATGGTGGGCGTGCCCTTCTTGGTCAGCAGATGGGATTCCGGGCCGTCGGCGCGGATGGGCTGGCCCTGCTTCTGCCACTGGCGCAGCCAGGCGATGATGCGCGGCCCCACCAGGAAGGCGACGATCAGCGCGGTCAGCACCGCGCCGCCCGTCCTGAAGGTCAGGTACTTGAACAGGTTGAAGACCGGGACCTGATCGGCCAGGGGGTAGAGGAGATTGTAAAGCATTCAGCGGCCCCCTTCGGCCAGAGCGTTGACCACACGTCCCATCCGGCTGCCCGCCGAACCCTTGACCATCACCACGTCGCCGGGACGCAGCGCCGCCTTGACCAGCCGGGCGACGGCATCGGCATCGGCGGCGTGGCCGCCCCGGCGCTGCTCGGCCAGGGCCTCGTGCAGGTGGGCGGTCAGGGGGCCGGCGGTGAACACCAGGTCGATGTTCCAGCTTTCCGCCGCCGCGGCGATGGAGGCGTGCAGCGCCGGCCCCTGGGGACCCAGTTCCAGCATGTCGCCCAGCACGGCGATGCGCCGTCCGCCCTTGGCCGGCCGCACCGAGGCCAGGGTGGCGATGGCCGCCTTCATGGACACCGGCGAGGCGTTGTAGCTTTCGTCGATCAGCTCGAAGCTGCCGCCCTCGATCTCCACCCGGCGGCGCTGGCCGCGCCCCTTGGGCGCCGCCATGGCGGCCAGGGCCAGGGCGCCCAGGTTGACGTCGCCGCCCAGCGCCTCGACCGCCAGCAGCACCGCCAGCGAGTTCATGGCCCATTGCCGTCCGGCCACGCCCACCCGGTAGGACAGGGGCTGATCGGAGAGCAGGGCGAAGACGGCGGTGGACTGGGGGTCGACGGCGCAGTCCAGCAGCCGTGCGGTGGCCTCGATGTGGTTGCCGAAGGTGCGCACGTCCTTGATGCCGAGCGTGCGGGCGCTTTCGTCCAGGAAGGCGAAATGGAGGTTGTCGCGGGGCAGCACGGCGGTGCCGCCGGCCTCGATGCCGGTGAAGATTTCGGCCTTGGCGGCGGCGATCTCGGCGGTGGAGCCGAAGAACTCCATGTGCACCGCCTCGACGGTGGTGATCACCGCCACATGCGGGCGCGCCATGGCGGCCAGGGGGACGATCTCGCCGGGATGGTTCATGCCGATCTCGAAGATGGCGTAGCGCACGCCCGCCGGCATGCGGGCCAGGGACAGCGGCACGCCCCAGTGATTGTTGAAGCTGCCGACGCTGTAATGGGTGGCACCCTGGTCGGACAGCGCCAGGGCCAGCATCTCCTTGGTGCCGGTCTTGCCGACGCTGCCGGTGACGGCGACGATGCGGGCGCCGCAGCGGGCGCGCGAGGCGATCCCTAGGTCCTGCAAGGCCGCCATGGTGTCCCGGACCAGGACCAGGGGGGCGTCCTCGGCACTGCCCGGGGGCAGCTTGTGGACGATGGCGGCGGCGGCGCCACAGGCCAGGGCCGAGGCCACATGGTCGTGGCCGTCGTGGTTGGGGCCTTCCAGGGCGATGAACAGGTCGCCGGGCTGGACGCTGCGGCTGTCGATGGACACGCCCGACGCTTCCCAGGCGGGGCCGGACGGGGTGCCCGAGACGGCGGCGGCCGCTTCGGACGAGGTCCACAGGGGGCGGATCATGCGGCGCCTCCATCGACGAGACGGACCGCAGCCAGGGCTTCCTCGGCATCGTCGAAGGGCAGCACGGCGGAGCCGACGATCTGGCCGCGCTCGTGGCCCTTGCCGGCGACGACCAGCACGTCGCCCTTCTGCAAACCCGCCACGGCGGCGCGGATGGCGTCCCGGCGGTCGGCGATCTCGATGCCGGCCGGGCAGACGCCCCGCACGGCGGCGCGGATGGCCGCCGGGTCCTCGGAGCGCGGGTTGTCGTCGGTGACGATCATGGCGTCGGCCAGACGGCAGCCGATGGCGCCCATCAGCGGGCGCTTGCCGGGGTCGCGGTCGCCGCCGCAGCCGAACACCGCGACCAGACGCCGCGCGGCGTGGGGGCGCAGCGCCTTCAACACCGTCTCCAACGCGTCGGGGGTGTGGGCGTAATCCACGTAGACGCAAGCGCCGTTGGCGCACTCGGCCACCTTCTGCAGGCGGCCGGGCACGCCGTCGAGATGCTCGAGCGCGGCCAGGGCGGACTCCGGGTCGGCGCCGCAGGCCAGGGCGAGACCCAGCGCCGCCAGGGCGTTGTCGGCCTGGAAACGGCCGGCCAGGGGCAGGCGCACGGTGACGGCGCGGCCCAGGATTTCCAGGTCGAGGTCCTGGCCGTGGGCGGCGGGCGTTGCTTCGATCAGGCGCAGATCGGTGGCGGCGCGGCCATAGCCCAACACCCGGATGCCGCGCTTGGCGCACAGCTCGACGACGCGGGGCGCCAGATCGGAATCGGCGTTGATCACCGCGCAGGCCCCTTCGGGCAGCACCTCGGCGAACAGGCGCAGCTTGGCCCCGGCATAGGCCTCCATGTCGGCGTGGTAGTCGAGATGGTCCCGCGTCAGGTTGGTGAAGGCGGCGGCGGCAAGCCTGACGCCGTCCAGCCGGTGCTGGTCGAGGCCGTGGCTGGAGGCTTCCATGCAGGCGTGGGTGACGCCCATGCCGGCCAGCCGGGCGAGGTCGGCGTGCAGTCCGGCCGGGTCGGGGGTGGTCAGGCCGCCGGAATTGTCCCAGCCGGGCGCGGTGATGCCCAGCGTGCCGATGGACGCCGCGACGTGGCCGAGGCGGGCCATGATCTGGCGGAAGAACTCGGCGGTGGAGGTCTTGCCGTTGGTGCCGGTGACGGCGGCCATCACCGCGGGCTGGGCGCCGTGGAACACCGAGGCCATCAGGGCGAAGCGGCGGCGCGGATTGGCATCGGTGACCAGCACCACCTCGTCCGGCAGCTCGAGGCGCGAGCCCTCGGGAGCCAGCACAGCCACGGCGCCGGCGGCGATGGCGGCGGGGATGAAGGCGCGGCCGTCGGCCCTGGCGCCGGGCAGGGCGGCGAACAGCCAGCCGGGACGGACGGCGCGCGAATCGGCGGTCAGACCGCTGATGGTCACGTCGCGGCTGGGCGCGGTCGCCGTCATGTCACTCAACCGCCGCAACTTCACGGCCTCCTCCGGTGCGGGCGATTCCCTTGCTTGCGCCGGAGGGGGGAATCGGCAGGGTCTTGGGCATCAGCCCCAGCAGCGGCGCGATCTGGGCGATCACCCGGCCGGCGGCCGGGGCGGCGGTCCAGCCGGCGGTGATGAAGCCGAAGGTCTGCTTGGTGGCCTGGGGCTCGTCGATCATCATCAGCACCGCGTAGCGCGGCGCATCCATGGGGAAGGCGGCGATGAACGACGACAGCACCGCCTTCTTGCGATAGCCGCCGGCTCCGGCCTTTTCGGCGGTGCCGGTCTTGCCGCCCACCTCGTAGCCGGGAACGTCGGCCTTCTTGCCGGTGCCGTCGGTGACCACCATGCGCATCAGCTGACGCATGTTCTCCGAGGTCTTGGGCTTGAGCACCCGGATGGCGGGGATCGCGTCGCCGGGGGCGCGGGCCAGCAGGGTCGGCGCGTGGTACTCGCCGCCGTTGACCAGGGCGGCGGTGCCGGCCAGCAATTGCAGCGGCGTCACCGACAATCCGTGGCCGAAGGCGATGGTGATGGTGTTGATCTCGCGCCAGGGCGACGGGATCAGCGGTCCGGCCACCTCGGGCAGTTCCAGCGGCGGGGCCTGCAGCATGCCGATGCGCGACATGAAGGCGCGCTGCGCCTCGGTGCCGGCGTCCAGGGCCATGCGGGCCGAACCGATGTTGGACGAGTGGATGAGGATTTCCGACACGGTCATCCAGCGGTTCAGGGCATGGTCGTCGTGGATGGTGTGTCCGCCGAACACCAGGGGCTTGCTGGCGTCGAAGCTGGAATTGATGTTGGCCTTCCCCAGGTCCAGCGCCATGGCGGTGTTGAACAGCTTGAAGGTCGAGCCCATCTCGTAGGCGCCCTTGGTGGCGCGGTTGAACATGGACGGATCGGTGGGCGGCGGCGGGTCGTTGGGGTCGAAATCGGGCAGGCTGACCATGGCCAGCAATTCGCCGGTGCGCACGTCCATCACCATGCCGGTGCCGCCCACCGCCGAGAATTCCTCCACCGAACGGGCCAGTTCGTTGCGCACGATGGTCTGGACGCGGATGTCCATGGACAGGGCCAGCGGCTCGCGGCTTTCGCGCATGGCGTTCTCGAAGCGCTTCTCGATGCCGGCCACGCCCTTGTTGTCCACGTCGGTGACGCCGACGGCATGGGAGGCCAGCGGGCCGTGGGGATAGATGCGGCGCTCGCCCTTCTGGAACAGCAGGCCGGGAATCCCTAAGTTGTTGACGTCGTAATGCTGGCGCGGCGTCAGGTTGCGCTTCAGGTAGACGAACTGGCGGCCCGACGACAGGCGCTCGATGGTCTCCTCCAGGTCCAGCTCGGGCAGCACGGCGACCAGGCGGATGGCGGCGCTTTCGATGTCCACCTTGGCGGCTTTCAGGTCCTCGGGCCGGGCGAACAGCGACACGGTGGGCAGGCTGGAGGCCAGCAGCACCCCGGTGCGGTCGGAAATGTCGGCCCGCTCCATCTTCAGTTCGTCGGTGCGGGCCTGGGGCTGGGCGTGGGGCTTGGGCGGATTGCGGTCGATGACGGCGACGTCGACCATCCGCGCCCCGACGGCGCCGAAGGCCAGCAGGAAGACCAGGGCGGTGATCACCAGACGCGAGCGGCCGGTCTCGATGGCCTGCATGCGAACGCCGTCCAGCCGCAGCGCCGCTCCGGCCTGGAGGTCGTCTCCGGCATGGAAGCCGGGGGTATGGCGGCGGGGCGCGAAGATACTCACCTTGCGCCTCCCGGTTCGGTGGTGGCCAGGGCGGGGGACTGAATCACGATGCTCCGGCCGCCCTTTGCCGGGGCAGGGGCCGGAGCCGGAGTGGCGGTCTTCGCCGAAGGTGTCTCCAGGGGTTTGACCGTCGCTCCCTGGGCCAGGGTGGCTGCGCCGGATTTGGGCGGCTGCGGCTTGTCGGGCTGCGGCCTGGCGCTGTCGGCCGGCCGGGGCCTGGCCGGGCTTTCCGCCAGTTTGGCCGGAATGGCGGGCGGCGCGGCCTTGGGTTCGGCCGGCTTGGCCTGGGCCTGGACCGGCATGGACATGCGCGACGGCGACACGGCGGCGTAGACCACGCCGGTGGCGGGAATGCCGTCCTTGGGCAGGGTGTCCAGGGTCGCCACCTGGGTCGGCGTCACCGGCTTCATCCCCAGGTGCTTCTCGGACAGGGCGCGCAGGCGGGCCGGGTCGTTGAGATAACTCCACTCGGCCCGCAGGATGTGGATGGTCTCCTGGTTGCCGTGGATCTGGGCGTTGAGCCCGGCCAGCCGGTGTTCCAGGTCCTTGACCTCGTACTTCACCACGAACAGCACCACGCCGACGCCGACCGCCAGCAGGGTCCACAGGATGGTTCCGGTCAGTCCGCGTCTCATGGACGGATCCCCCAGGCGGGAGCCTCGGTGCGGGCGGCGGCGCGCAGCTTGGCCGAGCGGGCGCGGGGATTGGCGCGCGCCTCCTCGGGGGCCGGCGCGACGGCCTTGCGCGACAGCAGGGCGAAGCTGGCGGCGGGGCCCGTCCCTTGAGCCTGGGGCACATGGCGGGACGGGCGCGCGGCCTCGCCGGCGCGGGCCTTGAGGAAGCCCTTGACCACCCGGTCCTCCAGGGAATGGAAGGTCACCACCGCCAGGATTCCGCCCGGAGCCAGCAGGCGCTCGGCGGCTTCCAGGCCGCGCTCCAACTCGCCCAGCTCGTCGTTGACCGCGATGCGCAGCGCCTGGAAGGTGCGGGTGGCGGGATCGATGCCGTCGCCCGAGCGCGGCACAACCTTGCGGATCACCTCGGCCAGCTCGCCGGTGCGCTCGAAGCGCTTGAGACGGCGGGCCTCGACGATGGCCTTGGCGACGCGGCGCGACAGGCGCTCCTCGCCGTAGCGGTAGATGATGTTGGCCAGATCGCCCTCGGGCGTGTCGTTGACCATGTCGGCGGCGCTGGGGCCCTTGGCCTCCATGCGCATGTCCAGCGGCCCGTCCTTGGCGAAGGAGAAGCCGCGCTTGGGCTGGTCGATCTGCATGGAGGACACGCCGATATCCAGGGCGATCCCGTCAACCTGGTTGACGCCCTGAACACGCAGCAACGCGTCCATGTCGCCGAACCGGCCCTCGATCATGGAGAAGCGGCCGGACGAGCCCTCCTCCAGAATCTTGCCCCGCTCCACGGCGGTGGGGTCGCGGTCGATGGCCCACACCCGGCAGGCGGCGGCCGACAGCATGGCGCGCGAATAGCCGCCGGCCCCGAAGGTGCCGTCCACATAGACGCCGCCGTCGCGGAGCGCCAGCGCCGCGATCACCTCGGCCAGCAGCACCGGAATGTGGGGGGCGGGGGTCACGGGCTCACCTTGGGACGCAGCGGCAGGGTGGGGCGCGATTGCAGGGCGCGGGCGCGGATTTCGGCCTCCACCGCCTTGTAGGCCTCGGGCTCCCATACCTGGAAGGTCTGGCCCTTGCCGACGAAGGCGACGGAATCGGCGATGCCGGCATGGGCCAGGATGTCCTCGGGCAGGACGATGCGGCCTTCGGGGTCCCAGGGCAACTGGCGGGCGTCGGCGAAGATCAGGGCCGACAGGTCCTCCTGCTCGGCGGAAAAAGCGTCGAAGTTTTGGGCGCCGTCGGACAGGCGCTCCATGAAATCCATGCCGCAGCCTTCGATGCAGGCGTTGGTGAACGAGCGGTAGCAGACGATGCCGCCGAAGCTCTGGGCGGCCAGGGCAGCACGGAAGGTCGCCGGAACCGAGACCCGGCCCTTCTTGTCGACCCTGTTCACGAATGTGGAGAGGAAGAGTGCCACCCTCGTCCGCCTTCCGCCTGCTGTGCCCGAAACCCCTGAGCCATCTCCGGTGACACACTAATCCTGTGGCCCCGATGGGATGGTGTCTAATGGGATATCATGGGAAAACATGGGAGTCAATGGAATCGGATAGTAATCGCATGGGACAGGCCCAATTGGGAACAATGCTGAGAGGTTTTTGCTAAAGTACTCGAGGAACGCCTCGCATAGCGTTGATATTTACCAATTTTTCACAATCTGTTACCGGGAGGGTGGCAAAACCCCGGCAGGACCGCATCGTGAACAGGCGGCCGAACGGCCCCGGCGGGGCTTCGCCGGCGGTTTGGGATTTGGTGGGAAAAGCGTCAGACGGCCTGTAAGCCGGGTTCTGTCCCCGCCCGAGGGCGGGTGGCGACCATTCATCTGGGACGCCCGTTGCCGGACGCCTCTCGCGACCGACCCGGACGGCGACGCGGAAACGCGTTTCGTCCTTCCGAGGAAGAACAGTGCCGTCCCTATTTGGTCTTGCTCCCGGTGGGGTTTACCGTGCCGCTTCCGTTGCCGGTCGCGCGGTGCGCTCTTACCGCACCCTTTCACCCTTACCTGCTGCCGGGCCGGAGCCTGGGAGCGGGCGGTTTGCTTTCTGTGGCACTTTCCCTGGGGTCGCCCCCGCCGGACGTTATCCGGCACCGTGTTTTCCGTGGAGCCCGGACTTTCCTCCCCCCGGACGCAAGGTCCTGGGGGCGGCCGCCCGGCCGTCTGACGCGGCCCCACTTTAGAGCCTGGGGGCCGCAGGTCAAGCGCCGCGGAATGTGAACCGGCGGCAAAAGAAAAGGCCTCCGGTTTTCGGAGGCCTTTATTGTTCCTATACTTTCGTACGATGGGGTGTTCGCCGTATTTACCCGAACAGCTTGTCGATCTCGTCCTGGGAGATTCCCTGGTTTTCCAGGGCCGGGCCGTTGAGCAGCTTGGAATCGTCGTCCTTGTGCTCCTCGAAGATCTTGGGCGACACGTCGGAGATGTTCTCCGGCCCCCAGATCTCGATCATGGCGTTGATGCGGGCCTCGACATATTTCAGGGTCTTGACCACCTTGGTGATGCGCTGGCCGGTAATATCCTGGAAGTTACAGGCCTCGAACATGGAGCTGACGGTATCGTTGATGTCCTCGACCAGGCGGCCGATATAGGAATCGGAGGCGTGGGCGCGGATTTCCTTGCCGATGCTCTCGATCCTCTCGGCGGCTTCCAGGATCTGCTCGGTGGCGCGTTCGGTGGACGACACGATGGCGTCCAACTCGAAGGTGACGGCCATCAGGCGGTCGTCGTCGGCGTCCTTGGGGCGCAGCGCGGCGATTTCCGCCTTGGTGTGCTCGATGCAGACGGCCAGGGCGCGCAGCTCGGTCTTCAGCATGGAGACTTCGGCGGCCTTCTGGGGCAGCGCGTCGTCGATGGGGGTGGCCGCCACCGGCGGCGGAGCGTCGCCGCGAACCAGGAATTCCAGGCCCTTGATGTCGGCGCGGAGGTCGTTGATGGCCTTCAGCACCTCGGAATTGGAGGCGTTGGGCGCGGCTTCGCCGCGCGCCTGAAGCCGCTTGATCTCGGCGGTGAACAACTTGCGCTCGGTCGTCATGACTGCCTGCCGTCCCCTAATTTCTCCGATGGCGGTTTCGCTCCGCCATCAACCACCCGCTCAACCCACGGCCTGTATGATTTATCGGTAACCTGGATGTGCTGGGTCAACCACTTCTTGAGCAATTCCACAACCTGTTCGTCCACGGCGCCGCGTTCTCCCGCCCGGTAGCGCCCGCAGATATCGCGGACATGGGCTTCCAACTGGCGGTGCTCGGCCTTGTGGGCTTCGAGGCCGGGGTAGCCGGAAGCGGCCATCATAGCCTCTTCGCGGCGAAAATGATGCTCTGCATATTCGGAAAGGGCGGAAAGTACGCTGCCGACCACGTCGCGGCTCTGGCCGGTATCGGTGGCGTCGAACAGCTGGACCAGCAGATCGAACAGGATACGATGGTCGGAATCCAGCAGCGGATTGCCCACGCTGAACGCTTCGCTCCACGCGATCGATACCATCGGGCCCCCCGCCCTGCTTCCCGTCTGGTGTCACTATACCTTACATCCAAGGCGGCACAAGCACGCCGCATGTCCAGTGCGCCTCTCGCCGGGCGGCGGGGCTTGATGTAGACTCGGCCCGGGACGGAGGCCGAAGTGACACCATTGCGAATCGCCACCTTCAATCTGGAGAACCTGGACGACCATCCGGGCGGCGGCATGGATTTCGAGGACCGGCTGGCGGTGATGCGGCCGCAATTTCTGCGGCTGCGCGCCGACGTGCTGTGTCTGCAGGAGGTCAACACCCACCCGGCCGCCAAGGGCGGGCCGCGCCTGTACGCAGCCCTGGACCGGCTGCTGGCCGGCACCGGCTGCGAGCACTGGCACCGGGCGGCCAGCCTCAACCGTGGCGGCCGCCACCCGGCCGACAAGCATAATCTGGTCATCGTCTCGCGCCTGCCCATCCGTGCCCACCGCCAGGTCTGGCACGACCTGGTGCCGCCCTGCGCCTATCGCCCGGTGCGGGCCGAGCCTCCTCCCGCCGAGGCCCAGAAGGTGGAATGGGACCGTCCCATCCTGCATGCCGAGCTGGAACTGCCGGGCGGCCGCATCCTGCATGTGGTCAACGTCCATCTGCGGGCGCCGCGCGCCGTCTGGCTGCCGGGCCAGAAGGAGCGTTTCGGCCGCTGGCTGTCGGTGGGCGGCTGGGCCGAGGGCTTCTTCCTGGCCGAGGTCAAGCAGGCGGGCCAGGCCCTGGAGACCCGTCTGCTGGTGGAGGAAATCTTCGACGCGGACCCCGATGCCCTGGTGGCGGTGTGCGGCGACTTCAACTCCATGGAGCGCGAGGGCGCCCTGCGCATCGTCAAGGGTGACGAGGAGGATACCGGCAATGGCCATCTGGCCATGCGCATGCTGGTGCCGCTGGAGCGCTCGCTGCCCGAGAACCGGCGCTATTCGGTGATCCACCACGGCCGCCCGGTGATGCTGGACCATATCCTGGTGTCGCGGCCGTTGCTGGGCTGGTACCTGGGCGCCGAGATCCACAACGAGACCCTGGGCGACGAACTGGTGTCGCCCGCCACCATCCACGGCACGCCGGAAAGCTACCACGCCCCCATGGTCGCCGAATTCGCGTTGCCCGCCCCCTGACATCCGCCTGATTTCGGACGGTGCGCCGCCGCCGCCGCGGGGCTATAGTCATGGGGGGAGTGCGCGGGGGAGAAAGGCATGGGCGGCTGGCTGTACGGATTGGTGGGGGAGTCGCCGTTTCCCCCCATGCGCGCCGTGATCTACCGGGCCGTCCTGGTGGTCTGCATCGTCCTGTCCACCGCCATCGCCATCATCGATACCGTGCACGACGCCTGGGTCGGGGTCGAGGAGCCCGTCGCCCTGGCCGGCGGTCTGTTCCTGGCGGTGTTGTCGGCCGACTACATCCTGCGCCTGCTCCACGCCCGCTCCCAGCGGGGAGAGGGGGAATCCGGCCTGGCGGCCATGGCGCGCTACGCCCTGTCGCCCTACGGCATCTTCGATTTCCTGGCGGTGGTGCCGTTCCTGGTGGGCGAGGCCGCCGCCATGCTGCCCCATGACGGCGAGACGGTGTTCGGCATCCTGCGCTTCCTCAAGCTGGCGCGCTATTCCCCCGCCCTGGAGACCCTGGGCGTGGTGGTGCTGCACGAATTGCGGCCCCTGCTGGCCGCCCTGTTCATCATGCTGATCCTGGCCATCTCGGCCTCGACCCTGCTGTATTTCGCCGAGCGCGCCACCAACCCCAATTTCGCCAGCGTGCCCGCCGCCATGTGGTGGGCCATCGTCACCCTGGCCACGGTGGGCTATGGCGACGTGGTGCCCATCACGCCGCTGGGCAAGCTGCTGGGCAGCGTGGTGGCGGTGCTGGGCCTGTGCATGTTCGCGCTGCCGGCCTCGATCCTGGCGTCGGGCTTTTCCGAGGAGATGAAGCGCCAGAATTTCGTCTCCACCTGGCATCTGGTGTCCAAGGTGCCGTTCTTCGCCCGGCTGCAGGCCAGCCAGATCGCCGAGATCGCCGGCCTGCTGAAGCTGGCCCGCGCCATCAAGGGCGAGGTGCTGATGCGCGAGGGCGATACCGGCGAGTGCATGTACTTCATCGTCAGCGGTCAGGTGGAGGTCAAGGGCAAGGCCGGCACCTTCATCCTGAAGAACGGCGACTTCTTCGGCGAGATCGCCCTGATCGAGCGCTGTCCGCGCACCGCCACGGTCAAGGCCGTCAGCCGCTGCCAGTTGCTGATCCTCGACGCGCGGGACTTCCATAAGTTCGTCGCCCACGACCATGCCTTGCTGGAGGTCATCTGGGATACCGCCCGCGCCCGCATGGCCCAGGCCGGACATGTCAGCGACAAGGAAAAGGAGCCGGCGTGAGGCCGGCGTTCGGGAAGGATGCACTGATTTGAGCGAGCCGAGGCTGAAGGCCAAGCTGTGGATTCACGCCGCCATCCGCCGTTGTTCGGTGCTGGCCATTCCGGCCTTCGTGGTGGCCAAGGGCGACGAGGATGCCGGGGCGGTGCTGGTCAAGCTCAACCGCGGCGCCGCCGGCTGCGAGGTGTTCACCCAGGTGAGGGACGGGGCGGGCGAGGCGGCCTGGCTGCGCGCCACCGGCCCCGACCCGGTGCCCGAGGACAAGGCCGATTCCTATATCCGCCGGAGTCGTGACGTCGATTCCGACCTGTGGGTTCTGGAAGTGGAGGACCGCGAGGGCCGCGTCCCCTTCCTCGAGCGCATCTTGGCGGGCTGACCTCAAATACGCTATGAAGCTTTCTTTCGAAATTTCTGTCCAAGGACCCGTACCATGACCCGTCAGCTGATCTCTTCCGGTTCCTCGTTCGAGGACGTGGCCGGCTATTCCCGCGCCGTGCGCCAGGACCCCTGGGTGTTCGTCTCCGGCACCTCGGGCTTCAAGGACGGCCAGATCGTCGACGATGTGGTCGCCCAGGCCGAGCAGTGCATGGCCACCATCGCCGCCGCGCTGGAGCAGGCCGGCTCGTCGCTGAAGGACGTGGTGCGCGTCAAGGCCTACATCACCGAAGCCGCCTTCTTCGAGCAGATCGCCCCGGTGCTGGGCAAGGCCTTCAAGGGCATCCGCCCGGCCAACACCACCATCGTCTGCGGCCTGGTCGATCCGCGCATGAAGGTGGAGATCGAGGTTACCGCGCTCAAGGCGTAACGGGCGGCGGGGACGGCCGCGCTCCGGGCATGGAGCGCGGGCATCCTGCCCGCCGAGCAAAGGAGAACCGCACCATGCCCACCATCCTGATCACCGGCGCCAATCGCGGCATGGGCCTCGAGTTCGCCCGGCAATACGCCGCCCAGGGCTGGCGGGTGCTGGGCACGGTGCGCGATCCCATGGCCGGCCGCGCCCTGTCCGAGGCGGGCGGCGAGGTCTATGTCTGCGACGTGGCCGATCCGGCCCAGGTGGCGCGGCTGAAAGGCTCGCTGGCCGGCATCGCCCTCGACGTCCTGCTGCTCAACGCCGGCATCTACGGCGAGAAGCAGGAGTTCGGCGCCGTCGATGCCGCCGCCTTCATGAAGGTGATCGCCGTCGACGCCCTGGCGCCGCTGAAACTGGCCGAGGCCTTCGCCGACCAGATGGCCGGACGCAAGCTCATCGCGGCGGTGTCGTCCAAGATGGGCGCCATGTCCGACAACCCCTCGGGCGGCTCCTACGCCTACCGCGCCGCCAAGGCGGCGCTCAACATGGTGATCAAGAACATGGCCGCCGATCTGGCGCCCCGGGGCATCCTGACCGCGGCGCTGTCGCCCGGCTGGGTGCGCACCGACATGGGTGGTCCCAACGCGACCCTGGACGCCGCCACCGCGGTGGCGGGCATGCGTAAGGTCATGGCCGAACTCAGGGCAGAGGACAGCGGCGCCCTCATCCATTACGATGGGACGCGTCTAGCCTGGTAGGAGTGGGCCATGGCCGCACCGGTTGAGTTCTATTTCGATTTCGCCTCGCCCTACGGCTATTTCGCCGCCCAGGAGGTGGACGGGCTGGTGGCCGGCTTCGGCCGCGAGGTGGCGTGGAAGCCGATCATGATCGGCTCGGCCTTCAAGGCCTCGGGCAACCTGCCGCTGGTCAGCCAGCCGCTGAAGGGCGACTACGCCCGCCACGACTGGGAGCGTCTGGCCCGGCTGATGGCGGTTCCCTACCGGCTGCCCGATCCCTTCCCGGTTCCCGCCCTGCCGCCGTCGCGGGCCTATTGGTGGCTGGAATCCAGGGACCAGGATCTGGCCAGGAGTTATGCCCGCGCCGTCTATCTGGCCTATTTCGCCGAGAACATGGACATCTCCAGCCTGGAGGTGGCCTGCGCCCTGGGGGTGCCGCTGGGCATCGACCCGGACGAGATGGCCGCCGCCGCCCAGGCGCCCCAGTGGAAAGCCCGCCTGAAGGACGAGACCGAGGCGGCCATCGCCAAGGGGGTGTTCGGCTCGCCGTTCTTCCTGGTGGACGGCGAAGGGTTCTGGGGCTCCGACCGATTGTGGATGTTACGGAGCTGGCTGGAAAAGGGTGGCTGGTGACCTAAATAAGCGGTAAGGCTTGGAACCGAGGTTGGGCCATACTTACCGAAGATTGCCTGGGATAAGGCTTGCTGCCATTGTCCCCGCCTTGAAAGAACGGAGTGCGTTGCGTTGCCGCTTATCATCGATCTGAAGCCGGGCGAGAAGCTCATCATCAACGGCGCGGTGCTGGAAAATGCCAGTTCCAACACCAAGGTGCGGGTGCTGAACGACTGCTCGATCCTGCGTCAGAAGGAGATCCTGTCGGATTCCGATAGCGTGACTCCGGCCTCCCGGGTCTATTTCGCCCTGCAATGCGCCTATATCTTTCCGACCAAGCGCGGCGAGTACCTGCGTATGTTCAACCACTATCTCGACAGCTATGTGGAGGCCTGCCCCAGCGCCGCCCCGATCAAGGACGAGATCGGCGAGGCGGTGGCCGAGGGCCATTACTACAAGGCGCTGAAATCCACCCGCCACCTGCTGGAGCACGAGACCAAGGTGCTCGGCTCGCTGCAGACCGTGGCCGTGGCCGAGGACGCGGTCGCCGCCCAGGACTGACGCCGGGGCGGCGGGAGAGGGGGCGGCCGCGGCGCCGCGCGTTACTTCAGATAGGTCAGCAGCGACAGGCTCCGCACCTGGGCCAGCGCCTGATAGCTGGCCTCCAGCGCCGTCTGGTCGGACAGCAGCTTGGTGACCGCCTCGGTCTGGTCGACCTGGGCGATGTCGGCCACCCGCTGGTTCAGAAAACCGATGAACTGGTTGTGCTTCTCGTTCTTCAGCGAGATGGTCTTGCGGGTGCTGTTGATCAGGCTGGCCGCCGACTTGACGTCGCCGGCCTTCTCCGCGCCGAAGGGCGGCGTGCCGGAGGCCGGTGATTCCAGGGCGTCGTTGATCAGGAACAGCGCCTGGCCGATGCGTTCCTGGTGGGCGTCCAGTCCGCCGGCGGTGCCGAACGTCCCCTGGGCGATCAGGCCCAGGGCGCGCATGGCCTTCTCGAAGGCCGGGTCAGAGGCATAGATGCCCACGTCCACGCTGCGGTCGATATCGACGCGGTGCTGCAGCTGCAGGGTGTCGCCCTTGTACCAGCTCTCCGAGTTGATCTTGGTGCCGGTGGACAGGGTCTCGGTGGTCAGGCTGGCGCTGGCGATCTCGATATAGCCGCCGGTATTGGCCACCACCTTGTAGACCCCGTCGTTGACTCCGGTGGTGCTCTTCAGGGTGATGATGCTGTCGACGGCCGGATAGGGATTGCCGCCCTCGTCCTCGAAGCCGTCGGCGTCGGGTGAGGTGATGCGCTCGCCCAGCGTGCCGGTGGAACTGAAGTCCAGCGAGGTGAAGTGGGTGGAATTCCGGACGGCCGTGGTTCCGGTATTGGGGTCGAGGAACGACATCTCCACATCGGTACGGCCGGTCTGCGGCAGGAACTGGGCCACCCGCGCCCCTTCGGGATTGAGCACGAAGGACACCGAGGTGGCGGTGGCGTTGGTCACCGTGAAGGTGCCGTTGTGGCTGGCGGTGCCGCCCAGGGCAAGCTGGTCGCCGACGTTGACGCCGGCGAAATCCACCGTGGCGCCGCTGGCCGCCGTCAGGGTGACGGTGGTCAGGCCGGTGACCGCCGAACTGGTGGTGGTGAAGTTCAGCGTGCCGGCGGTGGCCGGGCTGCCCATGGCGCCGCCGTTGACCCCGAAGGTGATGTCGGTCGAGGCGACCGATTCCTCGGCGGCCGGGCCGAAATTGGTCTTGAAGTTGACCACGCCGTTCTTGTTGCTGATGACCTCGTAGGAACCCTCGTAGCCGGTGGTGAGGGCGCCGTTGGACAGGTCCGGCGCGATGGTGAACTTGGTGCCGATGGTCAGGTTGGACAGCGATCCGGCGGTGTCGGCGGTCATCTTCATGGTGCCGTCGGTGGCGAAGCTGAAGTTCAGCCCGGTGGTGGCGGCGGCCAGGATGTTGCTGGGCGTCGAGCCGTAGCTGATGACGTTGGTGGTGGTGCTGCCCTCGGCCAGCGGGTTGCCGGCCACGTCGCACATGGCCTTGGACTTGATGGTGAAGTCGCCGTTGTTGCTGGGCGATGCGGTGCTGTCCGAGACGGTGATGCGCGACCCGGCATGGATGGTCTTGAACGCGTCCGAACGGGCCGAGGTGATCACCCCGTTGGCGCCGTTGAAGCTCATGGCCGTGGCTTCCAGGTTGGAGAGGGACACCTCCTGGAGGTCGGCGTTGCGGGTGGTGGAAAAGGTGTTGATGGCGCCGTCGTAGAGTTTCTGGAACTGGCTCAGGCTGGCGGCGGGCAACTGGACGGGCACCTCGGACACCCGGCCGCCCGAGAACAGGTACTGGCCGTTGACGTTGGTCCCCAGGTCGGCCTGCATGGTCTGCATGGTCTCGAAGGCGACCTTCTGGATGCTCTTGATGTTCAGCTCGTTCTTCGGATTGTTCTGCCGGAACGATTCCAGCGAGTTGCGGAAGATGGTCAGCGTCTTCTTCACGCCGTCGATGGCGGTGGTGGCGGCCTCGAGCTTGGTGCTCCAGACATTGTTGTTGTCGATGAAGCGCTTGGCGATGGCCTGCTCGTTCTCGAAATTGATGACCGTGTTGGCCCCCGAGGCGATGCCGTCGTAGGTCTGCGACTTCAGCTTGGTGGTGACCTGGATCTGCTCGGTCTGAATCCGCGTCTGGATATCGAGGATCCGGTTGACGTAGGCGGTATTGGCGCCAAGCGTGCCGATGCGGGTCATGATCGGCCTCCCTTACTTCACGATATTGACGAGGATATCCAGCATTTCCTGCAGCGTCGAGATCACCTTGGCCGACGCGGAATAGGCCTGCTGGAAGTTGATCATATTGGCGACCTCTTCGTCCAGGTTCACGCCGCTGGTCGAGGCGTACTGGGAATTGAGCGCCTGGCCCAGCGTGGTCTGGTAGTCCAGCCGGTCCTTGGAATGGGAGGCGTCGGTGGACACCTGGGCGATGGAGGCGGCGGCGTGCTCGGCGAAGTTGTAGCTGCCGGCGTACAGGCTGCCCGCCGTCGCCATCTGGATCTTGGAGGACATGGCGCCGCCCAGCGCCAGGGCGGTGGTGTTGTCGCCCTCGGACAGGAAGTACTTGCCGAGGTCGGTGTTGTACTGCATGGCGCCGCGGCTGACCTTGGCCGGCGAGCCCTGGATGTCGGTGCGCACCTCGATGACGCCCGCCTTGCGGGTCGAGGCGGTGTGCATGCTCAGCTCGGTGATGAAGCTGCCGGACGGCGTCAGGTTGTCGGGGGTGGCGCCCAGAAACAGCTCGCGGTCGGAGGTCTGGCGGATGCGCAGGCGGTAGCCGAACCCCTCGGGGATCACCGAGGCCTCGACCAGCTGGGATTGCTGCAGGCCGAGATGGGCTTCCATGTCCGAGGTGCCGATGGTGCCGCCGCTGACGCCGACCTCCAGCGGAACGCCCCGGCTGTCCCAGATGCGCAGGCGGTAGGCGTTGGGGCCTTCCTGCACGGCGGCGGCCTGGGCCGAGGTGCCCTTGGCGTTGATGGCGTCGGCGATGTCCTTCAGCGTGATGACGCCGGCCCCGATGGTCAGCTGGGTCACCTGGCCGTTGGCGTCGTTGATGGTGATGGAGGTCGCCGCGGTGGTGGTCATCGACGAACTGGACAGGGTGGCGGATTCGTTGGTCTGGGTCTGGGCGTTGATCTTCTTGGCGATGTCGTAGAGCGACGAGCCGGCCGCCATGGCGATGGTGTTGCCGATCTTGCCGGTGGGGTCGCTGATGGTGAAGCTGCGCGCCGTGCTGAGCGTGAAGTCCTGGGCGACCACGTCGGAATCCAGCAGCGAGTTGGGCACCGTGGTGGTGAAGAAGTCGTTGAGGCCGAAGAAGTTGGCGAAGCCCGCCACCTGCTTGTCGGCCTTGTTGTCGCCGTCCACGTCGAAATTGATGCGGGCGTCGGTGGCGTCCGATCCGGCGGCGGTGGCCTCCTGGTCGCGGAAGGCCAGGGTGACGGCGGGGACGCCGGTGTCGAGGACCAGGGTGCCGGTGGTGACCGAGGCGCTGGCCGAGGTCATCAGGTTGCCCTGGTAGCTCTGCTGGCGCATCCAGCTTTGGATCTTGGCGGCCACGTCGGTCATCTTGACGCCCAGCGTGGCGGCATCGTCCGACATGTCCAGCGCGGTGGCGGCGCCGGCGGCGTCGGTATAGCTGGTGCTGCTCATGATGGTGCGCAGGGTGGTGGAGGCGACCTGGTCGCCGTCGGTGTCGAACAGGGCGATGGTGGTGTCGTCGTCGCCCGAGAACCAGATGCGCTGGGGGTTCGAGCCGTTGAGCGTCGGGTTGTTGGGATCGACCAACTGGCGGGTGCCCACCATCTTGGAATTCTGGGTGGGGAAGACGGTGCCGCGGTTGTGGACCTGGTTGATGGTGTCCTTCAGCTTGGCGGCGACCTCGTCCATCTGGGCCTGGAGATTGGGGATGATGGTGTCGCGCACGTCCAGCAGGGCGCGCAGCTGGCCGTCGTTGATGTCGTCGCCGATATCGAGGGCGTCCGAGGTGCTGAGCGTCAGTTCGTTGAAATTGCCGCCGGCCGCCGTCATCCAGGCGTCGGTGATGGTGGTGGACACATGGGTCATGACGGCGGGGCCCTTGTCCACCAGGGTCTTGCCGGTCTTGGTATAGACGCCGATCGACCCGTCGCCGCGCTCGAAGTACTGGATGTCCATGTACTTGGACAGCGAGGTCAGCGCGTTGTCGCGCTTGTCCTGAAGGTCGCCGATATCGCCGCCGATGGCGTTGTTGCGGACGATCTTCTGGTTGAGGTCGAAGATGTCCTCCAACTGCTTGTTGACCAGACCCGTGGTGTCCTGGATGGCCCGGTCGGCCTCCAGCCGCAGGTTCTGCATGTGGTAGGTCATCTCGTTGAACTGGCCGGTCATGTCCTTGGCGGTCTGGACCACGGAGGACTGGAAGGCCGGGGTGTTGACCTGGGTGGCCAGGGTCTCGAACGACGCCTGCAGCTGCTCGATCTGATGCGAGATGGAATTGGACTTGCCCACCGTGCCGAACAGGTCCTGGACACGCGGGTAATAGGTCTGGGTGACGTCCAGCGCCCCCTGGGTGGCGGTCTGGCGGCGGATGTCGCGCATCAGGCCTTCATCCACGTTGCGGACCAGGGCGCCCTGCTGCACGCCGGCGCCCACTCCGTTCACCACCCGGGATTCCGGGACCATCTCCTTGCGGACGTAGCCCTTGGTGTTGACGTTGACCACGTTCTGGGAAATGACGTCCAGGCCCTTCTGGTTGGTCAGAAGTCCGGAAAGCGCCGAATTGAGTCCGAGGGTCAGCGACATGATTTCTCTTCCCCGCCTTTGACGGCGTTACAGGGCCTTGTTGAAGGACAGCGAACCGCCGACGCCGGCGGCGGCGTCGAAGATGCCGGCCCTGCCGTAGGCGGTGGTGCTGGTGACGTTCTTCTTGGCGGCGTCGACCATGATGTCCATCACCCGCTGATAGGCCTCCATCTCGGCCTTGAGACGCCGGGCGTTGGTCTCGATCAGCTCGTTGAGCCGGGTGCCGACGGCCGTCAGCATCTCGCGGCGGTCGTCGTCCAGCAGGCCGGCCAGGTCGGGCGCCTCGATCAGGGGCTGGACCGACTGCTCGTAGAGCCGCGCCAGCGCCGCCTTGTTGTCGGCCAGCAGGCGCACCGTCTCGGGGTCGTGGGAGAGCAGCGCCTCGTTCTCGACGTCGAGCAGGTCGCATAGATTGGTGCAGGCGAACAGCAGGTCGTCGTACCAGAACAGTTCGGCTTCGGCCTGGGCGCGGGCCAGCTCGTCGTCGTCGAGGAAGTCGCTTTCGGGGGTGTTGGGGTCGTCGATCATGTCACTGCACCTCCTGATGGCTCAGCAGCATTTTCTGGACGGCGGAGCCGATCCCGATGCCGTTGCCCTTGCTGGCGACCATTTTACCGTATTCGTCCACCAGCAGGGACCGGAACATCTGCTCGCCGCTGCCGCCGCCGAAGATGCCGTCGGTCTTGATGCCTTCGAACATGTGCTGGAACATCTGGCTCATGAACATGGACTCGAACTGGCGGCCGGCCTTGGCGGCCCGCGCGGTGTCGGTGGCTCCCGCCTTGGGCATCCTGACGCCGGGCGCGCCGGTGTCGGTGTAGGGCGTGGCGGTCATGGCGGGCAGGATGCTCATCACAGCACCTCCAGTTCGGCCTGCAGCGCACCCGCCGCCTTGATGGCCTGAAGAATGACGATCAGATCGCGTGGGCCGATGCCGAGGCTGTTCAGGCCCTCCACCAGCTCCTGCAGGGTGACCCGGTGGGCGACCACGGCCAGCTTGTTGCCGGCGCCTTCGTCCACCTCGATGTCGGTGCGCTGCACGGTGGTGGTGGTGCCGGCGTCCGAGAAGGGCGAGGGCTGCGACACCTGCGGCGTCTCGGTGATGCGGATGGTCAGCTGGCCCTGGGCGATGGCCACGGTGCTGATGCGGACGTTCTCGCCCATGACGATGGTGCCCGACACTTCGTCGATCACCACGCGGGCCATCTGGTCGGGCTCGACGCGCAGTTGCTCGACGTCGGTCAGCAGGCCGACCACGTTGCCGCGATAGCCCGCCGGAACCGCGATCTGCACCGTGCCGGGGTCGATGGGCCGCGCCATGTCGCCGCCCAGGAAGGAATTGACCGCCTGGGCGATGCGGCGCGAGGTGGTGAAGTCGGGGTTGCGCAAGGATACCTTGACCGATTCCAGGTGCGACATCTCGAAGGGCAGTTCGCGTTCGACGATGGCGCCGTTGGCGATGCGCCCGGCGGTGGGCACCCCCTTGGTCACCGACGAGCCCGAGGCGCCCGAGGCGGTGAAGCCGCCGGTCGCCACCTGGCCCTGGCCCACGGCATAGACCTCGCCGTCGGCGCCGATCAGCGGGGTGACCAGCAAGGTGCCGCCGCGAAGGTCCTTGGCGTCGCCCATGGCGGCGACGTTGGTGTCGATGCGGGCGCCCTGGCGGGCGAAGGGCGGCAGCACGGCGGTGACCATGACGGCGGCGACGTTCTTGGGGCTGACCGAGGTGATGGCGCCGGTGCTGTCCCTGATGTTGACGCCGAGGCGTTCCAGCATGCCGGTCAGGCTTTCCTTGGTGAACGGCGCGTTGGTCAGCGAATCGCCGGTACCGTTGAGGCCGACCACCAGGCCGTAGCCCACCAGCATGTTGTCGCGGACCCCTTCGAAATCGGCGATGTCCTTGATGCGCGACGCCCCGAAGGCCTCGGTGGGCATCATCCCCAGCGTCGCGGCCAGCAGCGAGGCGGCCAGCAACAGGGCGCGGATCGGTTCGGCGGTGAACAGGGCTCGGCGGACATTGGGTCTCATGGCGATCTCATCCCAGCGAACTGAATGGGGCCAGCGAACGGAACATGGGTCTGGCGGACATCCTCTTGCGAAACCCGTGCCAAGAGAAAGATCGTTGTATTCCAGGGCGTTGGCGCGGTCATCGCGGCGGGGTGGGCCGATTTGGCCGGGCAGTTAAGGCCCGTCAGCCCGGCAAAACCTGCCCAGTTGACCCGGGGCGCCGGCTCTGGCGAAATAACGCCTGTCGTAGTCCGGCCCAACCGGGTAGAATCGGGACATGAAGATTTCAGGCGTGGGCTCCAAGGGTGCCGTCTCCGGCACCAGGAAGTCCGAAAGTTCAGGCGCCAAGGGCGAGTTCAAGAAGGCTCTCATCGAATCCATGGATTCGATGGAGGAGGCGCATGCCGTCGAGGCTCCGGTGGGCATGACCGGCATCGACGCCCTTCTGGTGGTGCAGCAGGTGGACAATTCCGTCGAGCGCGAGGCGCGGCGCCGGCTGGTCCGTCGGGGTGAGGAATTGCTGGACGGGCTCGAGGAACTGCGCCACGGCCTTTTGATGGGCGAAATTCCCACCAGCCGGATGATGAATCTGGCCCAGAATGTGCGGGCCCGGCGCGAGAATTGCGCCGATCCGCGTCTGGCGGCGATCCTTGACGAGATCGAACTCCGCGTCGAGGTTGAACTGGCCAAACTGTCGCAACGCGGCTGATTTTCCTGTCACCAGCGGATTTTACCCTTCGGCGGGGGGCCGGAATGCAAGACGGCCCTTGCGGGGGTGCGCCTCGATCCATATATTGCGCTGCGACTTGAACCCCGAGCAGGAATTCGAGGGATCGTATGAACGTCACGTTGCCGCCGGACTATGTTCCGTCCGAGGACGAGCCCTTCATGAGCGACACCATGAAGGAGTATTTCCGTCAGAAGCTGCTGCGGTGGCGGGCCGAACTCCTCCGGGAATCCGATGAGACGCTCCAGCATCTGCAAGAAGGCGGCATGCAGGAGCCCGACATCGCCGACCGCGCCTCGGCCGAGGCCGACCGCGCCCTGGAGCTTCGCACCCGCGACCGCGAGCGCAAGTTGATCTCCAAGATCGACGCCGCCATCGGCCGGGTGGCCGACGGCTCCTACGGCTATTGCGAGGAGACGGGCGAGCCCATCTCCATCCGCCGTCTGGAGGCCCGCCCCATCGCCACCCTGTCCATCGAGGCGCAGGAGCGTCACGAGCGGCTGGAGCGCACCCATCGGGAGGACTGATCCTTCCTGGATAAGAAATACGGCTGCCAATGCCCCGCCCTCGGCGGGGCATTTTTCATTGGAAGCGGGCGGGCGCCTCCGCGCCCATGCCTCCCGCGCCATAAGGCGCGCGGCCCCTTGGGCCTATCCAACCCGCGATGAGTTTTACTCAACGCAGGTTGGCATTACCCCGCCGCCGCACTCACCCCGATGGCATCGACCAGGGTGCGCAGCTCCTGGCGGGCGGCCACGTGGCTCATGTTGAAATCGAAGCCCAGCGGCTTCTTCTTCAGGTCGATCAGGGTCAGGCCTTCCAGGAACATGGAGCGGTAGATCACCCGCTCGCCCAGGCCGGGAATGATCCGGAAGCCGACCCGCTTCGACAGCTCGGCCAGCAGCTTCTCCATGTCGCGCTTGTTGCGGGCGTCCAGGGTGGACAGGCGGTTCCGGAGCACGATCCAGTCCACCACCGCCTTCTCACCGCGCATGGCGCGGGCTTTCTTGGTCTCCCACACCATCTCGGCATAATGGCTGGGGCGGCGGATCTTCATGGTTCCCGGTTCGACCAGGGCCAGCACGTCCAGGTCCACCAGCGAGTCGTTCAGGGGCGTCACCAGGGTGTCGGCGAAGGAATGGCCCAGGCGCGACATGGGATGGTCGCTGCCCGGCGTGTCGATCACCACCACGTCGTGGCGGGCGGCGAAGTCCCGGAACGCCTCCTCCAGCCGGGCGCAATCGGCGGCTCCGTCGCCGGTGGGGGGGATGGCCACGTGCTCGGGCAGCGGCAGGTCCAGCTCCGCCCGGTCCCGGCGGGCCGCCCGGTTGCCGACATAGCGGGTCAGCGTCGCCTGGCGGGCGTCGACGTCGATACTGCCCACCGACAGGCCCCGGTCCAGCAGGCTGACGATCAGGTGCATGGAGATGGTGGACTTGCCGGTGCCGCCCTTCTCGTTGCCGACGACGATGACGTGGGCTTTCTTCATGACGGCTCCACCTGTTTCAGCCAGACCTTGGTGTCGTGGAAGACGGCGCCGCCGCCCGGCAGGGCGGGGTCGGCGCTGGTCAGGAAATTGACGCCCTTGCCGCCCGGGAAGAACTCGTCGGGCCAGATGCCCTCCACCGCCGCCACGCCCCTGGCGATGCCGGGGAAGGATTGGACGTGGACGGTGATCTCCGCCTTGGAATTGCCGATGGACACCAATCCGCCCTCGGTCAAGCCCAGGGCGGCGCAGTCGTCGGGGTGGAGCAGGGCGGTGGGCCGCCCGGCTTGGGTCCGCGAGGTGGGCATTTCGGTGAAGCTGGTGTTGAGGAAGTGCCGCGACGGCGGCGTGATCAGGCGGAAGGGGTGGTCCTCGTCCGCCGCGTCGGTGACCGCCAGATGGTCGGGCAGTTCCGGCAGTCCCTCGGCCCCCCAGTCGGGGGCGAAGCGGAAGCGGCCGTCCTCGTGGCCGAAGCCCGAGAGGAAATGGGCGTCCTCGAACACCTTGGCGCAGTCCAGCCCGCCCAGCGCATGCAGCTCGTCGGCGCCCGGCAGGTCGGATGCCGCCAGCACCTGGTCGATCATCTCCCACTCGTCCATCTCGAAGCCGGGGTGGATCGCCCCCAGCCGCGACGCCAGGTCGGCGATCACCCGGTGGTTGGGGCACGACTGGCCGATGGGGGGAATCACCGGCTTGGCCACCTGCAGGAAGGTATGGCCGTAGCTGGTGTAGAGGTCGGCATGCTCCATGCTGGTGGTGGCGGGCAGCACGATGTCGGCGAGGCGCGCCGTCGCCGTCATGAACTGCTCGTGCACGGCCAGGAACAGGTCGTCGCGCAGCATTCCCCGGCGCACCAGCCCGCTGTCGGGGGCGACGGCGGCGGGATTGGAATTCTGCACCAGCATGGCGGTGACCGGCGGGCCGCCGGCCAGATCCTTCGGGTCGCCGGTCAGCACCGGGCCGATGCGGCTCATGTCCAGGGTGCGCACCTTGGGAGCGGGCACGTCGAGGCCGTCCAGCAGGGTGCGGCGAAGGTCGAATACCCCGCCCATGCTTTGGTTGGCGCCGCCCCCCCTGTGCCGCCACGCCCCCGAGACGGCGGGCAGGCACGACACGGCATGGACGTTGACCGAGCCGTTGCGCGACCGGGAATAGCCGTAGCCCGAGCGCAGATAGGCGCGTTTGGTGGTGCCGTAGAGCCGGGCGAAGGCCTCGATCTCCTCGGCGGCGAGGCCGGTGATGGCGGCGGCCCATTGCGGCGTGCGGCTCTCCAGATGCCTCTCCAGCCGCTCGGGGCAATCGGTGTAGCGCGCCATATAGGCGCGGTCGGCCAGATCGTCGCGGAACATCACATGCATCACGGCGCAGGCCAGGGCGCCGTCGGTGCCGGGACGCAGCATCAGGTGCCGGTCGGCCTTTTCCGCCGTGGGGGTGCGGTAGGGATCGACCACCACCAGCTTTGCGCCGCGCTGCTTGCGCGCCTGGGAGATCAGCCCCATCAGGTGCACCTGGGTGGCGGCCGGGTTGGCGCCCCAGATGACGATCAGGTCGCTTTCGGGAATTTCGCGCGGGTCCACGCCCCACTTGGCGCCGGTGCCCGCCACCCAGCCGGTGCTGGCCGAGGTGGAACAGATGGTCTTGGCCTGGTTGGAATAGCCCATGACGCGGCGCAGCCGGTTGATGGCCGATTGCTGCACGTGGCCCATGGTGCCGGCATAGAAATAGGGCCACACCGTTTGCGGCCCCAGGCGAGCCGCCGCCTCCTTGAAGCGCGAAGCGATCTCGTCCTGCGCCTCGTCCCACGAGATGGGGGCGAAGCGGCCTTCGCCCTTGGCGCCCAGGCGCCTCAGCGGGGTGGTCAGGCGGTCAGGATGGTGCACCCGCTCGGCATAGCGCGCCACCTTGGCGCAGACCACGCCGTCGGTATAGGGCAGGTCGCCGCCATGCACCCGGCCGATGCGGCCCGGCCCGGGCAGTTCGACCACCAGCGGGCAGGCGCTGGGGCAGTCGTGGGGGCAGACGGAAGTGGCGGTGTCGACGGTCACGGGCGGGCTTGTCCGGCAATGGTGCGGTGCGGCGGAGTCTAGCGGCGGCGGGGCACGGGTGCAACGGCGATGCGCCTTTAACCCTTGATCCTCCGATGCTATTCTCCGCGACATCTAGATGGTTCCGTTGTGGGGAAGAACAAGGTGTTGACCGAAGCTGCCGCCGAGCGGGTCGATTGCGTGGTGATCGGGGCCGGAGTGGTCGGGCTGGCCGTGGCCCGCGCCCTGGCCCAGGCCGGCCGCGAGGTGGTCGTCCTCGAGGCCGAGGGCGCCATCGGCACCGGCATCTCGTCGCGCAATTCCGAGGTCATCCACGCCGGCATGTACTATCCGGCGGGCAGCCGGAAGGCGCGGCTGTGCGTGGCCGGCAACCGCATGCTGCGCGACTACGCCGCCAGCCGGGGGGTGCCCCACAAGGTGACGGGCAAGCTGATCGTCGCCACCAGCGAGGCCGAGGCGGCGCAGCTGGACGGCATTCTTGAAAAGGGCCGGGCCAACGGCGTCGAGGGGCTGGCCCCGGTTTCCGCCGCCCAGGCCCGCGAGATGGAGCCCGACCTCGATTGCGTGGCGGCGCTGCTGTCGCCCGCCACCGGCATCATCGACACCCATGGGCTGATGCTGTCGCTGCTGGGTGAGGCCGAGGGGCGGGGCGCCGCCCTGGCGCTGAAATCGCCGGTGACCGGCGGGCGTCCCACCGATAGCGGCATGCTGCTCGCGGTGGGCGGCGCCGAGCCGGCCACCCTGCTGGCGCGCCGGGTGGTGCTGGCCGCCGGCCTCGCCGCGCCGCGCCTGGGGGCCGCCCTGGGGCTGGCCAACGTGCCGCCGGCTCATTTGTGCAAGGGCAATTACTTCACCCTGTCGGGGCGCACGCCGTTCTCGCGCCTGATCTATCCGGTGCCGGTGGCCGCCGGGCTTGGGGTGCATCTCACCCTGGACCTGGGCGGGCGGGCGCGCTTCGGCCCCGACGTGGAATGGGTGACGGAAGAGGATTACCGCGTCGATGCCCGGCGGGGGGATTCGTTCTACGCCGCCATCCGCCGCTATTGGCCCGGCCTGCCCGACGGCGCGCTAGAGCCCGCCTATGCCGGCATCCGCCCGAAGATCACCGCGGAAGGGGAGCCGGCCGCCGATTTTCTCATCCATGGCCCCGCCGAGACCGGTTTGCCCGGCGTGGCGGCGCTCTATGGCATCGAGAGTCCGGGGCTGACCTCCAGCCTCGCCATCGCCAAGCATGTGGGGGAGTTGCTGGCATGATCAAACGCCTGATCGCCTTGGCGGTATTGCTGGGCGCCGCCTCGCCGGCCCTGGCGCTCGACCGGCCCCGCGATTTCGCGCCGCCGCCGCCCAGCATGATCCCCAATTTCCGCGAGCAGACCCGCGACGTGGTCATCGAGCTGGGCACCTACGCCAAGAAGCGCAATCCCGCCTTCCAGGTGTTGATGCGCGGCGGCGACGAACTGCTGGTCAAGGGCGAACTGGAGATGGAGTGGGACGACCTGCACGATCCCACCGGCGCCAACTTCATCAAGCGTCCGCCCTTGCGCTCGGTGTTCCGGCCGCTGGTCAAGGTGCTGGACGGCGTCGTCATGGACGGTCTGTATTGCGGCCCCTACGCCTTCGACAAGCCCCTGGACGAGGTGATCAAGGCGCGGCGCGCCCTGGACGCCGAACTGGAGGCCGAGAGGAGGCGCGGCGTCCACCGCCCGCCGGTGGCGGTGGAGATGGGCCCCTTCAGCAACGATCCCGCCGAGGAACTGCGCAAGTACAACGACCTGAAGCAGAAGCAGGCCCGCGCCGAGATCCAGCGGCGCGCCACCTATGCCCTGGACGCCATCCGCTCCGAGGGCCGCAACGTGCTGGCCGTCGAGATGTGCGACGACAAGGGGGGGATGGAGGCCGCCTACAAATCCGCCATCCGGGACAAGGTCACCCCCTATGCCAAGATCGGCGGCGGCCCGCTGGAGGAGACGCCGCGCGCCCATCCCGCCTTCGAGAACGCCAAGGAAATCCTGACCGTCGCCCATGCCCGCAACTGGCTGCCGGTGCTGCGCTCCGACAAGTTCGGCACCAAGGGCAAGTTCGTCGAGGCGGTCGGCGAGACCAATTACGACATCGTGCTGGTGGACGTGGCGCACCGCTCCAGCGAATTGCTGGTCAAGGCCGACATCCAGCGCCTGAAGTACAAGAAGCTGGGGCCGCGCCGGCTGGTCTTCGCGGTGATGCCGCTGGGTCGCGCCTATGACTGGCGCTGGTACTGGATGAAGGGCTGGGAGGTGGGCAATCCCGCCTTCCTCTACGCCCTGGACGAGGGGCCGGGCGCCTTCGTCACCGACCTGGGCAGCGGCGAATGGCGCGGCATGCTGGGCAAGTATCTGGCCGGCATCATGGATCTGGGCTTCGACGGCGTGATGTTCGACGACGTCGGCACCTATCTGTGGTTCGAAGAGCTGATGCCGCTGGGTGGGTGAGGACGATCCATGCTGACCGCCAGCCGCAGCTATGAAGAGGCCTGCCGGACCTTCCGCTGGAAGATTCCGGAACGCTACAACCTGGCCTTCGACGTCTGCGACCGCCAGACCATGGCCGGGGCCGACGGCCATCGCACCGCCCTGATCGTCGAGGCCCCGGACGGTGGCGTCGAGCGCCACACCTTCCACATGCTGCGCCTGTTGTCCAACCGGCTGGCCAACGGGCTGGCCGCCATGGGCGTCGTGCCCGGCGACCGGGTGGCCATGGTGCTGCCCGCCGGGCTGGAGGCGGCGGTGACCCTGCTGGCCGTCACCAAGATGGGTGCCGTGCTGGTGCCGGTGCCGCTCTCGCTGGGGGCCGAGCCCCTGGGCTGGCGACTGGCAGACAGTGGCGCCAGGGTGGCGGTGATCGATCCGGCGGCCGGACCGGCGCTGGACCGCGCCCGCCACCGCCTGCCCGAGTTGGAGCGGGTGCTGGTGGCGGGGGAGGGCGGGGCGCAGGATCTGTGGTCGGTGCTGGAGGCGTCGTCCGACGCCTTCACCCCCCTGGTGACGCCCGCCGACCACCCGGCCTTCAT